>NZ_JBQQXJ010000001.1:0-563879 GCF_052266595.1 Antarctobacter jejuensis | reverse complement strand
CGACCTACCTGAAGGTGCGCCAGGGCGGTCGCATCGTCAGTGTCGCGGTCACGATCGCCGTCGGCGTCAACATGGACGGCAGGCGAGAGGTGCTTGGCATGGCCATTGGCGCATCGGAAGCCGAGCCCTTCTGGACCGAGTTCCTGCGCGACCTCGTCCGGCGCGGCCTCACGGGCGTGAAGCTGGTCATCTCGGACGCGCACGAAGGCATCAAGGCCGCCACCGCCCGCGTCCTGTCGACGACCTGGCAGCGGTGCCGGGTTCACTTCCAGCGCAACGCCCTGGCCCATGCAGGCAAGAGCAGCCGTCGGGTGGTGTCTGCCTTCATCGCAACAGCCTTTGCCCAGCCCGACCACGCGGCGGCCAAAGCGCAATGGCGCCAGGTCGCAGATCAGATGCGCCCGAAGCTGCCCAAGCTCGCCACATTGATGGACGGGGCGGAAGAAGACGTCCTCGCCTACATGACCTTTCCCCAGCAACACCGCACCAAGCTACACAGCACGAACCCCATCGAGCGCCTGAACGGCGAAATCAAGCGGCGCACCGACGTCGTGGGCATCTTTCCGAACGAGGCATCCATCCGCCGTCTCGTTGGCCCGATCCTGATGGAGCAGACAGAGGAGTGGACGGTGCTGCGTGGTCGATACCTGACGCTGGAAACCCTCGCGCCAGTGTGCGACCATGTCGTGGTCAGCCTGCCTGCGGCGCAGCGCGACTGACAAGCTCGGCTCGCCGGTGAGCGCGAGGCCCGTCGTGAGCTACACCATCAGCTGGGACATCATCTGGAGCGGGCGGATGACTCGTAAGCCTATTTCGGATTCGCCCGCGCCCATTCCGGCCCCTCACGGCCTTGTCGCGCTTTCTCCTCAAATCTTCAGCATATTTTAAATGCCTTGGCGCAGCTTGGCGGCAGTCGAGATGAAAGGACAGCCCATGCACGCGATGATCGTCGACCTTGATGCCGGACGCCTTGAGCGGATTCAGATCGCCTTTCTGGAAGCGGGGATACATGTCACCGGCTCCGGCAGCATGGCGGTCGCCGAAACCTGCCTGAAACGCGCGGTGGTGGATCTGCTGGTACTGGATGCCGAATGCGGCCCGGAACAGATCGTACACCTGACAGCGCTTGCCGAACGCCGTAACCCCCGCCTTGTGACGCTCATGATGGCGCGCGATCTGGACGTCACCACGGATCTCTACTGTGACGCCGTGACCTCGTTGCATTGTGTCCTCGGGGACTGCGTGTCGCCGCGCATCGTGGCACGCATGGCGCAGGCCTCACTGGCCGGGCGCGCGGCCTGCCGTCTGACGCCGGTCACCGCCGACCACGCTGCCAAACCAAAGGAGCCGCGCTTGCCCCTGCCGGTCTTCACCTCCACGCGGCGCAAACCCGCGCTTCCGGCGGTCGAGGCCGTGCTGGCCTGAGGCGCGCCTCTTGTCGGCAATGACTGGCCTGCCGCCCTTCAAGGCGGCAGGCGTCCTCCTCAGACCCCGGGCATCCCTTCGAGCCGGTAGATGTCGCGCGGCACATCCTCGTCCAGAATCATCGTGTTGATGCTGACGTGGGGCCAGATGATCAGCCCCGGCTGATTGCCGAAACGCGGAAAGAACTCCAGGAACACGACCTGGGCATAGCTCATCGCCCACTTCGCCCCGTGCGGGTGCGAATTGAGCTCCATGATCCAGAAGGTTGCCTTCAGTTCCGTCGCATTGGCCTGCTTGACCACGAAGGGAATGTTCACGATCCCGCCGGTGGAAAGCGCGGTGTCAAAGTGCAACTCGGTGGTGCGCTTGACGTCCAGCGCATTCACCCCCGCCTGCAACAACTCATGCGGTTTCACGACGTCGAAAAGACCAAGGAACTTGTTCGGCCCGGCGAATTTGGCATAGGGCGTCAGATAGGGGCTGGTCAGATCCTGCGTCGCGCCGATCGGCAATGCGTCCAGAGCGGGGACCGTGGGCGGACCGTCGAAACTGCACGAGCGGCCCATCGCCGTGACCGAATCGCCATGCGGAATTGTCGACAGGCGCACGATGTCCAGATCGTCGGTGCGCCGGTCGTGGATATACATCAGGAACCCCGGTTCGTGATGGATGCCGCCGCCCACCGGGCCCTGGATCGTCTCGTCGGTTTGCGGGAAATCATCCACGGCAATCTGTGAAATGGCCTGGGTGTAATCCAGCGCAAAGATGGACTGATCCGTGTTCTCGGGAACTTGCAGGTCGATCCCCCGGTTGGGCACCGGACCGTCGATCTGATCGAACGACAGCGTCTCGTTGTACTGGTTCACCAGCATCCGGTAATTCGGTCCCGGGCCATCGTGAACGAAGGGCAGGGCGATCATGTTCCAGCCGCGCCCCTCAACACCGGTGGGACGGCCATCGTCCCGCTTGTTGATCCAGGTGCCGGGCAGCCGCATCAGCGGGCCAAGGCGATCATCCCCGCGCTCAGCCGTGTCCAGCCTGCGCCCGTATTCATAGATTTCGGAAAGTGCTTTGGTCATTGTTCAAGGTCTCCAGCAAATAAGGCAGACGGCCGCTAAAATTTTCCGGCCACGGGCAGGATATCACAAATGCCCGCATAGCGGGTGTCAAACCTTGAAGATTCCCGCAAATGGTCTGGGCCATTTTGCGAACACAAGGCGAACACGTCTTTCCCTGACAGGCCGATGGCGCTAGATTGCCACCATGAGCAGTTTCGATGAATTCGACGCCTTCGAGGCGTCCTCCCTGTCGGCGCGCGCCATGGCGGCGCGTCCCGCTCCCTATCTGGACGAATTGAACCCGGCCCAGCGGCAGGCGGTCGAGGCGCTGGATGGCCCGGTGCTGATGCTGGCCGGGGCCGGGACGGGCAAGACCAAAGCGCTGATGGCGCGAATTGCCCATTTGATAACAATGGGGAGGGCATCAGCGCATCATATTCTTGCGGTGACCTTCACCAACAAAGCCGCGCGCCAGATGAAGAACCGCCTGGAAAAGACACCCTTTGAAATTCGCGAACCTGTTAGATGGATGGGAACATTCCATTCTTTGTCGGCAAAACTGCTGCGCCGCCATGCCGAACTGGTCGGCCTGAAATCGAACTTCACGATTCTCGACACCGACGATCAGCTGCGCCTGCTCAAGCAACTGGTTCAGGCGGCGGGGATCGACGACAAACGCTGGCCCGCGCGGCAACTGGCCAACATCATCGACGGCTGGAAGAACCGTGCCCTGACCCCGGACAAGGTGCCCGCCTCGGACGGCAGCGCCTACAACAATCGCGGGCCGGAGCTTTATGCCCAGTACCAACAGCGGCTGAAAGAACTGAACGCCACCGACTTCGGCGACCTCTTGCTACACATGGTGACGATCTTTCAGACGCATCCGGATGTGCTTGAGCAATATCAGCGCTGGTTCCGCTACATCCTTGTGGACGAATATCAGGATACCAACGTGGCGCAGTATCTCTGGCTGCGCCTGCTGGCCTCCGCGCACAAGAATATCTGCTGCGTGGGCGACGACGATCAGTCCATCTATGGCTGGCGCGGCGCCGAGGTGGGCAATATCCTGCGGTTCGAAAAGGACTTTCCCGGCGCGCAGGTGGTGCGGCTGGAACAGAACTACCGCTCCACCCCGCATATCCTCGCCGCCGCCTCCAACGTGATCCGTGGCAACACCGGCCGACTGGGCAAGGAGTTGTGGACAGAGGCGGAGGCGGGCGAAAAGGTCCGTCTGATCGGCCACTGGGACGGTGAGGAAGAGGCGCGCTGGATCGGTGAGGAAATCGAATCGATGCAGGGCGGCACGCGCGGAATGCGGCCCTACAGCCTTGATGAGATGGCGATCCTCGTGCGCGCCTCGCACCAGATGCGCGCCTTCGAGGATCGGTTCCTGACCATCGGTCTGCCCTATCGCGTGATCGGCGGCCCGCGTTTCTATGAGCGGATGGAGATCCGCGATGCCATGGCCTATTTCCGCCTCGTGGTCTCGCCTGAGGACGATCTGGCCTTCGAGCGGGTCGTCAACACGCCCAAACGTGGCCTTGGCGACAAGGCGCAGCAGACCATCCAGCGCATCGCCCGCGAAAACGGCGTCAGCCTCTTGGATGGCGCGGCGCGGACGGTTGAACAGCGCGCAATCGGTGCCAAAGGCCTTAAGCAATTGGCGCACTTTGTCGCTCGTATGAATGATTGGTCGTTTCTATCAAGAAATGTGGGAAACAAGGACGAGATTAACCGCATCCATGGCAGAATAGCTGACTTGAAATCCGAGATGGTCGGGGTTGTCGACCCAGATCTCCGTGCCCCTTTCGAGTCGCAGATTGATGTCTGCAAGACGAGAATCGAGGTTCTCAATGGCAATCATGTTTTGTTCGCTCAGCTCATCCTTGACGATTCCGGCTACACCGGGATGTGGCAGAACGACAAGACGCCAGAGGCGCCGGGCCGTCTGGAAAACCTCAAGGAACTGGTCAAGGCACTGGAAAGCTTTGAAAACCTGCAGGGGTTCCTGGAACATGTCGCACTCGTCATGGACAACGAATCCGACGACAGCGGCGCCAAGGTCTCGATCATGACGCTGCACGCGGCCAAGGGGCTGGAATTCCCCGTGGTCTTCCTGCCGGGCTGGGAGGACGGGCTGTTCCCCTCGCAACGCTCGATGGACGAAAGCGGCGTCAAGGGATTGGAAGAAGAACGGCGGCTGGCCTACGTCGGCATCACCCGCGCCGAAGAGGTCTGCACCATCAGTTTTGCGGGCAACCGGCGGGTGTTCGGCCAGTGGCAGTCGCAGATGCCCTCCCGTTTCGTCGATGAACTGCCAGAGGATCACGTCGAGGTCCTGACGCCCCCGGGGCTCTATGGCGGCGGTTACGGGGCCTCGGCCAGCGCGGGCATGGGCGGCGTGAAATCCACGCTGGAAACCCGCGCGGCAGAGGCCAATGTCTACAACTCGCCCGGTTGGAAACGCTTGCAGGAACGACAGGGCCACCGCCCGGTCAGCCAACCGAGCGAAAGCCGGACGCAAGTGATCGACCTAGAGGCCGTGTCGGCCCATACGGTTGGCGATCGCGTATTCCACCAGAAATTCGGCTATGGCGCGATCATCGGCATCGAAGGCGACAAGCTGGAAATCGCCTTTGAAAAGGCGGGGACCAAAAAGGTCGTCGCGCGGTTCATCCATACGGCGGACGATGTGCCATTCTGAGCACGCCACCCGGGCTTGCTGATCGACTTCGGGCCGTGCGCTCGACAGGCGCAGAAAAAGGCGGGCAGCGCCCCTTACCCCACCGGCAAAGGCGCGTCGGCCTTGGGTTGGTCCATGACGATCTGGCTGTGCACGCGGGCCACCACGGGGTGCGCCAGCAGCACCTCCTGGATCAGACGGTTGAGCGCGGGCAGGTCGGGGCAATAGATCCGCAGCAGGTAGTCGGCTTCCCCCGTCATCGTCCAGGCCGAGACGATCTCGCGGCGGGTGCGCAGCAGGCGGGCGAATTCGCGGCCTTCCTCGGCCCCATGCCGTGCCAGTTGCACCTGCACAAAGGCCTGCACATCAAGGCCCAGCTTTTCCGGATCCAGACGCGCGCTGTAGCCCCGGATGATCCCGGCGTCTTCCAGCCGCTGACGGCGGCGGCCCGCCTGACTGGGAGACAGGTTCAGCGCCTCGCCAAGGTTTTGCGCCGTGGCCTGACCGTCACGTTGCACAGCGTCCAAAAGGGCACTGTCGGTGGCGTCGAGGGATGTGCGTCGGTCCGGCATGATTTGGCGCCTTTGTGCGTGGAATTTGCACGAAACATCGCATGTTCGCAGGGGATCCGCAAAACCCGTCTGTCCGCCGGAGGTCATTGACGCAAAAAGCCCCGCCAGAGAGCGGGGCTTACAGAAAGTGATAGAGTCGGGGTCTTTTGCGCTCAGCTGCGCGGCATCTTCAGCACCACGTCCCGGCTGCCCTTCTTGTAGCGCAGGTCGCCATCCCCGATGGCAGAGACCCGTCCGCCGTCCAGCCGGTCCCCGACCTTGACCTTCTGATACTTGCCGTTCGGCAAACGCACCAGCGCGCGGCGGTTGTTGGGTGTGCCGTAGACGCCGATCAGGTTGATCCGGTTCAGGTTGATCGCATTCTCCAGCGTCGCCGAGCGGGCGACGCTTGCGCTGGAGGGCAGGTTGGGCTGGACCGTGCGCGGCGCGATGGCGGCGGTCTGCACCGGCTGCGGATCGGGCCGCTTGTCCGCCTGTTCCACGATGGCGGCCATGTTGCGCGGGCGGCCCACCGGCACCAGCGACGCCTTGACCGCCTGTTCCGTGGCCTCGGGCGACTCGATCTCGGCGCGCTCCTGCACGGTCTGCGGGCGCATCGCCGGGCGGAAACGGGCCAGTTCCGCGCGGGATATCCCGCCCAGTTGCACCCGCTCTCGTTGTTCGATGACGTCTTCGGGCCGGGCATTGGGCCGCACCCGCGCCAGCGCCGCCAGTTGAACGCTGTCCGGTTGCGCCACGGGATCGGGCGCAGGGCCCGCGCCGGAATCGCCGCGCAATGGCGGGATGACCGGCGGGCGCCCGGTAAAGATCCGCAACCCGTCCGGGCTTAGCGCGCCTTCGGGCGTGGCGCGGATCAGGTTGCGCTCGTCGAAATCGAACGACAGGTCCGGGGGCGGCGGCAATCCGGGATCTTCCACCGAGAACCCGGGCGAGAGCCGCGCCGAATCCGGCAGCGCCACCGCGTCGAAAATCTGGATATTGGGATCGATGGAGGCGACATAGATGTCCTGAACGCCGTCTTCGGGCGGGGTCATCGGCGCACCGGGCGAGCGTTGCCAGATGCCCGTGGCAGCATAGCTGACAGAGGCCTCCTCGGGTGACAAGGTGCGCGGCGCCAGCGGCACGGCCAGCGGCGCCGGGCCATTGTCCAGCTGGTCATCCTGGGCCTCGAAAGTGGCGAGCTGCACCCCGGACCCGGGCCGCGCCACCGGGCGGGTTGTGCCATCGGGGGCGGCCCCGGCGGTGCCGGTCGTCACCGTCAGCCCGGCGTCCGGCGTTGCGCTTTCCAGAACCACGCCTTCGGATCCGGCGGGCTCGGGCGCTGGATCCCCGGCGGGCAAGGAGGCGACCACAGGCGACGGATCGCCGCCCCGGAACAGGCGCGCCAGCTTGTCATCCAGAAAGACCGAGGCCCATGCCGCGACACCGGCAAGGAACAACAGCAGCAGCGTCACAAGCATCAGACCGAGGAAGCGCGGCTTGCCGCCGACCACCTCGCGATCCCGCGCGCCGAAGATCGTCATGCGGTCGCGTTCCGCATTGTTGTTGAAAGCCGTTCCGCCTGCGGGCAGGGCCGCTGCACCCGCCGCCGCAACCTGTCCGGCGGGCAGGGCCGTGCGCGGTCCGCGCAGGGCTGCCAGCTTGGCCAGCGGGTTGGGGCCGCCCGCGCCGGTTTTGGCCTTTTTCGGCGCGCTGCGGGCCGCAACCGGACTGTCCGGCACGTCGGCGCGATCCAGAGCAGGGGCCGCTGCAAGGGCGGCTGCCCGCGTCGGCGCCTTGGGAATGGATTTCACACCGGGCTTGGCTTTCAGCTTGCTGGCCAGCTTGGGCGGCAGCACCGCGGCCGCGCCCTTTTCCGGGGCCGGGGCCTTGCGGGATTTGGGCGGCAGTTTCGGCGCGTTCGCGGTCAGCGGCTTTGGCGCGGCGTCGGATTTCGCCGAGGCTTTCAGCGGTGCCTTCGATGCAGCCGGCTTCGTCTTGGCATCGGGTTTTGCAGCCGGCTTTGCCGCAGCCTTGCCTTCGGCGGCATCCGCCGCAGCGGCAGCTTCGGCCAGCAGGGCCGAGGCGGTAGGCCGCGCGAAAAAGCCCGTCCCTTCCTGCTTCGGCTCTGCGGTCTGTTCCGGTTCGGGCGCGGTGGCCGGGGCCACGGGGGTAAAGCGCGGCGCGATATCTTCCGGCAGGGCAGAGCCAAGCGCGGGCGCGTCAGAATGTTGTGGCGCGCCACGGGCGGCGCGGATCGAAGAGAAGGCCAAAGGAGCGGCGGCAGGCGCGGCCAGCGGGGCAGGTGCGGGGGGCACGGCTGTCGTTGGGGCCTCGAGCTTAGGCGCCGCGACCTTGGGCGCCTCGGGTGTCGGGGCGACCGGTTTGCGCGCGGCAATCGCCGCTTCGATGGGGGATTTCGGAGTCTCTGATTTCGGCGCCTCTGTCGGCGCAACCGTAGCCGCAGGCGCAGAGGGCGCAGGCGTCACAGGCTCCGCCTTTGGCGTATCCGCCGACTGCTCTGCCACAGTGGGCCGCGCGTCCGGTTTCGGTTCGGGCTCTGGCGGTGTCTCGGCCACGGGGGCCGCGACCGGCGGCTCTGGCTCTTGCGCCGCAGGTGCCTCGACCGCTTCGGCGGCGGGGCGTGTCTCCTCCGGTGCCTCATCGGGCGCAGGTTCGGCTTTCGCTTCGGTGGGCTCTTCCGCTGGCGGCGTCACCGCCTCCGGTTCCGGCTCCGGGGTGTATTCCGGTTCCTGCACTTCGGGTTTCGGCAGCGGGGCCAGCGCCGCCTTGTTGGCAGCCACGATCTCGATCGCCCGCGCGGGGCGCGACACGGCACGGGTCCACCCTTCGGCCTTGCCAAAGAACACCGCCCCGTCAAAGGCACCATCAGCCGCCCGCGCCAGATAGCAGACCGGCTTGAACCCGTGTTCCACGGCAAAGCTGCGCGCCTCGTCCAGCGTTTCCTGCGCCACGGCGGCGATCATCAGCCGCCCGCCGGACACCACGTGATCCCAGTGCAACTCATCCACGCGGTAGGGCGTCGCCCCGTCCAAAGAGGCACGGATCGCCACGTCGCGGGCGCTGTCCTCGCCTCCCAGATCGGGCTGATCCAGATAACGGATCTGTTCGTTGGGAATGATCAGCGCGACTTGTGCGCCGGTCGGATCCAGACTCTCGGCAAAGTCCCGCAGGGCGATGACGGCGGAATCGAAATCCGCGTGGTCCAGCGAAACCTCGTCCAGCCGGGCCCAGTTGGGGCCCATCCGCCGGAGCAGAGAGATGCCTTCAAACGACAGTGCAAGCGCAAAATTAGGTATCATGGGGCGGTTCTTATCAGTCCTGCCGGGTCTGCGGGAGTCCTTACGCAGTCTGTCAATATTATAAGGCAACTCTTTGCCGAAGAAAAGAAAGCTGCGTTGCAGACTTGCCGATTGGCCCGCTTCAGTGGACAGTCAAGATGGAAAACTGAAATTTTGTGAGGCCTTTCATGCGGATTTTGATATTTTTGATCGCGACTCTCTGCGCGCTGCCCCTTGCGGCCTTGGCCGAAGGCCGGCTGACCGTCTCGGGTGAGGCGCGTGTGGCTGCCGTTCCCGACCTCGCAACGCTCTCTCTGGGGGCCAGTGGGCGCGGCGACACCGCCATCGAGGCGATGAACGCCACCTCCGAAGCGGTGGATGCGATTCTCGCCCGGCTGGCATCGCTGAACGTCGAGGCGCGCGATATCCAGACAAGGCAGCTGCGCGTCAACGAACAGACCCGCTGGGACCGCGACACGGAGCAGGAGATCTTCATCGGCTACTATGCCACCAATTCCGTCAGCGTGCGGGTCCGCGATCTGGACCGGATCGGTGAATTGCTCTCTGCCGTGCTGGATGACGGGGCCAACGATTTGCAGGACCTCTCCTTCGGTCTGCAACACCCGCGTGAGGTCGAGGATGAGGCCCGCCGCCGCGCGGTGGCCGACGCACAGGCCAAGGCCGCGCTCTATGCCGAGGCGGCAGGCATGCCGCTGGGCGCGATCCTGTCGATCAAGGATTCGGCGGAACCGCTGGTGCGCTCCATCGTTCAGGCCGAACCGATGATTGTCGTCGAAGAGTCCCCCGCCGCCCGCGACGTTCCCGTCGCCGCCGGGGAAATCGAGGTGCGGGCCGAGGTCACGATGGTTTTTGCCATCGGCGACTGACCCCACGAAAGCAAAACGGCGCGGCGATTGGCTCGCCGCGCCGTCTGGTTCTTGCGGGGGCCGGTGTTACGACCCGGCCTTGTTCAGCGCCTGGTTCAGATCGGCGATCAGGTCGTCCGCATCCTCGATCCCGATGGAAATCCGCACCACGTTCGGCGCCGCGCCCGCCGCGACCTGCTGTTCCTCGGTCAGCTGGCGGTGCGTGGTCGAGGCCGAGTGGATCACCAGGCTGCGCGTATCGCCAAGGTTCGCCACGTGGGAAAAGATCTCCAGCGAGTCCACAAAGCGGATGCAGGCGTCATAGCCGCCCTTCAGCGCCACGGTGAACAGCCCGCCGGTGCCTTTGGGGCAGATCCGCTCGGCCCGTTCCCGGTAGGGGGACGACTTCAGCCCGGCATAGGTCACCGCCTCAACCGCGTCATGGGTTTCCAGCCACTCGGCGATCTTGGTCGCGTTCTCGACGTGGCGCTGCATCCGCAGGCTCAGCGTCTCGATCCCCATCAGCGTGTAATGCGCCGCCTGCGGGTTCAGCGTCATGCCAAGGTCACGCAGACCGATGGCGATGCCGTGGAACGTGAACGCCAGCGGGCCGAACGTCTCGTGGAATTTCAGCCCGTGATAGGCCGGTTCCGGCTCCGACAGGGAGGGGAACTTGTCGCTGGCGGACCAGTCGAACTTGCCCGAATCCACCACCACGCCGCCGGTCACGGTGCCGTTGCCGGTCAGGTACTTGGTCATCGAATGCACCACCAGCGTCGCGCCATGTTCGATCGGGCGGCACAGATAGGGCGTGGCCGAGGTGTTGTCGACGATCAGCGGCAGGCCCGCCTTGTCGGCAATCGCCGCCAGCGCCTGAATGTCGCTGACATAGCCGCCCGGGTTGGCCACGCTCTCGCAGAACAGCGCACGGGTGTCGTCGTCAATCGCCGCCTCGACCGCCGCCAGATCATCGGTGTCGACGAATTTCGCGGACCAGCCAAAGCGCTTGATCGTCTGGCTGAACTGGGTGATCGACCCGCCGTACAGCCGCGTCGACACCACCACGTTGCGGCCCGGCGCCATCAGCGGGAACAGCGCCATGATCTGCGCCGCGTGCCCTGAGGAACAGCAGACCGCGCCAACGCCGCCTTCCAGCACCGCAACCCGTTCCTGCAGGGCGGCAACCGTGGGGTTGGTCAGGCGCGAATAGATGTAACCCACTTCCTGAAGGTTGAACAAAGCCGCCGCATGTTCGGCATCGCGGAACACATAGGCCGTGGTCTGGTAGATCGGCACCTGCCGCGCGCCGGTGGCCGGGTCGGGCCGCGCGCCTGCGTGGATCTGGAGGGTGTCAAAGCCGTAGCTGGGCTCTTCCTGGTTCATGGTCGGGTCTCCCTGGGTTGTTCTGGCCATAGGAGTAGGCGATTGGCGCAACAGGGGCCAGAGCGGGCAGGCGGCGCGCGTGACATTCAGTTTACCGAAGGTAATCCGGTCAGGCGCGATGCGGTTACAGCACCTATGCGCGTGATCCCCGCATCATCACGGCAAATCCCGCAAATCCTGCGCGTCAAATCCTGAAGTCTCTCCATATTTGCGCAAAAATCGCATCCCGGATCGGCTATGCATGACGCAACGCCGCCACAGGAGCCCCGCATGCCCAGCCCGTTTCACGTCTACCAATCCCTTGCCCGCGCCGTACACGACCACGGGACCGACACGATGTTCGGCCTGATGGGGGATGCCAATCTCTTCATGGTGGACAGTTTCGTGCGCGACTGCGGCGGGCGCTTTGTCCCGGCCGCGCATGAGGGCAGCTCGGTCCTGATGGCCCTGGCCTACGCCCATGTGGCGGGCAAGGTCGGCGTGGCCACCGTCACCCACGGGCCCGCGCTGACAAACTGCACCACCGCCCTGACAGAGGGCGTGCGCGGCCACATTCCGATGGTGCTGATGGCGGGCGACACGCCGGTCGCCAACCCGCGCCACCTGCAGGGCATCGACCAGCGCGAACTGGTGAAATCCACCGGCGCGGGATTCGTGCAGGTCCGCGCGCCGGGCACCGTCGGGGCCGACGTGGCCCGCGCCTTTTACCGCGCACAGGTCGAACGCCGCCCCATCGTGTTGAACATGCCCGCCGATTTCATGTGGCAGGAGGTGGAACACGACTGCCGCCCGCTGGATGTCTTCACCGCGCCGGGCGGCGTGGCAGAGGGCGACACGCTGGATCAGGCCATCGGCATGATCGCCTCGGCCCGCCGTCCGATCATCCTTGCCGGGGGCGGCGCGGTGAACGCCCGCGACGCCCTGATCCGCCTCGCCGACCGGCTGGAGGCGCCGCTTGCCACCACGCTCAAGGCCAAGGGCCTGTTCCGCGACCACCCCTACAACATGGACATTTTCGGCACGCTCTCGACCCCCGCCGCCTATGACCTGATCGCGCAGTCCGACTGCATCGTCTGTTTCGGCACCGGCCTGCATGATTTCACCTCCGATCGCGGCAAGCTGATGAAGGACAAGCGCATCGTTCAGGTCGATATCGAGGCCACCGCCATCGGCGGCAGCATTCACCCCGACGCGGCCCTTGTGGCAGACGCGGGCCTGACCGCCGAAACCATCCTCTACTGGCTGGATGAGGCGGAAATCCCCGGCAGCGGCTTTACGCGTGAACTGGACGGCGTGGCCCTGACCGCGCATCCGCTTGGCAGCGACCGCACCGCAATCGGCTGCGTCAACTATGTGCACGCGCTTGACCGGCTGGAACAGGCGCTGCCTCAGGACCGCGTGCTGGTGACCGACGGCGGCCGCTTCATGACAGAGGTGTGGTGCCGCATCTCTGCCCCCGATCCGCGCTCTTTCGTCGTCACCGCGAATTTCGGTTCCATCGGTCTGGGTCTGCAAGAGGCCATTGGCGCGGGCCTTGCCGCCCCCGACCGCCCGGTGGTCATGTTCACCGGCGACGGCGGTTTCATGATGGGCGGCATCAATGAATTCAACACCGCCGTGCGGCTGGGGCTGGACCTGATCGTGATCGTCGCCAACGACTCTGCCTATGGCGCCGAACACATCCAGTTTCTCGACCGCAAGATGGACCCCAGCCTGACGGAATTCGACTGGCCCTCCTTTGCAGAGGTCGCCACCGCGCTAGGCGGGCAGGGGATAGAGGTGCGCTCCTCTGACGAGCTGGAACTGGCGCTCTCCGCGCTGGACACGCGGACCAAACCCGTGCTGATCGACCTCCGGCTGGACCCGAATGACGTGCCCCGCATGCGGATCTGAGGCCTTGGCCCTTGGCCGGTCACAGACTTGACCTGACGTCGCTCATGCCGCAGCGTGGGCGTTTCAGAGGAGATTGTTCCGATGACCGCATTTCAATCAGCGATCCGCGTCGCCTGTTTTGGCCTGATGTTTGTCCCGACGCTGGCCGCCGCCGAACGCATCGACGACTTCCACCCGCTAGTCCATGACACCGACAGGCCGCAAGTGCTTAGCCTCGACGGCGACATCACCATCCGCACGCCGGTCATGTTGGACCGGGCGCTGAAACGCTTTCCGCAGATCACCGAAATCCACCTGTCCAGCCGCGGCGGCTAGGTCCATTCGGCGCTGACCATGGCCTATGCGGTGCGCGAGGCCGGGCTGCGCACCGTGATCCCAGATGGAGCGGTCTGTCATTCCGCCTGTTCCTACCTGTTTCTGGCCGGGGTCGACAGGTCGGCACAGGGCGAACTGGGTGTCCATCAGCTGGCCTCGAACAGCGACAGCCTGCGCGCTGGGCAGGTTGCACTTGCCGACATAATGAGCGCATTTGACGATTTCGGCGTCAACGGCGCGGTGGTGAACAAGATGCTGCTGACCCCGGCCAACAGCATGTATGTCTTTGACAGCGGCGAAATGACGGACCTTGGCCTTAACCGGGCGACCCCTTGCGCCGGGGCAGAGCCGCATCTGGCGCGGATCGGTGCGACCGACGCCGGGGCGCTGCGCCTGCACCTGCGGGCCTATGCCGATTGCGCTACCGTCCAGCGGGCCGACAGCCAGCTTGCGGCGCTCACCGCCAATGCCGCCAAGGACAAGAACCCGACGCCGGTCACACCCGTGGCGCAAGAAGCCGCGCGCCCCTGCACCGAAGCCGAAGGCTGGGACCAGATCCTGCGCGTCTGCCGGGCAGCGCTGGCCGCGGGTGGTTGGGACACGACACAGGAGGCGGCCCTGCAAAACGCCATCGGCGCGGGTTTTCTTGAAACCGGCGATGCTTTTGCCGCGGATGAGGCCTTTCAGGAGGCGCTGACCCAGATGCCGGACACGCCGGCCTTTGTGGAAAACCGCGCGCTGGCGCTGATCGCGCTGGACCAGCATGAGGCGGCGGCCGACCTGCTGCGCGCCGCCATCGCCGCCACATCCGCGCCGCCCGAACGGCTGATCGTCCGTCTGGGCATGGCCGACCGTGGTGCGGGCAAGGTGAACACGGCTTTCCAGGTCTGGGATGACCTGCTGTCGGACGATGCCGCCGATGCGGCCCGCATCCGCCTCTGGCAAGAGGCGCTGGCACGGCAGGGCCATTTTCAACAGGCCATCGACGGGCGCTATACCGCGTTGACCCGCATCGCCGTGCAGCAATGCAGCTATGACGCCGAGTGCCTGCCGCCCGGCGCAGACGCCCCGCCGCGCCTGCTGCCGGTGCCGGTGGCGGATGTGCCGCTGGATCTCAGCCGGGGTGCCGCTGCCACCAGCCTGCTGATGACGCTGGGCGAGCCGGATGGAGAGGGTCCTTGCAATCAGGGTCAGCCCGAGATGAATATCCACCTCTGCCTTGCCATGTTGCAAGAGGGTGATTTCGACAGTGCCGAGCGTTCGGAAATCGAAAACCTGCTTGCGCGGCAATACCTGGATATTGGCGACTTCGACGAGGCCGACGCTGCCATGACCCGCGCCATCGCGCTGGTTCCGCCCGATTCCAGCCTGTTCGTGAATCGGGCAGTGGTGCGTTACCGCAAAGGCGATTTCGCAGGGGCGCTTGTGGATTTCGAGGCCGTTTCCGCATTGAGAAAAAATTGGGGGTCCAATTTTATCAGGGTTCAAAGCGAAATTTCGCGCGGCAATACGCTTGCACGACTTGGCCGGGCGGAAGAGGCCGCAGAGGTCTGGTACATTGCCTTCGCTGACGAAAACGCTGACGAAAATTCGCAAATCCGCGCCGCCATCGCCAGCGACTTGCAGAGGTTTCTTAAGTCTGCGGGTCATTACACCGGCGGTTTCGACGGCAAATTCGGTCCGGAGTCGCGCCAAGCCTTGACCGACTGCGCCACAGCCGGGGATTGCGTGCTTTCCGGAAGCTTCGACTACTATTCGTTTTCCGAAATTCCTGGCTTCTCCTACAGGACCCACCCTCCACCTCCCAAAGGTCCGCTCTATTTCGACAAGGCCCGCCGCGACAGCGCCAAGGCCGCTCTGGACGAATGCAGCGGGACCTGGGATCATGATTTGGAACTCGTGGCTTGCACCCGGGCGATCTCAACGGGTTGGCTCCTCAATCATGAAGCTGCAAAGGCATACGAAAAGCGCTCCAATGGGTACTACTACCTGGACAATCCGCGACAAGCGCTGGAAGACTATCGAGCGTATTTGCGGTTTTCCGGCTATTCGCTCTCTGACGCCGGCAGATGGTATGTCCTGCTTCTGTTGATGGCTGACGAGCATGAGGAGGCGCTTTTCTATATTCCAAGACTCCAGAAGAACAATGACCCCTTTGCCGAATTCTACCTTGGCCTTTCCCTCGCCGGGCTTGGCCGGATGGCCGAGGCTGAACAGGTCTGGCTGGCGGATTACGACAGGCTTTCGGATGTGGACTTGTACAATCTGGCCTTTGATCAGGATGTCTACATGCTCTACGTCGAACATCTGCGGTCCAAGGACCTTATCCCGGTGAACTTCGACTGGTTCAAGGACGGCAAGACGCCCGCCTTGCGTGGGGCCATCGGGCGCTGCGCCTCGGATCCGGCCTGCTATACCCTGAAGTGAGGCGGAATAACCCGGTCCTGACACTGCGCCCGGACCGGGTATTCGTTACCCAAAGGTAAAACCGTCCTTGTAACCCCTTGATCCTGCATTCCCCCTAACCTGTCCACGCGTGGACAGAGGGGCTGATCACTGGCTCGTCACCGTCTCCACACACAGCACCGTGGGCAGGTGGCGGGCAATCTCGGACCAGCTGTCCCCCTCATCGAAAGAGGCAAAGACAGAGCCCGAATTCGTCCCGAAATACAGCCCCGGTGCCTCGGCCCGATCCACCGCCATCGCCTGCCTCAGCACGGTGAAAAAACAGCTCTCCTGCGGCAACCCCTCGCGGCACGCCTCCCAGCTGTCGCCCCCGTCCCGTGACCGCCAGACCGCCGCCGAGGCCTCGGGCGGATACCGCCCGGCCGAGTCGCCATTCAAAGGCAGGGTCCACAAGGTGCGCGGCTTGTCCGGATGCACCGCGATGGGAAAGCCAAAGGTCGACGGCAGCCCCGCCGTGATATCATCCCAGCTGCGCCCCCCGTCCGATGACCGCCAGACCCCGTGATGGTTCTGCTGGTACAACAGATCCCCATCGCCCGAGGCCCGCACCATATTGTGGACGCAATGCCCGGTCTCGCCATCCTTCGGCGCGGCGGGATGGTGATGATGGGCGCAGGCCTCGGCATTGGACAGGCGATTGCGCCGCTCCCAGCTGCCGCCGCCATCCTCGGAGGCAAAGACCCCCGCCGCCGAAATCCCCAGCCACAGCTTGTCCGGTGCCTGCGGGTTCGCCACGATGGTGTGCAGCGTCAGCCCCGCCGCTCCGGGCTGCCAGCTGTCGGCGGAGGGGTGATCGGTCAGGCTGTCCACCGCGCGCCATGTCTCGCCCTCATCCTCGCTGACAAAGAGGATCGCAGGTTTGCCCCCGGCGTAGAGCTTGTCACCCACGCGGCCCAGCGACCAGATCGCCTCGACCCGGCCCGAAAACTCGGCGGGCGGCTTGGGTTCCGTTCCGAAGAACGCCGCCGTTTCGGGGTCATTGCGGATCCATTCATCCATGCTGCCGTCTGAAAGCTTGGCCATGGTCCAGCTTTCGCCGCCATCGGTGGACCGCCAGACGCCAGCGCCGTGCCATTCACCGCCGCCGCCCGCCCAGAGGTGGCCGTTGCCCGCGTCGCCGATGGCATGGTTGATCGACCAGCCATCACAGAGCGGGCCCTTGACCTGCCACCTCTCGCGGTCGCCATCGGAGGCGCGAAGCAGGAACAGCCCCTTCGTCGTCCCCACGAGTACCGTGATGCCCTTGTCCATGATGCGCCCCTGTATGTCCTGATCGCGGGCCAATCATACCACGGCTTCGGCCCGGAAAAGCAGGGAAATGCGTCAGCGCATCCAGAAGCCTGCGCGCTTGATCTGGTTGCGCAGGGCCTGTTCCTTGCGCGGCAGGTCGTCCCGGTCAAAAAGCGCGCGCACCTTCTGTCCCCGCCCCTGATAGACCATGCGCAGAAAGGCATCGTGGCCTTTCAGCACCTTCTTGATCTTGTGGGGGGCAGTGACCTCCTCCAAGACCTCGACCGCGCGGTCGCTTTCCCGCGCATAGAGCAGGGGCAACAGGCGGTAGTGGCAGGTTACCTCTCCGTCCAGCAGGCCCTCGGGCAGGGCGTCGCGCCCGCCGCCAAGGCCGTGAATAACCAAGGGTAACACCACCTGGTCCAACCAGGGATCAAGGGTCTGGCAGATCAATTCCTCGGGCGGGTTGTCCCGCACCTCGACCGCGTATTGCCGGAAGAGATCGCCAAAGACCTTGGGGCAGCGGTAGTAGAAGAAGCCGGCATTGAAATAGAGATAGCGGCGCCAGTGCTCGTCGGGCCAGTCCGGATCGAGGCTGGACGCAAAATCCAGTCCGAACCGATCATACAGCGATTTCCAGGTCTGCGTGTAGCCGGGGCCGTAGAGTTCGATCTGCGGCCATGTGCCCTCGCGGCGCAAGGAGGCGGTGGGACGATTGAAATCGAAGGGCACGCGGGACAGGCTGTCGAGGATCAGCGTGTCGGTGTCGAAAAAGACAAAGGGTTCGCCTGCAGGCAGCACCTCCAGCGCCTCGATCTTGTTGCCCTGCGGATAGCTGGCACCGAAATCGCGGTTCTCGAAGGGGCGGATTTCGGCACCGAGATCCTTCAGCAGCGCCCGCGCGTCCGCGTCCCGGATGGCCGGATCCGAGGGCCAGAGCGGACCGGCCTGCGGTTCCGCCACGATCAGTCGGAACCCGGGGCCGCCCTGCGCCGCCAGCGAGGCGGCAAAGAGCACGCCCTCATAGGTCAGCCGCCCGGCCTGCGCCACGATGAGGATATTTACAGTTTGAGCCGCGTCGCCCTCGCGTGCCATTGTGGTTCTGCCCGTGTTGCCCTTGGCGGCACTATAAGCGGGCGGGCGCGGGGCCGAAAGCGGCGATGCGCCGGGACCTTTTTTCTTGGGAGCCGCGGATGCTCGACCTTGTTCTTCTTGTCATTGCCATCGCCACCGGTGCGCCCGGGGCGGAGACGTCAGAGCGCGCGGCCGCCCCGCTGCCACCGGCCTCGGAAAGCGGTGAGGCGCGCAGTTTTACCTCGGCCGAGGATTTGCCGCCCGGGTCGGTTCCGGACCCCGAACCGGAGCCGGCATCGCCCTACGAGGCGGAACAACAGGTCGCCACGGGCCGATTTCTGACCGCGCTGGAGGTCAAGCCGATCCTTGCGGCGACCCGCGCCAACTGGATCGCCGTGCGTGAATTCGACGGGCAGGATCTGGTCTACGTCACCCATATCTGGAGCTGGCGATGCGGGCTGGTGGCGATGCATGTGGGGATCAACGGGGCCGAACCGGAGCCCTGGCCGCTGCCCGACTGCCACGAAGAGACCAATGCGCCGAACGCCATGTTGCCGGACGACGGGCTGCCGTACCGGGCCTTTCCGCTGAAGTCGATCGAGACCGTCACGGTGGAACTGGTATATGACGATCTGACCACTGAAAGGGTCAGCTTCAACCGGCAGGGGGCACTGATCCCATGACGGAGAGAGGTCGGGGACGGGACTCGCGCCCATCTGGGCCGCATCGCCCGCCCACCGACCCTTTGACGACGCGCCGTTGGCGCGTTTCAGGCTTTGGGTCCCACCCGGAAACAAGCCTGCACCTGTTCCCCGAACCCGCCCTTCGCTGAAGGATGCCTGCGACAGGCCCCGGTGGGCGGCAAGGGCAAGCCGCGCGGACGCGCGGGGCTGCGCCCCCTTGCCTCCCCCCGGTGCCCGACGCCTGACGGCATCAGCGAGGGCGGCTCCGGGGAACAGGTTTGGGCCTCAGACCGTGATCGGCTGCAGGACCTGCGGTTCGATCACAGTGACGCCGGGCAGGGCGGCGGCAAGGGTTGTCGCGGATTGTTCCAGCCCCGGGAAGGTCCGGTAGTGGCCGGGAATCACGGTCTTGAAGTCGAAGTACTGACAGGCCGCCCAAGCCGCCTGTTTCATGTCCATGGTGTAATAACCGCCCGCCGAGAGGATGCCGATATCGGGTTTGAAATAGGCCCCGATCCAGGCCATGTCGGCCATGATGGCGGTGTCGCCAGAGTGATAGATTGTGTGGCCCTCACCCTTTATCACGAAGCCGGTTTCCATGCCCATGTAGCGAGGCGTGCCGTCGACGGCCATGGAAGAGCTGTGCGAGGCGGGCACCATGGTGACAGAGACCTCGCCAAAGGAGATCGTGCCGCCCTTGTTAAAGCTGTGGCCTTCCTTGGCGCCCATGCCCACCAGAGCCGCCGCCAGTTCGTACATGCCCGAGACCGGCGCGCCGGTTTTCTGGCTGATGTCGACGATGTCGTTGGTGTGGTCGAAATGGCCGTGGGTGACGAGGATCTGGGTGGCGCCCGCGATGGCGGCCGCGCTGTCCTGCCCCTCCATCATCGGGTTGCCATTGATCCACGGGTCGATCAGCAGCACCTCGCCGCCGATTTCGATTCGGAATGAGCCATGGCCGAGCCAGATGATTTGCATGTCGTCCTCCCTGATTTGCATTGCGGAGAGCCTAGCATGATGATTTGCCAAGGCCATAAGGCGCGGCGTGGCCAGCGCGCCGCGTCGCAACCGAAAACTGGGATCTGGCAGGCACATGGACTGGACACGCGCCGTCGACGGCTATTGCGAAAGGCTGGGGCCGGAGTTCTGGTCCGAGCCGGTGAATGCGTTGACAAATGCCGGGTTCGTGTTGGTGGCGCTGTTCCTTTGGCGAGGAACCTTCGGGTTGGGACGGGTGTTGTGCGCGATCCTTGTTGTGATCGGCGGCGGGTCATTCCTGTTTCACACCTTTGCTCAGCCTTGGGCCGGGGTGGCGGACGTGGTGCCGATCCTGATTTATGTGCTGGTCTATATCTACGCGGCGAACCGCGATTTCTGGGGCTTGGGGCGGTGGTCATCGCTGGGCCTGACGGCGCTTTTCTTTCCCTATGCCGCTGCGACTGTGCCGTTGTTCGGGCTGATTCCGGGGTTGGGCGGGACCGCCGGCTATGCGCCGGTGCCGCTGCTGATCGCGATCTATGCCATTTTGTTGCGCCATCGCGCGCCGGAAACGGCAAGGGGGCTGGGCATTGGCGTTGCGATCCTTCTGCTGTCGATGACCGCGCGCGCAATCGATGAACCCATGTGCACTGTGATCCCGATGGGCACACATTTCCTGTGGCATCTGCTGAATGCTGCGATGTTGGGCTGGATGATCCACGTCTGGACGCGGCATGTGCTTGCGGCGCGCGGGGCAGGGCGGTAAAGCCTGCGCCTGAGAACAAGAGACAAGAGGCCCCCATGTCGATCGACATCGAGACCGCGGCGCGCGTGGCGCATCTGGCCCGTATCAAGGTGGAGGCGGATGATCTGCCTGCGCTGGCCCAATCCTTCAACGATATCCTCGGCTTTATCGAGCAGTTGAACGAGGTGGACGTCGAGGGAGTGGAGCCCATGGTTTCGGTCACGCCGATGCGCCTGAAACGACGTAAGGATGGCGTCACCGATGGCGGCATGCAGGACAAGATCCTGTCGAACGCGCCCGACGCGCGCGAAGGGTTCTTTGCTGTGCCGAAGGTGGTGGAATGACGGATCTCACGAAATTGAAGATCGCCGAGGCGCGCGATGCGCTGCGCAAGGGTGACGTGACCTCGGCGGAACTGACCGAGGCCTGCCTGACGGCCATCGAGGGCGCGGATGCGCTGAACGCCTTTGTGCACAAGACCCCCGAGATTGCGCGCGAACAGGCGGCTGCCGCCGACGCGCGGATCAAGGCGGGCGATGCGCCGTCTCTGTGCGGTATTCCCTTGGGCATCAAGGACCTGTTCTGCACCAAGGGCGTGGCTTCTCAGGCGGCGTCGAACATTCTGAACGGGTTCACGCCCGAGTATGAATCGACGGTGACGACGCAGCTCTTCGACGCAGGCGCGGTCATGCTGGGCAAGCTGAACATGGACGAATTCGCCATGGGCTCGTCCAACGAAACCTCCTGCTATGGCAACGCGGTGAATCCCTGGCGGCGCGGCAATGACGATGCTGAATTGACGCCGGGCGGATCTTCTGGCGGCTCGGCCTCGGCCGTGGCGGCGGACCTCTGCCTTGGCGCGACGGGCACCGACACCGGCGGCTCGATCCGCCAGCCCGCTGCCTTTACCGGCATCACGGGCATCAAGCCGACCTACGGGCGCTGTTCGCGCTGGGGAATCGTCGCCTTTGCGTCGAGCCTCGATCAGGCCGGGCCGATGGCCAAGGACGTGCGCGACGCCGCGATCATGTTGCAGGCGATGTGCGGCCATGACCCCAAGGATTCGACCAGCGCCGACCTCGCCGTGCCGGATTTCGAGGCGATGCTGACCGGCGATATCAAGGGCAAGACCATCGGCATTCCGCGCGAATACCACATGGACGGCATGCCCGCAGAGATCGACGCGCTTTGGGCCGAAGGGCGCAAAATGTTGCAGGATGCGGGCGCAAAGATCGTCGACATCAGCCTGCCGCACACCAAATACGCGCTGCCGGCCTATTACGTGATCGCTCCGGCGGAGGCGTCGTCGAACCTCGCGCGCTATGACGGCGTGCGCTATGGCCACCGTGCCAAGCTGGCGCAGGGAGACGGCATCGTCGAGATGTACGAAAAGACCCGCGCCGAAGGGTTCGGCGATGAGGTCAAGCGCCGCGTCATGGTGGGCACCTACGTGCTGTCGGCGGGCTTTTACGACGCCTACTACAACCGCGCGCGCAAGGTGCGGACGCTGATCAAGAAAGACTTCGAGGATGTGTTCGCGCAGGGCGTGGACGCGATCCTGACGCCTGCGACGCCCTCTGCCGCCTTTGGCCTGGGCGAGATGAAGGACGCCGATCCGGTGCAGATGTACCTTAACGACGTCTTCACCGTGACGGTGAACCTTGCTGGACTGCCGGGCATTTCGGTGCCTGCCGGGCTGGACAAGCAGGGGCTGCCGCTGGGCCTGCAGCTGATCGGGCGTCCGTGGGAAGAAGGCGATCTGCTGAATTGCGCCTACGCGCTGGAACAGGCCGCGGGATTTGTGGCCAAACCGGCGAAATGGTGGTAGAGGCACCTGCAAAAGACAAAGCAGGACACTCTATGAGACCCTATTTCCTGGTGATGGCCGCCCTGACCGTGGCGGCCTGTGCCCCCGCTGTTCCCGACAGCGGGGCAAACGTGCCCGATCCGGGGCAGGGCGTGGGCTTTGGCAACTACGACGATTACGCCTCCCGGCGTGAGGCGCAGTTGAACGGGCAGGCGGGCGCGATCCCGGTCGCGCCGGACGTACAGTCCGGCCCGATAGACGGGCGTGAGGCGCGCGCTGCTGCTGCCGCTGCGGCGGCCAATTCCGGCGCTTCGCCGGTGGATGCCGATCCCAGCAACCCGTCTCCGCAGATCGTCGCCAACGCGCGTGGCATTTCGGGCGAAAACGACTTTTCCGCCGTGTCGCGCACCCGTGACATCGCCGCGGATGCCGCCCTGCTGGAGCAGAATCGCGCGCAATACACGGTTGTCACCCCCGAGGCGCTGCCCGCGCGTGAGGGATCGGACCGTCCGAACATCGTGGAATATGCCCTGCGGACGACCAACCCGGTGGGCACTGCGCTCTACAAACGGTCTGGCCTGAACGCGCAGGCGCGGTATGAGCGGGCTTGTGCGGCTTTCAGTTCGGCGGATCTTGCGCAGGAAGAGTTCCTTGCGCTGGGCGGCCCGGAAAAGGACCGCAAGGGCATGGACCCGGACGGCGACGGTTTTGCCTGCACTTGGAACCCCGCGCCGTTCCGCGCGATCCGCGGCTGAGACGGCCCGTCTGACAGCTGATGTCTGACGCCATTTGGCATCCCTCTCCGAACTTTGGTGACCGGCGCGGTGTTTCCGCGCCGGATATGGTGGTTTTGCACTATACCGCGATGCAAAGCGCCGAAGCCGCACGGGACTGGCTGTGCACCCCCGAAAGCGAGGTGTCCTGCCACTACGTGATCGCCGAAGACGGGCGGCTGTGGCAGTTGGTGCGCGACGAAGACCGGGCCTGGCACGCGGGCCGCGGGTGCTGGGGCGCGGTTCGGGACGTCAATTCCCATTCCATTGGTATCGAACTGGCGAATACCGGTTTCCACCCGTTTCCGGAGCCGCAGATGCGGGTGTTGGAACACCTGCTGGCGGGGCTGCTGGCGCGCTGGTCGATCCCGCCGGAGCGGGTGGTTGGCCATTCGGACACGGCCCTGGGCCGGAAAACCGACCCGGGCGGGCGATTTGACTGGCGGCGTTTGGCGCGGCGTGGTCTGGCGGTCTGGCCGGAGGGGGAAGCAAGGGAAGTGGACGCGGCGTGTTTCGCCCGCGATTGCGGCCTGTTCGGCTATGAGTGGTGTGAAGAGACCGCCGATCTGGTGCTGAACGCGGTCCGGTTGCGGTTTCGCCCATGGGCCTCTGGCGCATTGGACGCGGTGGATTGCGGGATCATGGCGTGCCTCGCGGCCCGTCACCCCTGCCGTGTGGCGGAGGTCTGATCCAGCGGAGCGCTGCCGCGCGCTGATTTCCGCCCGTGGCTACGCGACGGTCCATGTTTGGCGGTGCGCTGTGGCGCGCGGGATTAGGTCGCTTCGGTCTTCACCGGAACGAAGACCTTCGTTCCGGCCCCCTCCCTCGCTTTCTTGCTGCCTGAGCCAATCCCGCCCCCCCTGCAAGGGCAAGCCGCGCTGGCGCGCGGTGCGTGCCGCACCCTTGCAGGCGGCACGGGATCGCCTCTTTTCGGCATCAAGCGAGGGATGGCTCCGGAACGAAAGTCTGGCGATCTGGAGGGTCACTCCAGTTGGTAGGGCAGCACGTCGCGGCGGTTGGGGGTGGTGGTCAGGCGTTTTTCCAGCGGCGGAACCGAGCGTTGGTGGCAATTGGTCCGCTCGCAGATGCGGCAGCTGATGCCGATAGGTTCAAAGGCGCTGGCGCGGGTGAAATCGAGGTCGTCGGCATAGACGAGGGCCGCGGCGTGGCGCACCTCGCAGCCGATGGAGATGGCGTAACGGCGCACCGGCGCGCCGAAATGGCCGCCGGTTTTCGACACGTCGATGGCGAGGCTGATGTAGCGCACGCCGTCGGGCGTTTCCGCCAGTTGGCGCAGGAAGCGGCCCGGCGTTTCAAAGGCGCGGTGCACGTTCCACAGCGGGCAGGCGCCGCCGAAGCGGGCGAATTGCAGGCGCGTGGCGGAATGGCGTTTGGTGATCGTGCCGGCCTGATCGACACGGACAAAGAAGAAGGGCACACCCTTGGCGCCGGGCCGTTGCAGCGTCGACAACCGGTGCGCGACCTGTTCGATGGAGGCGCCGAACCGCGCGGCCAGCAGCTCCAGATCGTGCCGGGTGTCCTGTGCGGCGGCAAGGAACGCCTTGTAGGGCATCATGGCCGCACCTGCGAAATAGTTGGCAAGGCCCAGTTTTGCGATGGCGCGGGCTTCTTCGCTCTGAAAGCGGGCAAGATCCAGCGTGGCGTCCAGCAGTTGGTTCTGGCGCAGCAAGGCCACCTGAACAAGCAATTGAAATGTCTGAGTTTCCAGGGGCAGCAGGGAAGAGAGGACAAGTTCCTGACGCTCATCATCATAGGAGCGCATGGGCGCGGCCTGTGAGAAGCGGACGGTGATGCCGCGGGCCTCCAGCCGGTCGATGGCTGCCCCCCGGATTCCATTTTCGCTCTCTTCCAGCCGGGCGAAATGTTCGGCGGCCCGGTCCACCGCGTCGATGTAGTTGTCGCAGTAATGAAAGAAGTCGCGCACCTCTTCCCAGGGGCTGGGCTGTAGCTGTGCGCCTTCGCGTCCCAGAGCCTCGTCCAGAGAGGCAAGGCGTTCGTGGGTCTGGCGATAGGCGCGATGCAGGGCAAGGAAGGCGCGCGCCAGAACCGGCGCATTGGAGGCCGTCAGCCGCAGATCCGCCAGTTGCGGGTTGCTTTCCCCAAAGACCGGGTCGGCCAGCGCCTCGCGCATGTCGGTGACCAGCCGCTCTGCATCGCCCTGGCCCAATTCGGTGACGTCGAAGCCGAACTCCTGCGCCAGTGCCAGCACGACCGTGGTGCTGACCGGGCGGTTGTTGTTCTCCATCTGGTTCAGATAGGGCAGGGAAATGCCCAGCTTGGCGGCGAAATCCTTTTGCGTCAGGCTTAGACGGGTGCGGATGTCGCGCAGCTTGGCGCCGGCGTAGAGTTTCTGGGTGGCCATGGTTTGCGCCTTGCTAAGATGTCGCGCAAAGATGCAAACTTTGTCAGGCCGCGTCCAGCCCCTTCAATTGCTGGGCGCGCCGGATGACCACGAGGATCGCAACGACTGAGGCCGCGCCGGAGCCAAACATCATCCATAGAAGCGGCCAGGCCCCCGCGCCGTCGGTCAGCAGCATCCCGGCCAATTGCGACAGTGCAGCACCGCCGCCCAGCATGATGGCGCCCGACAGGCCGGAGGCCGTGCCCGCCAGATGTGGCCGGACCGACAGGGCGCCCGCGGTGGCGTTCGGGATGGTCAGCCCGTTGCCCAGCCCGACAAAGGTCATGAAGCCGAAAAAGGTCAGCGCGCTGCCGTATCCGGCGGCGAAGATCAGCACCGACAGCGCCATGCCGCCGGTCACGATCAGCCCGCCCCACAGAACCATGCGGTTGATGCCGACGCGTGCCGAGTAGCGGCCCGAGATGTAGTTGCCTAGCGCATAGCCTACGGCGGGCGCGCCAAAGAGGAACCCCAGTACTGTGGGAGAGAGGCCAAAGACCTCCATCCCGACGTAGGATGCGCCGCCGACATAAGAAAAGAACGCGCCGGAGGAAAAGGCGCAGGCCAGCGAATAGCCCCAGAAACGCGGGCTGAGGAACAGTTCAGGATATTCGCGGAACTGCTGCGCCAGTGTCAGGCCGCTGCGGGCCTTTGTCTCTCCCAGATCGCGGTGGCAGAGCCAGTACATTGCCACCCCAAGCACCAGCATGAACCAGAAGTTCGAGTGCCAGCCAAAGGTTTCCGCCATCCAGCCACCCAGGACCGGGGCCAGCATCGGAACGATCGACATGCCCATCGTGACATAGCCGATCATCGAGGCGGCCTCATCCGGCGGGAAAAGATCGCGCACCACGGCGCGACTGAGCACCATGGCGACCACGATGGTGGCCTGCAGCATTCGGAAGAACAGGAAGACTGCGATATTCGTCGATAGCAGGCAGCCGATGGTGGCGAGGATGAAAATCACGATCCCGCCAAGGATCACCGGTCTGCGCCCCAGCTTGTCCGAGATCGGCCCGATAAAGAGCTGCAGTATCGCGTTGCCCAGCAGGTAGCCCGACACAGAGGCTTGCATCAGCGCATAATCCGTCCGGAACCAGTCCGCCATGAGTTGCAGACTGGGAACGAAGATGTTCATCACCAGCGCCGACATGCCTGCCAGCAGAACCAGTGTGACAATATGAGGCGGTGTGCTGCGGTCCAGAAACCGAGCCGGAGAATGCGGGCTCATGTCCGATCGGTAGGCCTCAGCATACGAAATGTCCATGCATTACGTGCCGATAGCATCTAATTTGCAGTTTTTCATTTTTCACTCGCGGCTCTATTCTTGCTTTGCAAATTTGCGAGTAAATCCTTGAGGCCCCGGCTTTCCCCTGTATTTTCGCGGCAAATCGGAAGGGGCCGCAGATGAAAGATATTATCCAGGAATTGCACGACCGCCGTGAGAACGCCCGTCTGGGCGGGGGGCAGAAACGGATCGATGCGCAGCATGCCAAGGGCAAGCTGACCGCGCGCGAACGCATCGAACTGCTGCTCGATGAGGGCAGTTTCGAGGAATACGACACCTTTGTTGCGCACCGCTGCGCCGACTTCGGGATGGAAAACAACCGGCCCTATGGTGACGGTGTCGTCACCGGCTGGGGCACCATCAACGGCCGCATGGTCTATGTCTTCAGTCAGGACTTCACGGTGCTGGGTGGATCTGTTTCTGCCACTCATGCGCAAAAGATCTGCAAGATCATGGATATGGCGATGCAGAACGGTGCGCCTGTCATCGGTCTGAACGACTCCGGTGGTGCGCGTATTCAGGAAGGCGTCGATGCGCTGGCGGGCTATGCGGACATCTTCCAAAAGAATATCGAGGCCTCGGGCGTGATCCCGCAGATCTCCGTGATCATGGGCCCCTGCGCGGGTGGCGCGGTCTATTCGCCTGCCATGACCGACTTCATCTTCATGGTGAAGGACACGTCCTACATGTTCGTCACCGGCCCCGACGTAGTGAAGACGGTGACCAACGAGATTGTCACCGCCGAGGAACTGGGCGGTGCGTCCACCCACACCAAGAAATCCTCCGTCGCAGACGGCGCGTTTGAAAACGATGTCGAGGCGCTGGCCGAGGTCCGCCGCCTTGTCGACTTCCTGCCGCTGAACAACCGCGAAAAGCCCCCGGTGCGCCCCTTCTTCGATAAGGTCGACCGCGTCGAGGCCAGCCTTGATACCCTGATCCCCAGCAACCCCAACATGCCCTACGACATGAAGGAGTTGATCACCAAGGTCGCGGATGAGGGTGATTTCTACGAGATCCAGCAGGATTTCGCGGGCAACATCATCACCGGGTTCATCCGTCTCGAAGGGCAGACCGTGGGCATTGTCGCCAACCAGCCAATGGTGCTGGCGGGCGTGCTGGACATTGACAGCAGCCGCAAGGCCGCGCGTTTCGTCCGCTTCTGCGACTGTTTCGAGATCCCGATCCTGACCTTTGTCGACGTGCCCGGCTTCCTGCCCGGCACCGCGCAGGAATACAACGGCGTCATCAAGCACGGCGCCAAGCTTCTGTTCGCCTATGGCGAGGCCACCGTGCCGATGGTCACGGTCATCACCCGCAAGGCCTATGGCGGTGCCTATGACGTGATGGCCTCCAAGCACATGAAGGCAGACGTGAACTATGCCTGGCCGACGGCGCAGATCGCCGTCATGGGGGCGAAGGGCGCGGCAGAGATCATCCACCGCGCCGATCTGGGCGATCCGGACAAGATCGCGGCGCACGCGGCGCAATACGAAGACCGCTTTGCCAATCCCTTTGTGGCCGCCGAACGCGGGTTCATCGATGAGGTGATCCAGCCGCGCTCGACCCGGCGGCGGGTGGCGCGGGCCTTTGCCATGCTGCGGAACAAGCAGCAGAGCATGCCGTGGAAGAAACACGACAACATCCCGCTCTGAGGTCTGATATGGGCGATGGCCAGAAAATCACGGGGCGCACCCCGCCGCGCAAGTCGCGCGGCGGGTGGTACGCCTTGGCGGAAGAGGGGGGCTACGTGCTGGCGCGCCACTGGCCGCCGCGCTGGGACGTTTCCGCGACAAGCGAATTTCCGCCGGTCCGCCCCGGAAAGCTGGCGAATCAGATTCGTCAAGACCTTTGGCGGAAATTACAGGGCTTGCGTGGTTTTTCCCCCGTGGTACAGATTGCCCCAACGGAAGAAGGGCTTAAAGTCCGTGCAGGTGGCCGCTTAATGGGGCGGGCGCCGAACGGGACAGAGCTTCTGATCCAGAACCTGCTCGACGATCCGGCACTTCGTGCCCGATGGGTGCGTTGGGCGGGGCTGCGCTCATGAGCGGCGCATTTAAGTTTATCGCCCCGGGCGCGCTCGGCGGCTTGGCAGCTCTGGTGGGAGGAGCCGCGGGTTATGCCCGCTGGTGCCAGAGCTGCCCTCCAATTCTGGTAGGGCTGATATCACTGATCGCAGTGCCCACCTTTGCCGCGGCAGAGGGGCAGGTCCTGCCGGCCACCTCGCTGGATTTCACCGCCTTCGATATCGTTTCGGAACCGCCGGTCTACCGCGTGCGCTATCTTGCGCCGGGGCTGGCGGATACCGCTGTTTCCTACGTGGATGTGGCCGAGGACATGGAGCATCTGTGTGCGCAAGATGCCCTGCCGCGTCTCGTCGAGCAGGGGGCGGCGCCGGAGCGGATCGTTGTCACCTTAATGGCCGAACCGGTCGAATTCGGCGCAATGTCGCCGGGTATCCGCCAGTTCTTTGAGAGCTACGCCGTGCAGGACGGGCTCTGCATCTGGGAGTCTTTTTAATGACTCCACAATATCTTGCGACCCGACTCTCATGTGGACAAGTTTCTGCGGCTTCTGAGCCACAGCGCGATTCGCACTGTGCAAGTGCATATCTTTTTCCACACGGCTCGGTTACGTTGGTCGGTGATTGCCCCCAAGCAATCTTAACCTCGAAACGGGGACAGGCAGGGCGCGTGCGCACTGTGTGTTTCGTTGAAACAAACTGGAGTGGAAGATGTCCAAGAGCATCAAGCTGCTTGCCATGTTTGCAATCATCGCGGGTGTTTCCGCATGTGCGCAACAGGAAGAAGAATACATCGTCGTCGATCCCGAGCCCATCTCGGTCGAGCCGGTGTACACGGGCAAGTACAAGTAAGAACCTATCGGGGCGGACCTGTGCGTCCGTCCCGCTTTCCCGCCACTGTGAGGCAGCAGGGCGCGATCTGACACGACAACATGCTTTCCGCCCTGCCGGGGCGGGGTGCCATGCGCCGGAGGTGGGCGCATGATCAAGCATCGCGGCTTTCCGGGCCGACTCACCGGCACCGATTTCCAGTTCACGATCCGGCGCGCAAATCCCAAGGGCGCGACACCGCTCACGCGGCGCGAGCGTTACCGTGACCGCCGACCAGCGGATCGCCGGGCCGACGCGGCCTTCATGGCGGCGCTCTGGCAGCATTTTGGCGACGAACCTTTTGAGCGCGGCAATCTGGACGCGGGCCGCCTGTCCTGGCTTCTGGGGCGCGAGGTCCTGCCCCATGACGATCCGTTCGATCCGGAAAGCTATGACGCGCTTCTGGTCATCGACGAGGCCGCCGCGCGTGTGAGTTTTCCAGAGGCCTTCGAGGAATCGGAGGACTGGGAATGAGCGTGGGCGTGTTCTTGCCAATACAGGCTCCGATTGCGCGGGGCGTTGCCTATGGCGGGAATGCGCGCTTTGCACCGGCGCAAGATTCTGCAAGCGTGAAAACGGGCCGCGGCCCGGGTATCTTTTCGTCCCCTCGTCCCCGCGTAACCCAACCCCCCTCGGGGCGATCCGGCCAGTCCCCGGCCGGATCGCCCCTTTTTCCCTGCATCTCCGAAAAAACCACGAATTGGCAAGGGTTTGCCGATTTCTTGACGCTGCGGCAGGTGGCGGGGAAACTTTACTGGCTATTCCCCCTGGGATGGTGTTCTCTGATGTCCGGGCAGTTGGACAAAGATGAGGAGAACCTCACATGGAAAACACGGAAAAAATGCGGTCACGGCTCCTTTGCGGGCTCTTGGCGCTGGCTCTCATGGCGGGTTGTGGCGACAACCTGGGCGGGAAACGTGCCGGGGCGCCTGCAGTCACGCTTGACCGGAATGTCGTCACCGGTCCGGTTTCGGACATCTCGAACTGCAGCCGATTCCCGTCACGTTGCTGACCGGGCGGCCGGTGCGCAAGGCGCCGCTCAGACTGCGCCAAATTCCGCCGCATCCCCGCTCCCGGCCGGGAACCTCAGCTTCCTTGCGGCGTTGTCTCTGGTATCAAGACAACACGTTCTGACACGGGGCAAGGAGGCTCTCTCATGCGTATTTTCACGATTTCTGCCGCACTCGTCGCAACCCTCGGATTGGCTGCCTGCGAAGGCACCGATTTCGAGCGCGGCGTCATTGGTGCGGGCATCGGTGCTGCCGGCGCTGCGGCAACGGGGCGTAACGTGGCGGGCGGTGCCGCAATTGGCGGTGCGGCAGGCGTCCTGTGTGACGACGTCACGCCCGATCTTTGCCGCTGACACCATCCATCATCCCGGCGCGCGCCTGACGCACGCCACCCGCAATTCAGTTGAACGCCGTCCGGAGCCGTCGCTCCGGGCGGCGTTTGCATGTGCAGACGCGCCCCGCGCAGGGGCCAAGAAGAAGGGACAGACATGTTCGACAAGATCCTGATCGCAAACCGGGGCGAAATCGCCTGCCGGGTCATCAAGACCGCCCGCAAGATGGGCATCAAGACGGTGGCGATCTATTCGGACGCCGACAAGAACGCGCTGCACGTGGAAATGGCCGATGAGGCCGTGCACATCGGCCCGCCGCCCGCCAACCAGTCCTATATCGTGATCGACAAGGTGATGGACGCTATCAAGCAATCCGGCGCGCAGGCTGTGCACCCCGGCTATGGCTTCCTGTCCGAAAACCCGAAATTCGCAAAGGCGCTGGAGGCGGCAGGCGTCGCCTTTGTCGGACCGCCTGTCAAGGCGATCGAGGCGATGGGGGATAAGATCACCTCGAAGAAGATCGCTCAGGAGGCGGGAGTCAGCACCGTTCCCGGCTACATGGGGCTGATCGAAGACGCCGACGAGGCGGTCAAGATCTCAAATGAGATCGGCTATCCGGTCATGATCAAGGCCAGCGCGGGCGGCGGTGGCAAGGGCATGCGCATCGCCTGGAACGACGAAGAAACGCGCGAAGGTTTCCAGTCCTCCAAGAACGAGGCCGCCAACAGCTTTGGCGACGACCGGATCTTTATCGAGAAATTTGTCACCCAGCCGCGCCATATCGAGATTCAGGTTCTGTGCGACACCCATGGCAACGGCGTCTACCTGCACGAACGTGAATGTTCGATCCAGCGCCGCAACCAGAAAGTCGTCGAAGAGGCGCCCAGCCCCTTCCTTGACGAGGAGACGCGCAAGGCGATGGGCGAACAGGCCGTGGCGCTGTCCAAGGCCGTGGGCTACGCCAGCGCGGGCACCGTGGAATTCATCGTCGACGGTGACAAGAATTTCTACTTCCTTGAAATGAACACCCGCCTGCAGGTGGAACACCCGGTGACGGAACTGATCACCGGTGTCGACCTTGTCGAACAAATGATCCGCGTCGCCAATGGCGAGGAACTGTCGATCAAGCAGGAGGACCTGAAGATCAACGGCTGGGCCATCGAGAACCGCCTCTACGCCGAGGATCCCTATCGCGGCTTCCTGCCGTCCATCGGGCGCCTGACCCGCTACCGCCCACCCGCCGAAGGCCCGCTGGGCGAAGGCGTCGTGCGCAATGATACCGGCGTCTACGAAGGCGGCGAGATCAGCATGTACTATGACCCGATGATCGCCAAGCTGTGCACATGGGCGCCCACGCGCGACAAGGCGATCGAGACGATGCGCAACGCGCTGGACAGCTTCGAAGTCGAGGGTATCGGGCACAATCTGCCGTTCGTCGCCGCCGTGATGGATCACCCGAAATTCATCTCCGGCGACATGACCACTGCCTTTATCGCCGAGGAATACCCCGACGGCTTCGAAGGTGTGACGCTGGCCGAGGATGAGCTGAAGCGCATCGCGGCAGCCGCAGCGGCCATGAACCGCGTCGCGGAAATCCGGCGCACCCGCGTGTCCGGGCGGCTCGACAACCACGAACGCCGGGTGGGTGAGGAATGGGCGGTTACCCTGCAGGGCACCCGGTTCGATGTGACCATTGCCGCCGACCACGACGGATCGACGGTCACCTTCGAGGATGGGGCAAAACTGCGCGTCGAAGGTGACTGGACCCCTGGCGACACGCTGGCATGGATGACCGTGAACGGCGCGGCCCTGGTGCTGAAGGTCGACAAGATCACCCATGGCTTCCGCCTGCGGTCGCGCGGTGCGGATCTGAAGGTCCATGTCCGCACGCCGCGTCAGGCGGAACTGGGCAAGCTGATGATCGAGAAACTGCCGCCCGATACCTCCAAACTGCTGCTCTGCCCGATGCCCGGCCTGATCGTGAAGGTCGATGTCGAAGAGGGGCAGGACGTGCAGGAGGGGCAGGCGCTGTGCACCGTCGAGGCGATGAAGATGGAAAACATCCTGCGCGCCGAGAAAAAGGGCAAGGTGGCCAAGATCAATGCCGGTCCAGGCGACAGCCTTGCCGTTGACGATGTGATCATGGAGTTCGAATAACCCCATGGTCCGCCGCGCCCTCCGCATCTGGCTGCTTCACAGTCTGGCCTTTGTGGCCGGACTGGTGGTGTCGGGGGTCGTGGCGGTCGGGCTCTGGTTTCTTGTGCCGACGCATGGCGGCAACGCCCTGTTGATGGGCACCGCCCTGGGCGTTTCCATCGTCTCCGTCGGCACCGGTTATGCGCTGTACCTGGCCATCATCGCGGCCCTGTTGGAGTTCGCGCCGGGCTGGGGGTTCTACCTCTTGGGCCCGATCGCGGTGCTGGCGATCATGGGGGTCGTTTTCCTTGCGGTGTACCTTGGGCTGCTGACCGTGGGGAAGGGCAGCCTATTGGGCTATGTTCTGATGTATCTTGGCGGCGGATCGGCCCTGACCTTTGGCATGGCGCCCGAAGGAAGCCCGGAAATCGGGCAGGAGGCGGAATGATCCTTCTCCCGGAAACATATCGTAAACGGCTTTGTCCTAGCCTGCCTGCGCGACGGCTTCAGGAAAGGGCAGGGCGCGATGATCCGTGGACTGGGCAAGGCCCTGGCATGCCTGACGCTGATCTCGGCGCTGTCGTCCTGTTTCAAGCTCGATACGGAGGAAGAGGTGCGCCGCCTGATCCGCGACTGGGTTTTCCTTGCCCAGACGCGGGATTTCACATCACGCCCCACCTGCACTTCGGCGATCTTCGACACGATCTCTTCCAGTTTGCGCAGCGGCCCGGTGCGCAGCGTCTCGACGCTGCGGGACGGCGCGCAGTTGCTGGCCAAGGGGCAGGCCGTCGCCTTCGAGGTGCCGGGCCTGACCCCCAACGAGGTGTCAGAGGGGCTGATGTCGCTGGATCTGTCCGGCGGGCTGGGCCTTGTGTCCAGTTTCGTGGGGCCATCACGCAACTGCATGAGCGAGCCGTTCCAGCAGGACATCTGGCTGACGCTGATGTCACCCGATTCCGTGATGATCTACGATCCGTCCAGCAACGCGCTTCTGCTGTTGCACCGGCCATCGCAGATCGCCTTTTTCCTGCGCGGCAACGTCTAGCCTCTCAGCGGGCGCGCAACTCCTGCTGGCGCAGGGGCAGCTTGTCGATCGAGCGTGAGATTTCGCGCTCCGACCACGGCGCGGGTTTGCGGATCACGATGGTGCCGTCCTTGGCCATGATCACCAGCATGAACCCGTTCGGGCGCAGCCTTTGGCGGATCGCGGTTTTGGCCGCCGGATCGGTGTCGGTGATGATCACCACATCGCGCTCGGCTAGGGCGTCCAGCCGTTCGGTCAGCAATTCCATCTGTTCGGCGTATCGCGGGTCGGCGGCATTGTCGGCAAAAACGACAACCGGCCGTTTGATCCACAGCCAATCCTCCAAAGAGGTTTCCGTGGCTGGCACGATCATTTCGAAAGGCTCCGCCGTTTCTGCCCCCTGCGCGGCGGAAGTGTTGGCGAAAACGCTCAGAAGCAGCGCGGCGGACATTCTTTTGAGACCATTCATGAGGATGAATATATGTCGCGGTCCCCGGTCTGCACAGGGAAGCCCTGCCACCACCGGAAAAAATTTTAGCTTTAACGGCATCCCAAGGTCCGTCCGCGCAGGCTGCGCGCCGAAACCTTGCCCCGCCGCACACCGTGTCCGGGGCCTGCGCCACGGGGGCCGCACGACCATGGACATCATCCTTCACGCCGGGGCGCATCGCTCCGCGTCCACCAGTTTTCAGTTCTATCTGCGCGAAAACCGCGACGCGCTGCAGGTGCAGCGCATCGGCTTCTGGGGGCCATGGCGGACCCGCAAGGGTCTGTTGCACAGCGTGGCCGAGCGGCCGGAAACGGTAGAGGCCGCGCGGCGTGCCGCGGGCCGGGTGGCCCTGAATGTCGAAGGCGCGCGCCGCCGCGGCCATGACGCGCTGATCGTCAGCGATGAGAACATGATCGGCAGCCTGCGCAGTACGGTACGACGCCATAGGCTCTACCCCGCTGTCGGAGAGCGGATGGCCCGCCTGAACGACGCCTTTGGCGGTGCGACGCGGGTCTTCCTGCAAATCCGGTCGCTGGATCACTGGTGGTCCTCTGCAATCGGCTATCTGGTGCCCCGGGGGGAGGGGATGCCGTCCCCCGACGCGCTGGAGGCGATGTCCAAAAGCCCGCGCAGTTGGCGCCATGTCGTCACGGATCTGGCCTGCGCCTGTCCCGGCGCGCAGATCCATGTCACCGCCTTTGAAAACTTGGCCAACCGGCCTGACCTGCTGTTGCAGGTCATGACCGGCCGCCACGTGGTGCCTGCCGCGCTGCCCGGTGCGTTCTGGCGCAACCGGCGGCCCGATGTGTCGGGCCTGCGGGACGTGTTGGAGGCGCGCGGCGAGGCATCCACCGCTCTTACAGCGCTGCCCGGCGATGCGCGCTGGATGCCCTTCAATGAGGTGCAGGCCGCCCGCCTGCGCGAAACCTATGCCGACGATCTCTACTGGCTGACTGCTGGTGCGGATGGTCTGGCCACCCTGACAGAGGACCCGGAGCCCGCGAGACAGAGGCTGAACCTCGCCGCGGCCGCCATGAAAAGAGGACTGAACGATGACCGACCTGCCCGAGAGCTGGCGCAAGGACGCTGAAAAGGAACTGCGCGGACGTCCGCTGGACGACCTGACCTGGAACACCCTCGAAGGGATCGAGGTCAAGCCGCTCTATACAGAGGCCGACACCGCGGACCTGCCGCATATGGGCAGCCTGCCGGGGCAGGAGCCGTTCACCCGCGGCGTCAAGGCGACCATGTACGCCGGACGCCCCTGGACGATCCGCCAATACGCCGGTTTTTCGACCGCCGAGGAATCCAACGCCTTTTACCGAAGGGCGCTGGCCGCCGGTCAGCAGGGGGTCTCTGTCGCGTTCGACCTCGCCACCCACCGCGGCTATGACAGTGACCATCCCCGCGTGGTCGGCGATGTCGGCAAGGCCGGTGTCGCCATCGACTCTGTCGAGGACATGAAGATCCTCTTTGACGGCATCCCGCTGGACAAGGTCAGCGTGTCGATGACCATGAACGGCGCGGTGATCCCGGTGCTGGCCTCCTTCATCGTAACCGGTGAGGAACAGGGCCATGACCGCTCTGTGCTGTCGGGGACCATCCAGAACGACATCCTCAAGGAGTTCATGGTCCGCAACACCTACATCTACCCGCCTGCGCCCTCGATGCGGATCATCTCGGACATCATCGAATACACTTCGAACGAGATGCCGAAATTCAACTCAATCTCGATCTCCGGCTACCACATGCAGGAGGCGGGCGCGAACCTGGTGCAGGAATTGGCCTTCACGCTGGCGGATGGCAAGGAATACGCCAAGACAGCCATGGAAGCCGGGATGGACATCGACAAGTTCGCCGGTCGGCTGTCGTTTTTCTTCGCCATCGGCAAAAACTTCTTCATGGAGGTGGCCAAGCTGCGCGCGGCCCGGATGCTCTGGCACCGGATCATGACCGACCTTGGCGCGCAGAACCCCCGGTCCAAGATGCTGCGCACCCATTGCCAGACCTCCGGCGTGTCGCTGGCCGAACAGGACCCTTACAACAACGTCATCCGCACCGCCTATGAGGCGATGTCGGCGGTTCTGGGCGGCACCCAGTCGCTGCACACAAACGCGCTGGATGAGGCGATCGCCCTGCCGACCGATTTCAGCGCGCGGATTGCGCGGAATACCCAGCTGATCCTCCAGGAAGAAACCGGCGTCACCAATGTGGTCGATCCGCTGGCGGGTTCCTACTACGTCGAAAAGCTGACCCACGATCTGGCGGAGGCCGCGTGGAAGCTGATCGAAGAGGTGGACGAGATGGGCGGCATGACCCGCGCCGTCGAAAGCGGCATGCCAAAGCTGCGCATCGAAGAGGCCGCCGCTCAGCGTCAGGCCGCCATCGACCGGGGCACCGACGTGATCGTCGGCGTGAACAAGTACAAGCTGGAGAAAGAGGATGATCTCGACATCCTCGATATCGACAACGCCAAGGTCCGGGACAGTCAGGTGGCACGACTGGAAAAGATCCGCGCCACGCGGGACGAGGTCGCCTGCCAGGCGGCGCTGGACGAATTGACCCGCCGGTCGAAAGAGGGCGGCAACCTTTTGGAAGCCGCCGTCGAAGCGGCGCGCGCACGCGCATCCGTGGGAGAAATCAGCATGGCAATGGAAAAGGAATTCGGCCGTCACCGGGCTGAGGTTAAGACCCTGGCCGGTGTCTATGGTGCGGCCTATGAAGGCGACGAAGGCTTTGCCGCGATCCAGAAATCGGTCGAGGATTTCGCCGAGGCCGAAGGGCGCCGCCCGCGGATGCTGGTGGTCAAGATGGGGCAGGACGGCCACGACCGGGGGGCCAAGGTAATCGCCACCGCCTTTGCCGACATCGGTTTCGACGTCGATGTGGGCCCGCTGTTCCAGACGCCCGAAGAAGCGGCGCAGGACGCCATCGACAACGACGTACACGTCATCGGCATCTCAAGCCAGGCGGCGGGCCACAAGACGCTGGCACCGCAACTGGTGGAAGAGCTGAAAAAGCAGGGGGCCGGCGACATCCTCGTGATCTGCGGAGGGGTGATCCCGCATCAGGATTACGAATTCCTCTACAACGCAGGGGTAAAGGCGATCTTTGGCCCGGGCACCAATATCCCCGAGGCCGCGCAGGACATCCTGCGCCTGATCCGCGCCGCCCGCGCCGACGCGGCCTGAGCAATTTCGGCGCGCTTGCGCGCGCCGACCTACGCGCCCTTCGGGCGCGCAGATGCGTATTTTAGAAGAGAAGAAACCAGGGGCGCTTTTCCGGTTTCGTCTCTTTGGGAAATACGCAGGGCGCTGACCTCGGGACCCCTGCGCAGGTCAGGACGCTTTGGCATCTTGCCAAGCGCCGTGCAGCGCTTATTCTGCGGCCAATCCGAAAGGTGCTGCAGTGCAGAAACCCGATAGCCAGAACCCGAACATCACGCTGATCACGGCTGATGCGCCCATGTCGACGCCCACCCATGGCGGGCGGGCCAAATGCCTGCAGCGTCTGGTGCGGCTGGATCTGCCGGTGCCGCGCACCGTCGCGCTGTCCTTTGACGCAGTCCATGCCATCGCGGCGGGCAGTTTTCCGGACATGCCGGCGCTGATTGCGGCCTTCGATCCCGGTGCGCTGCTCTGTGTGCGCCCCTCGTCCGAGGATCAGGACTGGGGCGGGCCGGGGGCGATCCTGAACATCGGCATGAACGACGCGCGCTTTGTCGACATGGCCGACAGGATCGGCAAGGAGGCGGCGGCGGGCCTGTATCTGCGGTTCGTGCAGGCCTATGCAATCCACGTGGCGCGCCTTGACCCGGACAGTTTCGACGAGATCGAGGACACCGGTTGCGCCGGTCTGACGACAGCCCTGCGCGCCTATGAGGAAGAGGCCGAAGAGCCTTTTCCCCAGGATCCGGCGCTCCAGTTGCAAGAGGTGTTGCGCAGCATGGCCCGGGCCTGGGAAGGGACCTCGGCGCGGCTCTTGCGGCAGGCGAAGGGCGCGCCGGTGGATGCCGGGCTGGGGCTTGTGGTGCAGGAGATGGCATTGGGGCTGGGCCGTGGTGAATGCGGATCCGGCGTGTTGCAACTGGTCGATCCACAGACCGGCAAGCGTCAGATCACCGGGCGTTACCTGAGCCAGTCGCAGGGCCGCGAGGCGCTGCGACAGGGCATTTCCAGCCTGTATCTGACCCGCGATCCGCGCGGTCCCTCGCTTGAGGAACTGGCGCCAGAGGCTTTTGCCGATCTGCAGGCCCATACGGAATTGATGCGGCGCAAGCTGCGGGCCGAGATGCAGATCGAATTCACCATCCAGAACGGCAAGCTGCACATTCTGGACGGGATGCGGATCAAGGCCGCGCCGCGCGCGGCGCTGAAGATCGCGGTGCGCCTAGCCGAGGATGGCATCATCACGCCAGAGGACGCTGTCTTGCGGATCGATCCGCATGCAGTGACGGAGTTGTTGCACCGGCAGGTGGCCCCGGAGGCAGAGCGCCGGGTGATCGGACGTGGCATTGCCGCCAGCCCGGGTGCCGCGACCGGGCGCCTGGTGTTTTCATCGTCGGAGGCGCAGGCCAGCGCCGCCCGGGGTGAACCCTGCATCCTTGCCCGCCGCGAAACCTCACCCGAGGATATTCGCGGCATGCATGCCGCCGTTGGTGTTGTGACCGAACGCGGCGGGATGAGCAGCCACGCCGCGGTGATCGGCCGTGGTTTGGGGCTGCCCTGCGTGGTGGGCGCGGCGCGGATGCGGTTCAACCTGCAACGCAAGACCCTGCAGGGCGCGAACGGCCGCACCTACCGCGAGGGGGAGATCGTCACACTGGACGGCACCTCTGGCGAGGTTCTGGAGGGCAGTCCTGAAACCATCGAGCCGATGCTGGACGGGGCCTTCAACACGCTGATGGGATGGGCCGATGAGGCGCGCGATATCGGCGTGCGCGCAAATGCGGACACGCCTGCCGATGCCGCCACGGCGCGCAATTTTTCGGCGCAGGGAATCGGGCTCTGCCGGACAGAGCACATGTTCTTCGAGGCTGACCGCATTACCCCCATGCGCGAGATGATCTTTGCCGATACGGCAGAGGACAGACAGGCGGCCCTTGCGCTGCTCTTGCCGATGCAGCGCAAGGATTTCACCGAACTGTTCCGCATCATGGAGGGGCTGCCGGTCTGCATCCGCCTGTTCGACCCACCCCTGCACGAATTCCTTCCCACGGACCGCGCCGGGCTGCGCGATCTGGCCGAGGCGCTGGACCTGCCGGTCTCCGATGTGACCCGCCGGGTCGAGGCGATGGGGGAATACAACCCCATGCTGGGTCTGCGCGGTGTGCGGCTGGGCATCACGGTGCCGGAAATCTACGACATGCAGGCGCGCGCGATTTTCGAGGCGACGCTGGACGCAAGCCGGGAAGGCGCCCCCGTTGTGCCGGAGATTATGCTGCCGCTGGTGTCGGCCAAGCGCGAGGTCGAACTGGTGCGGGGCAGGGTCGAGGCCGTGGCAGCCGAGGTGCGGACAGAGCGGGGCAGGGACTTTACCTATCGGCTTGGCGTCATGGTCGAGACGCCACGCGCCTGCCTGCGCGCGGATGAGATCGCACCCTACTGTCATTTCCTGTCCTTCGGCACCAACGACCTGACCCAGATGACCTATGGCCTGTCACGCGACGATGCGGGGCGGTTCATGTCCGACTACGTCATGCAGGGCGTGTTTACCGAGGACCCGTTCCATGTGCTGGACATCGAGGGCGTGGGCGAACTGGTGGCCACCGGGGTTGCGCGCGGGCGCGCAACCAATGAGCAGGTAATGCTGTCGATCTGCGGAGAACATGGCGGCAACCCCGAATCGATTGCCTTCTGTCGTGCAGCGGGTATGGATTACGTGAGCTGTTCGCCGTTCCGTGTGCCTGTCGCACGTCTGGCGGCGGCGCATCTGGCGCTGCGCGACAAGGGCCTTTCACGTCCTAAGTACCGCTAGGAAAATCAGGCGCGATCGGCGGTTTTCTGCCCGGATTTACGCCCTGTGACAACAGTCAAGCGCCGGGGCGATCTGACGCGCTTTACGCCTGTAAAGATTTTGTCTAAAGGTCCACGGGTTGCGTGGCGTGAGGCACCACGCGGCGAGCAGTTCGTTCGGGAACTTTCGGGGGACTCTCATTATGTTCATGCTAACCACAGCGGTTCGCCGCGGGGTTGCAGTTGCGGGCCTTGTTCTGGCTCTTGGCACTTCGCTATTTTTTCAATCTTCTCCGGTCACAGCTGACCCTGCGCGCAGCGCGCAGACGCTATTGTCGCTGGAAAGCCGTGCTTTGGCACGCGTCGGTAATTCGCATCTCAAGGGCCTCGTCACGCCGATCCAGCCTGTCGCGGCCGCGGGCCCCGTTAAGGGCGGCGGCAATCTGAAGCTCGACAAGTCATGGCTGTCCAAGCAGCCCAAACCATCGGGCGGTGCACAGTGGCGCTGTCTGGCTGAGGCGCTGTATTTCGAAGCGCGCGGCGAGGATATCCGCGGTCTGTTCGCCGTGTCCGAAGTCATCATGAACCGCGTTGCGTCCAAGCGCTTTCCCAACACGGTCTGCGGCGTCGTCAATCAGGGCACCGGTCGTAAGTTCGCCTGCCAGTTCACATATACCTGCGATGGCCGCCCCGAGCACATCAATGAACCCGCCTCGTGGGAGCGTGTCGGCAAGGTGGCGCGCGCCGTGCTGGACGGCAAGACGCCGGGCCTGACCAAGGGCGCGACCCATTACCATGCCACATGGGTCAACCCGGACTGGTCGCGAAAGTACACCAAGACGCTGGCGCATGGTGTTCATATTTTCTACCGACACACCTACCGCGAAAAGTAATCGCCGGTTTCGGAACAAAAGGGGGCGCGCCCGGGGTTGCCCGGACGCGCTCCCTTCGCGTATCGCTGCCGACCAGAACCGACACCAAGGGGGCCGCCCATGCCCAGCGACATCCGCCTCGCCTTTGCCCATCCGTCAGAGCGCAGCATCGCCACCGCCACCGACGATCCGCATGACCGGATTTCTGTCCGCGATCTGGTGATCGAGGCGGACATCGGCGCCTTTCAGGCGGAACGCGGCCAGAAACAGCGCCTGCGTTTCAACGTGGTGGTTGAGGTCATTCCCTTCACCGGCTCTGTCGAGGACGATGTCGACCGCATCCTGTCCTATGACCGTGTAACCGAAGCGGTCCGGCACGAGCTGGAGGCAGAGCGCCTGAACCTGCTGGAAACGCTGGCCGAACGCATTGCGGAACGGATCCTGCTGGAACCGCAAGCCCTGCGCGCCTTCGTGCGGATCGAAAAGCTGGACCGTGGTCCCGGAGCGCTTGGGGTGGAAATCGTACGCACCCGGCGCGAACTGGCCGGGCAGTTGAATGCCCGGGCAGAGGAAGTGGCGCAGCAACGCCCGCATCCCCGGGTGGTTTACCTGTCGAACGCGGCCATCGCCGATCCGGATCTGCCCGGCTGGCTGGACACGCTGGAAACGCGCCGCGCGCCGCTGATCCTTTGCGTTGGCCGCCCCGATGAACCCGCGCCGCAGACCGGTCACAAGATGACCCAGCGCCGGATCGACCTGCTGGCCATCGAACAGAACGGCTGGTGCCTTGCGTCACGGGATGACCGCTGCAAGGTGGTTGCCACGCGCACCGAACTGGACTGGGCGATGAAGAACGGCCAGATTTGCGTCTGGGCACCCTCCAAGATCGTTCTCGATGCCACGCAGGGACCCAAGGCGCAGCCGCGCGACTCTGTCGTGCTGGCGGCATGGTTCGCCGGAGAGATGGAAGCCTGCGAATTCGTGGTCATAGGCGAGGAATTGCCGGATCAGTCTCCGGTCCCGGTGCGGGCGGTTGGCCGGGGCGACGCGCTCTTCTGATGGCTTGCCAAGAGCGGGCAGATCGGTAACTGACAGGCATGACCGAATATTACCGCCCGATTGTCCGTTTCGACCAGCCGCGTCCGGATCACGCCGTGCCCCTTGCCGGGGGAAAAGGCTGGTTCGTCGAAACCCTGTGCCACAGCCGCGACGCGGCCCCCCGCTATGTTCCCGCCGCCGAGATCCCTGAGGACTGGCGCGAGCGTCTGTCCGCCCCCCGCGCGCCGATTGCCGGGCTGGACTTTGGTCGGACCAATGTGATGGGCATCCTGAACGTCACACCGGACAGTTTTTCCGACGGGGGCAAGAACACCTCCTCGGCGGCGGCGCTGCAACAGGCCCGCCTGATGGCAGAGGAAGGCGCGGACATCATCGACGTTGGCGGTGAAAGCACGCGTCCCGGCGCCTTGCCCGTGCCGCGCGAGGCAGAGGTGGCCCGGGTCGAACCGGTGATCACGGCGCTGGCGCATGAGATCAAGCTGCCGATCTCCATCGACACCCGTAAATCCGTGGTGGCGGATGCGGCGGTCCGGGCCGGGGCCGTTCTGGTCAACGACATCTCCGGTTTTACCTACGATCCGATGCTGGCGCGGTACTGTGTGGACAAGGACCTGCCGGTCTGCGTCATGCACGCGCGCGGCGATCCGGAAACCATGCATATAGACCCGCGCTATGACAACGTGCTGCTGGATGTCTATGACTTCCTCGCCAAACAGGTTGCCATGCTCGAAGAAATGGGCATTCCGCGCAGCCGCATCATCGTCGATCCCGGTATCGGCTTTGGCAAGAACATCGATCACAATCTGCCCCTGCTGCGCGAGGTGTCGCTGTTTCACGGGCTGGGCTGTGCCGTGCTGGTCGGCGCGTCGCGCAAGGGCTTTATCGGCACGATCACCGGCGCGCATCCGGCGGCAAACCGTGTGTCCGGTTCGGTCGCCGTCGCGTTGATGGTGGCCTCGCAGGGGGTACAGATCGTCCGTGTGCACGATGTGCGCGAAACCGTTCAGGCGCTGTCTGTCTGTCACGCCATTTGCAAGGGAGACTTCCAATGACACGCAAGTTGTTCGGCACCGATGGCGTGCGCGGGACCGCAAACACCTTTCCGATGACGGCAGAGATGGCGCTGATGTTGGGTGCGGCAGTCGGGCGGTATTTCCGCAACGAACATGGCGGCGTGCACCGCGTGGTGATCGGCAAGGACACGCGCCTGTCGGGCTATATGTTCGAAAACGCGCTGACGGCGGGCCTGACCTCGACCGGCATGAACGTGCTGCTGCTGGGGCCGGTGCCGACACCTGCCGTGGGTCTGCTAACCACCTCCATGCGCGCCGATCTGGGCATCATGATTTCGGCCAGCCACAACCCGGCGGCCGACAATGGCATCAAGTTCTTCGGCCCGGACGGGTTCAAGCTGTCGGATGCGGCCGAGGCCGAGATCGAGGCGCTGGTCGAAGAGGGCACCAAGCCCGCCAAGCCGGTCAACATCGGCCGCGCCCGCCGCATCGACGATGGCCGCTTTCGCTATCAGGAGCGGGTCAAGGGCACGCTGCCGCCCGGCCTGCGTCTGGACGGAATCAAGGTGGTCGTGGATTGCGCCAATGGCGCCGCCTACAAGACCGCGCCAGAGGTCCTGTGGGAGCTGGGCGCCGATGTCGTGACCGTGGGGACGGAGCCCAACGGCCTGAACATCAACGAAAACTGCGGCTCGACCAAGCCGCAATCCGCTGCGGACACGGTCCTGCGGCATGGGGCGGACGTCGGCCTTTGTCTCGATGGGGATGCCGACCGGATCATTCTCATCGACGAACAGGGCAAGGTGGCCGACGGCGATCAGTTCATGGCCCTTCTGGCGGCCCGCTGGGCGGAACAGGACCGGCTGCGGGGCGGCACGCTGGTGGCCACTGTCATGTCGAACCTCGGGTTGGAACGCTTCCTTGACGCCAAGGGTCTGCGGCTCGAACGCACCCAGGTCGGCGACCGCTACGTGGTCGAGGCGATGCGGCAGGGCGGTTGGAACCTTGGCGGTGAACAGTCAGGCCACATCGTGATGACCGATTTCGCCACCACCGGCGACGGTCTGATGGCCGGTCTGCAATTCCTTTCGGAAATGGTCGCCACGGGCAAACGCGCCTCTGAACTGGCCAAGAATTTCGAACGGGTGCCGCAACTGCTCAAGAACGTGCGCTACGGCGAGGGACAACTGCCGCTGGACACCGACAGCGTGCGCAGGGCCATCGCCGATGCCGAGGGGCTGCTGACTGGCAAGGGCCGCCTGCTGATCCGCAAATCGGGGACGGAACCGCTGATCCGTGTCATGGCCGAGTGCGAGGATGAGACGCTGCTGACACAGGTGGTCGACGGCATCGTGGCCGAGGTCGAGGCGGTCAGCTGAGCGTTACGCCTCTGTCCGGTTGGGTCTCTGCGCGCGCCCGCCACGGGTGCCGCGCAGCATGCGCCATGATCGCCGCAGGATCGCAAACCCCAGCGCCAGCACCGCCCAGCCGGCGACAAAGCCCGTCCCGGCAAAGACCGCTCCTTCAAAGGTGGCGGGTACGGCCGGTTTGAAGACCTCCATCGCGCGCCGCGCCACGTCGCGGTCCGGGGCCGCGTCAAAGGCCAGCCTTGCGCGCATGAAGGGGCCGGCGCCTTCCAGCGTGCTCAGCGCCTCGGACAGCCGCTCATACCGTGCGATGTCGGCGGCCATGTTGCCCGCCTGCGTCTCGGCCATTTCGCCTTCGTTGGCCAGCGCCACCAGATAGGCGTCCAGCGGCATGCCCTGTTGCGCGGCGTCGCCCTCGTATCGGGTGACCTGCCGTTCCAGCTCATCCACCGCACCGCCCAGACGCTGCAAGTACTGTTGGGAAAACTCGGGAAACTGCGACAGGCCGACAGCGCCTGTCAGCCCGCCCGCAAGCGTCAACAACCGTAGGAACATCTGCCTGTCTCCCGTCGCTTCTCTGGCGATCTCGGGCTGCATGGTGCCAGAAAGACCCCCGCCAGACGAGGGGAAAAGCCGCAGAACGGCTCAGTCGGCGAAAACCGCCCGTACCAGTGCGGAGTCCAGCGCCACCATCGCGTCCCAGTCGACACAGGCGTCGTAGGCCGCCGCAATGGTTTATTTCCCAAACCAGTTCACGGCGTATACGCCAAGGCCTGCATCGGGAAAACACAGCGCGCCGAAATGCCAGTGGCTCGCGTTCCCGCGCCCCGTTCGGAACACCATCCCCAACCCATAGGACACGCCATCACCCATATCGGCATGGGGTGTGGCCAGCGGATCGGATTTGGCAAAGGCCTGCGTCATCAGGCGGGCATAGTCGCGCACTGACATTTCCCAGCCGCCCCAGGGGCCAAAACCGCCGTACTCGGGCGACAGCCGCGCGGTGGTGAGCTCAAGCGGCTGCAACACGCGGGCATGGCAGACTTCTTCGTACCTGCCGCCCGCGGCTTCCTCGATCACTTGGCCAAGAACCGCGTAGTTTTCGTTGTTGTACTGATAGAGGCCGCGCGTGCCGTCCTGCCTTGGCCGGTCCATCACTGTCGCAGTCACCTCCTGCCAGCGCCGCGTGCTGTCCCCGCGCCAGACTGCCATCGGCCCCTGCGTGCTGTCCGGCCAATAACCAGAGGTATGCGTGACAAGCTCTGCCAGCGTGACCGGTCCGCCCCCCCTTGATCCAGTCATCAACCGGATCGTCCCAGGTCATCTTTCCCTCGTCGACCAGCGCCGCCGCGCAAAGTGCGGTGATCGCCTTGGAATTGCTGGCCAGCTTCAGCGCCGCGTCCACAGAGGCCCCGTCTGACCGCGCCAGCAACTCCGAGTCAAAGATGGAAAAGACCAATGCGCCGGGCGGGTTGCCCTGCGCTTTTAGCCAGCGGTCCCATTCCAGCGCGACCCGCTCGGATTGCGCCAGCGCGGGCGAGGCCCAGATCAACAGCGTCAGGCAAACCGCCCTCAGCATGGGCCAAACCCCAGCGAGTCTGCGATCGGCGCGACCAGCGGATCATAGCTGCCCCGCGCAACGAACGGATAGCGCAACTGCAAATGCGCACGCGCCTCTTCACCGCCGCAGGTCAGCCCGTCCTCGACCCGCAGGTAGAAGATATCCGACCCGATATCGCCCGACAGAACGTACCAGCTGCGCCCGCCGGTTTCATAGGTAACCTGCGCCTCTTCGCTCAGCAGCCAGGCGCGGGTCGCGGCCTTATCCTGCGCCAGAGGCTCGATACGCCAAGCGCCCCAGACCCGCAGTTCCGCGCCGCCGGGGCCGGTGTAGGTCAGGCCATCACTGTTGCCCGGCGGCGGGCCGGCGAAAAAGCCCGGCGGCACGTAGGCGGACACGCCGTAGCGCCCGACAATGTCGGCATCGGCAACTCCGGCGTTCAGGCCAAGCAACAGGCCGATCAACGGGGCGAGAAGGGCAGGGCGCAAGGTGGGCCTCCGATCAGAACGGATGCCCGATTATGCCCCCGCGGGTGTGACCTTGTAAATCTGCGCGATCTTGGCCACCGCCTGTTCGGGCGGCAGTTCCTCGCTCTCACCCGTGCGGCGGCTGGTCAGTTCGACCACGCCGTTCTTCAGGCCGCGCGGGCCGACGGTGATCCGCCATGGCAGGCCGATCAGGTCCATCGTCGCGAACTTGCCGCCCGCGCGTTCATTGCGGTCATCGTAGAGCGGTTCCAGCCCCAGCGCGGTGAGCGAAGCATAGAGCGCCTCGCAGGCGGCATCGGCCTCTTCGTCGCCCTGCTTGAGGTTCACGATCCCGGCGTGGAAGGGCGTCACGCCCTCGGGCCAGATGATGCCCCTGTCGTCATGGCTGGCCTCGATGATCGCGCCCAGCAGGCGTGACACGCCGATCCCGTGCGAGCCCATGTGGACCGGCACCTTGTTGCCCTCGGCGTCCTGCACCGTGGCGCCCATCGGTTCGGAATACTTGGTGCCGAAGTAGAAGATCTGGCCAACCTCGATGCCGCGCGCGGTGCGGCGGCGCTCTTCGGGGATCTGGTTGAACAGCGCCTCGTCGTGGGTTTCGTCGGTGCGGGCATAGCGCGAGGTGAATTCCTCCAGCACGGCCTGGCACTGTTCGTGGCTGTCGTAATCGATCTCGCGGTCGCCGAATTTCAGGTCGGTGATCTGGCTGTCGTAGAAGACCTCGCTCTCGCCCGTTTCGGCCAGCACGAGGAATTCATGCGTGTCGTCGCCGCCGATGGGGCCAGAGTCGGCGCGCATAGGGATCGCCTGCAGGCCCATGCGTTCGTAGGTGCGCAGATAGCTGACGAGGTGGCGGTTGTAGGCGTGCAGCGCGTCTTCCTTGGTGAGGTCGAAGTTGTAGCCGTCCTTCATGTAGAATTCGCGGCCACGCATCACGCCGAAGCGGGGGCGGATCTCGTCGCGGAATTTCCACTGGATCTGGTACAGGGTCAGCGGCAGGTCCTTGTAGCTGCCCACGTGGCTGCGGAAGATATCCGTGACCAGTTCCTCGGCCGTGGGGGTGAACAGCATGTCGCGGCCGTGGCGGTCCTTCATGCGGAGCATTTCCTGGCCGTAGTCATCATAGCGGCCGCTCTCGCGCCAGAGGTCGGCGCTTTGCAGGGTGGGCATCTGGATCGCGATGTGACCGGCGCGGGCCTGTTCCTCGTGGACGATGTCCTCGATCTTGCGCAGCACCTTGAAGCCGAGCGGCAGCCAGGAATAGATCCCGGCGCTGGCCTGTTTGATCATGCCGGCGCGGAGCATGTAGCGGTGGCTGACGATCTGCGCCTCGGCGGGCGTTTCCTTGAGGACGGGCAGGAAATAGCGGGACAGGCGCATGTTTTGACCTCTGGGCAAGCGGTTTTGATCCTCCTAGCGGGTTGGATAGGGCCAGACAAGAGCGCCAGAGGTATCCACGCGTGGACAGCTTAGGGGGAATGCAGAATCAAGGGGTTACAGGGACGGTTTTACCGTTGCTTAACACTCTCCCCGGATTTGCCCCCTTTTCGGAGGGCTTTTGTTCGGGCATCCTGACGCCAATTGGCATCGGGAATTTTGAGCATGGCAGGCATTGAAACGGCAGCACAGGATTGGATCACGCTGAGTCTGCCCCTGACGTGGACAGGCGCAAAGGTGCTGCTGGCCTCAATGGGACTGGCCGTGGGTGCGGGCCTTGTTTGGCTGATGCTGAACGCGCCGGACCGAAACGACAGGCGGCGAGACCTGCTGACCGACTGGCTGACCGCGCTGGGCTGGGTGTTGTTGCCGGTCTGGTTCGTGCTGCTGGGCGGGACGCTGTGGCACCTGTGGCTGCTGTTCTCGGGGATGGACTCGTTTCTGGACAATGTGGGCTTTGGCATGGGCGCCGTTGTCGCGGCCTTTCTGGGCGGGCCGTTCGTGATCTGGGGCACGGTGCTGAAGCAACGGACGGTGGAGTTCCAGAAGGAAGGGCATATCACCGACCGGATCAGCAAGGCAGTAGAGCAGCTTGGCGCGGAGAAAGAAATTTCACGCCCGATGCGCAACGTGACCTACGAAGTTGGCAAGGACGACGCGAAACAAACCATTTCCGCATTGGAAGGCCGGGACGAGCGATTTGATCCACCTGCCGGGGCGACGAACGTCGTGCGCAGTCCGTGGGAGATCACTTCGCGCACCGTCCCCAATATCGAGGTGCGGATTGGCGGGTTGTTGTCGCTGGAACGGATCGCGCAGGACAGCACCCGGTACGACAAGGGGCGGGACCATGTGCGGGTGATGGAGATCCTCTGCGCCTATGTGCGGGAGAATGCCAAGGCAGAGGATGCGGTGGATTTTCCGTTGATGGCGTGGGAGCCGTTGAAGGACGATGCGAGCGAGGAGGAGCGCAAGGCGCATGTGGCTTGGCGTAACGCTCGGTTTCGACTTCGGCTTAATTCTAATGCCCGGGAATGGGCGCAATCGCTGGACGGCCCGCGGGCGGACATCGCCCTGGCGCTGCGGATCATCGGGCGGCGGACCAAGGAGCAGTTGCAGGCCGAGGCGCGCTGGGGGGATGAGGCGCTGGACTCGGCGGACTGGGTCTTTGACACGCCCTGCCCGGAATTGCCGGACCCGCCCGAAGGTGAATCGCATCCGAAGGGCGCAATCGAAGATCACAAAGCCCGGCTGGAGGCTTGGAAAAAGACGCTTTCCGGCTATCGCGGCTATCGCCCAGATCTGCGCAAGACCAACCTGCAAAAGGTGGACCTGAGCAAGCTGACCCTGTCCGGCGGGCGCCTTGACGGGGCGCGGATGGAGGGGGCGAACCTCGGGCAGGCACGGATGGAGGGGGCGAACCTCTGGCAGGCACGGATGAAGGGGGCGAACCTCAGCGAGGCGCGGATGGAGGCGGCGTTCCTCGTGGATGCACGGATGGAGGGGGCGGACCTCACGCAGGCGCGGATGGAGGCGGCGTTCCTCGTGGATGCACGGATGGAGGGGGCGGACCTCACGCAGGCGCGGATGGAGGGGGCGTACCTAAGGTTGGCGCGGATGGAGGGGGCGAACCTCTGGGAGGCGCGGATGGAGGGGGCGAACCTCTGGCAGGCACGGATGGAGGGGGCGAACCTCGGGCAGGCACGGATGGAGGGGGCGAACCTCGGGCAGGCGCGTATGGAGGGGGCGGACCTCAGTGGGGCGCGGATGGCTGCGACAACCGATCTGACGGCGGCGGTTGTCGCATCCGCCGCCGTCAGATCGGTTGATTATTCCAATGTGGCGTTGTCGCAAGAGCAGGTCAATTCACTGTTCGGGGACGCCAGTGTGATCCTGCCGGGCGGAGTCTTGCCCGGTGATCCGGATTGGCCAGAGCACTGGCCAACGTGGGAATTGCCCGACTTCGGCGAGCACAATTTCGACGACGAATGGCGCAAGTGGCAGGACGATCCCGAGAACTACCCCGTTCCGCCTCCACCGGAGGAAGCGGCGGGGTGAACCCCGCCCTACGGGGAGTGTCGGGGGTGGTGGGTTTGGAAATCCAGCCTACGTCTGAGGGGCCGTCAGGGCCGCCCATTTCGCGGTGCGGCTGTGCCGCGTTTCCCCTGAACAGGCGCAAATCTGCTGCAACGTCCGGAATTCCACCATTTCCGCTGGCATCTGCCCCCCTGTTGCCGCTAAACGCTTGAATCTTGCGCAAACCAAAGCAATGTAAGGCTTATTCGAAAGGATAGTGCATGGCTCTGCCCGTGAGGGACCAGATGAAGTATTGGGGGGTCGCGGCAGCGGTCTTTGCCATCGTGCTCTGGTTTCTGGGCGACGTGCTGGTGCCGTTCATCCTTGGCAGTGCCATCGCCTATTGCCTTGATCCGGTGGCCGACTGGCTGGAGCGCGTGGGCCTGTCCCGCGCCGCCGCCACGGCGGTGATCACGGTCTGCGCCATCCTGATCTTTGTCATCATGACGCTGGCGATCATCCCGCTCTTGATCCAGCAGGCGCTTGCCCTGTTCGAATTCGCGCCGCAGCTGTTCCGCGACCTGCAAAGCTTTCTGACCGAACGGTTCCCCAACATGGTCAACGAAGAAAGCATCGTGCGCGAGACGCTGATCGAGCTGGGCGACACCATCAAGCAGCGCGGCGTGCAGTTGGTCAATGCGGCGCTGGGATCTGTCGGGTCGCTGCTGAACGTGGTGGCGCTGTTCCTGATCGTGCCGGTGGTGGCGGTCTACATGCTGCTGGACTGGGACCGGATGGTGGCGAAGGTGGACGAGATGGTGCCGCTGGACCACCGCCCGGTGATCCGCAAGCTGGCGGGCGAGGTCGACTTGGTGCTGGCGGGGTTCATCCGCGGCATGGGGTCGGTGTCGCTGATTCTGGGCACCTATTACGCGGTGGCGCTGTGGCTGGTGGGCTTGCAGTTCGGCCCGGTGGTGGGGGTGATCGCGGGGGTTCTGACCTTTATCCCCTACGTGGGCGCGATTGTCGGCGGCGTGCTGGCGGTGGGGCTGGCGCTCTTTCAGTTCTGGGGCGAATGGTGGTGGATCGTGGCGGTCTACGCCATCTTCCAGACCGGTCAGTTCGTCGAGGGCAATATCCTGACGCCGCGCCTTGTGGGCAATTCGGTGGGGCTGCACCCGGTCTGGCTGCTCCTGGCGCTGTCGGTTTTCGGCTCGCTGTTCGGCTTTGTGGGGCTGTTGGTGGCGGTGCCGCTGGCGGCGGCGCTGGGCGTGCTGGCGCGGTTCCTGACGCAGCAATATCGCGGGTCGCGGCTGTTCCTTGGGCTGACGGCGCAGGATGAGCGGCGGGACGGGGTGCCGGAGGGGAACGAATGATGACCCTGACCAGCCAGATCCCCCTGCCGCTGCCATCGCGAGAGGCGCTGGGGCGCGAGGATTTCTTTGTCAGCCCGGCCAATGCTCTGGCCGTTGCGCTGATCGAGGGCTGGCGCGACTGGCCCGCGCGCAAGCTGGTGCTGACGGGGCCGCCGGGGGCGGGCAAGACGCATCTGGCGCATGTCTGGGCGCGGCTGGCAGGGGCGCGGATCATCAAGGCGACAGAGCTGGATGAGGCGGATATCCCGGCGCTGGCCGCGGGGGCGGTCTGTGTCGAGGATGTGGAACAGATCGCCGGAAACCGTCCGGCGGAGGAAAAGCTGTTCCACCTGCACAACCTCGCGCTGGCCAATGGCGGTGCGCTGATGGTGACGGCGGTGCGCGAACCGGTGTGCTGGAAGCTGGAGGTGCCGGATCTGGCCAGCCGCATGATGGGCGCGCAGGTGGCCCGGATCAGCGAGCCGGACGATACGCTGCTGGCGGCGCTGCTGGCGAAGCTGTTCAATGACCGGCAGGTGGTGCCGGGGCCGGAGGTGATCGCCTACCTCGTGCGGCACATGCCGCGCAGCTATACCACCGCCGCGCGACTGGTGGCGGCGCTGGACGCCGAGGCGCTGGCCCATCAACGGCGCGTCTCGCGGCCGATGGCGGCGCGCGTTCTGGCAGAGATCGTGCCGCCGGGGGCCGAGGCGCAGGGCTCTTCGCCCCATGATCCGGGCGCGCCCCGCGACTGAGCTTTCCACCGGCTCGCCAACGTCATAAACCTGTTGCAGATCAAGAGGCATAAGCGCGTCATGACCCAAGCAGATTTTCTGAAAGCCCCGCTGCCCGCCCCCACAGAGATGCCGGATCTTGACCTGACCGGCCCGGGGCGTTTCTTCAACCGTGAACTCAGCTGGCTGGGCTTCAACTGGCGTGTGCTGGAAGAGGCGGAAAACACCCGGGTGCCGCTGCTGGAGCGGATGCGCTTTCTGTCGATTTCGGCGGCCAACCTCGATGAGTTCTATACCGTCCGCGTGGCGGGCCTGCGGGAGCTGGCGCATACCGGCAACAACACCCCGGCCGCCGACGGGCTGACGCCCGCCGAACAGCTGGTGCTGATCGACGATGATGCGCGCCGCCTGATGGCCCAGCAGCAGAAGGTGCTGATCGAGTTGCGCGGGCTGATGGCCGCAGAGGGGATTTCCATTGTCGCGCGCGAGGACCTGAACGACGGGGACAAGACCTTTCTGGCCGCGGCCTTCCTGTCCAATGTCTTTCCGGTGCTGTCGCCGCTGGCGATCGACCCCGCGCATCCGTTCCCCTTTATCGCCAACATGGGTTACTGCCTTGCGCTGCAGCTGGAACGGATGAAGGACAAGCGCCCGCTGCAGGCGCTGTTGCCGATCCCGGCACAGATCGACCGGTTCATCCCGCTGCCCGCCGATGACGGACAGCACCGCTTCATCCTGCTGGAAGAGGTGGTGCTGCTGCATATCGACAGCCTGTTCCCCGGCTATCGGATCAAGGATCACTTCGGCTTCCGGGTGCTGCGCGACAGCGATCTTGAAGTGGAGGAAGAGGCCGAGGATCTGGTCCGCGAATTCGAGGTGGCGCTGAAACGCCGCCGCCGCGGCGAGGTGGTGCGCCTGACCATCACAAGGGGCGCGCCCAAGGGCCTGCGTGAGATCGTCATGCGCGAATTGCATGTGCAGGGCGACGAGGTGATCGAACTGGACGGCATGATCGGCGTGGCCGACACCAAGGAACTGGTGATCGACGCGCGGCCCGATCTGCTGTGGCCCAGCTTTACCCCCCGCGTGCCGGAGAGGGTGCAGGATCACGACGGCAAGATGTTCGACGCGATCAAGCAGAAGGACATGCTGCTGCACCACCCCTACGAGACCTTCGACATGGTGGTGCGGTTCCTTGCGCAGGCGGCGCTGGACCCGAACGTGGTGGCGATCAAGCAGACGCTGTACCGGACCTCCAAGAACTCTCCGATTGTCGAGGCGCTGTGCGAGGCCGCGGAAGAGGGCAAATCCGTCACCGCGCTGGTCGAGTTGAAGGCGCGGTTCGACGAGGCCGCCAATATCCGCCAGTCGCGGCGGTTGGAACGGTCGGGCGCGCATGTGGTTTACGGCTTTCTCGACTGGAAGACCCACGCCAAGATTTCCCAGGTGGTGCGCCGGGAGGGCGACAAGCTGGTGACCTATACCCATTGGGGGACCGGCAACTACCATCCCATTACCGCCAAGATCTACACCGACCTGTCCTTCTTTACCTGTGATGCGGCGCTGGGGCGCGATGCGGCCAAGATCTTCAACTACCTGTCGGGCTATGCCATGCCCGAGGGGTTGGAGAACATCCACATTTCCCCGCACAATCTGAAATCCGGCATGATCGAGATGATCGAAAAGGAAATCGAGCACGCGCAGGCGGGCCGCCCGGCGTCGATCTGGATCAAGATGAATTCGCTGATCGAACCGGACATGATCGACGCGCTCTACCGGGCGTCGCAAGGCGGGGTAAAGGTCGACTGCGTGATCCGCGGAATCTGTGGATTGCGTCCGGGAATTAAGGGTCTGTCCGAGAATATCCGGGTGAAAAGCATCATTGGCCGGTTCCTTGAACATTCGCGCATTGCCTGTTTCGGAAATGGCCACGGGTTGCCGCACAAAAAAGCGCGGGTCTTCATTTCATCGGCGGACTGGATGGGGCGAAATCTGAACCGCCGCGTCGAAACCGGGGTCGAGATCCTGAACCCCACGGTCAAGGCGCAGATCGTCAGCCAGGTCATGGCGGCGAACCTTGCCGACACGGCGCAAAGCTGGGTCATGGAGCCCTCTGGCCAGTTTGTCCGGCATCCGGTTCCGGAGGGCGAGTTCTCCTTCAACTGCCACCGCTTTTTCATGGAAAATCCGTCCCTTTCCGGGCGCGGATCGGCGGGCGCCTCGGACGTGCCGCAACTGACCCACAGCGACGATTGATGCGGATTGGAGGGCGTTGCACAGGCACGCCACCCGCGCCTCTGATCGGGCAGATTCGGCCTGTACGCCATGGGGCCAAAGGGGCGTTGGCGGCCGGTCTTGACCTTAGGTCAATAATACTTGTTGCCCGATCATCGAACGAAAGGTTACTGTCGAGTTAATATTTCAAAAAGAATGGGGGACTTTGCTTTGTCTTTTTTCAAGTCGACGGCTACGGCACTTGCTTTTGGGCTTTTCAGTTTCAGCGCGGCACCTGCCTCGGCTGCGACATTTATTCTGGATTTCGACACGCCGGCAAAGACAGATATCTTCAGTGAAACTACTGGTTTTTTTGACCACACGGCGTTTGGCTTTTCGGCGGGCATTTCGCGAGTCGACGTGATTTCAGGCGTTCTGAATGCGGTAAAAGACCACTTTCTGGGATACGTGACATCGGATGTCGATGCGTCCAGCCCGCTGGCGCCGGGATACGAACTGGATATCGATTTCGCGGTTGGAACGGTGGGCTCTCCGCCTGCGGGCACGGATTTCTGGTATATGGGCATCGGGCCGGACGCGAATGGTCCCTCTACACTGTTCGGGCAAGCCTGTCTGGATTGTGTGCGGGACGCCTCGGGGGCGGCCAACAAGTTCGCTTTGCCGGTCGGGTCCATCGTTGGATCGATCTTCACCAATTCCATTGCCACGGCTGCCGGACTGGCCACAAACGACCAGCAGTTGATCAATTTGATCGCCGGTACCACCTCGCATGAGATCGGACATGCGCTGTCGCTGTTCCACGCGGGCGCGAAGGACAGCAATCCGGGCGCTTCTGCATGGGGGGTCATGGGGTCCGGAGCGACGGCCATGCCCACGATCGAGCGAACGCTGGAGAGGGAATTCACCTATGCCAAGTTCGACCAGTTGATCGGTGCGGTGGGTGTGCGCAAGGTTGCAGATGCGCCGGCGCCGATCCCGCTGCCGGCCTCCATCGTTTTCCTGGCCTTCGGTCTGGGCGCATTGCGTCTGGGCGCGCGCAAAGGCCGGACGGCGGCGCTTGCATGACATCACGACGCGGGGTTCTGGCGGCCACCCTTGGCCTGCTCTGTGCCCCGCGCATCGCGATGGGTGACTGGCTGACGTTGTCTTCGGCCGAAATGGCCGAACATTCCGACCTGATCGTGGTGGCAACCCTGCGGTCACGGTCCGATAATGACACCTCGACAATCGGGATACTTGAGGTCGGTGAGGTCCTGAAAGGGACCGCAATCGGCCCCGAGATCACGATTGTCCTGCCGCCCCGCAAGCGGCCCATGGGCCTTGTGGCCAGCACGGATTTCACCATTCCGACAGACAGCGCCGGCCTGTGGTATCTGGTGGCAGAGGGCAATCCCGACCGCTACGTGATCGACCGCCCGGACCGGTTTGTCCCGGCCGCTGAGGCCGTCGGACTGATCGACGCCTTGCGCTGAGCGCAAGGCCCGCGACACGGGCGGGAACCGTGGCGGCCGAATAATGCCCAAATATGGCCCAGCGATTGCCGCAAATCCTTAAACGACAGTTAACAACGCAGCCCGAGAGTACTCCGGCACGGACCAATCCGTGGCGCGGGCCGTGCGCGTTGCCCGCAATGTCAGAAGGCGTTCACTGTGCCGGATTTTTTTGCCCGGCATCACTGGTGCGAAACGCACCTGCGAACGAAAGGCGACATTCATGTCGAGTATCAATTCAAACCCCGGGGCCACTGCGGCCCTTCAGACGCTGAAGGCGATCAACGCCTCGATGGCGAATACGCAAATGCAGATCGCGACCGGCAAGAAGGTGGCGACCTCGCAGGATAATGCCGCCGTCTGGGCGATTGCCAAGACGATGGAAGCCGATGTGCAGGGCTTTCAGCGCGTGTCCGACAGTCTCAGCCTTGGCATGGCGACGGTTTCTGTCGCGCGGCAGGGCGCCGAGACGGTGACCGACCTGCTGACCGAGATCAAGGGAAAGGTCGTTGCCGCCCAGGAGGAGAACGTCGACCGGGCCAAGATCCAGATGGATATCGAGGCGCTGCGGGATCAGATCGGATCCATCGTGAACGCGGCCCAGTTCAACGGGCAGGGCCTGCTGACCAACACCGATCAGACCGCCGGATCGGGCGGGATCAATATTCTGTCCTCCATCGACCGCTCGGCGAGCGATGTCAGTTCCAGCGATATCCGCGTTTCCAAGCAGGATCTGGGGCAGGGCGCGGCCAGCATCGGCGCGGGCCTTTCGGCGTTTGCCGGCGCGGCCAATGACATCACCGGCGCGGGCGACGGCGCGGCGACCACGCTGACAGGCGCGGCGACCGCCCCCACCGGTACGACCACCTTTGGCGCATCGGCCACCACCACCGTGGCGGCGGGCACCGGGTTCTCGGTGGCCATCAGCGCCACGGGAGGCAGTGCACCCTCCAACACCGCCAGCCGCGATGACATCGCCTATGTGGCCCGCGACGGCGACACCATGGCGGATGTGGCCGCCGGTCTGGCGGCGGCCTTCAACCAGTACATCACCGACGATCTGGGATCGGGCAACGAGGGCACGATCGGAGCCACCGTTTCCGGCAACCAGGTCACCTTTACCGGCGCCGAAGGCACCGGTGACAACTTTTCGGTCACGGTGAACCAGTATGCCGCCGACAGCACCACCACCATCGGTGGCGGTCTTGCGGCGCTGGGCGAAATCGACGTGACCACGCAGGCCGGGGTGGATGCCGCCCTGACCGAGATGGAAGGCCTGATCCAGACCGCCATCGACTCTGCCGCCGCCTTCGGTTCGGCCGAGGGGCGACTGGACACGCAGAAGGAGTTCGTCAGTGGCCTGTCGGACGCCCTGAAGGCGGGCATCGGCACGCTGGTGGATGCCGACCTCGAAGAGGTGTCGGCCAAACTGCAGGCGCAGCAGGTGCAGCAACAGCTTGCTATTCAAGCGCTTTCCATCGCCAATCAGGCCCCCAGCGCGCTGCTTTCGCTGTTCCGCTAAGCCCCCGGCACCAGCCCTTGTGGCGCGGATTTACCCAGCGCTAGGGCTGGTGCCTTTTGATTGACCGCCCCGTTCCCTGCGGGCGATAACCGAAGGGAACGGATCGGGATTCGCATGGACGGACAAGACGATACTCACGGCCACTGGGATCCGTTCGGGCGGCCCCTTTTCGACGATCCAAAGGCGCGGGCGCTGTCCCGCGTGGGCGTGGTGGACATCGGATCCAACTCTGTCCGACTGGTGGTCTTTGACGGCGCCGCGCGCAGCCCGGCCTATTTCTACAACGAAAAGATCCTCTGCGGCCTTGGCGCGGGCATGGCCGAAACCGGCCGCCTGAACCCCGAGGGGCGCGAACGCGCGCTGCGCGCCATGCTGCGGTTCCGCAAACTGGCCGAGGGCATGGAATTGCCCGCGCTGACCGTGGTGGCCACCGCCGCCATGCGCGACGCCGAGGATGGCGAGGATTTTCGCCGCGTGCTGGAATCCGCCACCGGGCTGAAGGTCTGGGTCATCGACGGCGCCGAAGAGGCGCGGCTGTCGGCGCAGGGCGTGCTGCTTGGCTGGCCCGGGTCCTACGGGCTGGTCTGCGATATCGGCGGATCGTCGATGGAACTGGCCGAGATCCACGATGGCGAGGTCGGCCGCCGCATGACATCCCCCCTTGGGCCGCTGAAAATGCGCGACCTCGACGGCGGGCGCAAGACGCGGGACAAGGTGATCCGGCGCGAGATGAAGGCACTGGCCGAGCATATGGGCACCCAGCGGGACCGGCTGTTCCTTGTCGGGGGCAGTTGGCGCGCCATCGCCAAGATCGACATGTACCGCCGCGACTACCCGCTGCAGGTGCTGCATGAATACCGCATGGACACCGAGTCCGTGCGCGAAACGCTGGCCTTTATGGAGGCCCATGAAGATCACGAAGCTCTGCGCAAGGCCTGCGGCATTTCGAGCACCCGCATGGCGCTGGCCCCGCTGGCGGGCGAGGTGCTGACGCAGGTGGTCGAGACCTTCGGCCCCTCCGACATCGCGATTTCCAGCTACGGCATCCGCGAGGGGCTGCTGTACGAGCAGATGCCGCAAAAGCTGCGGGACCGTGATCCGCTGATCGAATCCTGCCATTTCGCCGAGGCCAAGGACGCCCGCCTGCCGGGATTTGGCGCGGCGCTCTATGATTTCGTGCTGCCGCTGTTTCCCGCGGCCAGCGCCTCGCGCAAGCGGCTGATCCATGCCGCCTGCCTGCTGCATGACGTCAGCTGGCGCGCCCATCCCGATTACCGCGCCGAGGTCTGTTTCGACAATGCCACCCGCGCCAACCTTGGCGGGCTGAAACATTGGGAACGGGTCTATCTGGGTCTGGCGCTGCTGCACCGCTATCGCAACAAGCGGGAGGGCACCCGGTTCGAGGACCTCTACGCGCTGCTGGACGGCATACACCAGAACGAGGCCGAAGTTCTGGGCAAGGCGCTGCGGTTCGGGGCGATGCTCTGGACGCTGAAGACCGACGGCACCGGCCCGCGCCTGACATGGGATCCCGAGACCCGCGACCTGCGTCTGCAGCTGACCGCCGACACCGCCCCGATCTACGGCGAGGTGACGGAGTCGCGGTTCAAATCGCTGTCGGATGCACTGGGCGCGGACAGCTGGGGCATGGACGTGGTCTGAGGCGGGCCGACCTCAGAGGTCGATCTTTTCCTTTGGCTCCGGCTTTGGCGCGGGCTTGATCTCTGGCTGTTCATCTTCGGGCGTCAGCGGCACCTTGCGACGGAAGATGATATCACCGTTTTCCAGCATTTCGGGCGCGTGATAGACCGTCCAGTCGTCGACCTTTTCGAGGATATCGCCAAGCGCCGGGCCCATTTCCAACAAGAACTCGCGCAGGTAGGGCTCTGCCTCGCGGGCGGCCTTGTCCAGTTCCTGCAGCATCGGTTCCATTTCCGTCATCAGCCCGCGCAGGAACAGGCGGGTGCCTTCCTCCATCAGGCTCAGGCCGTCGTCCTGATCCTGTGCAGAGGCCGGGGCGGCGAGAAGGGTGAGGGCAATGAGGGGCGCGGCGATCTGTTTCATGACAGTGGATATAGGCGCGGCGCGGTGGCCTGAGAAGAGGGAGGTGTGATGCCTGTCGCTTCCGGGTGTCACATAGGTCTTTTAATATGTGATCTTACATACATATTTTAATATGTGAAATCCCGGGATACCCTGTCCGAAGGGTGGATGACACGACAACTTATTTTGTGATCGACGGTTTCTGGTGAGGTGGCCCCATCCACGCGTTTTTTCGCGGATTTAAAACGAAATGGTTGGGGGGAATTCCCGTGAAGATGAAACGAACGTTGATAGCGTGTTCTCTATGCGCGCTCACCGCGGGCATGGCCCATGCGGGAAGCTTTGAGTTTACGGACGACGCCGATTGGGATCTGGGGACGTACAACAGTACCAACAGCGGTCCTCCGGGGGCCGACGATCAGATCCAGTTGAATCCGGGGATCACGACCCAGTTCGATCATATATGGGTCGCGGCATCGGGGCGGGGCACCGCCATCCGGATCAACACTGATTTCGACGATGGCGACGACGGGCTGATTGGCAACAACAACCACGCTGCGGTTCTGGGCGAGTACTACACCGCCCCGTCCGGGCAACCGGCGAACCCGTCCCGGACGACGGTTGACCAGAACGGCGATGTCTGGGTCGGCAACCGGAACGCCGGCTTTCCTCAGGGTTCGGTGACAAAGATTTCGGCGAGCGCCTCCGGTCCGGGCACCTCCACAGGGGTATGGAACGCGGGAACCGGCGCGGCCGGAACCTTTGATGCGCGGGCATGGACCAATGCAGGCGGGTTGGACACCGGCGGCGGCACCGCCACCGCAACCGATCCGGCCATCCTGCACTATGTGCGCACGGACAGTACCAACAACCGCACGATTGCGATCGACGCGAACAATGACGTCTGGGTGGGCGGTCTTGGAAACAGGCAACACCTGAAGCTCGACGGCGATACCGGAGCGCAGATCGGCACCACAAGCACCGTTGCCGCTGGCGGCTACGGCGGGCTGATCGACGGCAACGGAATTCTGTGGTCCGCCGATTGGTCGAATTCCCGCATCGCCCGCTACGATACAAACGCCGCCGACCCGGGCAGTTCCTTCCTGGGCTTCGTGGCGACAGGCGGGCCGTCCTACGGGCTTGGCGTGGATTCGCAGGGCAATATCTGGAACAGCCACTACAACAACGGCACCATAACCAAGCTGGACTCCTCGGGGGCCATCATCGGCACCTTTGCGCTTGGCACCGGATCGGGATCGGCGAGCCGGGGTGTGGCGGTTACGCCGGATGACCACATCTGGGTCGCAAACAGCAATCGGAATACCGTCACGCGCTTGGACAACAACGGCAACGTGATCCAGCAGATCTCTGTCGGGGCCTTCCCCACCGGGGTTTCGGTCGACAGCAACGGTAAGGTCTGGGTCACGAACCTGAGTTCCAGCAACGTGATGCGGATCGATCCGGCGACCAATGCCGTCGATCTGACCGTCGATCTGGGAGCCGGGGCCAATCCCTACAACTATTCCGATATGACAGGCACGGTTGTCTCAGGTACCACGAACCCGACGGGAACCTGGCTGTCCTTGCTGGACTCCGGCTTGGCGGGCACGGAATGGGACAAGATCTTCTGGAACCAGGAAGCGGAGGGCACCATCCCGACCGGGACGGGGATCGTGGTCGAGGTTCGCACGGCGGACATCCTTGCAAACCTTGCCGGTGCGGCCTGGACCAGCTTCTCTCAGGTCGATGACCTGAACCTGTTCGGGCGGTATGCCCAGGTGCGGGCGACCCTCACGCGGACCGGGCCGGTCGGATCTCCGACACCGGTTCTGTCGGATCTGCGTCTGACGACCATTGAGCCGATGGCACCGATTCCGCTGCCTGCCGGTATCTGGCTGATGGGGGCCGGGGGCCTGATGCTGTTCGGCATTGGACGTCGGCGCAACAGGAAGACCTCCTGACGCCGCCAAAAAAACGGTGAAAAACTGCATCCTGGCCGTCGCACGATGGCCGGGATTTGTGGCAGGCGAAACTGCGCTTTGCGTCAATTCCCGATCAACGTCCTCAGTCCCGGAGAATGGTTTGAAACGTATCCTGAAATTGTCTGTCTTTTCGCTGGCGCTCATGATCGGCGGCGCAATCGAGGCCGCAACCGTCGATCTTTTGGTGTCTCCGGCCCCGCCTGCGGGTCTGCCGCAAAACCTGATCGTGACCCCGGAGACGCCTCTTCAATCGCTGCAGAAACGCTATTCCGCCATCGTCGCGGAATATCCCAAGGATGCCGAGGCGTGGCACACGCTGGGAACGGTTCTTTTCCACCTTGAAGAGACCGAAAAGGCCATTTCTGCATGGGATACTGCGGCGCAGCTGAACCCGATCTACGCCCCCTCCGAGGTCATGAGGGATGTGCAGCGCGTGTTCCTGCTGCAGCGCAAGGGCGATACTGAGGAGGCGCGAGAGCAACTTGAGGCCGCGCGAAAAGCGCATTCCGAGAACCCCTATTTCCAACTCATCCTCGCCGAACAGGCGATGCGCAACCGCGACGAAACCACGGCTGAACGGGCCTATCAGAAGGCCGCCGAGTTGGCGCCGAAGCTGTTCGTGCCGCAATTGAACCTCGGCAGGTTCTACGAGTTCAAGGGTGAGCAGGACAAGGCGCGGCAGGCCTATCTGTCGGCAACGCTATTCGCGCCAGACCACGCGATGACCTGGGATTTCCTTGGCGCACATCAGTTCAACGAAGGCCGGATCGAACAGGCGCTTGTCAGCTTTGAAAGGGCTGAAACCGCGGACCCCGCGCAGCCCCTGGCGGAGTTGCGTCTTGCCAGTCTCCATTCGAAGATCGGCGATCAGATTGGCGCGCGGTGGTGGTACAAACGCGCATTGGAACGCGCCACGTCCGGCCATGACGCGATACGGATCGCCTTGAGCGACGCGCAGTTGCGTCTGGGGTTGCTGGAGGAGGCGGCGGCCTCGATCGATGCGATCGATGAAGACAGCCAGACCGCGCCAGTTCTGGTGGCCCGTGCGTTCATCGACGAGAAGATGGGGGATGTCGACACGGCCCTAAGCCGATACCGGAAAGCCGTCCGGCGCGATCCCGGAAATATCGTGGCGTCGAACAACCTTGCGATGGCGCTGATCAAATCCGGCGGAAACCGGGAGGAGGCGCTGTCCTTTGCGACCTATGCCCTGGAACGCCTGCCAAACAACGCGGCGGTTTTCGGCACACATGCCATGGCGCTTGCCCATGCGGGGCAGACGGAAGAGGCACTGGCCCGGCTGTCGAGCGCAATCCGGATTGACCCCGATGACGTGTGGCTCCGGTATTTTCTTGGCAAGATCCTGCTGGAGCAGGGTGACGACATGGCCGGGCGGATGCACCTGGAGGCGGTCCTGATCCTGGACCCGGACTTCGAGAGATCAGAAGAGGTGTCCGGTCTCATTCTTGAAACCGGGAACTGACGGATCAAGAGGTGATGGGGTTTCGGTTTCGGGGGGGACCGAAAATTGGTTCTGTCAGGGGGTCGTGCCGCTATTGTTGTCGGGGGGGGGGCGGAGCTGATTGCCGATGCCGGACACCCGTTTCCGGGCACCCGGTGGGGCGGATTTCGGCAGAGCTGGGGGCGCTGCCCCCTCTTGGCCTGCGGCCAATTCACCCCCGAGGGTATTTGAAAGCCCAAAGAAACAGGCGGCGCGCGGCGGTCAGAGGTCGATGTCCAGCGTGACCGGGAAGTGGTCCGAGGCGTCCAGCAGGGCGTCGCGCAGCGCCTCGTCCCGCCAGCATTCGGCGTCATCGAAGGGATGCCAGATGCGCCAGGCCGGGTCGCGGACGCGCAGGCCGGCGGAAATCATCAGGTAGTCCAGCATGGCCTGCAGGTAGCGGCCTTCGTCGTGGATCAGGAAGCGGGCGGTGCTGGGATGTGCGCCCAGCCTGAATTCAAGCGCCTCTGTCGCGTGCGGATCGTAGAGCTGTCTGGCGATTTCCTCACCCGCGCCCAGCAAGATCTCGACCGAGCTGCGGCCGAACAGGCCCTCATAGGCGTCGAGGCCGGGGCCGTCGTTGAGATCGCCCATGACGACCACATCCTCACCCGCCTCCAGATGGGCGGCGACGCGGCGGCGCAGCCAGATCGCCTGCGCCAGTTGCTTGCGGCGGTTGGCGATGGCCAGTTTCATGATCGCGTCATGCCCGCGCGCGCCATGCGGGGCCTTGGATTTCAGATGCGCGCCAATCATCCGGAACCGCGAGCCGGAGGCGGTGTCGACAAGGAGTTCCAGCGGCGGTTTGGAGAAGCTCACCGTATCGGCGCGGTTGTCGATGTCGAGGTCGATCTGGAAGGTGGAGTCAAAGCGCGGCGCGTCCTTGGCGCCTTGCGGGTCATGGCGGACCTGCATTTCGTCCGGGTCGAACAGCAGCGCGATTTCCTGCTGGGTGTCATTGGCAAAGCCGGTGGCCACCGCGCGGGTGCGCAGTCCCGCCGCCTCGGCAAAGGCGGTCAGCGCCCGGGTGGTGGAGCGGCGGCGGTTGGTGTCGGGCGCTTCGATGATCATCACCGCATCTGCGTCGATGCGGCGAAACACGTAGCTCAGCGCCTCCAGCTGTGCGCCGCGCGTCACCTCGAAACGACCGCCCAGCTTGTTGTCGATCAGCGGGCGGCCCTTGTCGTCGAACAGGCTGTCGAACCATTCGACATTGTAGGTGGCAAGGCGCATCGCGGGGGTCAGGCGGGTTCGCGCGCCGAGATTTCCTCCCAGGCGCGGTTGATGTCGATCATGCGCCGCTCGGCGATCTTGACCGCCTCTGCCGGGACGCCGCGGGCGATCATCACATCCGGGTGGCTGTCACGCACCAGCCGGCGCCACTGCTTGCGGATATCCTCCAGCGGCATGTCGGGGGTGACGCCCAGCACGCTGTAGGGATCGGGTGCCGCATCGGGGACAAAGCGGCTGCGCAGGGCGCGAAACCGCTGTTCGTCCATGCCGAAGATCTCTGCCACGCGGGCCAGAAAGGCATCCTCGGCCGGGTGATAGGTGCCATCGGCCAGTGCGATGTGAAACAGCCCCTCCATCAGGTCGCACAGCGTGCCAGAGCTTTCGCCGAACATGCCCGCGATGCGGCGGGCGTAATCCTCGAACCCCGCCACGTCCTGCCGGGCAAGGTTGAAGACGCGCGCCGCGCCGGCCTCGTCCTCGCGCGGGATCTGAAACACCTCGCGAAAGGCGGTCACCTCGTCGCGGGTCACATGGCCGTCCGCCTTGGCCATCTTGGCCGACAGCGCGATCACCGCGATGGTGAAGCCGACGCTGCGTTCGGGCGGCGTGCGCAGTTTGGCGAAAACCTCGGCAAGGCCTTCGCCCGAGCGCAGGGCCTGCAGGGCCTGGGTGATGCGGGTCCAGATCGACATGGGGGCTATTCTAGGCGGATGCGGCGTGACTGTCAGGGGCGATTGGGAGATTTTTCTGCATCTGCGAAGGGTTTCGGCGGATCAGCGCAGGGTCAGCGGGCCCGAAGGGCCGGTCAGCGCGGCGCTCAGGCCAGGGCGGGCCGCGCTGACGAAGTCCACCGGGGCACCGGTCAACAGCGGCGCCAGAAGCGCCTGCAGGGCCGCGGCCTCGGGGTGAGCCACGCTCAGCCGGTCCAGCGCGATGCCCGAGGGGGGCAGGCTGTCGCCGGGCGGGCGCGCCACATGCCACTGGATCAGCGCCGGGAACAGCCCGTCAAAGGGCAGCCGCCCATCAGGCGGCACCGCCATGGACCAGCGCAGCCCGTCGCGTTCCAGATCCACCCGCCGCCCGGCCATGGGCAGCGCCGCGATGGCCGCGTCAATGTCCGCGACCCGGCAAATCCACTTGTCCAGCCTCGCAGGCCCGCGAAAATAGTCCAGCCCGAACCAGCGCGCATCCGGCGGGGCGGGGGCCTCGGGATCGATGGCAATGGCCTCGATGTAGTAGGGCGCCATGCCCAGCAGCCGGTTGTGCGTGCCATAACGCGCGTGACGCCCGCCGGGCAGCAGCGACAGGCCAAGCTGCGCTTCGGTCCAGGCGGTGGCCTCGGCCAGCGTTTCACCTGCGACGGCGATATGATCCAGTTCCAACATGCGTCAGCGCCTCACAATATCTGCACCGCCTCCCACAGCGTCAGAAACGCTGCGAAGACGGTGGGATAGAATGTCGCCGCAAAGCCGAACCCGCGCAAGGGCGGGGCAAGATGGTAGCCGATCCAGACGGCCAGCCGCGCCACACCAAACCCGGCACCCAGCGTCAGCACCGTCCCGCCGCCCAGAACCGGCCCGGCCAGCGGCCAGATGCAGGCGGCCAGCAGGATCTGCTCCACCGTATTGGCCAGCACGCGCGCGTCGATCCGGGCGCCGCCGCTCAGCGGCCCGCCGTCGATCGCCGCATCATCAAAGAACCGCCGCTGCGCCAGCCGCCCGATCATCAGGAGCATCGGCAGCCCGGCGCAAAAGCCCGCCACCGCCAGCGCAAGACCCAGTCCGACGTCCTTCCACAGCGGGCCAAGCCAGATCACGCCCAGCCCCCAAAGCGCGCCAAGCGCCATGCCGATCAGGATTTTCCCCCGTTTCGGAATGTAGCGCTCCCTATGGCTTCTTCTCTTTGAAAATACGCCAATCCCCGGCCCGCCAAGGGGCGGGACCTCAGGCCTCTATGCGGGTCAGGTCCGCCACCTGCAGACAGGTGTGCCGGATACGCGACAGCAGGTTCAACCGGTTGCGGCGCACCACGGTGTTCTCGGCATTGACCTGCACCGCCTCGAAAAACGCGTCGATAGGGGCGCGCAGACCGGCCATGGCCTCCATGGCGGCGGTGAAATCCTCACCCGTCATGGCGGGGGCGATTGTGGCCTCGGCCGCGTCGAGGGCGGCAAACAGCGCGCGCTCTTCGTCGGTTTCGGCGAATTTCACATCCGCGCCATAGCTGTATTCGACGCCGTCCTTTTCCTCGGCCTGCGTCAGGATGTTGTTGGCGCGCTTGAAGCCCTGCAGAAGGTTCTCGCCGTCATCGGTCTTCAGCAGGTCAGACAGCGCATGGGCGCGTTTGACCAGCAGCGTCAGGTCGTCCTTGCCCGGCATGGCAAGGCAGGCGTCGATCACGTCATGGCGCAGGCCTTCGCCGCGCAGGTGCACCTTCAGCCGGTCATGGATGAAGCCCAAGAGGTCGTCGCTGGTGTCGGGGGTATGCGCCTCGACCTGTTCGATCCATGCGGGTTTCTTTTTCAGATGGTCGAGCAATTCGCGCACGGTAGAGCCGAAAACGCCGTGCTGTGCGATATTGGCCAGCAATTCGTCGCGCAACTCGTCCTCGTCGTCATCGCCGTTGGTTTCGATCTTGTGGCGCAGCAATTGCGCGTCGATCAGCCGGTCCAGATGCAGGCGCAACTCGTTGGTCAGCACAAGCCGGATCACCCCAAGGGCCGCACGGCGCAGGGCATAGGGGTCTTTCGATCCGGTGGGCTTTTCGTCGATCGCCCAGAAGCCGGTCAGCGTGTCCAGCTTGTCCGACAGTGCAACGGAGACCGACACCGGCGCGGTCGGCACATCGTCCGAGGGGCCAAGCGGCGCGTAATGATCCTGACAGGCGGCGGCGACGGCGGCGTCCAGACCGGCGGCCTCGGCGTAATAGCGCCCCATGAGGCCCTGAAGTTCGGGGAATTCATAGACCATTTCCGACGACAGGTCGGCCTTGGCCACATCGGCGGCCTGTGCCGCCAGACCGGCATCCGCGCCGACCATGGGCGCGACTTCGCGCGCCAGAGCGGTGATGCGGGCGATGCGGTCGCGCTGCGAGCCCAGCTTGTTGTGGAAGGTCACGTTGCCCAGCCGTTCGGTCCAGGACGACAGGCCCTTGGACTTGGCCACGCGCAAATCGTTTTCCCAGAAGAACTTGGCATCCGACAGCCGGGCGGCCAGCACCTTCTGGTTGCCGGCAAGGATGGTCGCGCCGTGGTCCTTGGTTTCGATATTGGCGACGGTGACGAATTTCTCGATCCGGCCGGTGGCGGGGTTCTTCACCGAAAAGAACTTCTGGTGTTCCTTCATCGAAGTCTGCAGCACCTCGGGCGGCAGGTTCAGGAAAGCCTCGCCGATTTCGCCCATCAGCACCACGGGCCATTCCACCAGCCCCGCGACCTCTTGCAGGAGGCCCTTGTCCTCGACCACCTCCAGCCCCTGAGCAAAGGCCATGTTGGTGGCGTCATGCCAGATGGTTTCGGCACGCTCTTCGGCGGAAAGCACAACCTTGTTGCGTTTCAGCCGGGTTGCGTAATCCTCGAAGCTGGTCACCTCGAAAGCGCCGTCGCCCATGAAGCGGTGGCCTTCGGTGGTCTGGCCCGCCTTGATGCCGTCGATGTCCAGATCGACCACGCTGTCGCCGTGTTCATCGCTCATGACACAGAGGATGCGGTGCAGGGGACGCACCCAGCGCAGGGTGCCTGCGCCCCAACGCATGGATTTCGGCCATGGGAAACCGCGCACGGTCTTTTCCAGCACCTCACCCACGATCTCGGCCGCCGGGCGGCCCGGGGTGGTGACGGTTGCGTAGTAGAAGCTGCCCTTCTTTTCGGCGCGCTCTTCCAATTGGTCGCGGGTCACGCCCGCGCCACGCATGAAGCCCTCCAGCGCCTTGTCCGGCGCGCCCACCTTGGGACCGCGGCGTTCCTCGCGCAGGGTGGGGCTTTCGGCTGTCAGGCCATGCACCGTCAGCGCAAGGCGGCGCGGCGTCGAAAACCCTTCGGCCCCGGCATAGGTCAGACCGGCCTCGACCAGACCGTCGGTCATCAGCTTTTTCAGGTCCTCGGCGGCCTTGGCCTGCATCCGTGCGGGGATTTCCTCGGAGAAAAGTTCGATCAGGAGGTCGGGCATCGTGTCACCAGCAGAAGTCTGAAGATCCGCGTCTGCGCGGGGTCGTCGGGTGAGTACCCGTCCCTAGGCTTGGCGGCAAGCGGTTAAGCGACGGCAGAGGGTCCAGCGGTTGGCGAGGACGGCAGCGAGGGGCCAGCCCCTCGCGCTCCCCGAGGTATTTTTAAACCCAAAGAAGGGGGGCGGGCTCAGGCGGTGGCGGCGCGGAGTTTATCCCGGGCCTTTTGCCGGGCGCGGCGGGCGAAGGTCATGACATCCGGCCCGGCGCAGCGTGGGATCACGCGGTAGATCGCCTCGACCAGGTTTTCGACCGCAAAGCCGATCAGGCCCAGCCCGATGACGCCCAGCAGGATGCGCCCGAAGGTGACGGCGCGGATCTGTTGCAGCGCTTCGCCGACGCCGCCCGCCTCGCTGGCATCCGTGGTCAGGGCGGCAAAGAGGATCAGCAGGCCGATGATGCCGATCATCACGCCCTCGGCGAGGCAGCCCGCCTTGAGGATCGGATCGAGCCGTTCGGTCATGGGGGTGACGCGGATGTGGTCCTTGTATTTCTCCGCCACGCCTTTCCAGATGTAATAGGCGCCCGCGCCGAGGGTGGCGAGGCCGATGAGACCAACGATCAGCGGGCCTTGGGGCAGGGTCATCAGTTTCTGGGTCAGGCTCTGTGCGCCGCCCTGGCCCTGCGCGCCGCCAAGGGCGAGCGAGGCTGCCGAGAGGCCAAGGGCGCCGTGGATCAGGCCGGTGGTCACGAGGCCTGCGCGTGCGATCACGCCTTTGATCCCGTGGCCGTAGTCATCGAGATCCATCCAGGCGTCCACAAGACGCCAGAGCGTATAGGCAAAGAGCCCCAGCGCGATCGCCCAGAGCGCTGCAAGGCCCCAGAGATGTCCCTTGAGATCGGCGAGCGCGTCGGTTGTGCCCTGCGCGGCACCGCCCGTCCAGGCCGCCAGACAGGCCAGAGCGCCGACGATCAGGTAGGTGGCGGCGCGGGCACCATAGCCGGCGCGCATGACGGGGGTGACCCACGCGGGGGCTGTGTCGGACATCTGCGCGCTCCTGTTCTGTGCCAAGACAGCGCGCGAGCGGGCCGCGGGTTCCCGCTGATTTGTGTCAGCTGTGCCGGTTTGCGTCAGGGACGAGGGGGGCAGTCGTCGCCCAGCGGCGTGCCGTCATAGGCCTTGTCACCGCATTCGTTGATTTCGTGCCAGACAAATCCGCGTCCGTCATCGGCAATGGCAACAACCCGGTCGATGCCGAATTCAAGGTTGCGCTCTGCGGTGAAGACCTGTGCCTGCCCGGCGTCGATCAGGTCACCGATGGTCTCTGCGTCGAAACAGTCGAACCAGCCGGGCGCGTTGCGCGGCTCTGCGCCCTCGTAGCGTTCAAAGCGCTCTGCGGCCTCTGCCGGGGACAGCGTGGTGGTGAAACAGGCGCGGTAGCGGATCGGGGAGCTGTCGGCGTCGATGCCGCGAAAGTCGGAATAGGGGATCGCGGCGCGGTCCCCGTCCAGCGTGGTCAGCATCACGTCATCGGTGCCGGTTGCGGTGATCTCTTCGTAGAAATGGTAGACTTGGCTGTAATAGACGACCGCGCCGAAGATCAGGGCGATCAGGACGATGCCGATGGCAATGATTTTTCCGGTCATTCAGCGGCCTCTTGGCAGCGGTTCATCGAGACGAAAGGCCCGTGTCGCCGCGTCTTGTCAGAGTGTGTGAAGCCTCGGAGGCAGACCCGTGCCCCGCGATGGAGGGGACCGTCTTTCCGGTCCTCTGGCCGGGGGCGGGGGGTGATGCTCACGCGGCGTATCCCCCGGCCTCTGTCTGCACGAAGGCGTCGGCGCACATCTTTGCCAGGGTCCGCACGCGGCCGATGTAGGCCTGCCGTTCGGTCACCGAAATCACGCCGCGCGCGTCCAGCAGGTTGAAGATATGGCTGGCCTTGATGGTCTGGTCATAGGCGGGGTGCGCCATGACGATGCGTTTGCCGGTCTTGGGATCCTGATGCGGTTCGGCGAGGATGCGGGCCGCTTCGGCCTCTGCCTCCTCAAAGTGACGCAAGAGGACCTCTGTGTCGGCCACGTCGAAGTTCCAGCGCGAATATTCCTCTTCGGTCTGGCGGAAGACGTCACCATAGAGCAGCGGCTGCGGGCTGTCGGGATCGTTGAAGGGCATGTCCATCACGTGGTCGATGCCCAGCACGTACATGGCCAGACGTTCCAGACCATAGGTCAGCTCACCCGAGACCGGGTGGCAGTCGTGGCCGCCGACCTGCTGGAAATAGGTGAACTGCGACACTTCCATGCCGTCGCACCACACTTCCCATCCCAGACCCCAGGCGCCCAGTGTCGGGCTTTCCCAGTCGTCCTCGACAAAGCGCACATCATGCAGGGCCATGTCGATGCCGATTGCCTCGAGGCTGCCAAGGTAGAGCGCCTGCAGGTCCGGCGGGCTGGGTTTGATCAGCACCTGGTACTGGTAATAGTGCTGCAGGCGGTTGGGGTTCTCACCATATCGCCCGTCCGTGGGGCGGCGCGAAGGTTGCACATAGGCCGCGGCCCAGGGTTTGGAGCCGAGCGCGCGCAGGGTCGTGGCCGGGTGAAAGGTGCCGGCGCCCACTTCCATGTCGTAGGGCTGGAGAATCGCGCAGCCCTTGGTTGCCCAATAGGTCTGCAGCCGCAGGATGATTTCCTGAAAGCTGCGCGGTTTTTGCAGGGTCTCGGCCATGTCCCGGCTCCTCTCCTTCGATTGGCGCCTGATTAGGGCGGCGCGGGGCTGCGGTCAATCTGATAGGCGGCGGGGGCGCACCGCCGATCACGGGCTTTTTGGCGTGCATGTCCCCGGTTCTCTGCTAAGACTCGGTCGGTGGATAAGGTGCAGTTTTCAAGGGCAGAGGGTCAGATATACCCATGATACAAAAGCTCATTGCAGTCTTCGTCGCGGTGGTGATGACCACCCGGGCCGTTCTGGCCCAGGATGCGGCGGCAGGCGATGATGTCGTCTATATTCAGCTTGAGGCACGAACTTCTCTGGTCAGTGCGCAGACCAGCGCGCGGGAGTACGCCGGTCAGCTGGATGACGTGAATGGATTTTCGCTGGGGGGCGGATGGTACGGAATCGCGCTGGGCCCATACCGGCGCGGCGATGCGCAGCGGCGGCTTACGGAGCTGTTGCAGGCGCGGCGCATCCCGGCGGACAGCTATATCGAGGTGGACCGCGCCTTTGGTCAGCAGTTCTGGCCGGTGGGCGTACAGCGCGGCACGGCGCCGCTGGTGTCGGTTGCCCCCGATCCCGCGCCGCAGCCGGCCGCACCCGAGCCGCAGGTTGTCCCGACGCCCGATCCGCAGCCTGATCCGCAGGTGGTGGCCGCCCCGGCGCAGCCTGTCATCCCCGAAGAAACCGTGCAGGAGGCGCGCCAATCCGAGGCCCGTCTGACCCGTGCGGAACGGGACATGCTGCAGATCGCGCTGAAATGGGCCGGTTTCTACGATGGCGGCATCGACGGCGCCTTTGGTCCCGGCACGCGGGCCTCCATGTCGCGCTGGCAGGAGGCCAATGAATTTGACCCGACCGGTGTTTTGACCACCGGGCAGCGGGCGGAATTGCTGCGCCAGTACAATGCGGTGCTGGACGGCATGGACCTGCAGATGGTGCGCGACAGCAATGCCGGCATCGAGATGGAAGTGCCGCTGGGCGTGGTGGCTTTTGACCGCTACGAGGCGCCCTTTGCGCTGTTCAAGCCGTCGACCGACATCCCCGCGCGCGTCCTTATGGTCAGCCAGCCGGGCGACCGCGCCGCGCTGAACGGGCTGTATGAAATCATGCAGACGCTGGAGATTGTTCCGGTCGAGGGCGAGCGCCAGCGGGACGGGCAGGGGTTCCTGCTGACCGGTGAGAACGACCGGATCGTGACCCATTTCGAGGTCGGCCTGCGCGGCGGAGAGATCAAGGGCTTTGGCCTTGTCTGGCCCGCAGGCGATGAGGAACGCCGCAGCCGTGTGCTCAAGCGGATGCAGGACAGCTATGCCCGTATCGACGGGGTGCTTGACCCGGCGCTGGTCACCGATGACGGCCAGTCCGTGGATCTTGTCTCGGGGCTGAAGGTGCGGAAGGCGAAGGCCAGCGCTTCGGGCTTTTTCGTCGAGGCGCAGGGTACGGTCGTGACCTCTTCGGCGCTGGTGGACAGCTGTGAGCGGATCACGCTGAACGGCGTGCATGACATGCGCCTTCTGGCCTCCGATCCGGATCTTGGTATCGCGGTGCTGACCCCGGTGGACCGTCTGGCCCCGTCGCGTGTGGCGCAGTTCCGCAACGGTGACATTCGCCTGCAGTCCGAGGTTGCGGTGGCCGGTTTCTCCTTTGGTGGGATTCTGACCGCGCCGACGCTGACCTTTGGCACGCTGGAAGACCTGCGCGGTCTGGCCGGTGAGGAGCGGGTCAAGCGGCTGGCGCTGTCGGCGATGCCGGGCGATGTGGGTGGTCCGGTCTTCGACACGGGCGGCACCGTTCTGGGCCTGCTCTTGCCCAAGGACGCGCAGGGCGGACGTGTGCTGCCGGAGCAGGTGAGCTTTGCCGCCGATGGCGATCTGATCCTCGAATTCCTGCGCAACAACGGCATTCAGCCGGTGTCGCGCGGGGGGGTGACGCCGCTTGCGCCCGAGGATCTGACCGCGCAGGCCGCCGAGATGACCGTGCTGGTCAGCTGCTGGTAAGCGCGCCAATAGCCACGCCTTTTGCCGCCCCGGTCCTGACGGTCCGGGGCGGTTTTCGTTTTCGGGATATGCCCCGAGTGGGGAATGATTAAACCGGCGGCCACCGGAAAAAGGATCGCCTGCGCCGGGGTGCCAATCCCGGCCCGATGGGGGCGTTTCCGCCCCGTTCTGCGCAGATCGAACGGACCCCGAGGGAGGGGCGCTGATCCGGGTTTCATAGGCGTTTGGGAAAACGCCAGAGGTCGACCGCCAAGGGTTTTGCCGCAGGGCGGTTAACCTTGTCTTGCACCGGCGTGCGGTGCGCCCCGCAGCCCGGCCCACGATATCCGTCCTGTCCAAGACCTGACTTGGAGTGACGAAAAAGGGCACCGCCTTCGGTGCCCTTTGTGCATTCCCTCTCCTGACAGCGGGTGAGCCTTTGCGGCGGCGTCGCTGGCCAGGGATCCGGCCCAAACCGCCGCTCAACAGCGGCGCAGAGGGCAGGGGCGGTTACAGCACGAAATCATCCGCCGTCAGCCCGGTGACACCGCCGACACGGATCTCTGCGTCGATCACGCCGTCGCCGTTGTTGTCGATCTGAACGATGGTCGATCCGGTGGCGGTTTCGTTCAGGCGCAGTTCGGGGTTGCCGGACGGGGCAAAGGCGGCTGTGCCGCGGAATTCGAACACGCCCGGCGACAGGCCTGCGACAATGATAACGTCGACGCCCTGTTCAAAATCAAGGATCTGGTCACGGTTGGCACCAATCCCAGCATCCGCAGTGCTGCGGAAGACAAAGCTGTCGGCACCCTGACCGCCTGTCAAGTAATCGCGGCCCAGACCACCGGCCAGTTCATCCTCACCGGCGCGGCCCCGCAGGATGTCGTTGTCGTCGCCGCCTTCCAGCGTGTCATCGCCGTTTCCGCCATCCATGGTGTCATTTTCCGGCCCGCCTTCGAGGTAGTCCGACCCATCCTGACCGACAAGGATGTCGTTCCCGCCCTGACCAAGGATTGTGTCGTCTCCGGAATTGGCGTTCAGCGTATCGTCGTTCGACCCACCTTCGATCTCATCGTTGCCGTCCCCGCCAAGGATGAAATCATTGCCGCTGCTGCCGTCCAGAATATCGTCGCCGCCGCGCCCCAGCAGCGTGTCGTCACCTGACCCGCCGTCGAAATTGTCGGAAAAGGCGCCACCGGCCAGCAGGTCATTGTCTTCGTCGCCATAGACGGTGCCCGACACCCTGCCGCCGCCGCCCTGATAGACATCGTTTCCGTTGTCCAGATAGATGTTGCCGTTCATTACACCGTCGTTGATGATGGTGTTCACACCTGTCCCGGCAGAGGCGTTAAAGCTGCCGTTGTCGCCGGTGATCGTGCCGGTGTTGCGCAGCAGCGTGGCACCGGTCGATCCGCTCTGCCAGTTCATGTAGACGCCGTAGCCCTCTTGCCCCATGATCGTGCCAGTATTGACAAGGGATATGGAGGCAGTGCCGCCGTCCAGATTTACGCCGTCGGATTCGCCGATGATCGTGCCAGAGTTGCTCATGCTGACGTTAATCGCACCGTCGGTATCACGCACATCCACCGCGTCCTCACCGGACATGAGTGTGCCGGCGTTCTGGATACGCACGGCGCCTGTGGCATTGATGCTCAGTGTGTCGCCATTTGCCGCCGAGACAAAGCCGTCCGGCCCGATAAAGAGATTGACGCTGTCGCCGTCAAAATCGAGCGCGTTGTACGAACTGGAGCTGTGCGCCAGAACCGTGCCGTTCAGCGTCAGGAAATGCGACCCATCTGCGGTGATCGCGTCACCGGTAGTGACGACAAGTTCCGCGTCTTTGGTGACGATCCCGAATTCCGCAGCTGTCAGCGTGCGGGCGGCGGATGAAAAACCGGTAAGGGTAAAGCTGGCCATTTGTAACTCCTGAAAAAAAAGCGAAAATGATCGAAAGGGACTGGCGGCCTTAGTGCCGTCCAGAGGTATTTTATAAATTTGTTTGCCTAGCACCTAACCACGCAACAGGTTTCGCCCGGTAAATGTGCCTTTTTCGCCGTTTTATGGCAAGTTTTAACCGATTTACCGGGCGGAATGTGTCTTAGAGCACGAAATCATCCGCCGTCAGGCCGGTGACGCCGCCAACGCGGATCTCTGCGTCGATGGTGCCGTCGCCGTTGTTGTCGATCTGTACGATGGTGGATCCGGTGGCGGTTTCGTTCAGGCGCAGTTCGGGGTTGCCGGACGGGGCAAAGGCGGCTGTGCCTTTGAACTCAAACACGCCCGGCGACAGGCCCGCGACAATGATAACGTCGACGCCCTGTTCAAAATCAAGGATCTGGTCACGGTTGGCACCAATCCCAGCATCCGCAGTGCTGCGGAAGACAAAGTTATCGACACCTTCGCCCCCAGTCAGGAAATCACGCCCCAGACCACCGGCCAGATCATCCTCACCGGCGCGACCGCGCAAGATGTCGTTGCCGTCACCACCTTCTAGGATGTCGTCGCCGTTGCCGCCGTCGAGGGTGTCGTCGTTGCCGCCGCCATCCAGAAAGTCGCTGCCGTCCTGACCGACAAGGATGTCGTTGCCGAGATCGCCATAGATCGTGTCGTCGCCAGCATTGCCATTCATCGTGTCGTTGTTGGTGCCGCCGTCGATGTCGTCATTGCCGGAGCCGCCAAGGATAAAGTCATTGCCGGTGCCGCCGTCCAGCACGTCGTCGCCGCCGCGCCCGACCAGTTTGTCGTCGTCGCCGCCACCGTCCAGAATGTCGGCCGCATCGCCACCGGACAAGGTGTCATTGCCAGACTCGCCAAAGACCGTGCCGATGGCCAGACCGCCGCTGGCCTCATATGTGTCGGTGCCCGCCCCGAGACGGCTATCCCCCAGGATCGTACCGGAGTTCCGGATCAGGTCATTCCCGCCTTCGAAATTAATGGCCTGGCCAATTGTGCCGTTGTGTTCGATCAGGCCAGAGTTGTTGAGCCGCACGTCGGTGGCACGGCTGGTAGAAAGAGCGCCAACCCAGCCGCTGATTGTGCCGGAATTGCTGATCTGTGCACCGCCAGGGTCACCAAAGTTGAAGAGGACTGCGGTAGACGCCAAGCTTGTGATCTTGCCAGAGTTTATGAGGACATGGTTTGACGTGTCGGATACGTCGTTTGCCAGGGTGAGGGCGTTGCCTTCGCCGACGATTTCGCCAGAGTTCGAGATGTACATATAGCCGGTGCCCGTATCTACATCGACCGTGTTGTTATCCTGAGACGTGATGCTGCCCGAGTTGGTCAGCTGGAAATTGGCACCGCCATCAGAGTCGAGGAAGTCGATTGCATTGCCGTTCGACGAATAGATGGTCCCGTGATTGACGATCTGACCCAGTGTGGACAAGTTCATGTCGATGGTGCCGGAGGAGGGGTTTTCGGCGCTGATTACGCCGTCCGGGCCGTTCAGCAGTTCGAACACGCCGCCATCGGCGTTGATGGCCGCATTGCCGCTGTTATAGGTGTAGATATAGCCGTCATTGGTCAGCCAGTTGGTGCCGGAGGTGGCGGTGACCGCCGCCGTGGTATCCGAGTAAATTCCGCCAAGACGGGTGATCAGTCCAGACTCGCTGCCGTTCAGTGTCTGGGCAATGGTTGTGACGCTGGTGCGTAAAAAGTCAGCCATTTTATTGGTTTCCTTGTGATGTAATTGGTTCGAAAATCTGTTGATGCAGACATTCTTTGCCTGCGTTGTCCGCGCGGGTTAACTTTTCATTAATAGATTTTGTCGGTCAATAGTTGTGATTTGCCCCGTGACGCAGGTGGTCACGGGGCAGGGAGGTTACAGCACGAAATCATCCGCCGTCAGGCCGGTGACGCCGCCCACCCGGATCTCGGCGTCGGCCGTGCCGTCACCATTGGCGTCCAATTGAACGATGGTCGAGCCGGTGGCCGTCTCAATCAGCCGCAACTCGGAGTTGCCCGAGGGCGCGAAGGCGGCGGTGCCGCGGAACTCGAACACACCCGGCGACAGACCCGCCACGACGATCAGGTCAACGCCCTGTTCGAAATCGAGGATCTGGTCACGGTTGGCGCCAACCACGGTTTCGGCCAATGCGCGAAAGACGAAGTTGTCTGCATCTTGCCCGCCGGTCAGATAATCACGCCCCAGACCCCCGGCAAGATCATCTTCGCCCGCGCGGCCGCGCAGGATGTCATTCCCGCTGCCGCCTTCGAGGATGTCGTCGCCATTGCCGCCGTCCATCGTGTCATCGTTGTTGCCGCCCTCCAGAACGTCGCTGCCGTCCTGACCAACAAGAATGTCATTGCCGGATCCGCCCAGAATGGTGTCGTCGCCCGAATTGCCATTCAGGGTGTCATTGTCATTGCCGCCGTCGATTTCATCGTTGCCTTGCCCGCCAAGGATCGTGTCCAGCCCGCTGTCGCCGTTCAGGCTGTCGTCACCGCCACGGCCGACCAGAAGGTCGTTGTCGTTGCCGCCCCTGAACACATCCGTGGCGTCGCCGCCCGCGGCCGTGTCATTGCCGGCACCGGCGAACAGGGTTCCGCGTAACACTCCGGGCCCTTCATAGCGATCGGCACCCGTTCCGGTGGTAATGTCACCCTCCATGATGCCGGAGTTGAAGATGTTGTCAGCACCGGCGCCGACATTGGTGGTATATGAGCCACTCTGCCCCGAGATGGTCCCGGTGTTGCTCAGGAAGGTCGTTCCTGTCGAGGCGGTACTTCGCCAGTTGGACCAGATCCCATAGTCGCCGCCCTGTATCGTGCCGGAGTTCGAGATATACTGGGCCGCACTGCCTCCGTCGAACACCACAGCATCGGACTGGGCAATGATCTTGCCGCTGTTGACGAGGCGGTTGATCCCGTTGCCGTCAGTCACACGTGAATCGATGGCATCCTCATAGGACAAGATGGTGCCATCGTTAATCAGCAGGAAGGTGCTGGTTCCCCGGATGTCAAAGGTGTCGTCTTCCAGAGAGGAGACCGTGCCGGTTGGCCCGACGAAGGCGTAGAAACTGGCGCCGGTGTGATCAACGGCATTGGCGGTTGAATTTGTGTGCGCGACGATGGACCCGTTCACGTACAGATAGTTGGTTCCGACCGTCGAAGATACGGCGTCACCGTTGACAACAAGGTTCGCATCCTGATCGGTCAGGATTCCTGTTTCATTGCCCACAAGGGTCTGCGCCGTGGTCGAGAACCCGGTGAAAGTGAAGTCAGCCATTGGAATTGTCCTTTCGATTCAATGAAATTGATCCGAAACCAGGCGCGCCAAGGCTGCTCAGAAAAAATAGAAACCGCTCCATCGGCGGAGATACGAATTACCAGCCCGTGCCCGCAAATGTGGCATTTCGGATGGCGTAGCCGGATCTTACCACATTTGCGGGCGGGGGAAGAAATCCGGTTTTGTGACGGGTTTGGGCATGGACCGAAAGTGTCCGCTGGCCGGCCGGTGACACGTCCCTCACGGTTGCCTGCGTCGATGAAACCGTCGCATGACACGGTCGCCTGACCGACGATGGGTCCGACCGGACAGGGGGCGACCGCACAAAAAAACGCCCCGCAAAGGGGGCGTTTTGCAGAGTGGGGCGGCGGGCCTGCGCCCGCCGGACCGCCTCAGTTCTTCGACTTGTCGACCATCTTGCCGGCGGAGATCCACGGCATCATGCCGCGCAGCTTTTCGCCGGTCGCTTCGATCTGGTGTTCGTCGTTGATCTTGCGCGTCGCTTTGAACGACGGCTGGCCAACGGCGTTTTCCAGCATGAAGTCACGCACGAACTTGCCGGTCTGGATGTCGGTCAGAACCGCCTTCATCCGCGCCTTGGTCTCGTCGTAGGGCAGGATGCGCGGGCCGGACACGTACTCGCCGTACTCGGCGGTGTTCGAGATCGAGTAGTTCATGTTGGCGATGCCGCCTTCGTAGATCAGGTCCACGATCAGCTTCACCTCGTGCAGGCATTCGAAATAGGCCATTTCCGGCTCGTAGCCGGCCTCGACCAGGGTTTCGAAGCCCATGCGGATCAGTTCGACCAGACCGCCACACAGAACCGCCTGTTCGCCGAAGAGGTCGGTTTCGCACTCTTCGCGGAAGTTGGTTTCGATGATGCCCGAACGGCCGCCGCCGATGGCCGAGCAGTAGGACAGGCCGATTTCCAGCGCCTTGCCGGTGGCATCGTTGTGAACGGCCACGAGGCAGGGCACGCCGCCGCCCTTGGTGTATTCGCCGCGCACGGTGTGGCCGGGGCCCTTGGGCGCCATCATGATGACGTCGACGCCGGGCTTGGGCTCGATCAGGCCGAAGTGGACGTTCAGGCCGTGGGCAAAGGCAATGGCAGAGCCTTCACGCAGGTGATCGTGCACGTATTTCTTGTAGGTGTCCGCCTGAAGTTCGTCGGGCATGGTGAACATGATCACATCACACCAGGCCGCCGCTTCGGAGATGCCCATGACCTGCAGGCCTTCGGCTTCGCATTTCTTGGCCGAGGCAGAGCCTTCGCGCAGGGCGACGGCGACGTTCTTGGCACCGCTGTCGCGCAGGTTCAGCGCGTGGGCGTGGCCCTGGCTGCCGTAGCCCAGGATGGCGACTTTCTTGTCCTTGATCAGGTTCACATCGCAATCGCGATCATAGTAAACGCGCATGGTGGCGCTCCTTCCTTGGTCTTGTTGTTCTGGCGGGCAACCTACGCCCTGCGGCGTGAGAGTGGTTGCGTTTTTCGGCCGTTTTTCCCAATAAGGGAAAAATTCATTCGCACAATGGCGAATGTGTGGGGAAACCATGCTGGACGATACGGATCGGCGCATTCTGCGCCACATGATGGCAGAGCCGGAGATGCCCGGCGGCGCGCTGGCCGATCGGGCCGGGGTCACGGCCTCCACCCTTGCGCGGCGGCTGGAACGGCTGCGCGCCTCGGGCGTGCTGAAGGGCGTGCGCGGTGTGATCGACTGGCGCATGCTGGGCTATGAGGTCGAGGTGTCACTGCGCGTGACGCTGGACAAGACCCAGAGCCGCGCCTTCGACGAATTCATCGCCGCGGCGCGCGAGGTGCCAGAGGTGCTGGAGATCCAGACCTTTCTGGGGCAGGTGGATGTGCGCCTCTCGGTCATCGCGCGCGACATGGCGCATTACCAACAGCTTTATCGCCAAGACCTGCTGACCCTGCCTCATATCTCCGACATCGAGGCGCTGATGCACGTGGCGCGGGTCAAGGAACAGGAGGCGCTGCCGCTGTGATCGACCTTGACGATACGGATCGCGCACTGGTGCGCGCGCTGGCTCAGGATGCGGGGGCCTCGGCCGGGGCGCTGGGGCGACAGTTGGGCCTGTCCCAGCCAGCATGCTGGCGGCGCATCAAGCGGCTGCGCGAGGCGGGGGTCTTTCGTGGCGCGCGGCTGGATCTGGACGCCGCGGCGCTGGGATTTGGCGTGACGGTTTTTCTGGGGGTCAAGCTGGCCACAAAGGGCCGCGTCAGCCTGGAGGATTTCGAACGCGCGGTTTCAGCGATCCCCGAGGTGCAGACCGTGGAGCACGTTCTGGGAGCCTATGACTATCGCCTGCGGGTGGTCGCGCGGGACCTGTCGGACTTTGAGCGCGTGCTGCGGCGACGCATCATGACCCTGCCGGGGGTCGGCAACCTTGATGCCAACGTGCTGCTCAGCGAAGAACGGCGGCCCGGCCCGCTGGGGTAGGCAGAGGATCGGCAGGGACCTGCCAGCAGCATGGCAGGCAACTCATGGCGGCTATGCATATTTGGCCATGGTGGCGTCCCGTTATTGCACCATATTTGGGCAGTCAGTGAAAAGCGGGTTGGGTACTCCACCCGCGCTGAATGTTGAATGCCAAGAGGACTAAGATGAAACCGATCCTTGCCGCGGCCCTGATTGCCGCGACCTCTGGCGCCGCCCTAGCCGACGACGTCACCGTGACCACAACCCAATCCGGCGCAAGCCTGCGCGAGGGTGCGGTCGATATGAATGTCTATCTGGTCGAGGAAGCGGGCGACTATCGCGTCGTCGCCTCCTATGTCACCGGCCCCAAGAACAAGGAACCCGCGCGACTCGTGATGGACCTGCAGGATGGCCAGACGGTCACCTATGGCCTGCCGGGCGCCCCGGGCTACCACTTTACCTTTACCCGTGCAGGGGATGCGATCTCTGTCACCAGCGCAGGCAAACAGGCGCTGACCGGCACCTACTGATCCCCTGCCGGATCTTCAGACACCCCGGGCGGCGCATCTTGCGCCGCCTTTTTTTGTGCCCGGCAGGTGCGGTCGGGCTTTCCGCCGCGCGCGCGACGGGCTAGCAACGGGGGAAACATGGAGGATCCGACATGGCCTTGCGCGACGATATCGACCCGACGGGTCTGGAAGAATTCTCGGTCGTCTTCACCGACCGTTCGCTGAACCACATGAGCGCCGCCTTTCAGCAGGTGATGCGCGACATCTCCGGCATGCTGAAAGAGGTCTACAACGCCGATGCCGTGGCGCTGGTCCCCGGCGGCGGCACCTATGGCATGGAGGCGGTGGCGCGGCAGTTCGGGCGTGGCGCGGACGTGCTGGTGGTGCGCAACGGCTGGTTTTCCTTCCGCTGGTCGCAGATCTTTGATGCGGGCGGCTTTGCTGGCGAAACCACGGTGATGAAGGCGCGGCGCACGGGCAACGCGCTGGACGCACCCTTTGCCCCGGCCCCGATCGAAGAGGTCGAAGCCAAGATCGCCGAGGTCAAACCGGACGTGGTCTTTGCCCCGCATGTGGAAACCTCTGCAGGGGTGATCCTGCCGGATGACTACATTGCGCGCATGGCCAAGGCGGCGCATGAGGCGGGCGCCCTGATGGTGCTGGACTGCATCGCCTCGGGCTGCATCTGGGTCGACATGAAGGCGCTGGGCGTCGACGTTCTGATCTCTGCCCCGCAAAAGGGCTGGTCCGCCACGCCTTGTGCCGGTCTGGTGATGATGTCCGAGCGCGCAGTGGCGCGCATGGAAGAGACCACCTCGGACAGCTTCGCGGTCGATCTGAAAAAGTGGCACCAGATCATGAAAGCCTATGAGGATGGCGGCCACGCCTATCACGCCACCATGCCCACCGACGGGCTGCGCGCCTTCCGCGACACCATGCTGGAAACCCGCGACTACGGATTTGGCAAACTCAAGGAGGCGCAATGGACGCTGGGCAATGCCGTGCGCGCCATGTTTGCCGAGAAGGGCGTGAAATCCGTCGCCGCCGAGGGCTACGGCGCGCCGGGTGTGGTGGTCTGCTACACGGGCGATCCGGAGATCAAGACCGGCAAGGCCTTTGCCGCCAAAGGCATGCAGATCGCCGCCGGCGTGCCGCTGCAATGCGACGAGCCGCCAGAGTTTTCCACGTTCCGCATCGGGCTTTTCGGTTTGGACAAGCTCTATGACGTCGAAGGCACGGTGGCCCGTCTGCGCGGGGTGGTCGACCAGGTGCTTTAAGGCAAAGCGGGGATGGGGGCTCTGCCCCCATCTCCCTGCGGTCGACTCCCCCGAGAGTATTTGAGAACCCAAAGAAAGTGGGGCGCGCACCCGCCATCAGGGCCGGGCGAAAGAGCGACCCCCTGCCGTGGCGCGACAGAGGGGGCAGAGCCCCCCCCTCCGGTCTAGCCGCCGGCACCCAGGCCCAATTGCATCAGAGATTTGCGCACCGGCTTCAGGCTGTAGAGGGCATCCAGCCCTTTCGCCCGGATATCGCGCAGCGGTTCCGCCGAAATCTGCGAAATGCGGTTCAGGGCGGTGATTCCGGCCACCCGGGCGCGAATGTCGCCGATGCGGGCGCCGTGGTAGGCATCCAGCATCTGCCTGTCGCCCAGACCTTCTGGTCGGGCCAGGGCAAGGTCGCGCAAGACCGAGATATCCTTCAGGCTCATGTTCAGACCCTGCGCACCGATGGGCGGGACGACATGGGCGGCCTCGGCCACCAGTGCCATACGTTGCGCGCTGAGCCGCTCTGCTTCTTGTGCGATGATCGGCCAGATCGTCCTGCGCGAGGCGAGTTTCAGCGGGCCGAAGAGGTGACAGGAGCGCTCGGACATTTCCTGTTCGAACTCCGCCTCGTCCAGCGAGAACAGGCGTTGCGCCCGGGGCCCGTCTTCCATCCAGACAATGGCCGAGCAGGGGCGGCCATCGAGGTCCGGCAGTGGTACAAGGGTAAAGGGGCCGCCGGTGCGATGGACCTCGGTCGATACATTGCAATGCGGGATCGGGTGGGTCACGGCGAAGGCCAACGCCTTTTGACCGAACCGGGTGGTGCGGACACCGATGCCCGCCGCCTGTCGCATGGGAGAGGCACGCCCATCGGCGGCGATCAGCAGGCGGCATCTGGCGCGCGTGCCATCGCTCAGGGAAACGCGGGCTTCGCCCTCGCGGGTGAAAAGCGCGGTTGTGCCGGTGCCGGGGCGAAACTCAGCCTTGTCCAGTTCACCCAGCCGCGCCGCCATTTCGCGCCTCAGCAACCAGTTGGGCAGGTTCCAGCCAAAGGGCGTGTCCGAGATGTCCTCGGCCTCGAAATCCTTGATCACGCGGGGTTCGGCAACCGGTCCGCCCGCGTCCACGATGCGCATGACCTGCAGTGGCATCGCGTGTGCGGCCAGCCGCGGCCAGATGCCGATCTCTTCGAGAAAGGCCTGCGCCGGTTGCAGAAAGGCGGTGGTGCGCAGGTCGGCGCCTTCGACGTTGCGTTCGGTCACCGGCGGGGCGGGATCTACGCAGAGCGTCCGGAACCCGGCAGAGGCAAAGGCGGCGGTTGCGGTCAGACCGGCGATGCCGCCGCCCGAAATGATGATGTCATAGTCCATGGCCTGCTCCTTTCACGCCTATCTAGGGCGCAAACGGGGCGGGGACCATGCGGCTTACTTTCCGACCGAAATCAGGATCAGCACCACGTACATCACCGGCACCAAGGCCAGGGCAGTCATGGCAAGACCCGGCAGGCCGAACAGCACGGTCATTGCCGCGCCGAATACGACCAGCAGGACGGCGATCAGATAGGCCAGCTTTTCGTCGGACAGTCCTGCTTTGGGCAACTGGGTGGCGGCAGTGGCTTCGGGTGCGGACATCGTCATATCTCCTGTTTATCTGCGGGAGGAAATAGCATGCTGCGACGCAGCGAAAACCTGCGAATTGACGCATGCCGGATGGATCTTTTGTGAAGCAATTGCGCCGGGACGCCTGTCCGGCAGGTCAACGCAAGGCGCGCAGAAAGCCGGTCAGGTCGTCGGTGTGATGGTGGATATGCGGGGCGGGGGCAGGTTCGGGCGCCACGTGAACCGTGCGCATGCCCATGGCATGGGGGGCGGCGAGATTGCGCGGGTCGTCCTCGAACATCGCGGCGGAATTGGGGGTGACGCCGTCGCGGGCAAAGACCCGTTCAAAGGCCTCGGCCCGGGGTTTCGGTGTGTAATCCGCATGTTCCACGCCGTAGACGGCGTCAAAGGCCGGCGCCAGACCGCGGGCGCGCAGGACCTGCGCGGCGTAGGGCGCGCTGCCGTTGGTGTAGACGATGCGGCGGCCGGGCAGTTCCGCGATCAGCTCGGCCAGGTGCGGGTCCGGGGTCAGCGCGTCGAAGGAGATGTCATGCACCTCTTCGAGGTAGTGTTCCGGGTCGACGTGGTGGTGGGTCATCAGGCCCGCAAGCGTGGTGCCGTAGTCCGCCCAATACCTCTTGCGCAGGTGCTCTGCCTCTGTCCGGGGGGCGCCTGTGGCACGCATCACGTAGTCGGTCATCTTGACTTCGATCTGGTCGAAGAGGCGGACGGCCGGAGAATACAGCGTGTTGTCCAGGTCAAAGACCCAGGTGCGCACGTGGGCGAAATTGTCGGCGAGGCTGTTGCGTGTCATGTGCCCTAGCTAGGCCGCCTGCGGGGCTGCGGCAATTGCTGCGGCTTGATCCTGCAACAGTCCAGCGTCTATCGTTGCGCGATGGACGCAAGGGAGGGGCGGATGGCCCAGGTGAAGCCGGTGCAGAAAGATGCCTATACGATGATCCTCGAGGCAATCGACCAGGGGGTCTATCGTCCGGGCGACCGGCTGGTCGAGAGCGAGCTGGCGGACCGCTTTGGCGTTTCGCGCACGCCGATCCGGGAGGCGTTGCAGCGGCTGGAGACGCAGTCGCTTTTGGCGCGGGACGGGCGGTCGCTGATCGTGGCCTCTTTGGATCACAACCAGATGGCCGAGCTGTATGCGGTGCGGTCCGAGCTGGAGGGGCTGGCGGCGCGGCTGGCGGCGCGGCACGCCACCGAAGAGGAGGTGCGCGTCCTGTATGACATGATCGAGGAGGATCGCGCGCTGCTGAAGGATCCGCCGGCGATGGCACGGGCGAACCGGCGGTTTCATCGGATGATCCACCTTGCCTCGCACAATCGCTACCTCGTGCAGCAGCTGGATCTGGTCTATCGCTCGATGGCCTTGATGGCGACGACGTCGCTGGCGGCGGAGGGGCGGGGAGAGATCGCGCTGGCCGAGCACAAGGCGATTGTGGATGCGATTTCGACCCGCGATGAAGAGGCGGCCTATAGCGCCCTGAGGGACCATATTTCGGTGGCCTTCATCACCCGGCTGAAGCAGGACAATGCGGAGCATCGGTCGGCCTGACGGAGTGGCTCCCTGGGCTGTGTCCACGCGTGGACAGCTTAGGGGGAATGCAGAATCAATAACTTACAGGCGCAAGTTCATGTTCTGTTAGGATATGGGCCCCAAAGCCGGGCCTATTTTTCGGGCGGGACATCGGCGCCGGGGGCATCCGGGGCGGAGCGACCGTGCTGTGTCTTGTCCCAGTAGAAGGGGTTGCGCACGGTCTCCCACAGGGCCTTGTAGATGGCCACCGTGCCCAGCGGGAAATAGGCAAAGAGCGTCGGCACCCAGGGCATCAGGAACCGGTGCGGAGAGCGCGCCAGCGCCGCGAGGCCGACCACGATGGAGATCGCCTCTGCGCTGAGGAAGACGGCGGTGAGTTTCAGCACCATGGCGGGCGTCATCACCGGGTCCAGCGGATGCGGCAGACCGGCGAGGATCAGCCAGAAGGACCAGAGCACCGGGGCGAAGATGAATTGCACCAGCGTGGTCAGGAACAGCAGCTGAAAGCCGACAAAGCGCCGTGGCCCCAGATCACGCCAGAGCCGCAGCGGCCTGCGCGAATGCACCCACCATGTGATGCCATAGCCCTTGAGCCAGCGGGAGCGTTGCTTGATCCAAGGCCAGAAGCGGTTGTTGGCCTCTTCGCGGGTGACGGTGGGCACCAGTTCGGTGCGAAAGCCATGCCGCGCAAGGCGGATGCCCAGATCGGCATCCTCTGTCACGTTGTGGGCGTCCCAGCCGCAGACCTTTTCCAGCACCCCGCGCCGGAAAAACACCGTGGTGCCGCCAAGCGGCACCGCAAAGCCCAGACGCGAAAGACCGGGCAGCAGCACCCGGAACCAGCTGGCATATTCGATGGTGAAACAGCGCGACAGCCAATTGGCGCGCGGATTGTAATAGTCCAGCACCCCCTGCAGGCAGCCGACCTCTGGCGGGGCGCGGTCGAAATGTTCGACCATGCGGGTGATCTGATCCGGGGCGGGGGCGTCCTCGGCATCGTAGATGCCCACGATCGCGCCCCGGGTGAAGCGCAGGGCGTAATTCAACGCGCGCGGTTTGGTGGTGACGCGCCCCGGCGGCACGGTGACCGTGCGCATCCAGGGCGGCAGATCGGTGCGGGCCAGCGTGGCGCGGGTCAGCGCATCCTCTGCCTCCAGCACCAGAACCACGTCCAGCAGCGCCTTGGGGTAGGTGAGCCGCGAGAGCCGTTCGACCAGCGTGTGAGCGATATCCTCTTCGCGGAACAGCGGCACGAGGATCGAGACCAGCGGCGGGTCGGCGGGCAGTTGCGCGGGCGGCGGCGTGCGACGGCGCGGCAGGGCGGCAAGAGCCACCAGTTTCAGCCCCTGTGACAGGATCAGCGAGCCAAGCGCCAGCGCCAGAGCGCCCGCGAACAACATTTGTGGGGCAAGAATGAGCAGCCCGACAAAGACAAGCCCGGCGACCAGCGCCATGATGCGCCGGGCGGGGGTAATGGTGCCCATGTCCCGGCAGCTGTTCTCATCCGGGACCCATGTTTCCGCCGCTTCGGCCAGCGCGGCCCCGGCGCGGGCCGAGATTTCGGCGTGAATATCGGACTCCAGCGCCAGCGCCATGACCACAGGGCCGACGTCCGGCGGCAGGAGGGGCAGGAGGGCCGCAAAATCCTCTGGCCGCGAGGTGGCCAGCAGCAGCGTGTCGCCCACCCGCATCCACGGCAGGATCCCGTGTTGCAGGCAGAACTCCGGGGGCAGGGCCTGTGACAGGGCAGGATCTGGCGGGCTGTCGGCGCGGTTGAGCACCAGCGCGCCGTAATGTTGTGCCTGCGCCTCCAGCACGTCCTGCCGCGAGGCGATGGCATCGGCGGTGATGACCCGTGGCAGCGGCTGGCCAAGGCGTTCTGCCTCTGCCATGGCGCGCAGGACGGCGGAGGGCGTGGCCCTGCCGTCCTCCATCAGGATGTGGCTGATGGGTTGGCCCCTGCGGGCCTTGGCCTGGGCGAGGGTCGCCTCGGCCAGATGGAGGCGATGCTCCGACATTCGGTCTCCCGCGGAACCTTGGTTAGCGAGAGGTTGACACCGATTTGGTAAATGAAGGGTTAAGCCCTGCGGGTATTGTGCCCGCAGGGTGCCTCCAAACCGTTAATACGCCGGGTTTTTTTCCCGATTTCCGCCTCAGGCGGCATCCATCGAGGCGGCAAAGCGTTCGAACAGGTAAAAGCTGTCCTGCGGTCCCGGGCTGGCCTCTGGGTGGTGCTGCACGCTGAACACCGGGCGATCCGCAAGGCGGATGCCGCAGTTCGATCCGTCGAACAGCGAGACATGGGTTTCCAGCACGCCCTGCGGCAGGGTCTGGCTGTCGACCGCGAAACCGTGGTTCATCGAGGTGATCTCGACCTTGCCGGTGTCGTTGTCCTTGACCGGATGGTTGGCGCCGTGGTGGCCGTGGTTCATCTTGACCGTCTTGGCGCCCACCGCCAGCGCCAGCATCTGGTGGCCGAGGCAGATGCCGAAGATCGGCAGCTGCGTGTCGTTGAGCAGGCGCTGGATCATCGGCACGGCATAGGCGCCGGTGGCCGCCGGATCGCCGGGACCGTTGGACAGAAAGATGCCATCGGGATTATGCGCCATGACCTCATCAAATGTGGCGGTGGCGGGCAGAACCGTCACGTCGCAGCCTGCCGAGGCGAGGCAGCGCAGGATGTTGCGCTTGGCGCCGTAGTCCACGGCGACGACCTTGTGCTTGGGCTCTGTCTGGCGCTGGTAGCCCTCGGGCCAGGCCCAACGCATTTCATCCCAGCGGTAGCTTTGCTGACAGGTGACATCCAGCGCGAGGTCCAGCCCTTCGAGGCCGGGAAAGGCGCGGGCGGCGGCGATCAGCGCGTCGGTGTCGAAGTTGCCATCGGGGTCATGGGCCAGCGCCACATGCGGCGCGCCCAGCTGCCGGATGGCGCGGGTCAGGCGGCGGGTGTCGATGCCGCCGATGGCGATGCGGCCACGGGCCGCCAGCCAGTCGCCCAGTTCCTGCGCCGCGCGCCAGTTGGAGCTGTGCGTCGGCATCCATTTGACCACCATGCCCGCCGCGACCGGATCGCCGGTCTCATCATCGTCGGGGTTCACGCCGACGTTGCCGATATGCGGGAAGGTGAAGGTGACGATCTGACCGGCGTAGGAGGGATCGGTCATGATCTCCTGATAGCCGGTCATGGCGGTGTTGAAACAGAGTTCCGCCGTGGTCTGACCGGTGGCGCCGAAGCCGGTACCATAGAAGAGCGTGCCATCGGCAAGGGCAAGGCAGGCGGTCGGGCGTGCGTGGGCAGCAGGCATGGCAGATCTCCGGATGGCGGCAAATTGGCCGGAACCTAAGGCGCGGCGCGGGTCGGGTCAAGTGTTCGTGCAAAAACAATAACATAAGGAAATCATGGGCTTGGCAGAAATTGCTGCGCTTGCAACAGAGGGCGGTGTGCGATACGGTCCCGTGTTCAGACACAAGCTTTAGGGGATAAAGCTCATGGAACTGCGCGCAAAGGTCAACGCAGCGGTGAAACAGGCGATGAAGGACCGGGCGCAGGAGCGCCTGACCACCTTGCGCCTGATCAACGCCGCCATCAAGGACCGCGACATCGCCGCCCGCGCCGAGGGCAACGAAACCGGCGTTGGCGACAACGAGGTGCTGGCGATCCTTGGCAAGATGGTCAAGCAACGGCGTGAGAGCGCCAAGAGCTATGAAGAGGGCGGGCGGCTGGATCTGGCCGAACGCGAAGAGGCCGAGATCGGGGTGATCGAGGAATTCCTGCCGCGCGCCCTGAGCGACAAGGAAGTGGCCGCTGCCATCGACGCGGCCTTGGCCGAGGTCGGCGCGGATTCGATCCGCGACATGGGCCGGGTGATGGGCGTGCTGAAGTCGAAGTACACCGGCCAGATGGATTTCGGCGCGGTTGGTCCGCGCGTGAAGGACCGCCTGTCGGCCTGAGGGGCCGCAGGGAGCGCCGCCGGACATCTGCTCAAGCGTTGTCCGGGTTGGATCGGTTGGAGGGGGCGCTGCCCCCGTCGCCTGCGGCGGCTCCCCCGAGGGTAATTTCATGACCAAGGAAGCAGGGGGCGCGCTGGCTGCCTAGGCGGTGGTTTCGGCCCGGTCGTCCTCGGCGCTGTCCGGGGCCGGGAAGCCGTCGGCGATTTCGGCCAGCATCGCGGGATCGTCGATGCGGAAGCGTTCGACGAAGCGGGTCTTGAAGCTGACGCGCCCGCGGCGCGCGCCGAAATTCTCGCCATGGTTCAGCACATAGAGCACCGAAGGTTGCGAGAGCGGTGAAAGAGGGCGCCCGGCGAGGGCGGCCAGGTAGGGAAACATGCGGTGTTCGTGCTGGGTCATGGCCTGCAGGAAGGCGCTGCTTTGCGGCAGGTCCGGGTCATGGGCCACTGCCGCGCAAGAGCCGCAGAGCTTCCAGAAGGGTTTGCGCAGGGGTTGGCGCGGGCTGGGCGCATCCGCCAGCGCGATCACCCCGGTGGCATCGTCCATGACATAGCCCGATTGCACGAGGTAGCCGCCCGGCGCCTGCCGGCGCAGCATCTCGCGCACGGTGCCCTGCCGCAGCAGGTCATCGGCGTCGAAGCTCATGACATAGGCGGGCGGCAGGTCCATCCGGTCCAGATGCTCGGTCAGCGCGGCAAGTTTCATCCATTTGTCGTTGCCCGGTTCCGGGGCCTCGAACGGCAGATAGGTGATGCGCGGGTCGTCGGGCAGGGCGGGGCGTGTCTGGCAGCAGATCACCGCCTGCCAATGCGGATCGTCCTGCGCCAGAAAGCAGTCCAGCGTCGCGCCCAGCCGCGCCTCGACCGCCTCCCAGTCGCCCACGTTGTCGGGGCCGACCAGCGGGATGAGGAAGACCACCTGCTTGCGCAGCGGCGGCACACGGGACCCAAGCGCGTCGCGCAGGCGCAGGGCGGCGGCCTCTGACGGGGCGGGGGTCAGCCGTTCCAGCCAGTTGTCGCGCCCGAGCGCAGCCGACAGTCGCATCGCGGCGCGGTGCCATTTCGGGGTTGCGGGCGCCTGGGCCATGCTGCCTGTCTCCTCAGGGCTGGGCGGCGCGGCGCACCGCGTCCGTCAGGTCACCGTAAAGCGCCTTGCGTTCATCTTCGCTGAGAAAGGCACCGATTTCCACCTCTCGGCCATTGCCCTTCAGTGTGACATAAAAGGGCACCGGCCCCCCCGTTTCATGCAGCGAGACCTTGACCCAGTAGGTGTTGCTTTCCCAGTCCTGCCGGTCACCTTTGGGATTGGTGCGGGTCAGATGCGTCACCTCTGGCGTGACGGTCAGCACTTCGAGGATCTGCCGGTCCCGCTGATTGCGCCGCAGGGCGTAGTAAAGCGCCGCCGTGGCCGCCAGCATGAAGGGCAAGAGCCCCCAGAGCACCGCCGTCCCGATCACGCTGTAGAGCGGAATCGAGGCCAGCAGGAAAAAACCGAGGATCATCGCCGCAAAGCCTTCGGCCGAGAGCGAGTTGTGCGGCCAGAGCCGGATTTCCTGCGTGGTCTGACGCGGCAGCGTGGTCCAGTGGTAAGGCATTGATCCCTATGAAAAGCACCGGTCCTGCGCCGGCCATTCAATCACCCTTGCGGATATACAGCAGAATAGCGCCGGGTCAACGCGGCCCCCTTGGCAGGTGGTGTGGGCCGCTTTGCGGCAGGTCAAGGCCGGGCCGGGCCTGCGCGTTAGACTGATGCCAGCCAATGGGAGGGGAGCCATGACGGAGATGGATGGTCTGAAAGCGGTCCTGACCGCAGGAGGGCGGCGGGCGGCCTGTGTCACGGCGCTGTTTCTGGCGGCGGGAACCGGGGCGGGAGCGGACGTCTTTCAGGACAAGAACGCCCTGCGGGTGATCCTGATGGGCTATCGCGATGGCAGCCACATGATGCCATTGGTGTCGGATACGGATGCCTATCTGCACCGCGATATCCAGACGGCGCTGTCGCTGGTTGAGGGGGCGGGCGGCGATGACTGTACCAAGGCGGTGCGGCTGGCGCTGTTTCTGGATGCCCACCGGGTGCCGGATCTCGCCGATATGGCCGGGCGGCTTTATGACTCTGGCCTGCTGGGCAACCTTGGCGCGGTCTGGCTGCAACCGGATGAGGGCAATGTCCTGAAGCAGCTTGCCTGGGGCTGGGGCGAGACGCTGTGGCAGGGCGTTGATCTGGCGAACAAGGGGCTGCTGACCTACGACGCCTTTGTCGAGGCCAGCAACGCCATGGTGCGCGCGAACCGTGATCTGTGGGTGCAGAAGGCGGTGGACCTGAGTCTGCGGTCCGGGTGGGACGCGGAGCAACTGGCGCATGCGAAGGGGCGGCTGGATCACCAGATCGAACGGGCCAGCGAATGGGTCATTTCGACCGAGCGGTGGGCGCAGGCGCGGCTGGCCGGGGCGGACAATGCGCTGGAGATGGACCTGAAGACCGCGCAGTCCGATTGGGAGGTGGCGCGCCACAAGCTGCGGCAGGCTTTGGGAGACGCCCGTTACTACGACGATCAGGACCGGGTCAGCGTGCTGAAGCGGATCGAGATCGAGAACGGCTTTTTCGACGCCAAGGCGGCGGCCCATGCCCGGCGCGCGGCCACCATCGCCGAGGTCTGGAAGACCCGCGAGGAAAACCTGAAGATGGCCTTGCAGGACCTGGCCAAGGCGCGGGTGCAGAAGGCCGCGCTGACACATTACACCGCGCCGATCATTGGCGGGCAATGTGCGGCGCTGACCCGCCCCAAGGGGCCGCTGACCCCTGCCGATTGCCCGCCGGGCAGCACCGATTGCACGCCGGTGACGCCGGTCACGACCGCACCTACCGGGGCGGGCGGGCATTGGCAGCTGGTGGCGCATTTCGGCACGCTGCGCGCGCTGAACACGCATGAGTGTTACATCGAGACCGGCAAGATCGGGAACGGCCGCGCCAGCTATAGCAACAGCAAGCCCGGATGTGGTGATCCGTGGCCGCCCTATTCCGTCAGCTACGGCTGGACCGTGCCACCGCCCTACCTGATCCCCGGCGAGAGCTATGAGATTTCCGCCGATCTCAGCGGGCGTTTCGGCGGCGACTGGGGGGAGGGGCGCCTCTTTTTCGAGACCGACACCTCGGACACGGTCTGTGGCTATGGCACGGCCGCGCGGGTGTCGGTGATCCCGAGCGAGGAAAGCGGACAGGTCCAGATCCGATGGGACGGGGCCACCCTGAGCAGCGGCAAGGCCCTGATGGTGGCGCCGGACAAGGCATATGGTGGCGGCCTAAGCGCCGAGGGCGTGCCCCGGTTCCAGATCAAGGCCACAGCGCAGCAGGTGGGCTGCTATCGCTACATCTACGAGTGGCGCGAGTGACAGGGGCGGCCCGGTTGAACGCCCTGCGGGTTGCAGGGCCTTCGGTTCAGTTTCTGGCGGGGCCGCGGGTGAGGCGCAGCCAGATCTGGTAGGCCGCAAGGCTGAGGTAGCCTGCGATGCCAAGGAAACTGGTGATGCGGATCGCCTGTTTCATCTGGGCGTGCTGCTCGGCCACGCGCTGGGCGAAATCGTCGCCGAGTGCTTGCTGAACATCCACCGGAAGGTCGGCAATTATCGTGGTGTCACCGGGAAAGAGGAGGTCGTATTGCGTGAACAGGTAAAGCGTGCCGAGCATCAGGAGCGCCAGCGCATGTGGCATCCGCAAGGCCTGCATCTGTGCCAGCCCCACGTAGATCGCGGCACCGATCACCGTCAGCATGGCGTTGCGCATGAAGACCGGTTGCAGCATTTCGGGATCCTGCGGGGCAATCAGGCCGGACGCGACCGCCATGCGGGGGACCACCGGCGCGCCCATGACCACCAGAATGGCCAACACCAGCGACACCCCGACGGTCCAGAACACCAGCACATGTGGCCAGCGTTGCGCGCCGGCCAGGGCACATGGGATGATGGCGAGCGCAAATAGCAGGGCGTAGTACAAGATCATGAGAGGTCCCCCTCCTATGTGAAAAGGCCCCGCAGATGGCGGGGCCTTTTTTTGGTCTCCGGTGGAGCCGGGATCAGTGCGCGTGGCCCTTGTCCCAGTCTTCCTGCTTCGGCAGCTGCTCGAACGTGTGTTCGGGCGGCGGCGAGGGCAGGGTCCATTCCAGCGTATCCGCGTATTCGTTCCACGGGTTGTTCTCGGTCACGCGGGTGCCGCGTGTCACGGCGTAGATGATGATGCCGAAGAACAGGATGAACGAAGCGAAGGAGATCATGGCGCCGATCGACGAGACGTAGTTCCAGGTGGCGAAGGCCTCCGGATAGTCGATGTAACGGCGCGGCATGCCCTGACGGCCCAGGAAGTGCTGCGGGAAGAAGGTCAGGTTCGCACCGATGAACATGGTCCAGAAGTGGATCTTGCCCCAGAACTCCGAGTACATGCGTCCGGACATCTTGGGGAAGTAGAAGTAGACCCCCGCGAAGATCGCGAACACGGCGCCAAGGCTCATCACGTAGTGGAAGTGCGCAACCACGTAGTAGGTGTCGTGATAGGCACGGTCCACGCCTGCCTGGCTCAGCACCACGCCGGTCACGCCGCCGACGGTGAAGAGGAACAGGAAGCCGAAGGCCCAGAGCATCGGTGTCTTGAACTCGATCGAGCCGCCCCACATCGTCGCCAGCCAGCTGAACACCTTGACCCCTGTGGGGACCGCGATGACCATCGTTGCCAGCATGAAGTAGCTCTGCTGCGACAGCGACATGCCCACGGTGTACATGTGGTGCGCCCAGACGACAAAGCCCAGTGCGCCGATCGCGATGATCGCCCAGACCATCGGCAGGTAGCCGAAGATCGGCTTGCGCGAGAAGGTCGCGATGACGTGGCTGATGATGCCAAAGCCGGGCACGATCACGATGTACACTTCGGGGTGACCGAAGAACCACAGGATGTGCTGGTAGAGGATCGGGTCACCGCCACCGGCCGGATCGAAGAAGGTCGTGCCGAAGTTGCGGTCCGTCAGCAGCATGGTGATGGCGCCTGCCAGAACCGGCAGCGACAGCAGGATCAGCCACGAGGTGACAAAGATTGACCACGAGAACAGCGGCACCTTGAACAGGGTCATGCCCGGGGTGCGCATGTTCAGGAAGGTGGTGATCATGTTGATCGCACCAAGGATCGACGAGGCACCCGAAACGTGCACCGCGAAGATCGCCAGATCCATCGACATGCCGGCCTCTTTGACCGACAGCGGCGGGTACAGAACCCAGCCCACGCCGGACCCAAGCTGACCGTTACCGCCCGGAGAGAAGACCGAGCAGACCGCCAGAGTGGTGCCCGCGACGTACAGCCAGAACGACAGGTTGTTCATCCGCGGGAACGCCATGTCCGGCGCGCCGATCTGCAACGGCATGAAATAGTTGCCAAAACCGCCGAACAGGGCCGGAATGACCACGAAGAACATCATCAGGATGCCGTGGCCGGTGATGAGCACGTTCCAGAGGTGTCCGTTGGGGGTACAGTTCTCGACCGCGGTCGGGAACATGCGCATGCCTTCCATGCACATGTACTGCACGCCCGGCTCCATGAGCTCGAGCCGCATGTAGACGGTGAATGCCACCGAGATGAAGCCTGCGAGAGCCGAGACGATCAGGTAGAGAATCCCGATGTCCTTGTGGTTCGTCGACATGAACCAGCGGGTAAAGAACCCCCGGTTGTCTTCATGCTCGTGGCCGTGAATGGCGGCGTCTGCCATTGGTTGCCTCCTGCTGATCCCTATGCAGAGAGCGCGGAGAGGGAATCCGCCCGCGCCCAATGTTCAGTTCACGTTTTAGAATGTGACCATAGGGGCGGCAATGGCAGGATTTGACGCAGATCAAACCTTTTTGTCGCAGAGGCTTGAACACTGCGTGAGGCAGGTGAGCACGCCGCCCGTGTTTTCCCCATGTATCGCCGGATACGGGTTGCCATATCGCTGAATGGGCCGGGCGAGGGCCGGGCGGTGGTCCGGAATGCCTGACTTACCGGAACCTATTCACGCAAGTAGCGTTTTCCTAACGAACGGCTCGCTGCCAGAGCCGCAAGAGACACCAGACGGGGATACCAAGATGGCCTATTTCGACAACAGCTTTACCAGCACCAAGGCAACCCTTGGCCAGCGCCTGTCGCGCCTGTTCGACACGCCGTTCGACCGCCGCTATCGCCAGCGTACCCGTGAAATCGAAGCCCTGCGCAAACTGTCCGACCGCGAATTGGCGGCGCGTGGCATTGCCCGCGAGGATATCCTGTTCCACGTCTTTTCCGGCGCGGACTGATACCGACCCCTTTGGAAACCGTGTGGCGCGGGTAAGGCCGCGCCCGCACGGTTGATAGGGTAAGGCCGTGATCCCCGCGCGTTATTTCGGCGGGTGCCAGGCCACCTCGGGCGTCAGCTTGTACGACCATGGCAAGCCCGCATTTTTCCAGCCATTGATGTCCCTGCGGCCCGTTTTAGCGTTCAGGTCGCCTTCGATCCCTTCGAAGAGGGCGTAGACCTGTGTGTATCCCGCAGCGGCAAGCGCATCGACCGCGCGCGCGGTACGACCGCCGGTCTGGCAACTGACAAAGACCGGATCGGACGGGCTGCGGCCAAGTCGCTCCATCACCGCGTTCACCTCATCGACGAAGCCGGGATTCGGGTCCATCCCGTAGGCCCCGCGCTTGGCGTTGTAGGTGTAGGACACAAAGCGAAAGGGCACCACGGCATCGACCGGATCGGGATGGCCGACAAACATCACCTCGACCGGATCGCGCACGTCGACAAAGACAATGTCCGGATTGGCCGAAAGCGCCGCCGCGGCTTCCTGAGAGGTCAGGTAGAGACCCAGCGTTGTCCTTTCCTTTTCCGGCACATCTGCGGCGGTGACGCCGGATGTGATATCAGCGGCAAAGGCCGGGTAAGCCAGCAGGGCGGCGGCCATTGCTGTCATGATCGTTTTCATTTTTGAACCTCCTCTCCAACACTGAAATCAGGTTGCGCGACGCGACGGGACCCGGCCTTGATCCCGATCAAAATAAGGGGATTGGAGGTGGGATCGTGCGGCGGATGCCGCCCTGTGCGCGCGGCCAGCGATCAGGTCGGGAATTCCCTAGGTGGGGCTTACCAGACTGTCCGGAGGCCGCGCTTTTTTCTAGGTTTGGGGCATCTGCTGCACCTGGAGGGGGAATTTAAAATGGCTTTTTTCGACAACAGCTTTGTTTCCAGCCGCATCACCCTGCGCCAGCGTATGGCGCGCCTGTTCGACACGCCCTTTGACCGCCGCTATCGCCAGCGCACGGCCCGGGTCGAGGAACTGCGGGCGCTGTCGGACAGTGCCTTGGCCGCGCGTGGCATCGCCCGCGACGACATCCTGCTGCACGTGTTTTCCGGCAAACTCTGAATACACGGCGCGGTCCGCCCCTCACGGGCCGCGCCGGACGGGACGATTTGAAAGTACCAGAGCATTTAAGACCAAAGACGGGGCAATTGATCGGCCCCCGGGGGGCCATCTTGGCCCCCCGACGTCGTTTCGGGGTGCCGAGAGGCTGTGAATCGCTGTTCCGGGCCGGGGGGCCTCAGGTGCCGGTGGCGCAGGTCCGTTCCGGCGAAAGCATGACCTCATCGAACTGCGCCCGCAGCGCCACGTCCAGATCGTCCATCGTCACCGGCAGGCCGAGATCGACCAGTGAGGTCACGCCGTAATCGGTGATGCCGCAGGGCACGATGCCGTCGAAATGGCTGAGATCCGGTTCGACGTTGATCGAGATGCCGTGAAAGCTGACCCATTTGCGCAGGCGGATGCCGATGGCGGCGATCTTGTCCTCGGCCACTGCGCCGTTTGGCAGGCGCGGGCGGTCGGGCCGTTCAATCCAGACGCCGACGCGGCCCTCACGGATATGGCCGGTCAGGTTGAACTGGGCCAAGGTGGCGATCACCCAGTTTTCCAGATCCTGCACAAAGCAGCGCACGTCGCGGCCGCGCCGGTTGAGGTCCATCATGACATAGACGACGCGCTGACCGGGACCGTGATAGGTATATTGCCCGCCGCGTTTGGAGGTGTGGACCGGAAAGCGGTCGGGGTCTTTCAGGTCCTGCGGACGGGCGGATGTACCGGCGGTGTAGAGCGGCGGATGCTCCAGGAGCCAGATGCAGTCCTCTGCCTTGCCCTCTGCGATGGCGGCGGCGCGCGCCTCCATGAAGGCCAGCGCCTCATCGTAGTCGGTCAGGCCGTCGCTGATCTTCCATTCCATCCGTGCGTCCGGGGCGCGGTGCCCCGTCTCCCTGTCCTGTGCCGTGCCGGGCGCCGCCGCAAAGGGGCGGGGCGGTGCGCGTCTGCCGTGTCCCGGCCCGAGGTGGATATAATGGACTTCGCCGCGAAGCGCCAGATTGGCGGTGGGTTTGGGAAGGTCCGGGGCCATTGCAGGGGCGAAGGTTCGGCAGCCGGAAAGAAGCGCGTTTTTCCTCTTCACATCCGTCGTCCGCTTCGGTAGAGAGCGCGTCACCAAGTCAGGACAGTGCGGTCGTGGCGGAATTGGTAGACGCGCAGCGTTGAGGTCGCTGTGGGGTAACACCCGTGGAAGTTCGAGTCTTCTCGACCGCACCAAGTTCCCGAGGGAACTCTCTTACATACAGTGGTGAAGAGTTGCTTGGGACTTAATTTCTCCCCACTTTTCCTTGCCACATGCTGGCTGTAATTGTTCTGGCGATTTCTATCGCTGGATAGCTTCTTGAAAGCGGTCTCACCGCATCGCTCCAGACAAAAAAGAATCCCTCTTGATGGTCCAGATCGTACGTCGCGCCGGAAATACTCGCGGCGTTCACCATGCTGCCCTGTCTGATGAAAGCGACGGGCGCAGAAGTTCAGGATGAGGCGGGTTCTGTCAGATCGGGGTAGCCGCTCCACCACAGCTCTCGCTTGGCCCATACGTATGGCATCCGGGCCAGTCTGGACCGATGCGCGGGAAACGGGGCCGCAAGGGAATAGCACGCCAGCCGCAGGATGACGCCAAGCCGGACGGCCCAGACGGCGGGGGCCCGTTGAAAGCGCGGTAGGTGTTGGCGCAGATACCGGATGCGGGCGGCGAGGATCTGGACTTCGCGGGGTGCGTATTGCTGCGAGGCGCCTTCCTCGTGCAGGATAGTGGCACTGGGCGTGATGGCCGGGCGCGCGTCCAGATGGGCCGCGCGCAGGCACAGGTCGAGATCTTCGCCGAACATGAAATAGGCTGGATCGAACCCGCCAAGCCGTCCCCAGTCATCGTGGCGTATCAGAAGGAAACAGCCAATCACGATATCGACCTCGCGTATCTCGTCGCGGTTCCAGCCCGGCATGGCCTCGGGGTTGACGAGCGGCGAGGCGGGCCAGAGGGCGGAGAGACCGGCCGCCTGCGCGATCACGGACCACAGGGTCGGACGCCGGGCGCCGGAGCGCGGGCTGTTGGTTCCGTCGGGTCTGAGCACGCGCCCGCCCCAGATCATCGCCTCGGGTCTCTGACGGGCGAAATCGGTGATTTCGGCAAAGGCACCCGGCTGGGCCACTGTGTCGGGGTTCAACAGCAGCAGGAAATGCCCGCGAGCCTGTTTGGCCGCGAGATTGTTGGCCCGCGCAAAGCCCAGGTTGCTGTCCTGCGCGAACAGACGCACCTGGGGAAAGCGGCGGGTGATCGCCGCCGCAGTTCCATCGCTGGAGGCATTGTCGACCACGATCACTTCGAGGCTGGGACCGCTCTGGGATAGGGCGGCGTCGATAGCACGCAGCGTCAGGGCGCAGGTCTGGTGGCTGACGATGATCACGCTCAGGTCAGGCCTGCGTTGCCCTCCATCACCGTGGCCGCGCCCCGGGCGTGGTGCGCTTTTCACAGTCATGAGTCGCAGTTGGGTTGAACCGAGATCCAGGCCGAGGCGTCACTCCCTGACCGGGGCGCGCAGGGGCGGGACTGCAACAAAAAGCAAGCTTTTGCCGGATGCGCCCGAGGCCGGCAATCAAGCGGGTCATCAACCAGAGGTGGATAAAATTGTGGCCGTGGATGTCGGTGCGACGGATCTTGTGGCCGCATTCGATCGCAAATGGGCAGGGGGTGGATATTGTCAGGAATCATGCGTCTTCAATAGAGCTTTTGCCGGTCCGCCCGGGGTAATCGCACGTCAGAATGACCGGCAAAAGGGGTGGTGGTCAAGTGGCAGTCAAATTCTTCGCAGGCCCATGGAGGTCAAAACCCCTGCAGCATAGGGTTCGCAGGTTCTCCCAGCAAAACGGCGCAACGGCGTTTCTTGACGCGGTAGGTTTTGCAGATAGAGAATAAACCCAATTCATTTGCTAACAGGCTAAATTCATGAAGGATTTCAACCGGCCTTTGCGTGTGTTGCGGCCGGCGCGGACAAGCGATTACGTTCCGACGCCACATGTGAAAGTCTCCTCTGGGTTGCGTGTTCTGATCGTTGATCTGAACAATTTCTCCAGTTTTCCCACCTTGGCCGTCGGGCTTCTGGTGGCCTCGATGCGTGGCCGGGGGCATCGCGTGGATGTCTTGTGCCCGCTGGCCCATGACGTCCCGGCGACCCAACGCGAGCGGCAGGAAACGCTGATCGATCATTTCCGGCGCCGTATCCATCTTTCGGACCTGAGGCCGTTTCTGCAGATACGCGATGGTCTGAGGCGGCTGGAAACCATCCGGGTCGAACGCGCGCATCCCTTGGTGCTGCGCGAGATCCGCAAGGCGCTTGCGATGCAGCCCGATGCCATCCTGATCTCTGCCTATCTGCAGCACTTCAACAGTGTTGCCGCCATTGCCAAGATGGCACGAGCACAGAGCGTGCCCGTGGTGCTGGGCGGCCCGATGTTCAATCTGCCAGAAGTCGCCGACACATGGCGCCGGATCGACGGGGTATCTGCGGTGGTCGGTGCCGAGGTCGACCGCGACCTGCCCGATCTGGTCGAGGCCATGTGCCGTGGGAACGATCCGCTGGCCTTTCCCGGCGTGGCTCTGCCCGATGGGCGGCGGTCGGTCGTGGCCAAACCTCTGCACCGTTTGGACCAGACCCCGATGCCCGATTTCACCGATTTCCCATGGGATCGGTATCCCGGCCGCATCGTGCCGATGATGACCGGACGGGGCTGCCAATGGGACAAATGCCTGTTCTGTTCGGACGTGATCTCTGTATCGGGGCGCAGTTTCCGGACGCGCAGCGTTGAAAACGTGCTGTTGGAAATGCAGGAACAGGCCCGCCGGCACGAGACGACGAACTTCCTGTTTCTCGATCTCAAGCTGAATTCCTGGCCGGGCATGATCCGGGGCATCGCCAAGGGCATCGGGCGCTATGTGCAGGGGGCGGAATGGATCGGGACCGTGCACGTCGACAACCGTCAGGACAACGGCCTGTCCCGCGCCGATCTGGAGGCTGCGGCGGCAGGCGGGATGCGCCGCATCTCCTTCGGGCTGGAAAGCGGCAGCCAGCCTCTGCTGGACGCGATGCGGAAGGGGTCGTCGGTCGCAAGGAACTCTGCGTTCATCCGGGACGCCCATGCCGCCGGCCTGTCGGTCCGCTGTACGATGTTCAAGGGCTTTCCCGGAGAGACGGCCGCCGATATGGCAGCGACCTCGCAGTTCCTCGAAGAACACGCCCCTTATCTGGACAGGGTGCGATTCAACGCATTTAGCATCTATTCAGGCACACCGATCTGGGACGCGGTGAACACGAAGGCCGATGAGCATGCGGGCCTGCGCGTGACGTCGATGGATCACAGGCGCGCAAGGGCGAACTATCGCAATCCGAATGCGCGAACGGCGGAATATCGAAAGGCGAAGGCGCGCACGCTGAAACTGGTCTACGAAATCAACCGGCGTCCCCTGCGCGACACCGCGCGGCAGTTCGACGGGCTGATGTAATGCGGCGCCTCCTGTCGAGGGCCCGCTATGGCGATGCCGCATCGGCCAGTCCCCTCGGACGGCGGTTGCGCCGCCTGACGCCGATGGAGCGCAAGGAAGAAGCCCGCGCCTTTCTGAATGCATTTCACGATGCCTGCGGGGCAGGGAAGGCGCTGCGCCAGTCGCGCTGGTCAGACGTCCGCCGTCAGCTGAACCGGGGGGATAGCTATTGGCACACCCCCGAAGAGCTGGCCTATGGTGCAAGGCTGGCATGGCGCAATACGGGGCGCTGCATCGGGCGCCTGTTTTGGGAAAGCCTCGACGTCGTGGATTGCCGCGACACGGTCGGGCCCGAAGCAATTCAGGACCAGATTTCGCGCCATCTTGGCGATGCTTTCAGTGGTGGCCGGGTCCGGTCCACGATCTCGATCTTCGCATCTGCCGGAGGGGCGTACCCGCCGGCCTGGATCGAAAGCCCGCAGATCACGCAATACGCCTGCCATCAGGGGCCGGACGGCAAGGTGCTGGGGGATCGCCAGAACCTTGAGGCCACGCGGATCGCGCTTTCGATGGGGTGGGCGCCCCCGGAGAGACCGGGCCGGTTCGACCTGTTGCCCTATATCCTGCGAGACAGTTCCGACCGCCGTCACCTGTGCCACCTGCCGGACGGGGCGATACAGGAGGTCGCGATACGACATCCGCATCAGGACGGGCTGACCGCGCTGGACCTGAAGTGGTACGCCGTCCCGATGGTCAGCAACATGATCTTGACCATAGGCGGGGTTGATTACCCCTGTGCGCCCTTCAACGGGTTCTACATGGGCACCGAGATCGCATCCCGCAATTTTGCCGATGTCCGGCGCCATGACCTGCTGCCGGAGGCGGCGCGCGCCCTGAACGTTCCAAAGGACGCGCACGGTCTTTGGCGGGACACGACATTGACCGAGTTGAACCGCGCGGTGCTGCACTCTTACAAGGCAGCGGGTGTGACGATCGTCGACCATCATACGGCCTCCGATCAGTTCATGGCCTTCCATGGGCGCGAACAGGCCCAGGGGCGGCGGGTGGCGGCTGACTGGCGCTGGATCGTGCCCCCGCAAGCCGCCTCTGCCTGCGAGGTTTTCCATCTCCGGATGCGCAATTTTCACCCGGTCCCGAACTTCTACCGGGATCGCGGCGGCGATGGCCTGCGCCTGATGCCGTGGTTCGGCGACCATTACCAGTCGCGCCCGGCGATGTGGGCCGATCGCCTGAGGCGGCGCTTGAAAATCTGGAGGCGGATGCCATGGTAGAAAGCGCCACATCAATTGCATCGTCGGATGTGCCCGTACTGCGCCGTGAACTGGCCCTGCGCATTCTTTTGCAGAACCTTCTGCTGATCGTGTCGTTGCCCGTCTTTACCGCATTCGCCGCGGTTTCGCTTGCACTGCCGGGAATGGTCTGGGCGGCGGCGGCCGTGCATGGGGCGGTCGGACTGGGCGCGGCACTTCAATGGTGTCATCACGGTATCCGCACCAAGCAGATCAAGGATTACCTGCTGACTATCGACAGTGGTGACGGCGGCAGCGGATGGGAGGGGTGGCTGCCTGCGAACAGGCCGCGCAGGCTGCTTGGGGCGCGCTGGATGATCTCGACCAAGGGGGTGTTCCTTGGTTTGCAACTGGCGATGATCATTCTGGCGGCCTTTATCGCGCCTGTGGTCGATGGCTGGATGGCGGCGTTCAGTGCGCTCTTGCTGCTGGCCAGCGCCGCATTTCTGTTGACCAATCCCAAAGAATGAAGGCGCAGTCATCTTGAAATCCGCCTATGGCATTGTCGTCCCTGTCCGTAACGAAGCTGCGGTTCTTCCAAGGACGGTGCCCAGACTGCTGGCCGCGACCAAGGGACAACCGGCGCGGATTATCTGGGTCTGCAACGGCTGCAGCGACAACAGCCCCGGCATCATCCGCCGCCTTGCCGGGCCTGCGGCCGAGGTGATCGAGCTAACCCACCCCGGGAAGACAGCGGCCCTGCAAGCCGGAGATGATGCCATGGGCGGGTTGTATCCGCGCCTTTATCTCGACGCGGATACATGGATGAACCCGGGCGATCTTGCCCATCTGATGCAGCCGCTCTTTTCCGGCGTGGCTGATCTTGTGGCGCCAAGGCTGCGCTTTGACATAACCGGGGCATCGCCCTTGTCTGCGCGGATCGGTGCCTGCTGGATGTCCTTGCCGCATGCGCAAACGACGGCTTTCTCGAATGCGATCGGTCTGTCCGCTGCGGCGCGCGGCCTGTGGGACCGCTGGCCCGAAATCACCGGCGACGATATTTTTATCTCTGCCACCGTGCCAAGCGGACGCAAATTGATTGTCCACGAGGCCTCGGCGACCATCGGCATGCCAAGGACGTTTGCAGGCTGGGTCAGAATGCGCGCGCGCTGGCTGAAGGGGGAGGCCGAACTGGCCCACCTTGGTCTCAGCCCGCCAAGGCCAGATCGGCAACGCTCGGACTTGCTGCACCAGATGCTGCGACCGGGAACAGCGCCGGGCGCCTGGGCCTTTGTCGCAGCGCGGCTTCTCGCTCGAACGGCACGGACGGATGCGGGCCTATCGACCTGGGTGCCGGACAGGGCGGTTGATACGGGCAATGCCTGATACGGTTTCGGGTTTTGGCGAGGTTTGAGGGCCGGGGCATGCAAAACTGTTTCCGCGCTGTCTGACCTGGTCAGCGCGGGGGCATTGGCGCGGCAGAGACGCTGTCCCAGTCCAACCCGAATTTGGCGAGGTATTTGCGCAGGCGGTCGGCGTCGTTTGTCGTGGTGCGTCTGCTGCGGGAGACCGCGAACAGGGTGCGTCCGGCGGCGCTGAGGCTGCTGGCATTACGGCAGGTGCGGATGGCATGCGCCAGTTGCACGAGGTCGAAGGGGTCGATCTCTTGCGCGGCATCCCCCAGCACGTCGCTGACCAGCCGCAGGTCATGGTCCGATTGCGCGCGCATCCAGTCGTCCCGCAGGGCAGCGATTTCTTCATCGACCATCGCCGCCGTGATCCGGCCGCGCGGGGCCAGCACGCACATGCGGCGGATCGAGCCGCCGAAATCGCGGAAATTGCCGGGCCATGGGGTGGCGGGGTCGCGGGCAAAGCGCAGGTAGGTGTCGCGCGCATCGGTGTTGAAACCGACACGGATGCCCAGATCCTTTTCCGCGCGGGCCAGTTCAAAGATCAGGTTGGCCTCGATATCCTCACGCCGGTCGCGCAGGGCGGGCAGGCGAAAGCTCCACATGTTCAGGCGCGCGAGCAGGTCGGGGCGGAATTTTCCCTCTGCCGTCAGCGCGCGCAGGTCGCGGTTGGCGCCCGCGATGATCTGAAACCGGCTGCTGACCTCATGGTCCGATCCCAGCGGGTAGAACCGCCCGGTTTCGATCGCGTGCAACAGGATGCTTTGTTCGTTGGGGCCCAGCTCGTCCAGTTCGTCCAGAAACAGCACGCCGCCGTCCGCCTCGCGCAAGAGGCCGCTGCGTTCGGTGCCTGCCTGTCCTGTGAAACTGCGCCGCTGACCGTAGAGCGTGGCAAGCGCATCCTGCCCGCGCAGGGTGGCGCAGTTGACGTGGACGATGCGGCCCTTCACCCGGCGGCGGTCCAGTTTCAGCGTGTGGATGCGTTCGGCCAGTTGCGTCTTGCCGGTGCCGGTTTCCCCCAGCAGCAGGATCGGTTCGTCCGAGTTGCTGGCCACCAACTCGATGCGGTCGATCAGCGCGTTATAGGCGGGGTTGGCGGTCTCGATCCCGCCTTTCAACTGGTCGCTGTATTCGCGCGACAGCTGATCGAACCGTTGCTGCAGCGCGTTGTATCGGCTGAGGTCGAGGTCGATGACGTCCATCCGGGCCTGCGTTTCTTCCGGTCCGGGAGGGCCGGTCTGCAGCAGGCGGGCGGGGAGGTGACGGCTTTCGGTCAGCAGGAACCAGCAGATCTGGGCCACATGCGTGCCGGTAGTCAGATGGACGTGATAGCGTTCGCGGTCCTCGTCAAAGCCGTAGCCGCGGGCAAAGTCGAAGAGCTTTCCATAGACCTCCTGAAAGTCCCAGGGGTTGGACAGGTCCAGATTGCGCAGCAGCACCTCTGTTTCGGGGCGCGCGGCCTGCACCTCTTTCTGGACGTGCCCGGCCAGACGCTGAAACCGCATGTCATAGAGGATCTCCAGCCGGTCGACCGCGAAACCATCGTGCGTGACAAGGCTGACCGTGGGCTTCCAACGGCGATTCTTGCCCATGTCGAGCTGCGTTCCGAGGAAGCCGAGGACGACGTTTTTCAAGTGGCTATCCAAAGTGATAAATTACGATAATGATGTATCGTATATTCAGGTAAAGCTTTGCGCAAGATCGCATATTGTTCACTTATTTCAGCTACTTGCGCCGGTTTTCGATTTCTTTCGGGTGCCTCCCTTTGTCATGGCAAAACATCCTCACCAACAATGAAGGAACAGAGCAATGGCAAACAAATCCGTGTTTGCATCGATGCGGGGCCGGTTGCTGCCCAAGGCAACCACGCGGAACGCCGAAGGCGCGCCGGCCTTTGCCTACACCGATGCCCATGCCTTCGCGCAACTGGCGGCCACCGGCACGATCGGCGGCATGTTCTACCAGTCGGCGCAGGATGAACTGACCCGCGTGATCGATCTGGCCGACAAGGTCGAACCGGAGTTCCTTGCCCAAACGGCGGTTTATGCCCGCCAGAAGGGGTACATGAAGGACATGCCGGCGGTGCTGCTGGCCGTGCTGGCGCGGCGCGATCCGGCGCTGTTCCGGGCGGTCTTTGGCCGGGTGATCACGCATGGCAAGATGCTGCGGACCTTCGTGCAGATTGTCCGTTCGGGCCAGACCGGGCGCAAGTCGCTGGGGTCTGCGCCGAAGGCGATGGTGCAGAACTGGCTGAACGCGGCCTCGGACCGGGCGATCCTGAGCGCCAATATCGGCAACGATCCGTCGCTGGCGGATGTGATCAGGATGGTTCACCCGAAACCGGCGGATGCGCGCCGCGAGGCGCTGTTTGCCTGGATCATCGGGCGTCCCTGCGATGTGGCCCTGTTGCCGGAGACGGTTCGGGACTGGATGACCTTTGACGCAGGCCGTGATGGTCCGCTGCCGGATGTGCCGTTCCAGATGCTGACGCAATTGCCGCTGACCACGGATCACTGGGCGCGCATGGCGCGCACCGGTTCCTGGCAGATGGTGCGTCAGAACCTGAACACCTTCCTGCGTCACGGCGTCTTTGCCGAGGCGGAGACGGTGGATCATGTGGCCGCGCTGTTGCGTGACCCGGTCGCAATCTCCAAGGCCCGCGCCTTTCCCTACCAGATGATGGTGGCGGCGCAGAACGTGGCCCCGGAGTTGCCGCGCGAGATCGTGGATGCGTTGCATGACGCCATGGAACGGGCAGTGCGCAATGTGCCGAAGGTGGCCGGAGAGGTGGTGATCTGCCCGGACGTCTCTGCGTCGATGACGTGGCCGGTGACGGGGTATCGCAAGGGCGCAAGCTCTGCCGTGCGTCACGTGGATGTGGCCGCGCTGGTCGCGGCGGCCTTCATGCGGGTGAACCGCAAGTGCCAGGTTCTGCCGTTCGAGGTGCAGGTGCGCGAAACGCGTCTAAACCCGCGCGACACGGTCCTGACCAACGCGGAACGCCTGTGCAAGCTGGCCGGGGGCGGGACCAACTGTTCTGCGCCGCTGAGGTTGCTGAATCAGCGCCGCGCGGCACCGGACCTGGTGGTTTTCGTGTCTGATAACCAGTCCTGGGTCGATGCCGGGACCGGGCGTCAGTCGACCGCGATGATGGCGGAATGGGAGGCGCTGAAACGGCGCAACCCGAAGGCCAAACTGGTCTGCATCGACATCGCGCCTTACGGCACGACGCAGGCGCAGACACGTGAGGACGTGTTGAACATCGGCGGGTTCTCGGACGCGGTCTTTGACCGGATCGCGGATTTTGCAAAGGGCCGGACAGGTGCCGAAAACTGGGTGCGCGAGATCGAGAAGATCGAGATCTGACGCATCGATAACAAAGGGTCAGGCGGAATGCCGACGGGACTACATTTTTGGATAATGTCGCTGTCTCGTCATTCAGTTGTCCGCCTGACCCACCTTGGAATTGACAGGAAAGGAATTTTGTCCCGGCGAATGCCGGTGGAACTACAGCGCTGTTAACGCCCAGGTCGCGGGTTCGAATCCCGTCGTGGCCGCCAACCATATGGCCGCGTAGCTCAGTCAGGTAGAGCAGGTCTTGTTTCACCACCCATTTGTCGCCGGGACACCCTTGGGGATGAGGGGGCTTCCCCCCATCCCCGACCAATTTGCGGGAGGAATGCCTGCGGGGCTCCTTGTTACTCAAAATTACAACCCTCGCACCCCCTTGTCCTCCTGACCTTGAACGAAAGCACAGACCCTGGCGAATGCCGAAGGAACTACATGGCTCCACACTTCCGGGGTAACCGAGCGGGTTCGATTCCCCTCCTTGCCGGTGCCCATATGGCAAACGCGGGACTTCGGTTCTGCGGGGCAGGTCCCGGGTTCGTTTCTTCACCCTTGTCGCCAGGTCCCTTTACAGGAGAAGATTGATGATGATGACCGACGCAAAAGATTTTGACCCCGTGACCGGCGACCACCTCAAGGAATGGGGGCACCGCCCGGGCAAGCAGTTTCCGACGCTGCTGGAAAAGGCCAACGCGATGCGCGCCGAGGGCTTTGGCCTTGTGCGCATCCGGCAGGAACTGGAGGGGGATATCCCGCCAGAGCCCGTGACGCTGGACCTTCGCGCTCCGGGAGAACTGACATTCGAGGAAAACATCGACGTCGCCCACCCGGATGAGGAGGACAACGTTGCCAAGGTGCGCGAAACCATGCGCGCGCTGATGCGCACGCCGACGATAGAGGCCGGGGCCATCATGCCGGACGCCTGTCCGGCGGGGCCGGTGGGCACGATCCCGGTGGGCGGAGTGGCCGCCGCGCGCAACGCGATCCATCCGGGGATGCATTCGGCGGATATCTGTTGTTCCGTCATGATCACCGATCTGGGCGATGCGGACCCCAAGGCGGTGCTGGACGCGGCGCAGTCGGTCACGCATTTCGGGCCGGGCGGGCGCCGCGCGGGGGACCGGATCGAGGTGTCTGCCGACCTCATGGAGGGGTTTCACGCCAACCCGTTCCTGAACAACCCGAAGTCGCTGCGCATGGCCGAAGAGCACATGGGCACACAGGGCGACGGCAACCATTTCCTGTTTGTCGGACGCTCGCGCAAGACCGGGCGCACGGCGATTGTCACGCATCACGGCTCTCGTGGGCCGGGGGCGGTGCTGTACAAGACCGGGATGGCCGTGGCGGAACGCTATCGCAAGGAACTGTCGCCCGATACGCTGAAACAGAACGCCTGGATCCCGGCGGATACGGAAGAGGGGCGCGACTATTGGGCGGCCCTGCAGGTGATCCGCGACTGGACCAAGGCGAACCATAGCTGCATCCATGATGCCGCCGTTGCGGCGGCGCGGGCGGATGTGGGCGACCGGTTCTGGAATGAGCACAACTTCGTCTTCAAGCGGGGCGACCTGTATTATCACGGCAAGGGCGCGACCCCGGCCTGGGGTGACTATGCGCCGGATGCCAGCGGCCTGACGCTGATCCCGCTGAACATGTCGCAGCCGGTTCTGGTGGCGCGGGGCAAGGATGCGGGGCATGGCCTTGGGTTCAGTCCGCATGGGGCAGGGCGCAACTTTTCGCGCTCTGAACACATCCGGCGCATGGGATCGGTCACGCCCGAGCAGATGCTGGAGGCCGAAACCGAGGGGCTGGACATCCGGTTCCACGCGGGCGGTGTGGACGCCTCCGAACTGCCGTCCAGCTACAAGGACGCGGAGAGCGTGGTGGCGCAGATCGGCAAGTACGGGCTGGCCGAGATCGAGGATTACATCGATCCCTATGGCTGCATCATGGCGGGCGACGTGCCGCCGTTCTGGAAGAAGAAAGGCAAGAAGCGGCGCTGAGCCGCTTCAGTCCTCGTTGGGGCGCAGCGACTGGTCGCGCCGGTGGGCCGAGGTGTCCAGCCGACGTGAGGCGCGGGTGCCGGGCACCAGCAGCTCTGCCTTGCGGAAATAGGCGCGCAGCTCTTCCTTGACGATGCCCAACTCCTTGCGGATGGCGCGCACGGTCATGGATTGCCAGGGCTCGTGCTCGAAGGGGATCAGGTGCAGATCCTTGTTCGGCAGGTTGTCGACGGAAAACCCCACCCCCAGCCGGTAACTGGGGATGTGTTCGGCTTTGAACTGCCAGACCTTGGGATACAGCGTTGTCGAGACGTGGATGAAGGTATCCACCGCCTCATCTGTGATGTCAGAGGCCGCACCCATGGTGGCCCCGATGACAAAGGCCTCATCCTGCACGTGCAGCCCACGGCCAAGGATCACATGAATGCAGTCATGCCGGGCAAGGCTGATCGCGCCGGGCAGGGCGTCCGGGCTTTCGGGGTTTTCGTACTTGCGGATGATCTCCGGCACATCCTCGGCATCGGCCGCGGGCAGGGTGGCCAGCACCTGGGCCAGGGTCATGTCGTCGGTGTCGAGCCCGGGGTTCCATTCGTCCCATTCCAGCAGCGCGCGGCCCATGTCCTACTTGTCCCCTTCGAAGGCCGTGATCGGCTGAAAGCTGGCGTTTTCCGCCGCCACGGCCTGCAACGCCTCGCCCAGCTTGCTGACGTCATCGACGGCGACATAGCTGGTGCTGCCCTCGGCGTTCAGAACGTGCCGCCGCCCGATGCCGATGCCGATGGTGGCGACCTGTATGGGCGTGTTGTTCACGGTTTCCTTGACCTCTGCGATCAGGCGGTCCGCATCATCCGCCGCACCGTCAGTGGTGACGATGATCCGGTAGGTCCCGAAAGAGCGCGCGCGCGCGGCCTCCGCCGACAGGAAGTCACGCGCCGCCGACAGGGCGGGGCCAAGCGGCGTGCTGCCGGTGGGGCGCAGTGGCAGCAGGCTGTTGGACAGGGTCAGGCTGGCGTCCTCTACCGAGGTCATCGGCAGCACCAGCCCCGCGTTCAGCGCCAGCACGCCGACACGGTCCTGCGGGTCCATCATCTTGATGGTCTGCATCACGGCGGCCTTGGCCTGTTCCAGATCCGATCCCATGGACCCGGAATCATCCAGCACGATCATGGTAAAGATGCGGTCGGGGTCCGGGATGCTTTCCACATCCGGCACCTCGATCAGCGGCGGCCAGACGGAAATCGCCGCCCAGTCCACCTCTCCCATGTCCGCGCTGGAGGCGACATAGGTGTCGTCGCCACCCATGTTCTGCGCCACCATAAAGGCGCTGACGGCTATGATGCCCGCGACGGCGAAAGCTGCATTCTTGGCTTTTCCCATGTCAGCCCCCCTCAGAGCGGGTCAAAGGTTGTGGCTTCGGCCTGCGCAGTCAGCACGCGGAACACCACGCGCATGTTCTGCCGCCATTCGGATTCCGTGGTTGGCGGGTTGAAGGCCGGGCTGGAGATGCCGACACCATCGACGATGAACTGATCGCGGATCACCCGGATGCCATTTTCGCCGGCGTATCGTTCCAGCGCGTCGACCACGGCGATGGCGCGTTGCAGCGACAGGTTCTGAGTCGAGGTGCGGATGCCACGCAATTCGGACTTGGCGGCGCCATCCTTTTGGCGCCGCAGAAAGTGCAGCGGATCGGCGTGGCCCTCGACGGTGATGATCGCGCCGGAATAGGTAGAGGCAAGGCGCAGGATCTCTTCGAAATCATCAGCATAGAGGTCCATCGGGAAATCCGGGGTGTCCGGCTCGAAATAGACCTGAAAGTCGATCTTGGTATTGGCGTCCAGCTGCCCGGTGCGGCGCAGGCGGTTGACGGCCTGCGCGGCCTTTTCGGGATTGAAGGCGGCAACCTGACGGTCGTCGAGGTTGTTCAGCCCATCGGTCAGCGTGGTGTAATCCCACTCTGCGGTGGTCAGTTCATAGGGGAATCCGATCATGCCCGCGCCCCGCAACGAGGTGGCGACCTCGGTGCTGAGCACCGAGTAGCGGCGCGGGTCAGATGCGTCGGCAAAGTGGCGGGCATTGCCCGACCAGCCGTCGGTGATGGCATCCATCCAGAGGAACACACCCTCTTCCTGCGGCAGGCCGCCAAGGAATTCATCGGCCATCAGTTGCGCCATTGCGGCGCGGTCGGAATTGCCTTCTTCGGCCATGAAGGCGCGCATCTGTTCCTCGGCGCGGAACAGCACGTTGACCAGTTTTGCAATCTCGTCCTGATGGGCGTCGAAGTAGTCTGCGCGCACCGCGATGTAGTCCGACACAACCGATGTCGCCTCCAGCGTCGAGATCAGGATGGTCGATCCCTTGACCGACCCTTCGGCGCCTGTGCCCACGGTGCCGTCAGAGGTCAGAAAGCGCGCATCGGGCAGGATGACGGCGGCGGCGTCTGCCTTGCCGTCGGCAAACAGGTTGGCGGGTGTGTCGCCGTCGCCGGTCAGGCCCTCGGCCCAGACAACCGTGACGTCGTCAAAGCTGAGGCCCGCGTCCGACAGCACGCGGCCGACAAAATCGACATGCGGGCCATAGGCCTGAATGGCGATGCGCTTGCCATTGAGGTCCGAGGGCCGCTGAATGCCGTCGGCGGCCACGATTCCGTCACCTGCGGACCAGCTGTGTTTGAAAAAGACGATCTGTTCGGTGCGCGGGTCGGCCTCTGTCACCGGGGCGGCGGCCATCAGCATCCCCAGCGTGCCGCGCAGGAAGGGCGTGTCGCAGGCAAGGTAATCCTCGACCTGTCCGGCAAAGTTGTCCTTGACCGACAGCGAAAGCTCCCAGCCGGCGTCCCGCAGGAGACCGGATTTCGGTGACAGCGACTGGCCGTTGGCATGGACGACGACGCCGTCCGCGCCCCATGCGATCAGGGGCATTTTCTGCGCCGTGCCGCCAGAACAATCCCGGACCGGGCTGGAGATGACCTCGGCCAGCGGGTCGCCGGTTTCGGCCAGCGCGGGCGTGGCACCGATCACCACGGTCAGCATCAGCGCTGCGGATCGAATGAGTGCTTTCATAACAAGTCCTTCGTCTTGGTCGGGGAACGGGTCCCGTAAATTCAGGGCGCTCAGCGGCGCAAAAGGGTCTCTGCCGTGGATGATGCCACCTCAACCTTTTCAAGCAAAGAGGTGATGGCGCGGGCCTCGACGCTGTCCAGCGCGGCATGCAGGCTTTCGATGCTGGAACGCAGGTGGGCGCGGCTGGCCTCGACATCCTTGCCATCACCGGCGCGGGCGCGCAGGGCGCCGTGGGTTTCGATCGCCTCCACCACCAGTTCCGAGCGCGACAGCACGGTCTGCACGCGGGGCAGTTCCTGCGGCGCGTAGAACAGGCTTTTGGCCAGAGCATCGAAACGGTCGGCGGTCTGCATCAGCAGGGTCTGGATGTCCTCCTGCGTGCCGGGGGCAATGGCGCGAACGCGGCGGGCGCGGTCATGGGTTTCGATCACCGTGGCCAGCGCGGTGGCATGGCGGCCCGATTGCGCCCCGTGCAACTGGTCAAAGGCGTGGCGCAGCAGCGTGGCCTCCGAATGCAGTCTTTGCGAAGGCAGGAGATTCAACAGCCCCAGTGACAGCAGCAGGCCCAGCACGAAGGCCACGATCACATGCGAATAGGGAAACCAGATCGGCAGGCGCACAAAGGTCAGATAGACCAGCCCGGCGACCAGCACCGCACCAAGGATCAGCAGCGTCGGCAACAGCGGCGCGCGGGATGAGACGTTGCGCCCGCTGGCGGCGGTCTCGTAGACGCTCATGGGCGCACCTGCCAATCCAGCGTCACCCGGGCGAGGCCTGCCTGATAGGCACGGTCGCTTTCGCCATCCTTTTGCGACAGGGGATCGCCGCCGCCCACACCGCCGACCCAGTCGACGCGTTCCGCCGGGAACCCCGCCGCCCGGGCGACGCTGCGCGCGGCTTCGGCGCGTTGTTCCGACAGATCGAGGTTGGCGGAGTCGTCGCCCTGTGTGCCGCTGTGTCCGGTGATGCGCAGGGTGATGCGGTCATCGGCGGCCAGTTCGGCCAGCTTGGCCTTCAGCCGCGCCTCTTCGCCCTTGGCAAAGCTGGTGCCGCGGCTGAAGAAGAAGTCGTCAGAGGCAGGCGAGAGCGCCGCCCCGGCAATCCCCAGCGCAGCGGCCCCGCCCAGCGACAGGGCGACAAGAACGGCACCGATGACAGCGCGTCGCGGCAGACCGGGGGCCGATTGTTTCACGACAGGCGGCTGGGTCTTGGTATTCACGGGCAGAGGCTCCTCGCGGAAAAAATGTGTTGCTTGCCACCATAACCACAAAACCGCGTGACGGAACCTCTGGAAATCATGGCCTTTTGCGGCACGAAATCCGCATATTGCCCATTTTTCGTGTGTTTTGCCCGCTTGATGGGCGTCCTAGTCGTCCCGCAAACGAGGAGGGCGCGCGGTAAATGCGGCCGTTCCCCCGGATTTAGCAACTTGTGGCTCCGCGCGGCCTGACCATACTGCCCCCGGACCAACAGGGAGAGGCTGTGATGCAGGATCTGGGGACCTACGACTATGTCATCGTCGGCGCGGGCAGCGCCGGTTGCGTGCTGGCCAACCGCCTGAGCGAAGACCCCGGAACCCGCGTTCTGCTGTTGGAGGCGGGCGGCAGCGACAATTACCACTGGGTCCATATTCCGGTCGGCTACCTGTACTGCATCGGCAATCCGCGCACCGACTGGGGGTTCAAGACCGCGCCCTGTGCCGGGCTGAACGGGCGCGAACTGCTCTATCCGCGCGGCAAGATCCTGGGCGGGTGTTCGTCGATCAACGGGATGCTGTACCTGCGCGGGCAGGCGGCGGATTACGATGGCTGGCGGCAGATGGGCCTGACCGGCTGGGGCTGGGACGACGTGCTGCCCTATTTCATGAAGTCCGAGGATTACTACGGCGGTGCGGACGAGGTGCACGGCGAAGGCGGCGAATGGCGTGTCGAGGAACCGCGCGTGCGCTGGGACATTCTGGATGCGTGGAAAGAGGCGGCGGTGGCGGCAGGCATTCCGGCGACCGAGGATTTCAACCGGGGCGACAACTTTGGCGTCGGCTATTTCAAGGTGAACCAGAAATCCGGCTGGCGGTGGAGCACCGCCAAGGGGTTTCTGCGCCCGGCAAAGACACGGGCCAACCTGACGGTCATGACCGGGGCGCAGGCAGAGCGCCTGCTGTTCGACGGGCGGCGTGCCAGCGGTGTTCGGTTTCGCAAGGACAACACCGGCTTTTCCGTGCAGGCGCGGCAGGAGGTGATCCTGTCCTCCGGCGCAATCGGGACACCGCAGATCCTGCAATTGTCGGGCATCGGTCCGGGTGCGTTGCTGCAGGAACACGGGGTAGAGGTGCGGCTGGATCAGCCGCAGGTCGGCGCGAACCTGCAGGATCACCTGCAGATCCGCTGCGCCTACAAGGTGCAGGGGGTCAAGACGCTGAACACCATGGCCAACAGCATGATCGGGCAGGCGAAGATCGGGCTGGAATACCTGCTGACGCGCTCCGGACCGATGTCGATGGCCCCCAGCCAGTTGGGGGCCTTTGCCTATTCGTCACAGGACGTGGCGACGCCGGACCTTGAATACCATGTGCAGCCGGTGACGCTGGACGCCTTTGGCCAGCCGCCGCATGATTTTCCGGCGATCACCGCCAGTGTCTGCCACCTGCGCCCGGAAAGCCGGGGGCATGTGCGCATCACCTCTCCTGATGCCACGGCGCACCCGGAAATCCAGCCCAACTACCTGTCCACCGAGGGCGACAGGCTGGTCGCCGCACGCGCCATCCGGCTGACGCGCCGGATCATGGCGCAGGAGCCGCTGGCGCAATTCCGCCCCGAGGAATTCAAGCCCGGCCCGCAGTACCAGACCGATGCCGAACTGTCCGAAGGGGCAGGGCAGATCGCCTCGACCATCTTTCACCCGGTCAGCACCGCGCGCATGGGAACAGACGATGCGGCGGTCGTGGACGCGCGCCTGCGGGTGAAAGGGATGGAGGGGCTGCGCGTGGTCGATGCCTCTGTCATGCCGTGCATCACCTCTGGCAACACCAATTCGCCGACGATCATGATCGCCGAGAAGGCCGCCGACATGATCCGCGAGGACGCCCGCGCGGCGGTACTGGCCTAGGCGGCAGGCAGCCACACGCGAAACACCGCGCCGCCGCCCTCGACATTGCCGGCGGTGATCAGACCGCCCGCGCGCTGGACGAGCGTCTGCGAGATCGACAGGCCGAGGCCGGTGCCCTCTCCGTGTTTGGTGGTGAAGAAGGGATCAAAGACCGCCTCTGCCATCCCCTCGGGCAGACCCGGCCCGCTGTCGCGCACCCGCAGGCAGGCCCCGGCTTTGCCGTCGCGGTCCTCGGTCGACAGGGTCAGGGTCAGCTTGCCGTCATGTCCCATGGCCTGCATCGCATTCATGATCAGGTTGATGATGACCTGCTGCATCTCTCCCGGATCGGCCTGCACCTCTGGCGCCGGTCCCAGATGGGTCTCGACGGTGATGGCGCTCTTGGACAGGACGTGTTCGACCAGCAGCAGGCAATCCTCGATCAGCGGGGCCAGTACCACGCGGTCCTCATAGCCGTGGAATTCGCCGGGCCGCGCGAATTGCAGCAGCTTGCCGACCATCGCGTCGATGCGCGCCACCTGACGGTCCACGAGGTCCAGTTCCGTCCTGACCGGTTCCGCCTTGTCGCCCAGCGTTTCGCGGATCACGTCCACGTTGCCCTGTATCACCGCCACGGGGTTGTTGATTTCATGCGCGACACCGGCGGTGATTTCGCCTATGGAGGCCAGTTTCTCGTTCATGACCAACTGGCGATAGGTCTCTTCCAGCTTGGCATTGGCCTCGCGCAGTTCGGCGGTGCGCTCTTCGACCCGCTGGTTGAGGTCATCCGCCCAGGCGCGCAGGCGGGCGTCGCGGTCCTGCACCTGTCCCAGAAGATCGTCCAGATGCCCGGCCACCTGTCCGATCTCATCGCGCGAGCCGACATCGCCATAACGCGCCGACAGATCGCCGCGCCCGACGCGGCGCATGGTCTGGGTGATGCGTTCCAAGGGCTCAAAGATCCCCCGCGCCATCCAGAAGAAGACCGGCACAGACAGCACCAGAACCGCGGCAAAGGCGCCCAGCATCCACATCACCGCCTGCCGTTTGGCCGCCGTGAACGGTGCCTCCAGAAACCCGACATACAGCATCCCGACCCGCTGGCCGAAACTGTCGGTCAGCGGCAGGTAGCCCGAAATATACCAGTCATTGACCACGAAGGCGCGGTTGAGCCATGTCTTGCCGTCACCCAGAACCGCCTGCCGCACCACGGCAGAGACCCGCGTGCCCAAGGCGCGCACATCCTCGAACAGGCGCACATTGGTCGAGACACGAACGTCTTCGAGGAACAGCGTCGCGGTGCCCTGACGGTCGCCGCCGGTCACCGCGTTAAGGTAGACCAGCGCATTGATCGTGTCGATGAATTGCAGGTTCCGGTTCAACAGGATGCCGCCCACCAGCACACCGTCGTGGCCATCCAGATGAACGGGGGCCGCGGAATGCACCACCATGCCGCGATCCTCCACCGTGCGGTCGGTGGGCACCGCAGCCTCTGTTTCGATCAGGGGGATGCGGGCACGGGCGGCCAGCTTGCCCGGCAAGGCACCAAGGTCTTCGGCCGCGAAGATGTCGATCTGCGTTTCGGGGCGGCCGGCCAGACCGGCGGCGATCACCGGCCAGCGGATGGCATCCATCGCGTCGGCCTTGGGCAGGTAGTAAAGGAAATCGAGGCCCAGAGAGGCGCGTTTGCCGGAGAGGTAGTCGCCAAGCGCCGTGGCGTCACGCGCCAGCACGCGCCCGAACTCGGCGCTTTCGGCCACGCCGATCAACTCGTCGCCGGTGGTGTCCATGATGCGGGCAAGGTACTGTTCGGCGATCCGCAGATCGGATTCCACGTTGGCGATCAGCACCGCGTCATAGTCGCTGGTCCACCGCGTCATCCCGAGGATCAGCAGGAGCGGCATGAGCACCGTCAAGGGGGCCAGCGCCAGCACCAGAAGGCGCAGGCGCACCGAGGTCGCGGGCCGCCGCCCGCGCCGGGTGGTATCAGTCGTCGAGCGATCCATGGATCGCGAACTGTTCCAGCCCCGCCGCCTGCGCCTCGATCACGCGGTACGCCTCACGCACGCCCGAAGGCGTCAATTCGCGGGCGACCGTCAGCAGGGTGTTGGCGTCGTGGTCTTCGCACAACTCGGCCATATGGTCGATTTCCTCTTGCGCCACCGGGCGCGCGGCCTCGACCGAGGGCGCGCCGTAATAGGTCACGAAGTGCTGTGCCAAGAGATCGGTCAGCGCGTCCATCTCTGCCGGTTCCACAGCCGTGACCGCAACAAATGTCACTCGACCGCCGGTTTCCAGACCGAACCAGCCATTGGCAAAGGCCTGCCGCGCCTTGCCCGCCAGATCGCCCTCGGTCCAGTTGGAAAACTCGAACCCGCCGGAAACGCACCACTCTCCGGTGCGCGCCGGGCTGGCGAAGACGTTCATGTCGCTTTCATCGAAATGGATCGCACGGGCAAGCTTCATGGGGCGTCCTCCAGCAGGCTGGTCAGCGGGATCAGGTGGGTGGTGTCGTGGTCACGCAAGAGCATGCCAAAGCTTTCGTCGATGCCAAGGAACGTGCCGGGGCGGCCATCCTGCACCACGGTTTCGCCGATGCCATGGGCCAGACCGCGCCATTCGGCATGCAGCGGTTTCGCCCCCTCGGCCTCCCAGCGCGCAATCCAGTTCAGCGTGTGCCGCGCCCAGGCTTCGACAAGGCGATGCGGATCCACGTCGGCGCAGCCTTCCTCGAAGAGGGCGGTCTGTTCGGGCGCATTGCCCGGATCGCCACCGGCCAGTGTCAGGGGCAGTTCGAACCCCACGACCAGCCAATCCGGCACCTTGTCCGGGTCACTGTCCGAGGCGCAGGCACGAAACACGCCACAGCCCGCGCCGTTCACAAGGATTGCGCCCGCCCAGGCAAGATGCACCGCCACCTCTGGCGGAGCCAGCGCGCCAAGCGCGTTCTGAAAGCCCACGCCGCAGAGCGGCAGCATCACCGCCGCCTCGCGCAGCGGCACTTCGGGCGCAAAGATCAGCGCCGCGCCCATCCGGTCGACCGCCACACGGTGACAGATCAGTCCCGCGTCGCAGCCCCGGATGGCGCGCATCACCGCGCCGTCAAAGGGATCGCCGCTGACCGCCTCGCCGCTCATGGCGGGGGGAAAGGTCAGCGGCTGGGCCTCTGCGCTCATGCCACGCCCCGCGCCACCAGCGCCTGCGCCACGGCATGAAAGGCCTGCGCCTGCGCGCTGTCGGGTTTGCTGGCCACGATGGGCGCGCCGCCGTCAGAGGCAAGGCGGATCTGCAGGTCCAGCGGCACTTCGGCCAGCAGGGGCACGCCCAGCTTGGCCGCCTCGGCGGCCACGCCGCCGTGCCCAAAGACATGTTCCTCATGCCCGCAGTTGGTGCAGATATGTGTGCTCATGTTTTCGATCATACCAAGGATCGGCACATTTAGCTGCTTGAACATGTCGATGCCTTTGCGCGCGTCCATCAGCGCCACGTCCTGCGGGGTGCTGACCACGATGGCGCCGTCCACATGCGCCTTTTGGCTGAGGGTCATCTGCACGTCGCCGGTGCCGGGCGGCAGATCCACCAGCAGCACATCCAGTGCGCCCCATTGCACCTGCGTCATCATCTGTTGCAGCGCCCCCATCAGCATCGGCCCGCGCCAGACCACGGCCTGATCCTCGTTCGTCATCAGGCCGATGGACATCATGGTGACGCCGTGGTTGCGCAGCGGCAGGATGGTCTTGCCATCCGGCGAGGCGGGACGCCCGGAGACGCCCAGCATGCGCGGCTGCGACGGACCGTAGACATCGGCATCCAGCAAGCCCACGCGCCGTCCCTGTGCCGCCAGTGCGACCGCAAGGTTGGAGGAAACGGTCGATTTTCCGACCCCGCCCTTGCCAGAGGCGATGGCGATGATGTGGTCAACGCCGGGGATCTTCTGCGGTCCCTGCGGTTCCGCCTTTTTCTTCAGGCCAAGGTCCGGCGGGGCCTTTTCCGAATGGCCCGTCAGCACGATAGAGACCTTTTCGACCCCCGGCATCGCGCCCAGTTTCGCCTCTGCCTCGGCCTTGGTCCGGCCAAAGGCCTCTGCGTGTTGGGGCGCGATTTCCATCACGAAGCGCACCGCGCCGCCATCCACGTTCAGCGCCCGCATGACGCCGCTGGCAACGATGTCACCGCCCGCCACCGGGTCCGCCACGGTTTTCAGAATGTCCAGAACCGCCGCACGATCCGCCGCCACCTGGGTCATTCCTGTCCCTTGATCTCGCCCGTGACCTCATGGGTCAGGTTCAGTTCGGGGATGGTGACCACGGCCTTGACCTCAAAGCTTTTGCCACCGGCCGGGGCATTGCGCATGGCCTCTTCGATGGCCTGCTGAGAGGTGACGCCCACCTGTTTCAGGAATTTCCGCATCGACATGTTGAAGTCGTCGCTCATCTTTCATCGCTCCCTTTCAATTGACGCGGGACGGGGCAGGGGCCTAGCATGCCACCATGACCCGGCGCGTTTTCCATTCTTTCGTCGGGCCGGCCCTTGCCTGCCTGCCCATGACTGCCACCGCACAGGATGCCGGCCCCGTGCAGTTGTATGCGCCGCCCGAACTTGTGGACAGCGGTTTGATCAAACATATCCTGCCGCGCTTCACGCTCAAGACGCGGGTGCGTGTCAGATTGGCGGAGAGCGCCGAGGGCGCGGATATCGCGCTGGGCGCAGAGGGCAGGCCGTTGTTTTCCGGGCTGGACGCGGTCTGGCACCTGCGGATGGGGCGGACGGAACACGTGGGTGCGGCGCGTTTCGCGGACTGGCTGACCTCGGAGATCGGCAGCAACACCATCGCCAGCTTTGCACCGGACGGTGCCGCGCTGTTCGGCCCGCCGCCCGACACGCAGGACATCAAGGTCAGCGTCACCTACGAGGGCGACGCGAAGCTGGGCCATGAGGTCAGCCGCGCCAAGTGCATCCGTTGCCATGTGGTCGACGACGAAAGCCGCGGCGTCGGTATCGGCTCTACCCCCAGTTTCGCGGTGCTGCGCAGCCTTGGGGATTGGGAAGAGCGGTTCTACTCGTTCTACGCGCTGAACCCGCATCCGTCCTTTACCATCGTCGCCGATGTCACGCCGCCCTTTCCCGAAAACCGCCCGCCAGCCATCATCCCGGTCGAACTGACACTGGATGAGGTCGAGGCGGTCGTCGCCTATGTGGCGGCCATGCAGGCCGCCGATCTGGGCGCGCCGTTGCAGCATCAGTGATCACGCCGTTTGGACAGGTAGTCCTCTGTGGTGCGGACGCGCGGACGCTCACCACCGGCAAAGGGATTGTCCTGTGACAAGGCCTGCGCCGAGACCCGGCAATTGTCGCACATCTGCAGCATCCGCAGCTTTTCCGGGCTCTGGAACATTGCATGGCCAGACAGCTTTTCGGTGATCCGGTCGATGGCGGATTTCGACCCGAAGAGCGTGCCGCATTCGACGCAGGCAAAGGGCTCTTCCTCGTTCAGCACCTCTTGACGCAGAGCGCTGTCGGAGAGGTCCAGTTGCGGCTGCAGAGAGATCGCATCCTCGGGGCAGATGGTGGCGCAGATCCCGCATTGCAGGCAGGCGTCCTCCTGAAAGCGCAGTTGCGGCTTGTCCGGGTTATCCCCCAGCGCGCCCGACGGGCAGAGCGAGACGCAGGACAGGCAGAGCGTGCAGGCGTCCGTGTCCACCACAACCGCGCCATAGGGCGCACCATCGGGCAGCGGCAAGGTGGTCTCCCCATGCAGCGCGCGCGCCGCCTGCCGGGTGATCTGCCGCCGGGTGCCAAGCGGGCGCACCGGTTCGGCCACGGGGGCGGGGGCGGTTTCACCGTAAAGCGCATCGCTCATGGCGTCGGGGTCGGGGGTGTCCAGCAGCTGCACCCTGTCGCGCCCGCCGATCGCCTGCGCGAGGTCGATCTGCGCCGACAGGGCCACGCGGTCCGCGCCCGGTCCTGGCAGCAGGGTGACCGAGGCAAAACCCGCCGCCAGCGCGGCGACGATTTCCGCGTGGCCAAAGCCGCCGACCACCGGCAAGTCCAGCGGGATCACATCGGCGGGCAAGCCGCGCCCGTGACGGGCCGCCATGCGGATCATCTCACCTCCGTGTGCATCATGCACCATAAGGCGCGGGGAGATGCCGCCCGCGTCCAGATAAGCCTTGGCCAGGGTTTGAACCCGGCGAAATGTCTGGTCGACCGGCGGTGCGTCATAGCTGATCGCGCCCGAGGGGCAGACCGCCGAACAGGCGCCACAGCCCGCGCAGATCATCGGGTCGACCGTGACATGGTCGCCGTTCGGTGTGATCGCGCCGGTGGGGCAGAGGTCCAGACAGCGGGAACAGCCGGTCTGTTCGGCCCGCGAGTGGGCACAGAGCAGGGCCTCTGTCCGAACGTAGAGCGGCTTTTCAAAGGTGCCGACAAGGTGCGAAGCCGCCAGCAACGAGGCCGCTACGGAGGGCGCGTGACCCGGATCGGCCCGCAGGTAGCCCTCACGCTTTTCATGGGCCGGGAACAGCGGCGGCTCTCCCCGCAGATCCAGAAGCACGTCACAGTCCGAAACGCCGCCATCGCGCGGCTCTGTCAGGCCCATCCCGCCGCGCCCGCCGGGATCGACCTGCGCCAGCCGGTCGATCACCACCTCGAATTGCCCCAGAGCGCCGCGGGCCTGCCGCAAACGGCCGGTGATGACGTCAAAGGCGCGGGTGTCCGGCACCTCTGATCCCTCTGGCAGCAGAACCGTCACGGCAAGGTAATCCGACAGGTGTTCCGCGGCGGGCAGGGCCACTTCTGGGGCGCCAAGGATCAGGCACAGCCCCTCGGATATCACATCCAGCGTCTTTTCCGGGGCGGCGGGCAGCAGCGCCTCTGCCACGAGGGCGGACATTTTGGGTAGTGTCGGGGCCTGATCTGCGGTCCATCCGGCCCGGTCACGCAGGTCCAGCACCGGAGGGGCGGGCACGCCCAATTCCTCTGCCAGTGCGTCGAACACGCGGGCCTCCTGCGTGCAGCAAAAAACTGCATCACCCTCCTGCAACGCGGCAGCGGCACGGTCGATCTGGCGGGTGCACAGCGCCGTGCAGGGGCGTTTGACGTCAAGACCGGTGGTCCGTGACAACCCCTCTGTGTCGAGGGTCTGCGTCCCCAAGCAATCGCATGTTATCAGATGCTTGACCATGATATGCCCCTCCTCCGAAACGCCGCTTGACTGGCGTTTTTTGATCTGTCCCCGGCGATAGCTAGTCATGATTCGATGCCCGCCACAACCAGATTGCCGGAACCGCCGCGCCGCCGGTTTCGCGGTATCCGGCCCCGTTGCGCCCGGGTGATTCGCCCGTTTTCAAACCGCCCGAAATCTGAGCAAAAAAGTCGGGTTGGACATTTCGTCCGATTGGCCGGTGCTTCCCTGATCCACATGCCCAAATTGACCGGAAGTGACCCGGAATACCGCAGCATGCCGGATTTCTCTTTCCCGGTGGGGCGCTTGCGTTGCTTACTGAAGGTGGGAGGAGCGATGTGATTCACAATCCGAAACTTTATCGGACCTTGCCGCTTGGCATCGTGCTGCGCCGCGCGCCGGGTGTGACGCGCTGGGCGAAATGGGTGTGGACGGCCTCTGCCGTCTTGCCGGGCGCCGGGCCTGCGGACTGGCGAGAGCTGCGGCGCGAGGGCGACGCGGCCGAGTTTCACGCCGCCACGCTGGACCTTGAACTGCATGGTGCGGACACCGGCGCTTACCTGCATGAACTCCAGGCCCGCAGTCCCAGCGTCTACATCGTTCTCCGGGACGAGGGCGGAAGCGACTGCCCGCTGAACGTGCTGACCGTGACCGCCTCTCCCTATGAGGCGCAGGACTATGCGGACAGCGGCGAAGAGATCATCGAAAAGGTGCCGATGCCGCCCGCGCTGCTGGGTTTTGTCGCGGAGTTCGTCGAGGAATTCCACGAGGAAGAAGTGTTCATCAAGCGCAAGCGTGACAAGAAGCGGGTCGATCTGGAACAGGATGGCATCGGCGATCCGCGCATCGACAAGCTGGATGTCTATGCCTCGCCGAAGCTGCAGAGGAGGCGTTTGCATTGAACGGCGAGACACCCTCTGATTTCTGGTCGCGTCGCCGCGCGAAGGTGGCGGCAGAAACCGAAACCGAGCTGCGTGAGGCAGAGGCCGAAGCGCATGCCGTCGAAGAGGAACGCCTGCAGGCACGCCCCGATGAGGAAATTCTGGCAGAGTTGGACCTGCCGGTGCCCGAGGAAATGGACAGCCCGGATCAGGTGCAGAGCCTCCTTCAGGCGGCGGTTCCGCAACGCCTCAAGACCCGCGCCCTGCGCCGCCTATGGCGCCTGAACCCGGTGTTGGCCAATGTCGACGGGCTGGTGGACTATGGTGAGGATTTCACCGACGCCGCCACGGTCGTTGAGAATTTGCAGACGCTCTATCAGGTCGGCAAGGGCATGTTCGACAAGGTCGCCTACGAGGCCGAAACCGCCGAAGGCTTGGCCAAGGCGGAGACGGACAAGGCCGCCGCCGAAGATCAGGACGGCGATCAGGCCGCGGATCACAGCGCAGACGCGGACATGGAAACGACAGATGCCGAGGTCATGGTCGAGGATGACGACAGGCCCGATCCCACGCCCGCGCCTGCACCGCAAAACGCACCAGAGCCGGAAATCGCCGAGGCGCCCGCCGCATCCCCGCGCCGGATGCGCTTTCGCTTCGAGACCGCCACATGAGCACAGACAAGGACCCGATGACCAACACCGCTGAAACCCGCCAGATCGCCGAAGAGGACCGCCTGCGCGCTGACCTCTACAATTTCCTCGGCCTTTTGCTGGCCGGTCCGCCGGACGAGATGCTGCTGGCGCAGACCGCCAGTCTGTCGGGCGACGAAACCGAGATGGGGCAGGCCATCGGCACATTGGCCAAGCTGGGCAAGGTGTCCAAACCCAAGGCCGTGACCAGCGAGTACAACAAGCTTTTCATCGGTCTGGGGCGCGGGGAACTGCTGCCCTACGCGTCGTATTACCTGACCGGTTTCCTGAATGAGAAACCGCTGGCGGCGCTGCGGCAGGACATGGCCCGTCGCGGGCTGGCGCGGGCCGAGAACGTGTTCGAGCCCGAAGACAACATCGCCAGCCTGATGGAGATGATGGGGGCGATGATCGTCGGACGGTTCGGCGCGCCTGCCAGCCTCGACACCCAGAAAGAGTTCTTCAACAAGCACATCGGCCCTTGGGCCGGGCATTTCTTTTCCGACCTCGAAAGCGCCAAGAACTCGGTCTTTTACGCCCCCGTGGCCACTGTCGGGCGGCTGTTCATGGAGATCGAGGCCGAAGCTTTCAGGATGAGTGGTGAGTGAGAGTGTGAACCGGGGCGCGATCCGCCCCTGTCGAGCGGCAGGCGACTGTCGGAACCCGTGAAAGGAGAGACTTTCATGACCCAGGAGACCAAGGCCTCGCGCCGGAATTTCCTCAAGTTGGCAAGCGTTTCGGCCCCCGCGGCTGCTGTCGCCATCGCCAGTGGCACCGCCGCCGAAGCCGGCCCGGCGGAGCCTGATCTGACATCGGAAAAGATGCAGGACACGGCGCATACCCGCGCCTTCTACGAGACAGCCCGGTTCTGAGAACCGCGCCCCGCATCGCCCGGAGCCAACCGGACGTGCGCTCAACGGCCACAGGCGACTGGTTGCGTGACGCCCGACTGCCCAAGGCCACCGTCAAAGTCCCGCGCCCCTAACAAAGGCGCGTCAGGGAGATAGAAACATGCTTAGGAAAAAGACCAACGGGGTTGCGCGACGCCCCCAGCGGACAAGTATCCTGTCCGAGGCAGCTAACGCCTCGGTCGATCGCCGCGCGTTCCTGCGCGGCTCGGGTCTTGCCATCGGCGGCATTGCCGCCATCGCCGCCACCGGCGGCACCGTACAACAGGCCAGCGCCGCATCGGCGGCCGGACTGGGCAAGGTGGAAATCAAGAAATCCATCTGCACCCACTGTTCCGTGGGCTGCACCGTCATGGCCGAGGTCAGCGACGGCGTCTGGGTCGGGCAGGAACCCGGCTGGGACAGCCCCTTCAACCTTGGAGCGCATTGCGCCAAGGGGGCCTCTGTCCGGGAACACGCCCACGGCGAGCGCCGCCTGAAGTACCCGATGAAAAAAGAAGGCGGTGAGTGGAAGCGCATCAGCTGGGAGCAGGCGATCAACGAGATCGGCGACGGCATGATGAAGATCCGCGACGAGAGCGGACCTGACTCTGTCTACTGGCTGGGCTCGGCAAAGCATTCGAACGAACAGGCCTACCTGTTCCGCAAGTTCGCCGCCTACTGGGGCACGAACAACGTGGATCACCAGGCTCGGATCTGCCATTCGACCACCGTTGCGGGTGTTGCGAACACATGGGGCTACGGCGCCATGACCAACAGCTACAACGACATCCATAACTCCAAGGCCATCTTCATCATCGGCGGCAACCCGGCAGAAGCGCACCCCGTGTCGCTGCTGCATGTTCTGCGCGCCAAGGAGATGAACAACGCGCCGCTGATCGTCTGCGACCCGCGCTTCACGCGCACCGCGGCCCACGCGGATGAATACGTCCGTTTCCGTCCCGGCACCGACGTGGCGCTGGTCTGGGGGATCCTGTGGCACATCTTCGAGAACGGCTGGGAGGACAAAGAGTTCATCCGCACCCGTGTCTGGGGCATGGACCAGATCCGTGAGGAAGTGGCCAAGTGGACGCCCGAAGAGGTCGAGCGTGTCACCGGCACCCCGGGCTCGCAGCTGCGCCGCGTGGCGCGCACCATGGCCAACAACCGTCCCGGTACGGTGATCTGGTGCATGGGTGGCACGCAGCACACCAACGGCAACAACAACACCCGCGCCTACTGCATCCTGCAGCTGGCACTGGGCAACATGGGCACCTCCGGCGGCGGCACCAACATCTTCCGCGGCCATGACAACGTGCAGGGCGCCACGGACCTTGGGGTTCTGTCGCACACGCTGCCCGGCTACTATGGTCTGGCCAAAGGCGCATGGGCGCATTGGGCCCGCGTCTGGGAGGAAGACCCGGCATGGCTCGAAGGGCAGTTCGCCAAGGTCACCGGCGCCGACGGCAAGGAGAAGTCGCTTCAGACCCTCACCGGGATCCCGGTGTCGCGCTGGATCGACGGCATCCTCGAAGACCCCGAAAACATGGACAACCCGGACAAGGTCCGCGCCATGGTGCTCTGGGGACATGCGCCCAACTCGCAGACGCGCATGACAGAGATGAAGAAGGCGATGGAGATGCTGGACATGCTGGTCGTGATCGACCCGTATCCCACCGTCTCGGCCGTGCTGCATGATCGTGAGGACGGCGTCTATCTGCTGCCCGCAGCGACGCAGTTCGAAACCTACGGCTCTGTCACCGCGTCGAACCGGTCGTTCCAGTGGCGTCAGCAGATCGTCGATCCGCTGTTCGAATCCAAGCCAGATCAAGAGATCATCGGCCTGTTCGCGCAGAAGTTCGGCTTTCATGACCGCCTGTTCCGCAACATCGCGCTGGAAGAGGATGGCATCACGCCGAACGTCGAGGACACGCTGCGCGAGATCAACCGCGGCATGTGGACCATCGGCTATACCGGCCAGTCGCCGGAACGGCTGAAGATGCACATGGAAAACCAGCACACATTCGACCGCACCACGCTGCAGGCGGTCGGTGGCCCGGCCGATGGCGACTACTACGGTCTGCCTTGGCCAACATGGGGCACGCCGGAGATGAAGCACCCGGGCACGCCCAACCTCTACGACATGTCCAAGCCTGTCGCAGAGGGCGGCCTGACCTTCCGCGCCCGCTTTGGCGTGGAGCGCGACGGCGACAACCTGCTGGCGGACGGCGTCTATTCCGTAGGCTCCGAAATTCAGGACGGTTACCCGGAATTCACCATGGCCATGCTGCATGACCTTGGCTGGGACACCGACCTGACCAAGGCGGAATGGGCCGTGATCCAGGCGGTGGCCGACGGCTCTTACGAAGGGGTCGAGGCGCTTGATCTGAGCGAAGCGGACTTCGAGGACGGTGAGACCCCCGACGCGGTCGAGGCGATCTGGTCAACCTCGGGCGAAGCCATCGGCAAGGTCAACTGGAAGACCGACCTGTCGGGCGGTATCCAACGGGTTGCCATCGCGCATGGCTGTGCGCCCTTCGGCAACGCCAAGGCCCGCGCGGTTGTCTGGACCTTCCCGGACCCGGTTCCGATACACCGCGAGCCGCTGTATACGCCGCGGCGCGATCTGGTGGCGGACTATCCGACCTACGAGGACCGCAAGTTCTATCGTCTGCCGACCATGTATGCGTCGATCCAGAAGAACGACTTCTCGAAGGAGTACCCGATCGTTCTCACCTCCGGCCGTCTGGTCGAATATGAGGGCGGCGGGGACGAGACCCGGTCGAACCCATGGCTTGCCGAGCTTCAGCAGGACATGTTCGTCGAGATCAACCCGCGCGACGCCAACAACCTTGGCATTCGTGACGGGGCAGATGTCTGGGTCGAAGGCCCCGAGGGCGGCAAGGTCAAGGTCATGGCCATGGTCACCCAGCGGGTGGGTGAGGGCGTCGCCTTCATGCCCTTCCACTTTGGCGGTCACTATCAGGGTGCGGACCTGCGGTCCAAATACCCGGACGGGGCTGACCCCTATGTGCTTGGGGAATCCGCCAACACGGCGATGACCTATGGCTATGACTCCGTGACCCAGATGCAGGAAACCAAGTGTACCCTGTGCAAGATCACGGCAGCGTAAGGAGAACCAGAAATGGCACGATCCAAATTCCTCTGTGACGCCGAGCGCTGTATCGAGTGCAACGCCTGCGTCACGGCTTGCAAGAACGAGCACGAGGTGCCGTGGGGGATCAACCGCCGCAGGGTGGTGACGATCCAGGACGGCACCCCGGGCGAACGGTCGATCTCGGTGGCTTGCATGCACTGTTCGGATGCGCCCTGCATGGCCGTCTGTCCGGTGGATTGCTTCTACCAGTCCGAAGAAGGCGTGGTTCTGCACTCCAAGGACCTCTGCATCGGCTGCGGCTACTGCTTCTACGCGTGCCCCTTCGGCGCGCCGCAGTTCCCGCAGGCGGGCAACTTCGGCTCTCGCGGCAAGATGGACAAATGCACCTTCTGCGCCGGTGGTCCCGAAGAGACGCACTCGACTGCCGAGTTCGCCAAGTACGGGCGCAACCGGATCGCAGAGGGCAAGCTGCCCATCTGTGCCGAGATGTGTTCGACCAAGGCGCTGCTCGCCGGTGACGGCGACGTTGTCTCGGCCATCTACCGTGAACGCGTCGTGGCCCGCGGCTTCGGCTCGGGCGCATGGGGCTGGGGCACCGCCTACGACCAAAAGGGCGGCTGAGCCCTCCGGGCGGGGCTGGACCCCGCCCTGAATCACACTCACTTGGCAGAGGCCCGGCTGACCGGGCCTCTGTCCTACGCAGTTACAAGACGCCTTGGGTTTTCGGCGCCGCCAGTTCGGCTGCCGCACCTCCGGCGTGACGATCGACGAGGACAGTCATGTCAAAACGCTCCAGCGGTTTCGGATGGTTCATGCTTCTGGCGGCGGGTCTTGCCGCGCTGGCCTTTTTCTTGCAGCCCCCGGCTGATCCCGGCCCCGATCCGGCGGTTCTGGCCGAGGCGCGCAAGGCCACCGGCGGCGCGCAGACGCTGGAGGATATCCTTGCCCGCCAACGCGGCGAAAAGGTTGATCTGAGTTTCCGGCGCCAGTTCGGGGAACCGGGCGCCGACCCGAATGCGCCACTGGCGCTGGCCCCCCTTGGAGGCGCATCCGATCCCGACCTGTGGCGCGCGCTGCGCTATGACGCGGCGGATGTGAATGTCTCGGCCGGGGGCAACGTGGCCAAGGTGCTGGTTCAGGATGGCGGCATGGCCTGGTACAACTTCCGCAAGGGGCCGCTGGCCTTCTATGGCGGCTGGCTGCTGTTGGGCACCATCGGTGCGCTTTTCCTGTTCTTCCTGCTTCGGGGCCGGGTTCGCATCGATGAGCCGCTGACCGGCCGCACCGTCACCCGTTTTCAGGCGTTTGAGCGGTTTTCGCACTGGATGCTGGCGGGGTCCTTTGTCCTGCTGGGCCTGTCGGGGCTGCTGACGCTTTTCGGGCGCTTCGCGATCCTGCCGCTGTTCGGTCCGGAGGTGAATTCCTACCTGCTGATCGCCTCCAAGTTCGTACACAACAATCTGGCCTGGCCCTTCATGCTGGGGCTGATACTCGTCTTTGTGATGTGGGTCTGGCACAACATCCCGAACCGCACCGACATCACATGGTTCGCGCAGGCCGGCGGTATCATCGGCAAGAACCACCCCCCCGCCAAGAAATTCAATGCCGGGCAAAAGATCATCTTCTGGTCTGTCATCCTGCTGGGCGGGTCGATCTCCCTGTCCGGATTGTCGCTGCTGTTCCCCTTTGAACTGCCGCTCTTTGCCAAGACATTCACCATCCTGAACGACATCGGTGCACCGCAGCTTCTGGGCTATGGCGCCCTGCCGACGGAGCTGAGCCCGCAAGAGGAAATGCAGCTTGCGCAGCTATGGCACGCCATCGTGGCCTTTGTCCTGATGGCGATCATCATCGCCCATATCTACATCGGCTCCATCGGGATGGAGGGGGCGTTCGATGCCATGGGCTCCGGCGAGGTGGACGAGGCATGGGCGCATCAGCACCACTCGATCTGGCTGGACGAAGTCAAGGCGCGGGAGGCGGCCAAGGGCAAATCCGCCCCGTCGGACGCAACCCCTGCAGAATGATGCGCACCGCTGCGCTGTTCTGCCTGACGCTGGCCGCCTTGCCCGCCGGGGCCGAGGAGTTCACGACGCTGAAGGGCCACGGCGGCCCGGTCATGGGCCTTGTGGTCATGGAAGAGGGGCAGGTCGCCAGCGCCAGTTTCGACAATTCCGTGGGTGTCTGGTCAGGCCGTGCGCCGCAATGGCTGGAAGGGCACGCCGCCGCCGTCACGGCCCTGACATGGGGGCCGGGGGGGCAGCTGATCTCTGGCGGCGACGACTTTGCCGTGCGGCAATGGCAGCCACAGGAACGTGTGCTGGGCAGGCATCTGGGCAAGGTCACGACACTTTCGGTGGCTCCTGACGGCAGCCATGTCGCCAGCGGCAGCTGGGACGGCAGCATCCGCCTCTGGCCCTTGGGTGAGGGGGGCGCGAACCGCGAACTGCCCTATCCCGGCGCGGGGGTGAACGCGGTTGTGCATTCCGCTGATGGAACCCGCCTCTACGCGGCGACCTCCAACGGAGAGCTGCTGAGGTACGATCTGACGACGGACAACGCCCCGCTGCCTGTTGTCCAGCACGGATTCGGTATCAACCGTCTTGCGCTGGGCGAGGGGTGGCTGGCCTATGGCGCGGTTGATGGCGGTACGCGGGTGATCGACCCGGAAACCGGCGCGCAGGTCGCCGATTTCACGCTGGACCGCCGCCCGATCCTTGCGCTTGCCTACCATGCGGATAGCGCGCAACTGGCCGTGGGCGACGGGCATGGCTACATCATGATGGTCGACACTGCCGAGTGGCGCATCACCCGCGATTTCCGCGCCATGCGGCACGGGCCGGTCTGGGCGCTGGCCTTTTCGCCGGATGGGCAGACCATCTATGCGGGCGGGCTTGATGACGTGGTCTATGCCTGGCCCGTCGCGCTGCTGGACGAATTGGATGCGCCCGAAGGCTCCGGCCAGCGCACGTTCCTGCGTGACCCCGAAACCATGACCAATGGTGAACGCCAGTTCATGCGCAAATGTTCGATCTGCCACGCGCTGAGCAATGGCCCCTCGCGCAAGGCGGGGCCTTCGCTATACGGTGTCTTTGGCCGCAAGGCGGGCACATTGCCCGGCTACAGCTATTCGCAAACCCTGCGCACCGCTGATTTCACATGGTCCGATGATACCATTGACGCACTGTTCGACGAAGGGCCGGACCATTACATTCCCGGTTCCAAGATGCCGATGCAGGTCATCGCCCAGCCGTCTGACCGGGCCGACCTGATCGCTTTTCTCAAATCCGCAACGGGAGAGACCCAATGAAAGCCATGCTTGCCGGTTTCGCCGCCGCCGCCCTCCTTGCCTATGGAGCCTGGTACGGGCTGCATCAGCTCGGTTTTTCTTCGGCTGACGTTCAATCAGGCGCCAATGTCCGCCTCGACTGATCGCGCGGAGAGGCTAGACTGACCGTATGACAACACTGGACGACTATGGGCGTACGCTCAGCACCGCCTCGGTCCTCGTCATTGATGACGAACCGGGAATGCGCAATTTTCTGGCCAAGACACTAGGGCCACGGGTCAAAAGGCTGGCCGAGGCGGCCTCTGCCCGCGAGGCGACGGAGCGTCTGGATGAGGCGCAATTCGACGTCATCGTCGTCGACAACAAGATGCCCGGTGGCTCCGGTATCGATTGGGTGACCGATCAGCGGCGCAAGGGCCTTTATGCAGAGGTGGTGCTGATCACCGCCTATGCGGATCTGGAAACGGCCATCGCGGCGCTGCGGGCGGGCGTGTCGGATTTCATCCTGAAACCCTTTCGCGCCAATCAGTTAATCGGCGCGGTGGCGCGCACGCTTGACCGGGGCGCGCTGCGGCGGGACAACCGCCTGTTGCGGCATGCGCTGGGCACCGAAAACGCCACCCGGCTGATCGGGCATTCGCCGCCGATGATGGAAGTGCGCGCCATACTGGAAAAGCTGGCGCCCTTGCCGACGCCGGTTCTGTTCACCGGTGCGACCGGTACGGGCAAGGAACTGGCCGCGCGCACCCTGCATGGCATGGCGGCGCGATCGACCAGCCCCTTTGTCGCGGTGAACTGCGCGGCCATCGCCCCGGACAGCATCGCCGCCGAACTTTTTGGTGCGGTCGAGGGGGACCGCCTGCGCCCCGGCCTGTTCCTGCTGGCCGATGGCGGCACGCTATTCCTGGACGAGGTCGCGCAGATGTCCGAACCCTTGCAGGCCGCGCTGTTGCGGGTGCTGGAGGATCAGCGCGTGCGCCCCTTGGGGGCAGAGCGGGAGATCCCGCTGAACCTGCGCCTGACCTTTGCCACCAACACCGATCTGGAGCGGGCGGTGGAAGAGGGGCGGTTCCGGGCGGATCTGTATCACCGGCTCAACGTGCTGAAGATCGAGATGCCGCCGCTGTGTGACCGGTCTGAGGACATCACCGAGCTTGCCGCGCTGTTCATGCAGCATTTCTCCAAGGCGCTGGGGTTGCCTGCTTTGAAGCTGGATGACCACACGCTGATGAAACTGCGCCGCTATCATTGGCCCGGCAACGTGCGCGAATTGCGCAACATGATCGAACGATCCGTGATCCTTGGCGGCTTCCCGGATGAGTTCGCGGGCAGTGGGACCGTCACAGGCGCACAGGCGATCGAGAATCTCGATCTGGTGATGCAGCGCCACATCCTGCACATCCTCGAACAATCCGGCGGCAACCGGGCCGAGGCCGCGCGGCGACTCGGTGTTTCGCGCAAGACCATTGACCGCAAGGTGGCCAGTTGGGGCGAAGGTGTCTGACCGGGTTCCGAAAGCCCCGGCAGTCTTGGCCGCGTTTGACAATACCCCGATCGGTTAGTCTACTTCGTTCAGAGTGAGACCGCAGGGGCGCTGGCAAGGGGGGCGGACATATGATCGTCAGAGCGTCGCTGACCCTCATCCTGATGGCAGGACAGCTTGGGGCGCAGTGTTCGAACGGGGTAATCGACATCGCGCCTGCCTCCAAGGCGTACAGGGACCGCATTTGCAGTGTGACCGACGGTTTTCTTCCTGTCCTCTCCGCTTGTGGTCTTCGTCTTTCCCGCTCGGTCACGGTTGAGGCGGTGCCCGAGATGGCTCCTGACGTTGCTCATTGCCTTGGCGCTTATCGGTGCGAACAAGAGCGTATCGAGGTTCTCGATCCCGACGTCTTGAAAACCAATACCTTGGCCGTGGAATTATATGGCGGACTTTCGGGCGCGGACCTCTTTGCGGGCATCCTGACCCACGAATTGACCCATGCCGCGATAGAACACACGATTGGTGACCGCGAAATCACGCATTCTGGTCATGAATATATCGCTTATGCCATGCAGATCGCCGGGATGCAGGCCTCTCATCGGGCGACTTTCTTTGCCGGTCGCGACATGCCGACCCAAGTGGACATTGGCTACTTCAACCCTTTCATCCTTATGGCCGCACCGGAGAAATTTGCTGCGCTGGCCTATGTGCATTTCAGCCATCCAGAGAACGGATGTGGATTCATCGCAAGCGTATTGTCTGGCGAAATCGTGCTTGGAGACCCTGCAAATGATCTCTGAGTCCCGGAACGCTCGAACCTCATTTTCTCGGGCGCGGATGGACCGGTTCACGTCGGTCGATCTGATATTCCAGCACCGTTCGAATGGCGGCAAGAAATGCACTGCAAAATTTCCGGCCTGAAGCGGACACATTGACCCTGACATCTCTGCGGTTTTCTGCGGTGTGGGTCACCTTGTCCCTTGGTTTGCCTTGATTTTCGATGCGTGTTCTTCTTAAGCTGATATGTAATTGGGGGATTGTTCCCGTAAATTTTGCAGGAGAAAACATGCAGGACATGGGAGAGGCCCTTGCTGTCGCTTTTGCGCTCGTCCTCTCCGGCGATCCCGACCTGATCGAGATCGTGGCCCTGTCTCTGCGCGTCAGCCTGAGCGCCACGGTCGCCGCCTGTGTGATTGGCCTGCCGCTGGGGGCGCTGGTCGCGGTCACCCGTTTTCGCGGGCGCGGCGCAGTTCTGGTGCTTATGAATGCGCTCATGGGTTTGCCGCCGGTGGTGGTGGGCCTGATCGTCTACCTGCACCTGTCGCGCGCTGGCCCGCTGGGCTTTCTTGGCCTGCTGTATACGCCCACGGCGATGATCATCGCGCAGACCATCCTGATTGCCCCCATCACCGCCGCCCTTTCGCGGCAAGTGATCGAGGATATGCACGCCGAATATGCCGATCACTTCCGGTCGCTCTGCCTGAGCGCATTGCAAACCATGCGCGCGCTGTTGTGGGATGCGCGTTATGCGCTGGTGACCGTGGCGCTGGCGGGGTTTGGCCGCGCCGTGGCCGAGGTGGGCGCCGTGATGATCGTCGGCGGCAATATCGACCACCTGACCCGCGTCATGACCACGGCCATCGCGCTGGAAACCTCCAAAGGGGATCTGCCGCTGGCGCTGGGCCTTGGCATCGTGCTGATGGTCCTTGCGCTGGGGGTCAACGCCCTTGTCCACAGCCTCCGCCTCACAGCCAACAGGTACGCCTATGCCTGACGACGCCTTGTTTTTCCCGGCCGGTCTGGCCCGCGCCAAAGCCGCCTCGGCGGGTCTCTTGCCACTCAACGTCAGCGACCTTGTGCTGGAACTGGATGGCAAGCGGGTCATCGACGGGCTGAACCTGACGCTAGGGCCGTCTGGCTGCACCGTGATCCTTGGGCCCAACGGTGCAGGCAAATCGCAACTTTTGCGGCTGCTGCACGGGCTGATTGCGCCGACCTCCGGCACTATCGACTGGAACGGCAACAGCGCGGATAAGGCGCGCAACCGCCATGCGTTGGTGTTTCAAAAGCCGGTTCTGTTGCGCCGCTCGGTCGCCGCCAACATCGACTTTGTCCTGAAGTCGCGCGGCCTGCCAATGTCGCGCCGGGATCAGCTGCTGGACCATGTCGATCTTGCCCACAAGGCGCGCCAGCCCGCCCGCCTGCTGTCCGGTGGAGAGGCGCAGCGCCTTGCACTGGCCCGCGCGCTGGCGACCCGGCCCGAGGTGCTTTTCCTTGATGAACCCACGGCAAGCCTTGATCCCGCTTCTGTCAACCGGATCGAAGAGATCATGCGCGACACGGCGGCGCGCGGCACCCGCGTGATCCTTGTGACCCACGACATCGGGCAGGCGCGCCGGATGGCCGATGACGTGGTTTTCTTGCACGGCGGTCGCGTTGTCGAACACGCCCCAGTCACCCGCTTTTTCCCCCGGCCAGAGACCGCGCCCGCGCGCGCGCATGTCTCTGGCGGGCTTGTTTTCTGAAACCCCAAACCTTTTAAAAGACCGAAGGACCACCAGAAATGAAGACCACTCGCCTTGCTGCGCTTTTCGGCGCGGCCCTGCTGCCCTGTGCCGTTTCGGCGGATATTCTCGTGCAGTCGACCACCTCGACCGCCAATTCCGGGCTTTACGATCACCTGTTGCCGATCTTCACAGAGGCGACCGGAATCAAGGTCAATGTCGTCGCCGTCGGCACCGGGCAGGCGATCCGCAATGCGATGAACTGTGACGGCGACGTGTTGTTGGTTCACGCCAAGCCCGCGGAAGAGAAATTTGTCGCCGAAGGCTATGGCACGCAGCGAACCGACCTGATGTACAACGATTTTGTCATCGTCGGCCCGACCTCTGACCCGGCGGGAGTGACCGGCCTGACCGATGTGCAGGCTGCATTGAAACAGATTGCCGACAGTCAGGCCCTCTTTGCCTCGCGCGGGGACGATTCCGGCACGCACAAGAAAGAGCGCGCGCTCTGGGCGGCGGCTGCGCTGGATCCCACCGGTGCCTCGGGCGAGTGGTACCGCGAAACCGGGTCGGGCATGGGGGCCACGCTGAATGCGGGCATCGGCATGGGCGCCTATGTCATGACCGACCGCGCCACCTGGATCAGCTTTGGCAACAAGCAGGACTATCAAATCCATGTGCAGGGCGACGCGGCCATGTTCAATCAATACGGGGTGATCCCGGTCAGCGCAGAAAAATGCCCCTCTGTTCAGGCGGATGAGGCGCAGGCCTTTGCTGACTGGCTGACCTCGGAGGCGGGTCAGCAGGCCATTGCTGCCTACCGGGTCGCCGACCAGCAGCTGTTCTTTCCCAACGCGCCCAAATGAGCTAGGGCAGGGGGGTCTTCACTTCAGGCCCCCCAATGGACCCGCAAAAAGCCCCCGAATACCTGACTGTTGCCGAACTGGCCGACTTGTTGCGCCTGAAAGAGCGCAAGATCTATGATCTTGCCGCCTCGGGTCAGGTGCCCTGTTCGCGTGCAACCGGAAAGCTGCTGTTTCCGGCGCGTGAGGTCCGCGCGTGGATCGCGGCGCATAGCTCGGGTCTGAGCGCCGCACCGGACCCGCGCCCGCGCGTCCTGTTGGGGTCTCACGATCCCCTGCTGGATTGGGCTGTGCGCGAAAGCCGCTGCGGCCTTGCCACCTATTTCGACGGCTCGCTGGACGGCTTGCAGCGGTTCACCGCGCATGAGGGCGTGGCCTGCGGCATGCATGTCTTTGACGCGGAAAGCGACGACTGGAACATCGCCAGCGTCGTCGCCGCCGGGGCACCGGATGCGGTTCTGATCGGCTTTGCCCGTCGCCGTCGCGGGCTGGTCCTGCGCGCGGACGGGCCGCAGATCGCGACCCTTGGCGATCTGGCGGGACACAGCTTTGCGCCGCGTCAGCCGCTTTCAGGCACCGATGCGCTGTTTCGACAGCTGGCGGCGGATGCCGGTCTGGACTCAGGTGCTCTGACGCTGACCCCGGTCGCCCGGACAGAGACAGAGGCCGTTCAATCGGTGGCGCGCGGAGAGGCAACTGCCACATTCGGGCTGGAAACCGTTGCGCGCGACTTTGGCCTGCGCTTTGTCCCGGTTATCGAAGAGAGGTTTGACCTGCTGGTGGACCGCGTCGCCTATTTCGATCCGCCGCTGCAACAGCTGCTGGAATTCTGCCGGACCGAGGGGTTCAAGGCGCAGGCGCAGCGCCTTGGCGGCTATGACCTGACCGGCCATGGTGTGGTGCGCTGGAACGGCTGACGCAGGCTCAGATGGCGGGACGATACCCGATCCGGGAAAGCGTTTTGACCGCGTGAAGTTACCGCACAAAGCCGATGCAACCGGTGAATTACCCCATGTGACGCGGGATTTTTGGGCAGACTTCTCATCATCCGGCGGACCCTGAATCGTTGCCTTTGAGCGGGAATCCGTATCTAATTCGAGATACGGGATAGTTTCCCGGGGGGATAAAAATGAAGAGCGATCTGACGGTCCGCCTCGCCGGGCGCCTGTCGGCGCTACGGGCTGCCCGTGGCTGGACGCTTGATCAACTCGCGGCGGCAAGCGGCGTCAGCCGTGCGGCCCTGTCGCGGCTCGAGAATGCCGAGGTCAGCCCCTCGGCCGATGTTCTCTCGCGCCTGGCGGCGGCGCATGAAATGTCTTTGTCACGTCTATTTGCAATGATCGAAGATGGGTTTTCTGCCCATGTCACGCGGGACGAACAGGCGCTTTGGCGGGATGGTGAAACCGGTCTGACCAAACGCTTCGTGTCGCCCGCGGCGGCGGCTCTGGCCGGTGAAGTGGTCGAATGCAAGATGACGCCGAATTCGGAAATGGTGCAGGATACACCCGAGGTTGTCGGGCAGGAAAACCACCTGATCCTGTTGTCTGGCTACCTGCACGTCAATCTTGACGGGTCGGATTATGATCTGGGTCCGGGGGATGCCTTGCGCTATCGCGAACACGGCGAGGTGCGGCTGATCACGGACAGGGGGCAGGCCGCCAAATTCATGATGGTCAGCGTCACCAGCTAAGCGCCCTTGCCACCCTCGACTTGCACCGCGCCCGGCCAGTCACCCGCGCGATCGAGGTCAGGTCGCGCAGGGCCCCGGGCGGCGATTTCGCAGCTTGCGTCTGGGGCCAAAGTTCTAACAGTGTGTTAATTCGCCTCTGTAACCCATTGATCTGGCATTCCCCCTAACCTGTCCACGCGTGGACACCACCAACGGGGATCACCTTGCGGTAGGCCGGGCCTCAGCAATTCGGAACGTTGACTGCCAGCCCGCCCAAACTCGTTTCCTTGTATTTCTCGCTCATGTCGTGGCCGGTCTGACGCATCGTCTCGATGCAGGCATCCAGCGGCACAAGATGGGTGCCATCCCCACGCAGCGACAGCGAGGCCGCCGAGACCGCCTTGATCGCGCCCAGCCCGTTGCGTTCGATGCAGGGCACCTGAACCAGCCCCTTCACCGGGTCGCAGGTCATGCCAAGGTGGTGCTCCAGCGCGATCTCGGCGGCGTTTTCCACCTGTTCCGGCGTGCCGCCCATGACCGCGCAAAGACCCGCCGCCGCCATGGCAGAGGCGCTGCCAACCTCTGCCTGACAACCCGCCTCTGCACCGGAAATGGAGGCGTTGTATTTCACCAGCCCGCCGATCGCGGCGGCGGTCAGCAGAAACTCCGGGATGCGCTTGCGCGAGGCGCCGGGCACGTGGTCCAGCCAATAGCGGATCACCGCAGGCACCACCCCCGCCGCGCCATTGGTGGGCGCGGTCACCACCTGTCCACCGGCGGCGTTTTCCTCATTCACCGCCATGGCATACATGCTCATCCAGTCGTTGATGGTATGCGGCGCGGACAGGTTCCGGCCCCGCTCTGCCTGCAACTGGTCGTGGATGTTGCGCGCGCGCCGCTTGACCCGCAGCCCGCCCGGCAATTCCCCGTCTGCGGCCATGCCCCGGTCGATGCAGGCCTCCATCACCTCCCAGATCCGCGCGACGCCTTTTTCGAGATTGTCCGCCCCGCCACGGGACACTTCGTTGGCGTATTTCATCTCGGCGACGCTCTTGCCCGAGGCGTGCGCCATCTCCAGCATTTCGGCCGCCGTCTTGAACGGGAAGGGGACAGGCGCGCCCTGATCGGTGGCCTTGCCTGCGGCCAGTTCCGCCTCTGTCAGGACAAATCCGCCGCCGACGGAGTAATAGGTTTCCTGCAGGATCACGTCGCCCTGCGCATCCGTCGCGCGCAGGATCATGCCGTTGGCGTGGCCGGGCAGGTTGGGCCCGAAATCAAAGACCAGATCCGCCGTGGGGTCAAAGGCCAGTTCCGGCAAACCGTCCGGAGCCACATGTTTCGTTTCGCGGATCTTGGCCAGGGCGGCCTCGGCCTTTTCGTGGTCATAGGTTTCGGGCAGGAACCCGGCGAGGCCAAGAACCGTGGCACGGTCCGTGGCATGGCCGACACCGGTAAAGGCGAGCGAGCCGTGCAGAGTGGCCTTCAGCCCGTGCGCCCGGAAGGGTGCGGCCCGCAATGCATCCAGAAACCGTGCCGCCGCCACCATCGGCCCCATCGTATGGGATGACGATGGCCCGATCCCGACCTTGAACATTTCGAAGACGGATAAAAACATCGCACCCTCCTGCGCTCTTGCCTGACACCTATCGCAACAGGGGCGTGGCGCGGACCCCGAAAGCGACATCCCGTCCGCAAAAGGCGCTCACGCTGCTGTTATGAACATGTGACCGGGTTTCTGAAACTAACGCCAAGGTCCTTCGTGGTTCTGATCAGCCGCACCAGTCAGGTGCGTGTGACAACGCATGCCCCACAGGGAAAGGACACAGAATGAACCCCCTCAAGACAACCGCAGCGATCCTGCTGATGACCGCCGCCCCGGCCCTTGCCGAAAGCCACGCCGACACCGGCAACCCGATGGTCGGCGGGGCGGCGATGTTCCCGGACAGAACCATTGTCGAGAACGCCGTGAATTCCGCCGATCACACCACGCTGGTCGCAGCGGTCAAGGCTGCGGGCCTTGTGGACACGTTGAACAGCGACGGTCCCTTTACCGTCTTCGCGCCGACCGACAAGGCGTTTGGCATGATCAAGGACGAGAGCCTGACTGCGCTGCTGCAGCCCGAAGCCAAGGATCAGCTGATCACCATCCTGACCTGCCACGTGGTCGCGGCCAGTGCCATGTCGGACGCCATCGCCGGAATGATCGCCGATGACGGCGGCATGCACCCGGTGCCCACCGTGGGCGGCTGCATCCTGCAGGCCAAGATGCAGGGCAACGACATCGTGCTGGTTGATGAAAACGGCCGCGAGGCGAGTGTGACGGTGGCGGACGTCAAGCAGTCCAACGGTGTGATCCACGTCATCGATCGCGTCCTGCTGCCCAAGCAGTAATCCCCGGCGCTCATGCGAGGATCAGGACCGTCAGGGTTCCCTCGCGCGATCGTGCGTGCCCCGTTCTTGCCCCCAAAGGCCGGGGCGCGCATCCTTTTCACCAATGGATTCATGGAGACCCCGATGAACAGACGACATTTCCTTGCCGCCGGTGCCGCGTTGCCCTTTCTGGCGCGCGGCGCCGCCGCGGCCAGCGGCAATTTCGAGATCACGCGAACCAAGTCCGAATGGAAGGCTATGCTCAGCGCTGCCGAATACCGCGTGATGCGTGAAGAGGGCACCGAGCGTGCCTTTTCCTCGCCGCTGGACAAGGAGAACCGTACCGGCACATTCCTGTGCAAGGGCTGTGACCTGCCGCTCTATTCATCAAAGACCAAGTTTGACAGCGGCACCGGCTGGCCATCGTTCTGGCAGGCCCTGCCGAATGCCATCGGGACAAAGCGGGACCGCAAATTGTTTGTCGTGCGCACCGAATGCCATTGTCGCCGATGCGGCTCGCATCTCGGGCATATTTTCGATGACGGACCGCAGCCCACGGGCAAACGGCACTGCATCAACGGTGTCAGCATGACGTTCCGGCCAGCTTGAGACTCGGCCCGACGAAACGCAAAAACGGGCACCCGGGAGGAAACTGAGGGCGCCCGTTTTCCGTGAGTGGTTGTGTAGAGTCCCTTTGGACCCTTCCACTATTATTCGCCTTTAGGTTGTAAGTCCAGTGTTATTCACTGCACGACGACAGCCGTGGACCAAAGTAGGGCACGGAGTTTTTTCTGTTCGACGGCCCAAGAGGGCGATCATTTGAAGCTGCGGCTGTCCTTGATCTGATCCCAGGCCCAGACCACCTGCTGCAATTGCTCTTCCTGACTGCGGTCTCCACCGTTCATGTCTGGGTGAAGAACCTTGATCAGACTCTTGTAAACCTTGCGGATTTCCGCCTTGCTCATGTTGTCCTTGGCGTCAAGAATATCCAGCGCCTTACGCTCGGTCGGGGGCAATTTGCGCCCGCCACCGCCGTTCTTGCCGGGGTTGCGCGTCGCCTTGTCGCCCAGCACCTGATGCGGGTCCTCGATGCCCAGACGGGCCCAGGCCTTGGCCTCGGGATCGCGCCAGTCCTTTGTCTTGCGCTCCCAGACCTTGTCCGAACTTTGCTGCGCATTCATCTCTGCTTCGGTCTTGCCGTCAAAGAAGCTCCACTTAGCGTTGTATTCGCGGACGTGGTCCTTACAGAACCAGAAAAAATCGTCCAGCACGTCCGGCGCTTTGGGCGCACGGAATTTGCCCGGTTCCTGACAGTCGTCATGGTCGCAGATCCTCGTAGAGGTCTCTTGCGCGCCAGTCATGCCCTTGCGCCCACGGGGGTTCTTTTTTTTCGCGGACTTGACGGACATGTCGAAACCGAAGGGATCAGGTTTACTCATCTCGGACCTCTTCTCGACTCGGACACCGGAGCATAGACTATCCCCGATCAAGTTACAGGGGGTTACGCGAAAAATGTCACGGGCTGACGACATACGGGAAAAACTCGAAGCGGCGTTTCAGCCAAGCACCGTCGACGTGCGCAATGACAGCGCACGTCATGCGGGCCACAGCGGCGACGACGGCAGCGGAGAGAGCCATTTTCATGTCACTCTGCGCGCGCCGGCGATGGCCGGGAAAAGCCGGATCGCGCGTCACCGCGCGGTGCATTCGGCGCTGGGGGCGGATCTGGTAGCGAAGATCCACGCGTTGAGTCTGGACGTGGACGCCTGACGCGCGGGTGTCGACGTCAGGCAGAACCGGCTGCAAATAAAATGGGGGCGGGTCCAGTGGACCCTGCCCCCGTTATGCAGAAAGAAACGGATAAAAACCCCCGACTAAAATGAATATCTTGGCACGTCGAACTATCCTGACGCTCCCAACAGGAAATCGCTGCCGGTAACACTATGTTAACATATCTGTGTCTGTCTCCGTGAGTCCGGAATACCTTACGCTCAGTCAACTTTTCGCGCGTTTTGGGGATTTTTGACCATTTTTCGTTTGGAAAGCGGTCTTATTTGTCCCGAATCGGCGATTGCAGCGCGGTTCCGACTAAGCTGATTCGAAGCGCGATCTGACGGATTGTCGCAACATAAGCGCGCAGGCGGTTCCTTGCCTTATGCTCGTCCACCGAAGGTTGGGTCATGCTGAAAAAGGCGCGGCAAACGTCGATGACCCAAATCGAAGCGCAGGCCCGAAGGTTGCCCGCAGGCTCACCAACCCGTGCGCTCTTGGCGCCCCCGTGCATGCGCTGCCAGAGGGGCTGTTCCAAATAAGACCAATGCGAATGCGGCGGGGCTGCCCCCGCCGTTTCGTTCAGAGGCCCAGTTTGGCGCTCACGATTTCATTGACGGCCTTGGGGTTCGCCTTGCCGCCGGTCGCCTTCATCACCTGGCCGACGAACCAGCCTGCCAGCTTCGGGTTCTGCTTGGCCTTCTCAACCTGCGCGGGGTTTGCGGCGATGATCTCATCGACGGCGGTTTCGATCGCACCGGTGTCGGTGACCTGCTTCATGCCGCGCTCTTCGACAATCTTCTCGGGGTCGCCGCCTTCGGTATAGACGATCTCGAAAAGGTCCTTGGCGATTTTGCCGCTGATGGCGTCCGACTTGATCAAGGTGATGATGCCTGCAAGCTGCGCCGGGCTTACGGGGCTATCCGTGATCTCCTTGTCGTCCTTTTTCAGACGACCGAACAGCTCGTTGATGACCCAGTTGGCCGACAGTTTGCCGTCGCCAGCAGTGCCGACGACCTCTTCGAAATAGGCGGCATTCACCACCTCGGCGGTCAGGACGCTGGCGTCATATTCCGACAGGCCGAATTCCGTGACGAAACGGGCTTTTTTCTCATCCGGCAGTTCCGGGAGGCTGGCCTTGATATCGTCGACCCAGTCCTGTTCGATCTCCAGCGGCAGCAGGTCGGGGCAGGGGAAGTAGCGGTAGTCATGTGCCTCTTCCTTGGACCGCATCGAGCGGGTCTCACCCTTGTCGGGATCATACAGGCGCGTTTCCTGATCGATCTTTCCGCCCGCTTCCAGAATAGCAATCTGGCGCTTGGCCTCATAGTCGATAGCCTGCTGGATAAAGCGCATGGAGTTCATGTTCTTGATCTCGCAGCGGGTGCCGAGATGGCCGAAATCCTGCGTTTCCATGTACTTTTCGTACTGGCCCGGCAGGCAGACAGAGACGTTGACGTCCGCGCGCAGGTTGCCGTTCTGCATGTTGCCGTCACAGGTGCCGAGGTAGCGCAGGATCTGGCGCATCTTGGCGACATAGGCGGCGGCCTCTTCGGGGCCACGGATGTCGGGGCGGCTGACGATTTCCATCAGCGCCACGCCGGTACGGTTCAGGTCGACGAAGGACATGTGCGGATCCATGTCGTGGATCGATTTGCCCGCGTCCTGCTCCACGTGGATGCGCTCGATGCGCACAAGGCGGGCCACACCCGGCTCCATGTCCACGATGATCTCACCTTCACCCACAAGCGGATGGTACAGTTGAGAGATCTGGTAGCCCTGCGGCAGGTCGGGGTAGAAATAGTTCTTGCGGTCAAAGGCCGAGGTCAGGTTGATCTGCGCCTTCAGGCCCAGACCGGTGCGCACCGCCTGTTCGATGCAGAATTCGTTGATGACCGGCAACATCCCCGGCATCGCCGCGTCCACGAAAGACACGTTCGAGTTCGGCTCTGCGCCGAACTTGGTCGAGGCGCCGGAAAACAGCTTGGCCTTGCTGGCGACCTGCGCATGAACCTCCATGCCGATCACCAGTTCCCAATCGTGCTTGGCCCCGGCGATTACCTTGGGTTTTGGCGCTTCATAGGTCAGATCCAGCATAACAGGTCCTCATGCTCGGGTAAGATTGCCGAGCGGTCTAGAACAGCGCGGGTCAGGGAGCAAGAGCCGCGCGTCAGTCGTCCTTGACCATGCGCATTCCGTCAGCGTCAAAGACCAGACGCCGACCGGCGTCCAGCGCGGGTGCATAAAACTGCGTCAGGCTGGAAAGGGCGCGCATCCGCCCGCGTTTGACCAGATCGCGGTCCTCTGGTTCTGCGTCTGGGTCATGGCGCGGGCAGGCGGCCTCGGCCCAGATCCGGGGATGGATTTCGCGCAGGTGATCCTGCGCGATCCAGCCAAAACACTCCGCCAGCCGGCGATGCGCGCTTCCGTTCATAGAGGCACTGCCCAGCGTGAACCCGGTCAGGGCGGCAAGGAGATTGGCCATTTCCTGTGTCGGGCGTCGCGACAGGATGTCATGTAAGCCTTCGGCGAAAAGCTCTGCGTCCAGACGGCGAAACGCGCCGGAATCGGCACTCAGGACGCCGAAATAGACCCAAGTATATCCTCCGACGCCCCAGACATCCGCTGTCTGCGCCGCCGTACGGCGCGCCTGTTGATCCAGCAGGTCCCAGTTACCGAACCGTGCCGGGCGCAGCTCTCGCCCCAGATCCCGGAAATGACCGGGATTGCCGGGGTCGAGATCGATCAGGTCCTCGTAGTCGTCGGTCACCCGTTCACGCGGATTCGGATCCGCGTCCAGAACCAGGCACCGCACCTGCGCCCAAAGTGCCGAGCCATGCTGGAACGGATCGTAGCGGTCGCTCAGCGCCGTGGCCGCCGCCATGTGGTGGTCGAAACAGGCGCGCCTGTTCTCGGGCAGATCGGCCAAGCTGCGAGCCCCGCGCCAGACCTTTGCCGCATCCACATGGGCAAGCGCCAGAACACTGGCGAAGGCCGGGCAATCGGGCAGGTCTTCCAGCACGGTCTCAAGGGCCTCGAATGCGGCCAGACCTTCTGCGGCATTCTGCCGGGCAGACGCCTGCACGATGGCCGCCCGCACGTCTGACCGCGCCCCTTCACACAGCAACGCCGCCACGCCCCGCAGGCCCGGCGTCAGTTGGCGGGCATTGTCGGCGGTCTCGATCTCCTGGGCCAGGGTTTCCCAATCCTCCTGCCGGGCCAGAAACTGGCCGCGCTGACGCAGGGAGGCACAGGCCTCTGCATCGGGCGCTGGGTCACATATCGGTATCTCGACCCTCGTCCGCAGCGGCGGCACAGAAGGCAAGGGGCGCGGCACCCGCGCTTTGGGGGTGTCGGTCGGTTCCGGCTCTGGGCGTTGCGCCGACAGGCGCGCGCCGATCAAGCGCATGTTGGGAAGCAGTTCACGCATCGTCATGCGTGCCAAGATGCGTGCGATTCGGGGCCAAATCGGGGCACGAAGCGGGTTTTGCGCCGACCTTCTTCCGGCCATTGCCGGGCGTCGATCAGCAAAAGCAAACAAGATGTTGCGCAAGCCTGAACAATCCTCCGCCAGAAATAGCGCGATTTCGCGGGCCGCGTGACGCCATAGGCTGATTTCAGCCCTGCGGCGGCAGGGTGGCTTGATAACTTTGCAGCCTTGGGCAAATTGCGCGGCGAAATGATGAAAATTGCTGCATACATATGCTGCCTTGTGCTGGCTGGTCAGACTGCTCTGGCCGAGACAGAGATCAAGGCCCCGGACCCTGCCGGAGTATTCTCCGCCGATCCGGTCGAAAAGCTGGCCGCCTTGCCCGCTTTGCCCGAGGCCGAACAGATTTCGGCGCTCGCCGTGCCGTCGTCTTTGCGCCCCAAGGCGCGCAAAGCCATCAAGGTGCCCAAGGCGCGCTGGGACAACATCCCCGGCAGCCGCAGCTGGAGCCTTGCGATCCTGTCGGCCCTGCGCGCCCATGCGGATGAATTGCCGGACCTCGTGCCCAAGGATATCGCCAACTATTGCCCGGCCTATCCCACGGCCAGCCGGGCCCAGCGTGAGGCGTTCTGGGTCGGATTGACCTCTGCCCTTGCATGGCACGAAAGCACGCATCGCCCCACAGCGGTGGGCGGAGGCGGACGTTGGTACGGGCTGGTCCAGATCTATCCGCCGACCGCGCGTTTCTACAAATGCAAGGCCAAGAGCGGCTCGGCCCTGACAGATCCGGAGGACAACCTGTCCTGCGCCATGCGGATCATGGCGGTGACCGTCCCGCGGGACAACGTCATCAGCCGCGGGATGCGCGGTGTGGCGGCGGACTGGGGGCCGTTCCATTCGCGCCGCAAGCGCGAGGACATCATGAACTGGACGCGTGAGCAGAGCTACTGCAAGGGAATGTCCAGTTCGTTGCGTCCGATTGCACGACCCGAAGTGTTTGGTCCGGACAGCATCCTGCCGCAATCCCGTCCGCAACTGGACGCAGGCGATCCGGTGACCTTCCCGAAAACGGAAGGCTGATCGCTTTTGATCTCTCCACGCTGGTGAAGCGCGGGGAGATCATCGTTTTATCTAAGATATTCTGGACAGCGGGGCGGTTGCCTCTGCGATCACGCCTTGAGCCAGCTTGGACGCCGGGTGGCATCGACCAGTGACACCGCCGGGGCCTTTGGTCCCCCAAGGGCAAGCGTCGCCTTGCGCAGCATCTCGATGCCATCTTCGCTTTTGGCGGGCAGAGCGGTCGGCGAAATCGGCTCACCGATGGTGATGCGGAATGGCTGTCGCGCCTTGTTCAAAGTCTCGTAGAACAACGAGATATCCCGCAGCGTCGGGTGCAGCGCATCGAACATGTAGAACATGGCCGAGTTGCGCGCGCGGATGTTCACCGGGATTACCGGCAGTTCCAGCTTGCGCGCGATCATGGCCGCACTGGCCATCCAAGGCCGCTCATGCAGGCTCAGCCAGCGTCGTTTGGCCAGACGGCCCGACGGGAAAATGACACCCAGACGGCCCTTGTCCACCGCGTTGCGGCAATAGGCCATCGTCTCACGCGTCTTGGCATGGCTGCGCTTTTCCTTGCGCCATTCCACAGGGCAGACGATGTCTTCCAGCTGAGGCAGCACGCGGCTGACGTCCTTGTTGGCAAAGAAATAGGTGTCCGGTCGGATCTGACCCAGCGCACTGTAAAGGATGACGCCGTCGGCCAGTCCGGTGGGGTGGTTCGACACGATCAGGGCCGGACCGTTGCGGGGGATGTTTTCCAGGCCGATGACCTCGACGTCCTTGGCCACCAATCCGCCCAGCAGTCGAAACCCATCCTGCGCGCTGAGGTGATCCAGCTGGTTTGCCACTTCCAACGTGTGGTCGTACTGCAGCAGCCGTTCCAAAACGGTCCGCGCAAGACGGACACCTGCATTGTCGCGCGAGAACCAAGGGGCGCGCTCTTCGATCAGCGGATCAATGCGGTCTTTCATTCCAGCCCCAAGATCAAAATTTCGTGACACTTCCATGACGGGCGCGCCTTCCTTACCGGCAAGATACACCACTGTTTTACCTGACGCACCTTCAAGAGATAAGGGGTCGGCAAAGCTTTGCCATCAAGAGATGTGTTTTGCTGGTTGTTATTGACGCCGGTTTGGACGGAGATCGACGGCGGATTGTGTATTGAGGCATTCAAGCTGTGCCGTTCTTTCATGTTTGAAATCAAAAATTTGGCAGCGGTTTTTCAACCCCCGAACAAGACGAAATGCGCCCGCTCGGTGGTAATCCCGCGCGCCTCCAGCGCCTCTTGCAAAGTTGGGTGCGGGGGTAGCGCATCCTGCGGCAGAGTGATGCGGCGGCCATCGTCCAGCACCAGACGCACCCTGATCGACAGATCGAGTCGCGTCTCGAACCGCACCTTGGAGAGCCTGGTCAAGGCCACTTCGCCCTCGGCCCGGCCCGACCCCCAGCGCAGCATCCTGTCGTCCAGATGCAGCCACGCGCGCCTTCCGGTGGCGAAGTCCACAAGCGCGGGAAGGCTGACAGCCAAAAGCACCAGAACGACCCAAACCGAGGCGTGAAGGGCAAACCACAGTGTCAGGATCGCCAGCCAGATCAGCATCAGGACAAGGAAGGCGCGAAGCGACCGCCCCGTGGACGCATGCTCCAGCGGTGGGGTCACCGCCCGCCTGCCACGTCCAGGATAGAGCGCGTGACATAAGAGGCGCGGTCCGACAACATCCAGAGGATCGCCTCGGCGCATTCTTCGGCGGTGCCGGCCCGGCCCATTGGGGTCGTATGCGCCAAACGGTCCAGCCGGTCGGGCTCTCCGCCCTTGGCGTGGATCGCGGTTTCGATCAGTCCGGGGCGAATGGCATTCACACGGATGCCTTCGCCGGCCAGTTCATCGGCCAGCCCGATGGTAAAGGTGTCGATGGCGCCCTTGCTGGCGGCATAGTCGACGTATTGATTGGCCGATCCCAGCCGCGCCGCCGCGGACGAAATGTTGACGATGGATCCGCCCATGCCCCAGTCGCGGATCAGGGCCACCGATTGCCGCGCCACCTCGATCGCGCCAAAGACATTGACCGAAAAGACTTTTTCCACCCGCTCCGGGGTCAGATCGGCAATGCCGCCGTGGGGAGAGACGATGCCCGCATTGTTGACCAGACCCACGGGCCCGGGCTTCAACGCGCGGATTTTGCCAAACATCTTTTCGATGGCCTTGGGTTTGGACACATCCGCCTGAAGCAGGTAGGCCTGCGCGCCCATGCTTTCGACCATGGCGGCCGTGGTTTCGGCGCCGTCCTTGTCCTGACCGTAATGCACGACAATCCGCTGCCACCCGGAAAAGGCAGCCATCCGCGCGGTGGCGGCCCCGATTCCGGCGCTGGCCCCGGTCACGATCAACAAGCCGTTCATGCGCGTCCCATTCCCATCAATACGGTGTCCTCGCAGGCTATCCCGGTTTGCGACCGGGCGACAAGCCTGCCTGCTGCCCTGAGAAGGCCAGTTTGCCGGTCAGGCCGGACGTGACCAGAGGCGGGCCTGTAGGCCGCCACTCACCCGTTCAGAATGCGCTCCACCATCTCCGCCGTGTCCCGGCTCAGGTTCGGTTTGTCGCGGATGCGTTCCAACTGGGTCTGCATCAGCGCCTGCCGCCCGCTGTCATAGCGTTTCCACGTCTGGAAAGCGGTGCACATCCGCGCCGTGGTCTGCGGATTCAGGTCGTCCAGACGGATCAGCCAATCGGCCAAGAGCGCATAGCCGGCGCCATCCTTGCGGTGGAACCCGGCATGGGCGCCGATCATCGACCCGAACAGTGCACGAAAGCGGTTGGGGTTCTTCAGGTCGAAATCCGGATGCTGCGTCAGTGCCTCGGCGCGCGGCACCACGTTTTCCGGCGCGGTTGCCCCGACCTGCAGGCCAAACCATTTGTCCATGACAAGACGATCATGTTTCCACTGCGCTTCGAAGGCCTTGAGCGCCTCCTCCTCTTTGCCCGCGCGCACCAATTGCGCCAGCGCGGAAAGCTGCAGCGTCATGTTGTCGGCGCGTGCATATTGCTCGGCCGCCGCCTTGCCGCCGTCCAGTTGCGTGATCAGTGACAGCGCAGAGGTCGCCAGCGCCCGCTTGCCCGCCTGTTCGGCGGTCGGCGCAAAGGCGGCATCGACCCGGCCCTCGGCGGCCAGTTGCGGCAACAGATCGGCCCAGCGTTCGGCCATGACCTGAACCAGCGTTTCCTTGGCCGCGTGGATCGTATCCGGGTCCGGCGTGACACCGCGTTCGAACAGCACCTGCGCGAGTTCCGAATCCGAGGGCCGCCCCATCATCATCGCGCGGAAGGCCGGGTCCAGATCGCGGTCGCGCAAGAGCCGTTCCAGACCATCCAGCCAAGCCTCATCCGGCCCGGCATCCTCACAGATCATCGCGACAAGCGTCTCACGCGACAGCATGAAGGACGATTCCCAGCGGTTGAAGGGATCGGTGTCATGGGCCAACAGGAAGGCCCGCTCCTCGCGGCTGACCTCACGCTCCAGCACCACCGGTGCCGAAAAGCCGCGATTGATCGACGGCACAGGCCTGGAGGCCAACCCCTCAAAGGCAAAGCTTTGCGTCTCTTCGGTGATTTCCAGGATACGCGTCGGCACCACCTCATCGCCGTTGGGGTTCAGCAGACCCACGGCCATCGGGATCACCTGCGGGGCCTTGTCGGGCTGGCCCGGGGTGGGCGGCGTGTGCTGGGTGAAGGTCAGCGTATAGGTGCCGTCTGCCCAATCTTCAGCCACCTTGACCCGGGGCGTGCCGGCCTGTGAATACCACCGCTTGAACTGCGTCAGATCGCGGCCCGTGGCATCCTCGAACACCTTCAGCCAGTCCTCGATGGTGGCGGCGTCGCCGTCATGGCGATCGAAATACAGGTCCAGCGCTTTGGCATAGGCCTGATCCCCCACCAGCGTTTTCAGCATGCCGATCACCTCGGCACCCTTTTCATAGACCGTTGCAGTGTAGAAGTTGTTGATTTCCTGAAAGCTTTCGGGCCGGACCGGATGTGCCAGCGGGCCCTGATCCTCCGGGAACTGGCGACCGCGCAGCATGGCGACGTTGTCGATCCGCGCGACGGGGGCAGAGCGGACATCCGCCGTGAACTGCTGATCGCGGAACACCGTCAGACCCTCTTTCAGACACAGCTGGAACCAGTCACGACAGGTGATGCGGTTGCCGGTCCAGTTGTGGAAATACTCATGCGCGATGATCGCCTCGATCCGTTCGAAATTGGCATCGGTCGAGGTCTCTGGAGAAGCCAGAACACAGGAGGAGTTGAAGATGTTCAGCCCCTTGTTCTCCATCGCGCCCATGTTGAAATCGTCCACGGCGACGATGTTGAACACGCTCAGGTCGTATTCGCGGCCATAGACATCCTCGTCCCACTTCATGGACTTTTTCAGCGCCTCCATGCCAAAGGCGCATTTTCCCTCATCACCCGGGCGCACCCAGATGTTCAGCTTCACCTCCTTGCCGGAGGCGGTGGTGAACTTGTCCGGGTGGTTCACCAGATCGCCGGCGACCAGCGCGAACAGGTAGGCGGGCTTGGGCCAGGGATCGTGCCATTCGGCCCATCCTTCGCCGCGGTCCAGCGAATTGCCGTTGGACAGCAGCACCGGCAGATCGCCTTCGATGCGTACGGTAAAGACGCTCATCACGTCGGGGCGGTCGGGGTAAAAGGTGATCTTGCGAAAACCCTCGGCCTCGCATTGGGTGCAGTACATGCCGCGCGACATGTACAGCCCTTCCAGCGCGGTGTTGTCTTCCGGCGCGATCTCGACCTCGCATTCCCACAGGAACGGTCCCTCCGGTACCGCGCAGCGCAACCCGTCCGCCGACACCTCTGGAGAGACCTCGACACCGTCCACTGCGGCCCGGATCAGCGTCAGATCCTCGCCATGCAAAAAGAACTCCTGCGCGGGCGCATCAGGGTTCGGGGCGAAATGGACTTTCGCCACCACGCGCGTGGCTCTTGGGCTCAGGCGAAAGGTCAAGTGCACATCCTGCACCTGCCAGCCGAAGGGTTTGTAATCCTTGAGGTAAATCGTCTTCGGCGCGGCATCTTTCACGGCGGATCTCCGGGGGCTGAGTGGACGGATGGTTTGGTTGTCATAAGTGTTAGGGCGACGACCGGCCGCCTGCAACCGCAGGGCGCTCGGCAAAGACAGGAAAGGAAACACCATGTCGGCACCCGACACGAATATCGATAAACAACAAAGCCGCCACCGCCCCTCATTGACTGGCATCGGACTGTCCGTCGGCTTCGCGGCGACCCTGCTCGTGGTCTTTCTGGGCTGGGTTTTCGCCCAAGGGCAGGACCCGGATGGCGCGGAGCGTCAGATCGACGGGCGAACGGGCGCCGTGGTGGATAGCTGAATTCCCGGATATGATCCCCGCGTAGCCCGAAAGGACCGTCAGTTGAGCCTCGATACCTGATGCCGCGCGGTGTGAAAAAATCCGATCTTCCGCAAAAGGCCTGCGCCACCTGTGGACGTCCCTTCACGTGGCGCAGGAAATGGGCGCGCAACTGGCACGATGTTCGCTATTGCTCGGAACGGTGCCGTCGCGGGGCCAAGGGATGAGCCGAGGGCTGTTCACTTGTGGGTTCAACAAGCGGAAAACGCGCGCCACAGGCGCGAGTGGATCGGTCCGCGACGGCGAACCGAAACCTGCCTGCCCAACCCTATTCCGCCGCGCGCAGTTCCGGGCTCCGGTCGACATTGGGCGCACTGTCGTCCTCCCAGATGATCTCTGGCGCCTTGACCTGCCGGGCGGCCCGGTTCAATGCCCAGTCCCGCGCCGCACGGCTGCTGCGGCCCAGCGACAGCCGGGCCAGCAGGCGGGCGATCCACAGGACATAGGTGGTGAACCAGACCCGGATCGCCAGCATCGACGGGGTGAAGACCAGCGTCAGAACCGTCGCGATCCCCAAACCAAAGACCACCGCCGTCGCGAGGTTTTTCCACCACAGCGCGGTCGGGCTGTCGATCGAATAGCCGCCGCCGAAGAAGTCCAGCGACAGGCCGAACATCATCGGGGCAAGACCGGCCATCGTGGTGATCGTAGTTAGCAGAACGGGCCGCAGACGGTCCTGTGCCGTGCGCACAATGGCCTCGATCCGGGGCATGTAGCGGGAATAATCCTGATAGGTGTCGATCAGGACGATGTTGTTGTTCACCACGATCCCGGCCAGCGCCACGATCCCCGTCCCGGTCATGATGACGGAAAAATACTGATCCATTACCAGCATCCCGATCAGCACGCCGGTGGTCGACAGGATCACCGCCAGCAGCACCAGTACCGCGTTGTAAAAGCTGTTGAATTGCGCCAGCAGGATGATGAACATCAGGAACAGCGCCCCGGTAAAGGCCGACTGCAGGAAAGCCTGCGATTCTTCCTGATCTTCCTGATCCCCGGTCCATTCCCATTCGATGCCTGCAGGCAAGGGATTGGTTTCCAACCAGGTGGTCAGCGCCTCGATCCGCTCTGTCCCGGTCACGGGAACGACCTTGAGCTTGGAGAAGCCGTCGGTCCCTGCGCGGGCGGTGATGTCGTCAAGGGTCAGGTCGCCCAGCAGGCGGATCTGGTCGAAGTAACGGATGTTCTTGCCCATCAGTTGTTCGAAATGCGCCGCGCGGCCAAAGTCATGACGCCATTCGGCGGCGTCCTCTCCGGCCTCTTCCGGCTCCAGTTCAATCGCGGTCAGCAGTGGCTCGAACTCGGTCACATCTTCGCCATCCGGCCCGGTCCGGGTCACGTCCCAGCCGACCTCGACAAGGCTTTCCTGCACCCCGGCTTTGACGTCAAAAAACCGTTTCTGGTCGATCCGTTCGATTTCGGCCAGCTTGGCCACAGGCTTTCGCGTGATGAAGTTGACCAGCGGCACAAGACCATCGGCGGTGCGTACCTTGAGGCTGTCCAGCGTGGTCAGCACGCGATCTTCTTCTGGCAGACGGACGCGGATCTCGATCTCGTCGTCCGAACCGCCGGGCGTATAGCCGTCCAGCAGCACGCCGCGCGTGACCAGTTGCACCATCGCGCCCACGGTCGCCACGTCTGCGCCATAGCGTCCGGCCTTTTCGACGTCGACGTCGATCTCCCAGTCGATGCCGGGCAGGGGGCGGGTGTCCTCAATCAGCGTCAGACCGGGGGTGGTGTCGAATTTTTCGCGCGCAGTCGTGGCGGCCTGCAACAGGTCGTTCCAGTTGTCGCCCTTCAGACGCAGATGCACCGGCTTGGCGCTGGCGGGTCCTCGAGCCTGGGCAAGGATCTCGATCTCGACACCCGGAATTCGCTCCAGCTTGGCCGTCAGGTCCTCCAGGATCACGTCGCCGTCCAACTGGGCCAGCGGGATGCCGTTCTGGCGGGCATAGGCCGGGCGATCCTCCCATGGGATCGTTTCCAGCTGAACCTGTCCTATAGTGTCCTTGGGGGCCATCGCGCCGCCAGTGTTGTTGTCCAGACCGCCTTCGCCGGCAAAGGAAAAGGCGTTGAGGATGCCGGGATGCGTCAGCACGATCTGCTCGGCCCGCTTTACCAAGGCGTCCTTCTCGGCAAGGCCGAGGTTGCCGCGCGCGCGGACATAGACGATGGCTTGTTCGGGCTCGCTCTCGACAAAAAAATCGACGCCGTTGTTGTTTTCGCCGTAATAGGCAAAGACGTTGATCACGAAAAAGATCACCGCGCCCACGGTCACCAGTGGCATGATCGGATTGCCCGCGATGCCCTTGATGACCCAACCGAACAGGTTGCGCCGGGTTCCGCTTGCGACCTTTCTCGGCGGGCGGCGGATCTCGGCGGCATCCATGACCACAGAGGCGATCACCGCAAACAGCATGAAGATCACGACGCCGGGCAGGCGGGCGGCAAAGCCCTCTGCCTGGGACGGAAACAGGTAGTCGGGGTTCAGCACCATCATGGCGCCGGTGAACAGGCCCAGCAGCGCAACAGGCACCAGCAGGATGCGCAGGCTCCAGTGCAGGCGTGCCCGCAGCCAGTTGCCCGCGCGGCCCACGTTGCGGGAAAAGCGCCCCGAAACACCGCCCATGACCGGCAGGTAAATCAGCGCCACAACCAGCGAGGCGGACAGGACAAAGATCAGCGTGACCGGCAGCATGCCCATGAATTCGCCCGCGACACCGGGCCAGAACAACATGGGAAGAAAGGCGCAAAGCGTGGTCGCGGTAGAGGAGACCACCGGCCAGAACATGCGCTTGGCGGCCTCGACATAGGCGTGCATCGGGCCGGTGCCTTCCGCGATGCGCTTGTCGGCGTATTCCACCACGACGATGGCACCGTCGACCAGCATGCCCACGGCAAGGATCAGGCCGAACATCACGATGTTCGAGATCGTCACCCCCATCAGCGCCAGTAGTACGAAGCACAGCAAGAAAGAGGTCGGGATGGCGAAACCCACCAGCAGGGCAGGGCGCAGTCCCAAAGAGGCCAGCACCACGATCATCACCAGCGCGATGGCCGTCAGGACCGAGCCTTCAAGCTGGCTGACCATGCTGGCCACCTGTCGGCTCTGGTCGTTGGAACTGCCCACGTTCAGAACGGCGCGCAGCTCATCCGGCCATGTTTCCTGCGCTGCGTCGATCACTTCGCGCACCTGCGCGACCGTGTCGATGATGTTGAATCCCTTGCGCTTGACCACCTGCAGCGCGACGGTCTGCTCGCCGTTGAAGCGCGCCGTGCCTTTGCGGTCTTCAAAGGTCAGGTTGATGGTCGACAGATCGCCCAGCGTGACCACCCGGTCGCCGTTCACCTTGACCGGCAGGTTGAACACGTCGCGGGCCTCGTCAAAGCTTGACGGGATCTTCACCGCGAAGGCGCCGGTCTCGGTCTCGACCTCGCCCGCCGCGATCAGTTGGTTGTTGTTCCGGACGACCGCGATCAGCTCGCTTGCCGTGACGTTGTAAGCCTCCAGTCGCAGGGGATCTATCAGCACCTCCAGCATCTCGTCTCGGTTCCCGGCGATCCCGGCCTCCAGTACGGACTCCAACGCCTCGACACGGTCCTGCAGGTCCTTGGCCACCTTGTTCAGGGTGCGTTCCGGCACCGGGCCGGACAGGTTGATGATCAGGATCGGGAATTCGGAAAAGTTGATCTCGTTGATGCTGTACTGTTCGGCGCCGTCGGGGAAATCGGCCTCTGCGTTGTTCATGCCGTCGCGCACATCGGCGATGATCTTCGTCTTGTCCCAGCCAAACTCGAATTCCAGCGACAGACCCGCATAGCCTTCGGCAGCCGTGGCGGTCATCTTCTTGAGGCCGTCAAGGTCGCTCAGCTCGCTTTCCATCGGCTTGACCAACAGCTTTTCGGCGTCAGAGGCCGAAATGCCGGGGAAGGGGACAGAAACGAAAAGAGCCGGGATTTCGATATCCGGCTCACCTTCCTTGGGCAGCGAAACATAGGCATAGGCCCCCGCTGCAAGGCTGAGCACGATAAAGGCCAGGATCATCCGCGCGCGGGCGGCGGCCCAGTCGATTACCCCGGTCATTGGATGACATCCTCATAACTGGGCACAACCGTCACGCCGTTGGTGACATATTCTTGGCCCACGGTGATCACGTCCAGCGTGTCGGGCAGCCCTGTGACCCAGACCCCGTCACGGGTGTCGCGCAGGATGGCGACGTTCATCCACTGGACCGCATCGTCCTTGGTCACGGTGCGTACGCCCAGCTTGCCCTCGTCGTTCAAAGTCAGCGTGGATGAAGACAGCAGGTGCGCCTTGGCGCCTTCGGCCTCGATGGCGATCTCGGCGGTTTCGCCATCGCGGATCGACAGGTCGCTGTTGTCGACGGTCAGTTCAACGGCAAAGGTTCGGGTCGTCGGATCAGAACTGCGCGATACGAAGGTGACCTTGCCCACCACCTCGCGCCCGTTGGTCAGCCGCGCGGCGGCCCGCGCGCCCAGTTCCACCCGCGCCACATCGGTTTCCGGCACATAGCCGACGATCTTGATCGGATTGATCTGGATGACTGTCGCGCAGGCCGATCCCGGTTGCATCAGGGTGCCCAGTTCGGCTGTATCGGTTTCCAGCAACCCGGCAAAGGGCGCGTGGATTTTCAGTCTTTCGATTTCCTTTTGCGCGGTGGCGACGGCGGCCTCCGATGCCTGGATGGCGCTGAGCGCGCTTTGCTCTCCGGTCTTGGCGGATTGGACGCTCGCCAGCGCGCCTTCCAGTTGTGATCTGACGGAAATGACGGCGGCCTTGGCCCCTTCGACGCCGGACAGGGCAGAGGCGACGGCGGCCTTGGCGCCCTCCAGCTGGCTTTCCGCCGATTGCACGCCCGCCAGCGCGTTCTGGATTTGCGCCTTGGCCGAGATCACGCCCGCCTTGGCATTGCGGATCCCGCTTTCCGCAGCCTGAACCGCCGCTTTGGCGGAGGCGATCTGGCTCTTGGCGGTTTCGACTGCGGCCTTCGCACCTTCAAGCTGTGATTTCGCCGCCTCGATCCCGGCTGCAGCCGATTTCAGGCCCAGTTGCGCGGTTTGAACGGCGGTCAGGGCCGCTTCGTTGGCGGCCTCGGCCGCGGCCAACCGTGTCTGGGCGGCGAACCCGTCGCGTGCCAGTTCCTGTGCGGCGCGCAGGTTGATTTCGGCCTCCCGGACCTGTGCCTGCGCCTGCTTCAGACGCGCCTCTGCCTCGGGGACGCGGGCTTCGGCCTCTGCCAGCCCGGCGGCGGCCGCGGGAATACCTGCCTCGGCTTCTTTCAAACGCGCCTCTGCGGCGGGAACGCCTGCCTTGGCCTCGGCCAGCTTGGCTTCGGCTTCGGGGACGCGCGCCTCTGCTTCCTCAAGCCGGGCTTCGTATTCTGGGATGCGGGCCTTGGCCTCGGATAGGCGCGCCTCCGCCGCCGGAACGCCGGCCCGGGCCTCTGCCAGTTGCGCCTCGGCGGCGGGCACCGCGGCCTCGGCCTCCAGAATGCGCGCACGGGCGGCGGGCACCGCGGCCTCGGCCTCGGCTAGCCGGGCCTTCGCCTCTGGCAGGCTTGCCTTTGATTCCGTCAGCCGGGCAAGCGCTTCCTGCAGGGACACCTGCCGGGTGCCCGGATCGATTTCGCAAAGCAGTTGCCCCGCCGCCACCATCGCGCCCTTGCGCAAAGGCTCCGACGAAATCTTGCCCGAGGTTTCGGACATGACACTGACCTGCCGGACGGCCTCTGTCTCTCCTCGCAGGATCACGGCGCTGTCGACCACCTGTGCCACCGAACGGCGCGCCATCACGCGCACGGCACCTTCGGGCAGGACGTCGACCGCCAGAGCCGCAGGGGCCGGATCAGCGGCGGGATCGGGCGCATCTGTCGGCTCGGCCCCGTCGTCGCTGCCGTTCAAGGGGGCCGGGGCCATGTCCCGCGCGAATTGCAACAGGCTGTCACGTTCCATCACAAGGGCATAAAGCACGGCCGCCACAAGGCACGCGGTCAAGATCGACATGATGCGCATCGTCTGTCAGTCCTTCTTGCGCCAACCCTTGGACCGGCGCGAAATTTCAAAAAGCTCTTTCAGCAGCAGCCGCATGTTCCCCCAAGGACACGTTGCAAGACGCCTGAACCGTACTGTTCAGTTTTATGCCGTCAAGGCGCGCGCTTCAACCACAGCCCTCCGAAATGCAAGTCAAGCAGCCGGTTTTTGGTCAAATCATCGCGAATTTCGGACATTTTTCCCGCTCATGCAAAGAACCGCCCGTTCGACAGGCAGGCGCAGGATGCAACCGTTCCCGCCTTGGCACCCGCAGGCGGGACATGTAAGAGAGAGAAAATCTAGATGGATGGGGGCCCCGGTGAGCGACGCCGACAGTTTTATCGAAGAGGTGACCGAAGAGGTCAAACGCGACCGCCTCTTTGCCTGGATGCGCAAATGGGGCTGGGTCGGCGTTCTGATCGTTGTCCTGATCGTCGGCGGTACGGCTTACCGCGAATGGCGAATTGCTTCGGCAGAGACGCAGGCGCAGGCCTTTGGCGACAGCGTGGTGACGGCGCTGGACGGCAGCGATGCAGCGGCACGGATCGGTGCGCTGGAGGCAATCGAGGCGCCGACAACGGGCGCCCAGGCCGTTCTGGACATGTTGACCGCCGCCGAAGAGGGCACCGCAGGTGACGATGCCGAGGCGGTCAAGCGCCTGCAGGCGGTGGCGGACAATTCTGAAATTCCGTCGATCTACCGCCAGATTGCCAGCTACAAGGCGCTGACCCGCGGCACAGAGGTGCTTTCTGTCGATGAGCGCCGCGCCGGGTTCGAGGCGCTGGCCGTGCCGGGGCAACCGCTGCGCCTTTTGGCCGAGGAACAACTGGCCCTGATCGATATCGAGATCGGCGAGCGGCAAGCGGCATTGACGCGACTGGGGCGCCTGGTCGAAGACTCCGAGGCCACGCAGGGCTTGCGCCGCCGCGCCTCGCAACTGATTGTGGCACTGGGCGGTACACCGCCCGGGACTTGAGCCCAAGCGGCTCAGACCTCGGGGGCGGGCCCCCGCAAGGTGACGAAAGGGTAACGAGATGCTGCGCACCACCTCTCTGCTGATTTCGCTGGCCGCGATGGCGCTGGCTGCCGGATGTTCCGAGCGTGAGCAGATCCTTCCGGGGGAGCGGCTGAACGTGCGCGATGCCCTGAGCGGGGAGTATGCCGAGGACGCCACCGTTGCGGCGGAGCCTGATGCGCAGGCCCGGGCCTTTTCCGCTCCGAAGAAAGTGGCAAATGCCGATTGGTCGCAAAGCCCGGTCTCACCCCATGTCCGCGTGACGAATGCCGCCCTTGGACAGGGACTTCAGCCGCTGTTTTCGGTCTCCATCGGCGCGGGGGACGGACGCAAGCAGCGCCTGAACGTCGATCCGATCGTTGCCGGTGGCCGCATCTATACAATGGATGCCGATCACGTCGTGCGCGCGACCTCGACGGGCGGGCAAACCCTGTGGAGCGCATCGCTGGTTCCGATACGGGACAAGGCGCCCCAGGGGCAGGGCGGCGGTCTGGCCTATGGTGACGGCAAGCTGTTTGTCTCTTCCGGTTTCGGCAAGCTGACCGCGCTGGATCCGGCAACGGGCGGCAAGCTCTGGGAGCAGGATCTGAACAACACCGCCACGGGTGCGCCCTCGTATCGCGACGGTCTGGTCTATGTGGTGTCGGGCGATCAGACGGCCTGGGCCATCGAGGCCGGGGACGGCCGGGTGCGCTGGCAAATGGACGGCGCCAAGGACCTCAACAATATCGCGGGTGCGCCTGCACCGGCGGTGAACGACAAATACGTCATCTTCTCCTTTGGATCGGGCACAGTGCAGGGCGCGTTCCGCCAAGGCGGCCTGCGGGTCTGGAGCGCCGATATCCTTGGCCGTCGGTCCGGGTTCACCATTGCCGGTATCGATGACGTGACGGGCGATCCGCTGATTTCGGGTGATACGGTTTTCGCCGGCAACCACTCGGGCAGCGTCGTGGCCCTGAACGTCTACAACGGAGAGCGTCTTTGGACCGCCAAGCGCGGTGCGTTGGGGCCGATGTGGCCTGCGGGCGATTCGGTCTTCTTCGTCTCTGACCTGAACGACCTTGTGCGGCTGGACGCGCGCACCGGGCAGGAGATCTGGTCGACGGAACTGCCGGGCTATGAACCTTCGCGCAACCCCAACCGCCGCCGGGACAAGGCCTTTGCCAATCACGGTCCGATACTGGCGGGGGATCGCCTGATCGTGGCGAGCTCGGACGGCAAGTTGCGTATCTTCAACCCGGCCAACGGGCAGATCGTGCAGGAGGTTGCCATCCCCGGTGGCGCCACGACACGTCCAGTGGTGGCCGGTGGCACGCTGTATGCTGTGTCCCGCAAGGGCGTGTTGCACGCCTACCGCTAACCCTTGACCTAGATGAGCGCGCTTGCGCGCGCGCAGGGTCACTCGCGCAACGGCCCTTTGGGCCATTGGCTCGGGTGTGGGGGCGCTGCCCCCACCGCGCCCGAGGCGCGGTCCCCCAAGGTTTTTGGGAACCCAAAGAAGCCTTGCCTCGGTCTTGTCTGTGCGCGGGCCCTTGGTCTGGGCGGGGTTGGTCTCCGGCGGTGTGGTCGCATTGCTCTTTCGCGCGCGTTGAAAATGCGCTAAGCCGCGCGCCTGATCCGCGGAGCCGCTCATGACTTTCTCGCTCGCCATCGTCGGCCGCCCCAACGTGGGCAAGTCGACCCTGTTCAACCGTCTTGTCGGCAAGCGTCTTGCGCTGGTCGACGACCAGCCGGGTGTGACCCGCGACCTGCGCGAAGGCGAGGCGCGGCTGGGCGACCTGCGGTTCACGGTGATCGATACCGCTGGGCTGGAGAACGCCAGCGACGATTCCCTGCCTGCCAGGATGCGGCGGCTGACCGAGCGGGCGGTGGATATGGCGGATGTCTGTCTGTTCCTCGTGGATTCGCGCGTGGGAATCCTGCCTGATGACGAGATCTTTGCCGAGATCCTGCGCAAACGCTCGGCGCATGTGATCCTTGCCGCCAACAAGGCCGAGGGGTCGGCAGCGGATGCCGGTATCCTGGAGGCCTATGGGCTGGGGCTGGGCGAGCCGCTGCGCCTGTCGGCGGAGCATGGCGAGGGGATGAACGAGCTTTACAGCGTGCTCCTGCCGATTTCCGAGGAATTTGCGGAACGCGCCGAGGCGGATGCGCCCGAGACGGATATCGCGGTCAGCGACGACGAGGATGCGGAGACGGCAGCGCGGGTGCCGACGCAGGACAAGCCTTTGCAGATCGCCGTGGTCGGGCGCCCCAATGCGGGCAAGTCGACGCTGGTGAACGCGATCCTAGGCGAGGACCGGCTGTTGACCGGGCCGGAGGCCGGGATCACGCGGGATGCGATTTCCGTTCAGCTGGACTGGGGCGGGGTGCCGACGCGGATTTTCGATACCGCCGGGATGCGGCGGCGCGCCAAGGTGCAGGAGAAACTGGAGAAGCTGTCTGTCTCGGACGGCATCCGGGCGGTGAAGTTCGCCGAAGTGGTGGTTGTGCTGCTGGATGCGGCGATCCCCTTCGAGACGCAGGATTTGAAGATCGCCGATCTGGCCGAGCGTGAGGGCCGCGCCGTGGTCGTTGCGGTCAACAAGTGGGACATCGAGGACGAGAAGCAGGAAAAGCTGAAGTGGCTGCGCGAGCAGTTCGAGCATGTCCTGCCGCAGTTGCGCGGTGCCCCCTTGGTGACCATTTCGGCGCGGACCGGCAAGGGTCTGGACAAGCTGCAGGCGGCGGTGATGAAGGCCTATGACGTCTGGAACCGCCGGGTGTCGACCGGGCAGTTGAACCGCTGGCTGGAGGGGATGGTGCAGCGGCATCCGCCCCCCGCGCCGCAGGGCCGCCGGATCAAGCTGCGTTACATGACGCAGGTGAAGACGCGGCCGCCGGCGTTTGTGGTGATGTGCTCGCTGCCCGACAAGCTGCCGGAAAGTTATTCGCGCTACCTTGTGAATGGGCTGCGTGAGGATTTCGACATGCCGGGCACGCCGATCCGTCTGACCATGCGCGGGCAGGGGGACAAGAACCCCTACAAGGGCCGCAAGAAAAAGAACGCCGGCGCGCTGAAAAAGCACCTTGGGAGCCTGCAGGCGAAGAAGTCCTGAGGGGGTGTCCACGCGTGGACAGCTTAGGGGGAATGTGGATTCAAGGGGTTACGAGGACGTTTTAACCTCCTGGTAAGACTTGAAGGGCTGCGCCTGCCCTGACGGGCGCGGGTTTCGCTTCGGGACCCACCCGTGAACAGGACGCTGTCTGTTCGCCGGATCCCCCTCTCGCTGAATTGCTGCCTGAGGCAAGCCCGCCCCCGCTGCAAGGGCAAGCCGCGCAAGGCGCGGGGCTGCGCCCCCTTGCACCGGCGGCGCGCTCCCCTCTTTCCGGCATCAAGCGAGAGGCGGCTCCGGCGAACAGACGGCTGGGCGGCGATCCGGCGTCAGCGCTGCGGGGCCAGCCGGTCCAGCGCGTGGCCATCGGCCCAGGTGCCATGCAATTCGCCGTCGGGCATCAGCACATAGACCACCGGATTGGAGTCGCCCTGCCAGTTTACCGTCAGCACGCGGCCTTCGAGACGGCCGGTGCCCTGGTAGTCCTGACCTGCGATGGACCATGCGATGTTGTAGTCCGCGCCCTGCTGGCGGAGCACGACCGTGCCGGTATAGGCCGAGCCGTCCGGGTTGCGGCCGCTGACCGCGTAGGTGCCGGCGATGGCGGCCTCGCTCTGGTGCGTGGTTTCCTGCGCCATGGCCATTGGCGGCAAGACACTGAGGACGGTTGCGAAAAACAGGGCGCGCATGGCAATGGCCTTTGTTCTGGAAAATTTCGACCCAAGCCTAGGCCCCGGCCCGCGGGTCTGTCCAGAATTACTCGGTATCGGTGCCGCGCACGCCCAGGATGGCGACCATGCCGACAACCGCCAGCAGCGCCACGGCGGCGTTGAAGGGCTGCGAGTTCTGCACCACGACCCCGACCAGCGCCCAGATCACCGTGATGCCGTATTCCGGCGCGCGGTGCAGCCGGTATTGCATGATCACCGAAAGCGCCATGCAGATCGAGAGCGCCAGCAGGGCCGCCGGGGTGGGGGGCATCCAGCCATAGCCGCCGATCACCACGCCAAGCGCCACGCAGGCCGCCGCCGAGAGCCAGCCCGCGTAGACCGCGATGGGGGCCTGTTGCAGCCAGCGATCGGTGTCCCCGGCGCGGAAGAGGGCAACAAGAGCGGTGCCCAGCATGGCCCAGATCAGAACCGTGGCCGCAACTGGTGAGACCGTGGCCAGCGGCAGCCAGACGATGCCCATGGCGAGGCTGGCGAAGAGCATGGGCCGCATCGGCGCCCAGTCGGGATCGTCGCCGCGCCGGAGCGCGCCGAAGACCGTGCCGACGATCAGCCAGACATAGATCAAACCCCAGATCGCAAAGGCGTAGCCCGCCGGTTGCACCGGCGGGTCCTCCAGCGGGACCGGGAATTGCGAGGGCTCGAACCCGTTGAACCCGGGTGCAAGCCAGGGCGAGGCCGCGAAGGCCAGCGCCGCAACAGCGCAGAGGATGGACCAGAGCCGCGTCATGCCTTGGGCTTTGCGCTGGAGACGGTGCCGGAGGCCATCATGCCAGCGTCCCGTCGGCGTTCAGACGTGTCTTGCCGCCCAGATAGGGGTGCAGCACCTCTGGCAGATCGACCGAGCCATCGGCCTGCTGGCCGTTTTCCAGCACGGCGATCAGGCAGCGGCCCACCGCAAGGCCGGAGCCGTTCAGCGTGTGCACGAATTCCGGCTTGCCGCCCTCGGCGGGTTTGTAGCGGGCGTTCATGCGGCGCGCCTGAAAATCGCCGCAGAGCGAGACAGAGCTGATCTCGCGGTAGGTGTTCTGACCCGGCAGCCAGACCTCGATGTCATGGGTGCGCTGCGCGCCAAAGCCCATGTCCCCGGTGCAGAGTGCCACGGTGCGGTAGGGCAGGCCCAGCCGTTCGAGGATGCCCTCGGCGCAGCCGGTCATGCGATCGTGTTCCGCGCGGCTGTTTTCCGGCTTGGTGATCGAGACCATTTCGACCTTTTCGAACTGGTGTTGGCGCAGCATGCCCGCCGTGTCGCGGCCCGCGCTGCCCGCTTCGGAGCGGAAACACTGCGAATGGGCCACGTAGCGGCGCGGCAGGTAACCCTCTTCGACCACCAGGCCATTGACGATATTGGTCAGCGTCACCTCGGAGGTCGGGATCAACCACCAGCCATTGGTGGTTTCATAGCTGTCCTCGCCGAATTTCGGCAGCTGACCGGTGCCATACATCATTTCGGGGCGGACAAGGACGGGGGTCCATGTCTCTGTCAGGCCGTTTTCATCAACGTGGGTGTTGATCATGAACTGCGCCAGCGCGCGGTGGATGCGGGCCACGGCGCCGGACAGCACGACGAAACGGCTGCCCGAGAGCTTGGCCGCCACTTCGAAATCCATGCCCGGCTTTACGCCATCGATGTCAAAATGTTCCTTGGGCGCGAAATCGAGTTCGCGCGGGGTGCCCCAGCGCTTGATCTCGACATTGTCGTCCTCATCCTTGCCGTCGGGCGTGTCCTCGAAGGGCAGGTTGGGGATGCCCATGAGCAGGTCGGTCAGTTCGGCGTCGAGCGTTTTGGCCTTGTCCTGCATTTCGGCCACTTCGGCCTTTTTCGCAGCGACCAGCGCGCGCAGGCGTTCAAATTCGGCCTCATCGCCGCTGGCCTTGGCGCGGCCCACGTCCTTGGAGGCGCGGTTCTGTTCGGCCTGCGCCTCTTCGGCGGCGGTGATGGCGGCGCGGCGGGCGCGGTCCAGTTCCAGAACGGACGAGGACATCGGTTCCACCCCCCGGCGGACAAGCGCCGCGTCCCAGGTTTCGGGATTTTCGCGGATGGCGCGGATGTCGTGCATCGTCTCCTCCAGTTTTCTAGCGTGCGGTTGAGTCGGGTGGGTTATGCCCCAACTTGGCAAAGGACGGTAGAGGCCGCGGGCCGGTTCGGGCGCAAACTCAACGGGATGCCGCGAATTGTTGCCGGAGCCATCCGTCGACGGGCACCACAAGGGCCTGTTCCTCTGTCACGGCGACGATCACCGCGACCACGCGCCGCGCCTGGCCCTCTCCCAGGATGACCGGGCCGCCGGACTGTCCCGGTTCCACCCGGCAGCCGATCCGCCAGAGGCCAGAGACCGCTTCGCCATAGCAATAGGGGGTGATGGTCAGCCGGTGCGGGCGCGACCGCATGTAGCCCATCAGGGTCAGCGGGCCGGGCAGGGTGCCGTTGCCGAAGGTCAGCGGCGCGGGTGTCAGCGGTTCCGTCAATTCGGCCAGCGCAAGGTCATGGCGGATGTCGAAACGCCCCTCTGCATAGGCCTGCGGGTGCACATGCACCTCTTTTATCCGGGCGGCGCCGGTATGGTCCGCGCCATCCCAGCCGGCGACAAAGACCATGTCATCCACCCGTTTGAGATAGCCGTCCTCGGGCCGGGTGACGCAATGCGCAGCCGTCAGGATCAGCGCGGGCGCGATCAGCGTGGCGGTACACATTTCCGTGGTGCGGTATCCGGCGGTGTTCAGGCGGCCAATCGCATCCTCTTCGCCGGCGTGCAGGGCGACGGGCAGCATCAGCAAAAGGAACAGGCGCAACAGCATCGCCACAACGATAGCGTCAGGGCAGGGCGAGGGAAGAGGCAAGGCCGGGCTTTCCGCGGGACAGCGGCAATTTGCGTCGCCATCGGCCGGGGCGCGGGGCGAAACACGGGCGAACGGGGCCGGGCCGCCTTGCATCTGGGCCGTGCCGCGCATAGGTTCCGCGCAATTTCGCGGGGGGTGCCCCGCTGTCCCTCTACAGGAGCATCATCCCTATGGAAGCCATCGGCCAGTTTCTTCCGCTTATCCTTATCTTCGCGATCATGTACTTCCTGCTGATCCGTCCGCAGCAGAAGAAGATGAAGGATCACCAGAATATGGTCGCGGCGCTGCGCCGGGGCGATCAGATCGTCACCCAGGGCGGCGTGATCGGCAAGGTCGTCAAGGTCAAGGACGACAAGGAACTTGAAGTCGAGATCGCCGAGGGCGTGAAGGTTCGCGTGGTCAAGGCCACCGTCGCACAGGTTCTGTCCAAGACCGAACCCGCGGAAAGCTGATCCCAGATGCTGCAGGTCGATCTCTGGAAGCGCGTGCTGATCTGGGCCACCGTGGTGGTCGGCCTGCTGCTCGCCATGCCGAATGCCTTTTATACCCGCGTCGAGGTTCATAACGACGCGGCCAAGGCCATCGAGGCGGGTTTCGATACCGAGGAAAACCGGACGGCGCTGGGCAACTGGCCCTCTTTCCTGCCCTCGGGGCTGGTGAACCTGGGGCTGGATCTGCGCGGCGGCGCGCATCTGCTGGCCGAGGTTCAGGTCGAGGACGTCTATGAGGCGCGGATGGAGGCGCTGTGGCCCGAGGTGCGCGACGTGTTGCGCGCCGAGCGGGACACCGTGGGCACCATCCGCCTGCAGCCGTCGCGGGTGCCGGGCGAATTGCGCGTGCGTGTCTCACAGCCCGAGGGCATGGCGCGTGCGATGGAGGTTGTGCGCGATCTGGCCACGCCGGTCGTGTCGCTGACAGGGGCGGGCGCCTCTGACATCGAGGTCAGCAGCGAGAACGACGTTCTGGTCGTGACCCTGTCCGAGGCCGAACGTCAGGCCATGGACGACCGCACCATGCAGCAGAGCCTTGAGATCATCCGCCGCCGCATCGACGAGGTCGGCACGCGGGAACCCACAATCCAGCGGCAGGGCTTTGACCGTATCCTGATCCAGGTGCCGGGCATCGGATCGGCGCAGGAACTGAAGGAAATCATCGGCACCACGGCGCAGCTGACCTTTCAGCCGGTCGTGACGCGCACGACGGATGCCTCCGAGGCGCCGGGCGTGGGCAACGAGCTTTTGCCGTCACTGGACGACGAGGGGGTCTTCTACATTCTGGAACAGGCCCCTGTGGTCACGGGCGAGGAACTGACCAACGCGCAGCCCGCCTTTGACCAGAACGGCCGTCCGGCAGTGAACTTCAACTTCAACCCCTCGGGCGCGCGTAAGTTCGGCGATTATACCGCCAACAACATCGGCTCTCCCTTTGCCATCGTCCTTGACGACGAAGTGATCTCTGCCCCGGTGATTCAGTCCCACATCCCCGGCGGATCGGGCATCATCACGGGCAACTTCACGGTCGAGGAATCGACGCATCTGGCCGTGCTGCTGCGCGCCGGTGCGCTGCCGGCCAAGATGGTGTTCCTTGAAGAACGGACCATCGGTCCGGAACTGGGGCAGGACAGCATCGACGCGGGCAAGATCGCGACCATCGTCGCCTTTGTCGCGGTGCTGGTCTTCATGTTCCTCAGCTACGGGCTGTTCGGCGTTTTTGCCAATGTGGCGCTGATCCTGAACATCGGGCTGATGTTCGGTTTTCTCAGCCTGATCGGCGCTACGCTGACCCTGCCGGGCATCGCGGGCATCGTATTGACCGTGGGTATGGCCGTCGACGCCAACGTGCTGGTGTTCGAGCGGATCCGCGAAGAACTGCGCACCGCGCGCGGTCCGGCGCGGGCCATCGAGCTAGGCTATGAAAAGGCGCTGAGCGCAATCGTGGACGCCAACATCACCACCTTCATCACGGCGGTGATCCTCTATGTCATGGGGTCCGGTCCGGTGCGCGGCTTTGCGGTCACGCTGGGCTTTGGCATCCTGACCTCTGTCTTTACTGCGATCTTCGTCACGCGGCTGCTGATCGTCATCTGGTTCGAACGCCGCCGTCCGAAAACGATCGAGGTCTGACATGCGCCTGAAACTGGTACCTCAAGAGACCAACTTTGATTTCTTTTCGAGACCGGCGCTGTGGCTGGGGATTTCGGCCTTCATGATGGTGCTGGCGCTGATCAGCTTTGGCGTGCGCGGTCTGAACTATGGCATCGACTTTCAGGGCGGCACCACGATCCGGACCGAAAGCGCGCAGCCGGTGGACGTGGGCGCCTATCGCGCCGCACTGGACGCGCTGGATCTGGGCGACGTGGTGATTTCCGAGGTCTTCGACCCGAATTTCGGCCCCGAAGAGAACGTCGCAATGGTGCGCATCGGCGCGCAGGACGGCGAAGAAGCCGTATCGAGCGAGGTCATCGCGCAGGCCGAGGCGGCACTGGTCGAGATTTCGCCGGACATCAAGTTCGTGTCGGTGGAATCGGTTGGCCCCAAGGTTTCCGGCGAATTGATCCAGACGGCGGCTATCGCTGTCGTGCTGGCGATCGGGGCGGTGCTGATCTACATCTGGCTGCGGTTCGAATGGCAGTTTGCTGTCGGTGCGGTCGTGGCGCTGGTGCATGACGTGGTGCTGACCATCGGGATCTTTTCCGAGGTCGGGATCAAGTTCGACCTCGCCATCATCGCGGCGCTGCTGACCATCGTGGGCTATTCGCTGAACGACACCGTGGTCGTGTTCGACCGGGTGCGCGAGAACCTGATCAAGTACAAGACCAAGGACCTGAAAGAGGTGCTCAACCTCTCGATCAACGAGACGCTGAGCCGGACCTTCATGACCTCCTTCACCACGCTGCTGGCGCTGATTGCGCTGTTCGTGCTGGGCGGGGACGTGATCCGCGGTTTTGTCTTTGCCATGATCTGGGGCGTCATCGTCGGCACCTATTCGTCGATCTTCGTGGCCTCGGCCATGCTGATGCGGCTGGGGGTCAAGCGTGACTGGTCCAAGCCGGCGGACAACACCGGCAACCAGTTCGGCGACATCGATGCCTGACGTGTTCGGCCCGGCCCCCGAGGGGCTGGGCTGGATCGTGTTCGCGGCCTTTCTGGCCGGTCTGGTCCGGGGGTTTACCGGGTTCGGGTCCGGCCTCGTCTTTCTGCCGGTGGCGGCGCAGTTCCTGCCGCCCTTCGGCGCAATCCTCACCATGACCCTGATGGACCTCTTCGGTCCGGTGCCGATTCTGCGCCGGGCCTGGGGCGACGTGGACAGGGGCGATCTGAAGCGGCTGGTCCTGGGCTGTGGCCTGTGCCTGCCCCTGGGCCTGTGGATCCTGACGCAGGTGCCGCCCGACGCATTTCAATGGGCGGTCAGCCTTTTGGCGCTGGCCATGCTGCTGGTTCTGTCGCTGGGGCTGCGGTACCGCGGCACCGTCGAACGGCGGATGGTGACGGCGATCGGGGCGACGGCGGGCGTGCTGGGCGGCATGGCGGGGCTGCCGGGGCCGCCGGTGATCCTGTTCTACATGTCGCGCCCCCTGCCGGTGCGGATGATCCGGGCAACCATCCTGTTGTTCCTTCTGGCCTATGATCTGATGCTGGTGGGCTACATGGGCGCCTTCGGGCGGCTGGAGGGGTCGTTCTTTCTGTTCGGTCTGGCGATGGCGCTGCCCAACATGATGGGCAACTGGGTTGGCGGGCGGCTGTTCGATCCGGCGAAAGAGCGTCTTTATCGCGGTGTGGCCTATGTTCTGATCCTGATGGCGGCCTTGTCGGGGCTGCCGGTTTGGGGGTAGGAAGACGGCATGCGACTGAATGAGATTGTCTATACCGATGCGGTGCCGGTGGACGGCTACGGGCCCGGGTTTTTCCGGGTTGGTGGCGATGTCCATGAGGGGCCGCTGCTCTTGTGGGATCGCGGCCGCTCGGACTGGGGCGGGCTGGAGGATGCGGCGGCTTTGCTGACCCTCGCGGGGCTGGTGGACGTGCTGTTCGTGGGCACCGGCGCCGAGACGATGCATGTGCCGACCGCGCTGCGCACCCAGTTGGAGGAGGCCGGGCTGGGCGTCGAGGCGATGAACTCTCCCTCGGCTTGCCGGACCTACAACGTGTTGCTGAGCGAGGGGCGGCGGGTGGCCGTTGCGGCACTGCCGGTCTGAGCTGGGCACGATTTTTCCGGGGAAAAATCGGGGCTTGGGGGCGCTACCCCCGTCGCGCGTTGCGCGACTCCCCCGCGGGTATCTGAAAAACCAAAGAAGCAGGGCGTTGCGCGGTCATCGCGTCGCGGGGGCGGCTTGGGGCTTTTGCGTCGGCGCGGGCTGGGGTAAGCCACTGGCATGGAATTGAAAGTGTCCGATCTGACGGTGGCGCGCGGCGGTCTTCCTATCCTGGAAGGCGTCGGGTTCGTGCTGCCCGAGGGGCGGGCGCTGGTTTTGCGGGGGCCGAATGGTGCGGGCAAGACCACGCTTTTGCGTTGCGTCGCCGGATTGCAGCCACCGATGCAGGGCCGGGTTGAGGGCGCGGGCGAGCGGATCGCCTATGCCGCCCATGCGGACGGGTTGAAATCCATGCTGAGTGTCGGGGAGAACCTGCGGTTTTGGGCGCGGGTGTTCGGCACGGCGGATATCGGCGAGGCGCTGCGGGCGTTCAACCTTGAGGCCCTTGAAGACCGTCTGGCCGGCACCCTGTCGGCAGGTCAGAAAAGGCGGCTGGGGCTGGCGCGGCTGATGGTGACGGGGCGACCTGTCTGGGTGCTGGATGAGCCGACAGTGTCGCTGGACGTGGCCTCTGTGGCGCTGTTTGCCGATGCGGTCAGGGCGCATCTGGCGGGCGGGGGATCGGCGCTGATGGCGACCCATATCGACCTTGGGCTGGAGGCGGATGTGCTGGATGTGGCCCCCTATCGCGCCACGCCGCGCGCCGCCGTGCAAGACGAGGCCTTCCTGTGATTGCGCTCTTGATGCGGGATTTGCGGCTGGCGGTGCGGGCCGGGGGCGGCTTTGGCCTTGGGCTTGCGTTTTTCCTGATCGTGACGGTGCTGGTGCCCTTTGGCGTGGGGCCGGAGACCGGCCTCTTGGGGCGGATTGCGCCCGGGGTGCTGTGGATCGGGGCGCTGCTGGCCTGTCTGCTGTCGCTGGACCGGATCTTTGCGCTGGACTGGGAGGACGGGTCGCTGGACCTGCTGGCGACCGCCCCGCTGCCGATGGAGGGGATCGTCGCGATCAAGGCGCTGGCGCATTGGCTGACCACGGGTCTGCCGTTGGTCTTGGCCGCGCCGGTTCTGGGCGTGTTGTTGAATCTTGCGACGCCCGGATACGTCTGGGTCTTTGTCAGCCTCGCGCTGGGGACGCCCGCGCTGTCGGTGATCGGCACCTTTGGCGCGGCACTGACGGTGGGGTTGAAACGCGGCGGATTGCTGATGTCCCTGCTGGTGCTGCCGCTCTATGTGCCGACGTTGATCTTTGGGGCCGAGGTGGCGCGGCGCGGGGCAGAGGGGTTGCCCGTGCAGACGCCCCTGATGATGCTGGCCGGGATCAGCTTTGGCGTCGCGGCGCTGCTGCCCTTTGCCAGCGCGGCGGTGCTGCGCATCAACCTGCGGTGAGCGCGCCATGCTGACGTATTGCGTCCGCGCGATATTTGCGCTGTAACCCCCGGGGGTAGGGAGGCACATGGCCATGTCGATCTGGGAATACGCCAATCCGGTGAAGTTCATCCGTACTGCGGACCGGGTATTGCCGTGGCTGTCCGTGGCGGCGGTGATCTGTCTGTCCGTCGGGCTGATCTGGGGCTTTTTCTTTACGCCTGACGATTTCCGCCAAGGGTCCACCGTCAAGATCATCTACCTGCATGTGCCCGCCGCGATGATGGCGATCAACGCATGGGCGATGATGCTGGTGGCCTCGCTGATCTGGATCGTGCGCCGTCACCATGTCAGCGCGCTGGCCGCGCGGGCCGCGGCACCCATTGGCGCGACGATGACGGTGATCGGGCTGGCGACGGGCGCGATCTGGGGCCAGCCGATGTGGGGGACATGGTGGGCCTGGGATCCGCGCCTGACCGCCTTTCTGGTGCTGTTCCTGTTCTACCTTGGCTATATGGCGCTGTGGCAGGCGATCGAGGATGACGACACCGCCGCCGATCTGACCGCGATCCTGTGCCTTGTGGGATCGGTCTTTGCCGTGCTCAGCCGATATGCGGTGCATTTCTGGAACCAGGGGCTGCATCAGGGGCAATCTGTGCTGCGGGCAGAGGCCGTGGTGGGGGCCGACACCACCGAAAAGGTGTCGAACGTCTATTTCTACCCGATGCTGGTGTCGGGGCTGGGCTTTGTCCTGTTGTTCATCGCGCTGGTTTTCCTGCGCACGCAGACGGAAATCCGGGCGCGCCGGACCAAGGCGCTGCTGGCGCGGGAGCGGATGGCATGATGCCGGAACTTGGCAAATACGCGGGCGCGGTCCTGTCGTCCTACGCCGTGTCGCTGGGGCTGATCGTGGCGCTGGTGATCTTCAGCGTCTGGCGGGCGCGCCGGGTGCGGGCAGAGCTGAAGAAGGTCGAGGAACGGGTGAAGAATGGCTAAACTGTCGCCTTTGATGGTCCTGCCGCCGGTGATCTTTGGCGCGCTTGGTCTGCTGTTTTACCTTGGCCTTGGGCGAGAGGGCAAAGATGACCTCGAATCCGTTTTCGAGGGCAAGCCGGCCCCGGCGATGACCGATCAGGCGCTGCCGGGCTATGCCGCCATCACGCCGGAAACGCTGGCCGCGGGGGAGGTGACGCTGGTCAACTTCTGGGCCAGCTGGTGCCCGCCGTGCCGCGCCGAACACCCGGTACTGATGCAGATGAAGGCGGACGGCATCCGCATCGTCGGTGTGAATTTCAAGGATCAGGCGGGCAATGCGACGGCCTATCTGGAAGATGAGGGCAACCCCTTCCTTGCCATCGCTTTTGATCCACCGGGCCGTACGGCCATCGACTGGGGCGTCACGGCCCCGCCCGAGACCTTTATCCTGGACGGTGACGGAACGGTCCTGTTCAAGTTCGTCGGCCCTCTGGTCGGGTCCGACTACCGGCAGCGCTTTGTGCCCAGGCTGAACGAGGCGCTGGGGCGCTGAACAAGATTCCCCTGAGAGGCTGACGCGACCTGCGCTATTCTGTGCAGGTGCATGAGTCGCCTTGTTTCAAGAAAAACTGATTTCACGGAGACGGAAATGAAACCGATTTTAAGCGGGATCATCGTGCTGACCTCTGCCACGATGGGCCTTGCAGAGCCGAGCCTTGAGCGCGGCGAATACCTTGTCGAGGGGCCTGCGGGCTGCGGCAACTGCCATACGCCGCTGGGGCCGCAGGGCCCGGTGATGGATCAGAACCTTGGTGGGCGTCTGGTCGAGAAGAACCCCGCTTTCACCGCGATTGCACCGAATATCACGCCGGCGGGTGCGGTAAGCGATTGGACGGACGGCGAATTGGCCAAGGCCATCCGCGAAGGCATTCGCCCCGATGGCAGCGTGATCGGGCCGCCGATGCCCATCCTGCTGTACCGGGGCCTGTCGGATGACGACGTGATGAGCATGGTGATGTACCTGCGCTCTGTCCCGGCGGTCGATCTGGATCCGGGCAAGAGCACCTACAACATCCCTTTGCCGCCCGCCTATGGACCGCCGCTGGACAGCGTCCCGCATCCCGAAGAGGGCGTAAGCGTCGAATACGGGGCCTATCTGGCCGGGCCGGTGGCCCATTGTCTGGAGTGTCACACGACCTTTGGCGACATGGGGCCGATGTTCGACACTCATCTGGGCCGGGGCGGGTTCGAATTCCACGGGCCCTGGGGGGGGTCGGTGGCGTCGAACATCACTTCGCACGAGGACGGGTTGGCGGGGTATTCGGACGCGGAACTGAAGGACATGATTGCCAAGGGCGTGCGGCCGGACGGCAGCCAGATGATGCCACCCATGCCTTATGGCTATCTGGCCCGGATGACGGCGGACGACATGGATGCGCTGATCCTGTACCTGCGCACCATCCCGCCACAGCCGGACCCGGAATAATCCCGCGCGTCGGGGCCTGCGGTCAGAGCTCGCAGGTCACGGACACGGTCACGTCCGTCGGGGCCGTGCAGGGCGGGGTACCGCTGTCCTGCGCGGCGTAGGCGCCGATCACGGCGAGGAGAAGGAGTGCTGCGGCCTGTACAAGGGTCAGGAGTTTCATCGGGTCTGCCTCATTAGTCTTTGTGTTCAACACATGGGATAATGAGATTGAATTACAGGGGGAAACATCCGAAGCGCAGGTCAGGAATACCCGCAATGCGAGCGGTTTGCGCGGTTTTCGGCGTGGCTGCCCGAGAAATTGGCAGGCTATTGCCAGCCGCCGTGCAGCCCGATCACTTCTCCGGTAAGAAACCCGGCCCTGTCTGACACAAGGAACGCCGCAAGTTGGGCCACGTCCTGCGGCGTGCCGAAACGGGGCAGGGCGGTGCGGGATCGGATCTTGTCGCGGATATCGTCGGGACGCGGGGCATCGTCGCGCTCGATGGGTCCGGGGGCAATGCCGCAGACCCGGATGCCGCGCGGTCCCAGCTCTTGCGCCAGCGCCAGCGTCGCGGCGTCCAGTGCCGCCTTTGACGCGGCAAAGGCCGAGACGCGGGCAGGGGGCAGTCGCCCGTTCAGCGACGATATGTTCAGGATGACGCTGCCCGCGCCCATGTCCGGCGCGCAGAGCGCCGAGAGGTCCAGTGCGGGGGCAAGACCCACCTGCATCATCTGCATCGCCTCAGCCCCTATGCCGGGCGACAGGGGCGTGGCGCGCCCCGGCCCGACGTTGTTGACGAGGGTATGGACCGGGCCGAGAGCCTGCGTGACTTCGGCATGCAGACGCGCGGCGGCCCCGGGGTCTGCGAAATCCGCGTGAAAGATCTGTGCCCCGGTTTCGGAGGCAAGATGCTCGGCGCCTTGGCGGTCATCGCGGTAGGTCAGCGCAAGACTGTGCCCCTGCGCGGCCAGTTCGCGGGCGATGGCGGCGCCGATGCCGTTGGAGGCGCCGGTGATCAGGGTCAGGGTCATGAAACGAGTAGACCCCGCCGGAGCGGGGTCTGCAAGGGACGGCGGCCCCTGCTTCTGTCGTGTCCCTCAAGCAGCCTGCGCTGCTTCAGGTGGGGCTAGGCCGTGAGAGCCAAATCCTCGGTGGGAAAGACGCCCAGCCTGTCCCTGATCGCCAAGGGCAATTGTCGTCGGGCTGAAATGCGCGGGCGGGCCATTTCCGGGATGACCCGCTCAGCGCCGTAGAGATCAAGGTACTGCAGATAGTTGTCGAAGGCGCGGCGGTCTGCGTAGTCGATGAAGGTTTCCGAAGGCGCGCCATTGGCGAGGATCACGTCATGCGCTTCGGTTTCCACGTGGTAGACGGTGTAGCTGTTGCCCAGTTCGGCGCTCTGCACCCAGTTGATGCTGTCGCCGTTCACAAGCGCGGACGCGTTGATGACGTATCCGTCCAGCACCATGCCGTGGTCGGCGGTCACGGTCAGGTCGGCATTTGGCAGTCCATGGCCAAGCGAGCCTGCGCGAAGCCTGACCAATTGCCGCTTCGACGCGGCAAATGCCGTGCGTACCGTCTGACGCCCGATCCATTTCACGAGAACACAGCGGCCATCCTCGGTCAGGATGTCATCGCCGATGGTTAGATCCTCGACCGCCGCCGTGCCGTCAGGGGTCGAAATCCGCGTTCCGGCCGCGAAACAGAAAAGATGCGCGCCCGGTGTCGCCCCCGGAAAACTCGCCGGGGGAGTAACCCAGCCCGGACCGGGGTTGTACACATGGTGCGAGCCGTCGGGACGCTGGAAAACCGGCATTTCAATGCCACCGACCGTGATGGTGCCCACGTAATCGTTGGTCGAAAAGGTCTGATCGCCGGTTTCGAACTGGTCGTCATTGTCCTCATCCGCAAGGGATCCGCCAGCGATGGAATTGTTGATCTGCGTGCCTGCCGGATCATAGACGAAATCCTGCACGTAATTGAAATCGGACATTTTTCCCCACAATATTGGATAAACACCGGCACGTTACTGCACCGGTTGGCACCGTCAATCGGATTTGAATCCAAAGCTGTGGGCGGACAGTAACCCGTCATTTCCCGGAGCTATCGAGTGAAAGGGGGGACGCCGGGCGGGCCGAATCCCGGGCATGAAAAAAGGGCGCCCGAAGGCGCCCTTTCTTGTAGGTTAATCGGTCAGATCATTCTGCCGCGATCGGCTCTTGCGCGAGGTTGCGCAGCACGTAGTGCAGAACGCCGCCGTGTTCGATGTATTCCACCTCGATGGCAGTATCGATCCGGCACTTCAGCGTGATCTCCTTGGTGGAGCCATCCGCCATGGTGATGGTGCAGGGCACCTCTTGCAGCGGCTGCACGGTGTCCAGACCGGTGATCGAAACGGTCTCTTCGCCGGTCAGGCCCAGCGATTTGCGGGTGTCGCCGCCGGTGAACTCGAACGGGATGACGCCCATGCCGACGAGGTTCGAGCGGTGGATACGTTCGAACGATTCCGCGATGACCGCCTTGACGCCCAGCAGGGCCGTGCCCTTGGCCGCCCAGTCACGCGAGGAACCCGCGCCGTACTGTTCGCCGCCGAAGATCACCAGCGGGGTGCCCTGATCCTTGTAGGCCATGGCCGCGTCGAAGATCGAGGTCTGGTTGCCGTCGGGGCCCTTGGTATAGCCGCCCTCGACGCCGTCCAGCATCTCGTTCTTGATGCGGATGTTGGCGAAGGTGCCGCGCATCATGACTTCGTGGTTGCCGCGACGCGAGCCGTAGGAGTTGAACTCGCGCTGGGGCACCTGACGCTCTGTCAGGTACTTGCCCGCCGGTGTGGTGTCCTTGAAGGACCCGGCCGGAGAGATGTGGTCGGTGGTGATCATGTCGCCCAAGAGGGCGAGGACACGCGCGCCTTCGATGTTGGTGATCTCACCCTTTTCCTTGCCCATACCCTGGAAGTAGGGCGGGTTCTGGATGTAGGTCGAGGTCGACGGCCAGTCATAGGTTTCCTGTTGCGGAACCTCGACGCCCTGCCATTTTTCGTCGCCCTTGAAGACGTCCGCATACTTGGACTGGAACGCCTCGCGGGTGACGGTTTCCTGCACCAGATCGGCGACTTCCTTTGTCGTCGGCCAGATGTCTTTCAGGTAGACGTCCTTGCCGTCCGGCGTCTGGGCGATCGGCTCGCTGGTGATGTCGATGTTCATGTCACCGGCCAGCGCGTAGGCCACGACCAGCGGCGGCGAGGCAAGGTAGTTGGCGCGCACATCGGGGCTGATACGGCCTTCGAAGTTGCGGTTGCCCGACAGGACCGAGGTGGCGATCAGGTCGTTGTCGTTGATGGCCTTCGAGATCTCGGACTGCAGCGGACCGGAGTTGCCGATGCAGGTGGTGCAGCCGTAACCGACGAGGTTGAAGCCGATCTTGTCCAGATCTTCTTGCAGGCCTGCGGCCTCCAGGTAGGCGGACACGACCTGCGAACCCGGTGCCAGCGAGGTCTTGACCCAGGGCTTGCGTGTCAGGCCAAGGGCCGCGGCCTTGCGGGCCACGAGGCCTGCGCCGATCATGACGTAGGGGTTCGAGGTGTTGGTGCAGGAGGTGATCGAGGCGATCACGACCGACCCGTCACGGAGTTCGTAATCTTCACCCTCGACCTTTGCGGTCTTGTGGATGTTGATCTGCTTGGTGGCGGCGGGGCCTTCGTCCAGCATGTCTTTGGCGTCGTCCGATACGTCGATACCGCGGAAGTCGGCGACAACCTTTTCAAAGGCCGACGCGGCGCCGGTCAGCGCTACGTAGTCCTGCGGACGCTTGGGGCCCGAGATGGCCGGAACGATGGTGCCCATGTCCAGCTCAAGCGTGTCGGTGTAGACCGGCGCATAGTCTGCGTCCCGCCACATGCCGTTTTCCTTGGCGTAGGCCTCGACCAGCGCGATGCGGTCCTTGTCGCGGCCCGTGTTGGTCAGGTAGCGCAGGGTTTCGTCGTCGATCGGGAAGAAGCCGCAGGTGGCGCCGTATTCGGGGGCCATGTTGGCGATGGTGGCGCGATCCGCCAGCGGCAGATGATCCAGACCTTCGCCGTAGAATTCCACGAACTTGCCGACAACGCCCTTGGCGCGGAGCATTTCCACGACCTTCAGAACAAGGTCGGTGCCGGTGGTGCCTTCCATCATGGCGCCGGTCAGCTTGAAGCCGATGACCTCGGGGATCAGCATCGAGATCGGCTGACCCAGCATCGCGGCCTCGGCCTCGATCCCGCCCACACCCCAGCCCAGAACGGCGGCGCCGTTGACCATGGTGGTGTGGCTGTCGGTGCCGACCAGCGTATCGGGGTAGGCGACCATGTCACCGTTCTGGTCAGTGTCGGTCCAGACGGTCTGCGACAGGTATTCCAGGTTCACCTGGTGGCAGATGCCGGTGCCCGGGGGCACAACGCGGAAGTTGTTGAACGCGGTCTGGCCCCACTTGAGGAAGGTATAGCGCTCCATGTTGCGCTCATACTCGCGGTCCACGTTCATCTGGAAGGCGCGCGGGTTGCCGAATTCGTCGATCATGACCGAGTGGTCGATGACCAGGTCGACGGGGTTCAGCGGGTTGATCTTTTGCGCGTCGCCACCCAGCGCCTTGATGCCGTCGCGCATCGCGGCAAGGTCGACCACGGCGGGAACGCCGGTGAAGTCCTGCATCAGCACACGGGCGGGGCGGTACGCGAGTTCACGGTCGCCTTTGCCGCCGTTCTTGGCCCAGTCGGAAAATGCCTTGATGTCATCGACGGTGACGGTCTTGCCGTCCTCGAAGCGCAGCATGTTCTCCAGCACCACCTTCAGCGCGGCGGGCAGTTTGGAAAACTCGCCCAGACCGGCCGCTTCGGCCGCCGGGATCGAGTAATAGGCGACGGTCTGGCCTCCGGCCTCGAGCGTCTTGCGCGTCTTGGCGCTGTCATGGCCTACGGTAATGGTCATGGGTACCTCCGATGGGGTGACGATATGCAGTGATTGCGCCCCTCTTGCCCCAAAGGGGGCGACTCGATCAAGGGGGGTGCGGCGTTTTTGTATACCGTCGCACACAATTTGCGGCACTTCGCTGCAATTCCAGTCTTGCGTGTTTGCGCAACCGGTGCAACGCCTGAGGAAGGTGCAGGCTCACCGACCCGTGAAACGCCTCACTTGCTCTCGCAAAACCTTGATTGGCGTTCGCAAACCGGGTTGGGTAGACCGCAAAGGCACACAAGAACCGGAGGCATCGGCCTTATGACCCGTATCACAGGCATTTTGGCCGCAGGCTGGATCGCGCTCGCTGGCGCGGCTGCGGCCGACACCTCTCCTGTGGTGGTCGAACTGTTCACCTCGCAGGGCTGTTCTTCCTGCCCGCCCGCGGATGCGATCCTTGCCGAACTGGGCGACCGCGAGGATGTGATCCCGCTGGCGCTGCACGTCGACTATTGGGATTACATCGGCTGGAAGGATGTTTTTGCCCAGCACGCCTTTACCCGCCGGCAAAAATCCTATGCGCGCACCGGCGGCTGGAAGATGATCTACACGCCGCAAATGGTGGTCAACGGGCAGGACGATGTCGTCGGGTCGCGCCCGATGAAGCTGGCCGCCCTGATCCGCAAGCATCTGGAGAAGGGCTCGCACGTCGATCTGCAGGTGTCACGGGACGGAGACGCGATTGCCATCCGGGCCGAGGCGACGGGCGCGCTGCGCCCCTGTGACATTCACATCGTGCGCTACATTCCGCGCAAGGAAGTCCAGATCGCGCGCGGCGAAAACGCCGGTCGCACCCTGTCCTATACTCATGTGGTGCAAAGCTGGGACGTGGCGGCGCGTTGGGACGGGCAGGGCGTCTATGAGGGCCGCGTGACCGTGGCGGCAGACCTGCCGGTGGTCGTGCTGGTGCAGGACCCGAAGAACGGTCACATCGTGGCGGCGGCGCGCTTGCGCTGACGTTTCATCTGGCGCTTGGGTTTCCAGCGCCGGTGAGTCCACATCCATTGCCCCGGATCGCGTTCGATCCACGCCTCCAGCCGGCGCGTTGCCTCTTTCATCATCTCGATCGGTTCGCCTTCGGCGATCGGCTCTTCGACGACGCAGTCGAATCCGTAGCCGTCCGGGCGGCGCACGCCGAAATAGGGGATCAGCAGCGCCCCGGTCTTGAGCGCGATCTCCGCAGGTGACAGGGCCGTGGGGGCGGGCTGACCCAGAAAGTCGATGGCGGGGCCGGAGCTTTCGAACACGTCGAAGGCCATGGCCGCCACGCCGCCCCCGCGGATGTATTTCAGCAGGTCCATCGTGCCGCGCCGTCCCTGTTCGAAAACCGGCTCGCAGACGTCCTTGTAGTTCTGGATATAGCGGGCGTTGGAATAGGGATTGGACAGCGGGCGCAACAGGCCCGCCACGGTGTAGCCGCGCGCGACCAGCGCGCTGCGGGCGCAGACCGGGTTGCCGTAGTGGCCCGACAACAGCAGCACGGGACGTCCGTCGGCCACCGCCTTTTCCAGCGCCGGCAGCCCCGGCCCTGTGACCGGGTAGGCGGCCCCGCGGCGTTTCATTTCCTGCGGGTCGTAATTCTCGATAATGGCGCGGCCCAGGTTGGTGATCGCCGCCTCGGCAATCTCGCGCTTTCGGGCGGGCGGCGTTTCCGGCCAGACGTGATCGATGTTCGCCTCGACCCGGTCGTACCAGCCCAGAAGCGGCGCAATGACCCGGCGCACGACCCATCCCACAAGGTTCAGCCGTGCGCGCACCGGCAACAGCCCGACAGAGCCGACAAGCACCCGCAAGGCCATATCGGACAGCCAGTCCTGCCAGCCGCCTTTGCTGCTGTCTTGTCCCGCCGCGTCGTTCTTGCCCACGTGTTGCACCCGTTTTCCGCCGATGGGCCTGTTCTAAGCAGGGCCAGCGCACTGGGCAAGGGGAGCGGCATGGCCTCAGTCGTCGGCGTTGGGGTCCACAAGCTCGATCTCGCCGACCTCGACCAGATCGCGGATCGCCGCGATAACCGCCGCCATGGCGCGTTCGCCCACTTTCGGTTTCACGCTGCCAAGGCCCTGCGCCTCTTCGCGGATATTGTCCGACAGGCGCTTGGACATGTTGGCGTACAGGAAATCCATCGTCTGGCGTTCGCCGTCACCGCCCTCTGCCGCGGCGGCCATTGCCGTGGCCAGCGTGGCGGCGTCCACGTCGCGGGTGATCTTGGGCACGTCCATCGGGTTCAGCCGTTCGGGAATATTGGCGAAGGTAAAGATCGCCTTGCGCACGGCCTCGGCAAATTGTGCATCTTCCTGTTCGAGGTTCTGCAGCAATTCCTCGCGGATGGTGGTGTTGGAATAGTTGAGGATGGCGCCAAGTCGTTCGTCGGGCCGTGCCTTGAACGCCTTGGGCGGCTCTGCGTCGATCTGCGCGGCCAGCGACAGGCCGATCCGGTCCACCGCGTCGGGCGTGACGCCGGTGGTCATCGACACCGCGTAGGAAATGCGCCGCGCCTTGTCGCCGGGCAGCTTGGCCAGCACCTGCGCCGCCTTTCCCACATCGATCTTCGACATCATGACGGCGGCGACCTCGGTGCTTTCGGAGAGCACCAGATCCTTGAGCCGGTCGATGTCCTGCCCGTTGATCCGCTGCCACGGATCGCCGGTTTGCCGCACACCGGCCTCCTTGCGCAGGCGCATGGCCGTGTGGGGATTGATCTTGCCATCCAGCGCGGTCAGCGCCCCGGCCATGTCGCCGGGAAAGGCGAGGCCGATGGATTCCAACTCGTTCGAAAACTCCTCGACCACGGTGTTCAGCGTATCGCGGTCGATGTAGCGCATGTTGCCCAGCAGCGTCGTCAGTTCGGCCTGGAATTCGTCCGGCAGGGCAGACAAGGGCACATCGGCGCCTTCGTTCAGCAGGAATTGCACGATGATGGCGGCCTTTGCCTTGCGGCTGAGGGGCGCTTTGCCCGGGCGAGGGGCGGTTGGGGCGGGAAGGGCGGCAAGGGCTGACATCCGGGCGACTCGACCTTTGGGGTGTTGCTTCGACCTCAGTGCTAGACCGACAAGGTTTCCGGCCCGTTAAGGCTGATGGATCGTTTCGATGCCGGAAGTGTCTGCAATTGATGGTAAAATACGGTGCGCTGTTAAGGCCCTGTTAGGCGGCAGGTCCACAGGCTCAACACCAATTCATTTTCGGAGGTGACGCCAATGCAGCCGCAACTGCGCCCCAATCCCGCAGACGGGCCATTGGAAAAGACGGTAACAACTTGCCTTGTTGTCGATGATGACACCTTTGATCGCCACATGATCAAGCGCTGCGTCACGCGCGACCGCCCCGATCTGCAGATGTACGAATGCGCCACCTTGGCAGAGGCGCGGGCGTTTCTTGATCAGGGCAAGTACGATCTGATCCTTCTCGACAACCGGATGCCGGATGGTCTGGGGGCGGACTTTGCGGAGGAACTGCACCGCGACGGCCGGATGCGCGATTCCATGATCTGTGTCGTCACCAACGATGATCCGCGCCTTTTGAGCGACGGCATCACCGCCCTGTCAAAGGATCACCTCAACACGCGCACCATCTGGGACATGGTCTCTGCCTTTCTGGAAGAGCGCGAAATCCTGCGCGATACGGAAAGCGCGCGACTGGTGGCGGATTTCAGCGACAGTCTGGGCAAGGATATGGCACCGGTTCTGTCGCGCATGTTGCGCACCCTGCGCATGGTGCGCGCGCGCGTGTCGCGCCGCGATCCGCAAAAGGCGCTGGATGAACTTGACCGGCTGGAAGAGATGCTGCTGGCGTTTTCGGACATGGTGGACCGCGACCAGCGGTCCTGACCCAAAAGGAAACGGGCAGCCGCAGGGCTGCCCGGTCTTCCTGTCAAAGGCGCCTGTGCGGCGTCAGCTCGACATCACCTTGCAGGTATTGGTGGCGGTGTCATAGACCATGCCTTCGGCGCAGGTCATGACCTGATCCGCGTGGCCGTTGCAGGCGGCAAGGGCCAGCGTCGGCGATACGACAAGAGCGGCCGCCGCAAGAATCATCTTAAGCTTCATCTTTCTCGTCCTCCTGATCGGATGGCCAGCAAGGTAGCACGCAGCCCGAAATCGTCCAAAAGAAAGTTGTCGGGGCGCAGGGGCGCGCGCAAGATCGTGACATCCCGCGCGCGATTATTGCTCAGTCTCTATGCGGAACGGCCGACTGCCTCAGTCGCCGAACACCCGGGCATAGATCGTGTCGACGTGCTTGGTGTGATAGCCAAGGTCGAACTTCTCGTTGATCTCTTCCTCGGACAGCGCGGCTCGCACCTCATCGTCGGCCAGCAGCTCCTCGCGGAAATCGGTCCGGTGGTCCCAGACCTTCATCGCGTTACGCTGCACAAGACGATAGGCGTCCTCGCGGCTGACTCCGGCCTGCGTCAGCGCCAGCAGAACCCGCTGCGACATGACCAGTCCGGGGAACTTGTTCATGTTGTCCAGCATGTTCTGCGGATAGACCAGCAGCTTGTCGATGACGCTGGTCAGACGGGCCAGCGCAAAGTCCAGCGTGATGGTGGCATCGGGGCCGATGTTGCGCTCGACCGAACTGTGCGAGATGTCACGCTCGTGCCAGAGCGTCACGTTCTCCATCGCGGGCACAACGGCCATGCGCACCAGACGCGCCAGACCGGTCAGGTTTTCCGTCAGGACCGGGTTCTTCTTGTGGGGCATCGCGGACGACCCCTTCTGCCCCATCGAGAAGAATTCCGCCGCTTCCAGCACCTCGGTCCGCTGCATGTGGCGGATTTCGGTTGCGACGTTTTCGATGGAGGAGGCGATCACGCCCAGCGTGGCGAAAAACGCCGCGTGGCGGTCGCGCGGGATGACCTGCGTGCTGATCGGTTCGGGGACAAGGCCCAGTTGGTCGCAGACATGTTCTTCGACCGCCGGATCGATATTGGCGAATGTACCGACCGCGCCGGAAATGGCACCCGTGGCGATTTCGGCCCGCGCGTCACGCATCCGGCTGAGGTTGCGGTCCATCTCGGCGTAGAAACGGGCAAAGGTCAGGCCCATCGTCGTGGGTTCGGCGTGAATGCCGTGGGACCGGCCGATGCGGACGGTGTCCTTGTGCTCATAGGCGCGACGCTTGAACGCCTCCAGCAACCCCTCCAGATCCTTGATCAGAATATCCGAGGCGCGCACCAGCTGCACGTTGAAACAGGTGTCCAGCACGTCCGAAGAGGTCATGCCCTGGTGGACAAAGCGTGCTTCGTCACTGCCCACATGCTCGGCCAGGTGGGTCAGGAAGGCGATGACGTCATGTTTGGTCTCACGCTCAATCTCGTCGATGCGGTCGATATCGAATTCGACGTCCTTGGCCTTCCAGACCGCTTCGGCGTTGGCCTTGGGGATCACCCCCAGATCGGCCATGGCGTCACAGGCATGGGCTTCGATCTCGTACCAGATGCGGAACTTGGTTTCGGGGCTCCAGATGGCGACCATCTCGGGGCGGGAATAGCGGGGGATCATGGCGGACCTCTCGTCTGGACTGCGGCGTGCGCTGCCATACGCCGCAAGCCTCGCGTCGGCAATGGGGCGGGGCGATTCCGCGACGATTGGGGGCAGTGGCGGTGCACCTTTTGGCCGGGTGCCGGGCAATCAGCAGCGTTTCCTGCAGGGGGCCGGCATGTTAGCCCTGCAAGATCGGGCGGGCAGCATCGGGACAGGTATGCAGGACAAACAGACGGCACGGGCACTCAGCGCGTTTCTGGGAAAGTGGGAAATCACGCGCCAGATCCGGCAGGACGATGGCGCAGAGGGGAGGTTCGAAGGCACGGCAGAGTGGCGCGCGGATGAGGACGGCGCGATCTATGTGGAGACCGGGCAATTCTGGCTTGCGGGGCAGGGACCGTTCCACGCAGAGCGGCGGTATCGCTGGGGGACGGACCTGACGGTGTATTTCGAAGACGGGCGGCTGTTTCATACTGTCCCGCCGCAGGGTGGCGACGTGGCGCATTGGTGCCCGCCGGATCAGTACGACGGCCATTACGATTTCTCCGGTTGGCCGGACTGGCACGTCACCTGGCGGGTGTTCGGCCCCCGCAAGGCTTACGCCAGCTTCACGCGCTACAGCCGGACGACACCGGTAAGCACATGATTCGGCGCAGATTCTGCGTGGCCGGTTCGGTATACGATGGCATTCCGGTAACGCTCTGAAACTATTTGATTTTTCGCCTTTACTTTGCACCTGCGGCATACCAGATTGCCGCCAATCACCGGAGCAGAGACATGCCGCCCATCCAGGATCACCCGCTGCGTTACAAGCTGGCCAATGAGTTGCACGCGCGCCCCTTTCCCTCGCTTACAGCGCCCTGCCGCGCGATGTTTCTTGCGGTCAAACAGCCCAAGGACGCCGCCTCACGTGATCGCAGCGCGGACCTGACGCATCTGATCGAGTTGCTGGACCGCTACGGAACCCCGCATCCGCAGCCGGGGGCCACGCATTACCAGGGGCAGATCGGCCAGCACCACCTGAAGTGGGAACAGCATACCGAATTCGTCACCTACACGGTCTTCATGCACGGGTTGGGCGAACGGCCTTTTGACCCGGCAGATTTCGACGTCTTCCCATCGGACTGGCTGGAACGCGCACCGGGCGTCCGGGTGACCTCGGCCATGCTCCGCGTCGAACAGCGGCCCGAAGACGACGAGGCGATCAGCCGGATGATCAACGACTGGCTGGTGCCGGAAAGCGTGGCGGTCAGTGACGTGATCGACAGTGATGCTGTTGTGGCGGGCGATTTCCGCATCGATCCGTCGGGCCATCAGCGGTTTGCGGTTTTTGCGCGGGACGGCGTCGGCCGCCGTCGCGTGGGGCGCATCGTGCAGCGGCTGTGCGAGATCGAGACCTACAAGGCGATGTCGATGCTGGGCTTTACGCGGGTGCGCGAAATCGGCCCCCGGCTGGGAGAGATCGACGCGGAGCTGACCCGTCTGATGCAGATCATGACCGAGGACGACGGGCTCGAAGAGCACACGTTGAAGGCCCTGCTGAAGGCTTCGGCGGAACTGGAAAGTCTGACGGCGCGGACGGCGTTCCGTCTGGGCGCGACCGGGGCCTATGAGGCCATTGTCGGTCAGCGGATCGAGGTCCTGCGCGAGGAGCGGTTCCTGGGGCGGCAGACGTTCAAGGAGTTCATGACGCGGCGCTACGATCCTGCCATGCGCACGGTCAAAAGCTCCGAGCGGCGTTTGGAGAACATGACAAACCGCGCCACGCGGGCTGCCGATCTGCTGCGAACGCGGGTCGAGGTTGGCCGCTCTGCCCAGAACCAGCTGTTGCTGGAGAGCATGGACAAGCGCGCGGAACTGCAGTTGCAATTGCAGAAGACGGTCGAGGGCCTGTCGGTGGTGGCGATCAGCTATTACGCGGTGTCTCTGGCAGGATACCTGCTGTACCCGGTGGCCGAGGTGCTTGGGTTGAGCAAGGGGACGATGACGGCCGTCGTGACTCTGCCGGTGGTCGCGATCGTCTGGCTGATGATCCGGCGTATACGGCACCATGTAGAAGGCAGCGGCCCCGATCTGTAACCGGATCTGAGACGGGTTTCGCCCCGCTTGCGCGGGTCGACCGGCGCGCGCCCGTCGGGCGCGCGAAGGGATTCACCAGTAAATAGACCCCTTGGAGGGTTATTCGGCCGGTTGCAGGGCTGCGCCGCGCGGGGCGGCGGTGAGCGCGGCATTGGTCAGCAGCGCGCCAGCGGCGATGGCGCCGATGGCCAGCAAGGCTGCGATGGAGAGCGTCGGAACCCCGGAGAGGCCCGCGCCCACGGTGCAGCCACCGGCCAGCACGCCGCCGACACCCATCAGCGTGGCACCGGCGAGGTAGCGGCCTGTTTCCCGCGGCGAGGAAAAGCTTTGCCACTGGAACCGGCGCGCGGCCAGCGAGGAGAACAGGGCGCCCAGCAGCACGCCGCCGATCAGGCCAGCGCCGAACCCAGCCGGGATCGAGGTGGAAGCAACGGTGAAGAACAGCGTATCGGCCCAAGTCGAGGTAAAGGCGAGGCTTTCCATCGCGATCGGGTCGAAGTCGTCATAGAGGACAAAGCCGGTGCCGACCCATCCCAGCGGAACAAGCAGGCCAAGCAGGGCCGCCCCGATCAGCATCAGCGGGCTGTTGCCCGAGCGCAGCGCATAGGCCAGCGCCGCAATCGCCAGCAGCCCGGACCAGAGCAGCGCGCCGCCGGGCAGGGCGGCGAGGCTGACGGTGTCGCCCAGCGGCAGTGTCGGTTCCGCCAATGTCAGGCGCACCGGGGCGAGCACGCCCTTCAGGGTGGCATGGGCGACAACGGCAAAGACCGCCAGCACGGTCAGGGCGCGCAGGTTGCCGGAGCCGGTCAGCACCGTCAGGCGCGAGACGCAGCCGCGCGTCAGCACCATACCCGCGCCAAACAGGGCGCCGCCCACAAGGATCGCGGCATAGGGCAGATCGGCGGCCATGAAACGGTGATCGTCGAAACTGATCCACTCCATTGCCACGGCGCCTTGCGTGCCGAGGATGGCCACAGCCAGTGCGGTCAGCCAGACGCCAAGGGCGGCGCGGCGATCCTCTCCGACGAGGCCGCGGCGAAAGCAGAAGCGCGTGCGCTCGGCCAAGAGGCCAAAGGCCGCCCCAAGGATCAGTGCGAACCAGACCACCGCCTGTGGCGCGGTCAGGTTTTCGAAGCCCAGTGATTCATACATGGCAGCCTCCGGAAAACGTGAATCGGGATTTTGTTCCAAATGAGGAGGTTGCCGTCGCTTGGCAAGGGCATGATCTATGTGGCGAGGCAGAGTATCCGGAACAACGTTCTGGAATTTTCGGATGCGAGAGAATGAGGGGCCCGATGGTTCGCCCAGGCCCTGTGACGGCTGTTCGCGTGGCGGGCGGCAGGGCCATATCTCATTCTTTTTTACAAACTGGCGGAATGAGGAGGGATCCGGGCAACTGGAAGCCAAGCGGAAAGCGCCCCAAAAGACGAAGGGCGGCCCGTTTCCGAACCGCCCCTCTTGCCGTTTGCTCTGTTCAGCGTCCTCTGATCCGCGGGTCCAGCGCGTCGCGCAGACCGTCACCAAGGTAGTTGACCGACAGCACCGTCAGCGAAATGGCGATCCCGGGCAGCAGGACGCGTTCGGGGAATTCCTCCATCCGCACCACCGCATCGGCCAGCATCTTGCCCCATGTGGGGAAGTCCGAGGGGAAGCCGACGCCAAGGAAGCTCAGCGCCGATTCCGTGATGATGGCGGTGGCCAGCCCCAGTGCGGCCGAGACCATGATGGGCGACAGCACGTTGGGCAGCAGGTGACGGCGGATGATCTTGCCCTGCGTGGTGCCGATCGACCGGGCGGCCAGAACGAATTCGCGTTCCTTGATGGCAAGGATATCGCCGCGCACGATGCGCGCCGTCGGCATCCAGGAAGTGATCGCGATCATGGTCACGATCAGGATGAACATCCCGCCTTCCAGCCCGAAATTCGCACTCAGCGGTTGTCGGAACAGGGTCACGGCCAAAAGCAGCAAAGGCAGGATCGGCAAGGACAGGAACAGGTCCGTCATCCGCATAAGGGGGCCGTCTAGCCGTCTGAAATAGCCCGCCGTGACGCCCACGGCGGTGCCGATCACAAGGCTGAGGATCATCGCCGCCCAGCCCACGGCCATCGACGCCCGTCCGCCCGACAGCATCTGGGCCAGTTGGTCGCGGCCCAGTTGGTCAGACCCCAGTGGTTTCAACCAGCCGGTCTTGGCGTCCGAATCCCACAGCGCCACGTAGATCGGGCGGAAATTCTTGTTGCGGATATCGGTCTTGGTCGGATCCGCGTCCCAAAGGAAGGGGCCGACCAGAACCGCGAGGGTGATGAAGGTCAGGAACCCAAGGCCGAACATCGCGCCCTTGTGCTTGCGGAACTGGTCCCAGACGTCCTTGCCGCGAGAGCGGGGCGGCTTGGAAGGTTCCTTGTCCTTGAGCGCCTCGATCGCCTGAAGGGGCGCGTTTTCGCCAAGGATGACGTCGTTCTGCGGGCTGTCAGTCATAGCGGATCCTCGGGTCGAGCAGGCCGTAGAGGATGTCGGCGATCAGGTTGAAGAGCACGATCAGCACGGCGAAGATGAAGGTCAGGGTCATGACACCCGGCAGGTCGTTGGCAAACAGCCACGTGATCAGCAACTGGCCGATGCCATTCACGCTGAACACGTTCTCGGTGATGATGGCACCGCCAAAGATCGACGGCACCCCCAGCGCGATCACGGTCACCACCGGGATCATCGAGTTGCGGACGACATGAGAGGTGACGACAACCGCCTCTGACAGCCCTTTGGCACGCGCGGTGCGGACATAGTCCTGTCCAAGGTTGTCCAGAGTAGAGGCGCGCATGTAGCGGCTGAGCTGGGCAGTGATCTGGAGCGCCAGCACCATGACGGGCATGATCATCTGGTTCAGCTGCACCTTGAAGCTATCCCAGTCGTTGACGACATGGGTGGTGTCATATTTCGACGGGAACCAGCCAAGCTGCACGGCAAAGATCACGATCAGCAGCGGCCCGGTGAAGAAGGGGGGGATCGAAAAGCCGATCATGGTGACAAAGGTGCCGGACTGGTCGAAGATCGAATACTGCTTGTAAGCGGAGTAGACGCCCACCGGCAGCGCGATGAGGATGGCGACGACATAGGCGGTGCCCACCACCCAGAGCGTCTGCGGAATCCGCTGGATCACGATGTCCATCACCGGCGACCGGGTCTGCCAGGAAATCACGCGCTGATCCTGCACCAGCACCTGCAAAACGCCATCGACCTCGCGGATACGGCCCGCGTCGGTCAGCGTGGTCAGCTGGTTTTCACTCAACGGGGTGACCGGAACCTCCCAGTGCCACGCGAATTGCGTACCGAACATCCAGTCGACAAAGACCTTGGGTTCGATCCAGAACATCTGGACCAGCCATTTCCAGTACTGCACGAGTGGTGGCTCGCCGAGGCCAAGTGCTTGTCGCATCTTTTCCTTGACCTCCGGGGGCACGGTCAGCGGGACCTGCGCCATCGGGTCGCCGGGGGCGAGTTGCAGCAGCATGAAGATGACAAAGCTGATGAAGAGAAGCGTCGGGATCGAGAGGATCAGACGGCGTGTCGCAAATGAGAGCATCGGCGCCTCAGATTTTGCGGCCTTGTGGCCGAAGGGGGCAGGCCGGGGGATACCCGGCCTGCGGAGGGGGCGCCGCGGCGCCCCGGCTCAATGGGTCAGCCGCCGATCCGGTACCAGTCGGCAACGTTCCACAGCTCGGAGTCCCAGACGTTCAGCTTGACGCCGCCAAGGCTGTTGGCATGTGCCGACAGACGGCCACGGTGAACCAGCGGGATCATCGCGCCACGCTCGAACGCCATGCGCGACAGTTCCTTGCCGATGCGCGAACGCTCGGCCATGTCGGCGGTCTCGGTCAGCTGCTTGTGGAGGGCGTCGTATTCCTCGTCGCAGAAGCGGGAGATGTTCTCACCCTGCCACTGGGTTTCCGGACGCGGAGCCTTGTCGCACAGACCGTTGCCAAGGTAGGCCTGCGGGTCGGTGCCGTTGAAGGTGTTGGCGTACATTTCCACGTCGGCATAGAACTTTTGGAAGGTGTCCGGCGAGCCGGCGTCCCCACCAAAGAAGACCGAGGCGTCGATGGAGCGCAGTTCGACTTCCATGCCGATCTGTTCCCACCATTCCTTGATCAGAGCCTGAAAGTCCTGACGGACGGCGTTGACAGAGGTCTGGTAGACAATCGACAGCGGCACACCATCCTTTTCGCGGATGCCGTCACCATCGGTGTCGACGATTCCCGCGGCGTCCAGCATTGCCTTGGCGCCATCGATGTCCTGCACGTCACAGCCTTCGATATCTACGGCAAAGGCCGCCGGAGCCGGGACCCAGGAACAGGACACGCGACCGGCCTGACCGTAGCCGACTTCGACCAGCAGCGGGCGGTCGATGGCCATCGACATCGCCTTGTAGACTGCCGGATCGCTCAGGAACGGGTGCGGGCGAATGACCGAACGCTCATCCGGGCCAAGTGCCGGATCGGGGTTGGCGTTGTTCAGCATGATGCGTTCCAGCAGCGGGCCAAAGCCTGCGACCGGCACACCCTTGCCGCCTTGTTCCATCTTGGAGATGACGTCGGGCGCAAGCTGCAGGTTCCACGCGTAGTCGAATTCGCCGGTTTCCATGACAGCGGTGCCCGCCGCAGCGGCCGTGCCGCCACCCTTGAAGGTCACGCTGGCGAAGGCCGGCTTGGCCGGGTCACGGTAGTTGTCGTTGGCGACCATGGTGATCACGTCGTTCGGTTTGAACTCGGTGACCACAAAGGGGCCGGTGCCGATCGGGCCAAAGTTTTCATCGGTGCAGGTCGAGGCAGCCGCGCCGACGCAGCCTTCGAACTGGGCCTTCTGCAGGATCGGGCTTTCGCCGCCCACAAACGGGCCGTAGGGGTTGGGGGTCGCGCCGCCGAAGGTGACGACAACGGTGGTTTCGTCCGGCGTCTCGACAGAGGTCACACCCTCGAATTTGGTCAGCTGCGCACAGCCGCCTTCGGGATGGGTGCAGTATTCATAGGTGAACTTCACGTCTTCGGAGGTGAAGGGCGTGCCGTCCGACCACAGGATGCCGGGCGTGATCTTCCATGTGATCTGGGTCAGCTCGGCATTGACGCCACCGTTTTCCACGGTGGGGATTTCCTCAACCAGCCAGGGAACCAGCTCGCCCATTTCGTTGTAGCGTGCCAGCGGCTCGATGATCATCGACGAGGATTCGACATCTTTGGTGCCGCCCGACAGGAACGGGTTCAGGATCGAGGGCGCCTGCCAATACAGGATCTTCACCTCGCCATCCGAACCGCGCTCGGCGAATGCGGCAGGCGCAAACGCCATCGCGGCCACAGCCCCGAGCATCAGGGTCTTGAGTTTCATAACGTCACTCCATGTTGGTCTCGACCGGCTTAGTCCGGTCCTTTGGATTGTGGTGGGGAGGATTCAACAGATGGACCGGGCGTTGCAACCGCTTCGTTCCATAGATGTACCGCAAACCCCACTCACCGCCCATCGAACGCATAACATGCGCAAATTGCAAGCGTTGCCTAACGTAAAAGCATCCGCCCCCTTTACAGGCTCCGTGGCCTGCCCATAGCCTCGGCAATCAAACCACTGGCAAACCACGGGGAGCGCGGGACATGCTGGACATGCCGACGGGGACGTCGAAGGGGCCGATCGCACGGATCGAAAAGCTGCGGGTCGAGTTCCAGACCAAGGACGGACCGGTTCTGGGCGTCGAGGATGTCAGTTTTGACATCGGTCCCGGAGAGACCGTCTGTGTTGTGGGCGAATCCGGGTCGGGCAAGTCGGTGTCGTCGCTGTCCCTGATGCGGCTGGTGGAATATGGCGGCGGCGACATCGCCGGTGGGCGGCTGCTGTTCGACCGCAAGGAAGGCGGCGAGGTCGATCTGCGCACGCTGGACCAGAAACATATGCGCAGCATTCGCGGCAACGAGATCGGGATGATCTTTCAGGAGCCGATGACCGCGCTGAACCCGGTGTTCACCGTGGGAAAACAGCTGACAGAGGGGCTGCGGGTCCATCGCGGCATGTCCAAAAAGCAGGCCGATGACCGCGCAATCGAACTGCTGCGCGAGGTGCGAATCCCCGAACCCGAACGCCGTTTGACGCAATATCCGCACGAACTTTCCGGCGGCATGCGCCAGCGCGTGGTGATCGCCATGGCCATGGCCTGCAAGCCGCGTCTGCTGATCGCGGATGAGCCGACCACCGCGCTGGACGTGACCATTCAGGCCGAGATTCTGGCGCTCATGGACCGATTGAAGCGGGAAACCGGGACGGCGGTGATGTTCATCACCCACGACATGGCCGTGGTGGCACAGATGGCCGACCGCGTGATCGTCATGTTCCGCGGCAACAAGGTCGAGGAAGGGCCGGTCGAACAGATCTTCGAGCATCCGCAGCACCCCTATACAAAGGCGCTCTTGGCCGCAGTGCCCAAGCTGGGAGAGATGACGGGCAAGGACCTGCCCGAACCGATGAAGCTGGTAGGCCGTTCCGATCAGGATCTGCGTCCGATCCCAGGCACCGACCAGCCGCTTTTGACGGTCGAGGGGCTGACAACGCGTTTTCCGGTCAAGGGCGGCTTTTTCCGCCGCACCGTGGCCAATGTTCACGCGGTCGAAGACGTGTCCTTTGTCCTAAACAAGGGTCAGACGCTCAGTCTTGTGGGCGAATCCGGCTGCGGCAAATCCTCTGCCGGGCGGTCGATCCTGCGGCTGGTCGAACCGCTGTCGGGCAAGATCGACCTTGATGGCAAGGACATCATGAGCCTTGGGACCGAGGCGCTGCGCGAGGCGCGGCGCGACATGCAGATGATCTTTCAGGATCCCTTTGCCTCTTTGAACCCGCAGTTGCAGCTTGCCGATCAGGTGGCCGAGCCGATCCACAACTACGGCATCGAAAAAGGGCAGGCGGTGATGGACAACGTCGCGCAGCTGTTCGACCGGGTCGAACTGCCGCGCAGCTTCATGCGCCGTTATCCGCACGAACTGTCCGGCGGTCAGCGGCAGCGGATCGCCATCGCCCGCGCACTGGCCCTGCGCCCGCGTCTGATTGTGGCTGATGAGGCGGTTTCCGCACTGGACGTTTCGGTGCAGGCGCAGGTCATCAACCTGATGATGGAGCTGCAGGCGGAACTGGGGCTGGGCTATCTCTTCATCAGTCACGACATGGCGGTGGTCGAACGGGTCAGCCACCGCGTCGGTGTCATGTACCTTGGCCGGATCGTTGAACTGGGACCGCGCCGCGCCGTGTTCGAAGACCCGCGCCATCCCTATACGCAGGCCCTGATGAAGGCGGTTCCCATCGCTGACCCGCGCAAGCGCAAGTCCGAAAAGGACCTGAAATTCAAACCGATTCCCTCGCCGATCCATCCGATTGACTATGAGCCCGAGCCCTCGCGCTATGATGAGGTCAGCCCGGGCCATTTTGTCCTGACCACGGACAGCGGTTACTGACCGGGGCAGGGGATGGCGGCGCTGATCCGGATCTACCGCTTTGACGGTCCGCCGCCGCCGTCGCCCGATGACCCCTCGCTGGGGGACCGGTTCGGGATCGAGGATCTGCTGCCGCCCAATCCGGCCTGTGCCTTCGATGGGGCAGAGGATATCCGCACGGTGTTTGACCGGCACCTGCCGGGGATTCAGTGGAACGAGCGGGGAAACGGGTTCTTTCGGCGCGGCGGGTTCCAGATCCAGATCCTGATGCCCAGCCGCGATCAGCCCTATATCAGCCTGTCGATCGACGATTACGGCGCGGCGGCGCAGGTGCTGCGCGCCGTCGAATCGGACAGGCCAGATTGGTACACGGAGTGGTTTGACGGCAAATGGTTGCGCGATACGCCGGTCCCGGAGGGCGGCTGATCATGCGCGCGGCCGTCCGGTTGATTGCCGCGCTGTCGGGCTTGTTACTGCTGACGGGGTGTGCCGCACCGTCCCGTCCGCCGCACCCCGCGCCCGATGCGCTGCGCATTGCCACTCACAACGTCCATTTCATCCGCATGACAAAGGCGCGCGGCCCGTGGTCCCTTTCCGATTGGGAGGACCGCAAACATGCGCTGGATGCGGTGTTCAAGGAGACGGATGCGGACCTTGTCGCCTTTCAGGAAATGGTCAGCATCGGCCCGGACGATAACCGCGATGTGAACCTTGCCCGCGACTGGCTGTTGTCGCGCAATCCCGGGTACGGGGTGGCCGCCAGCGGCGACTGGCGACGCTTTCCAACGCGACAGCCGATCTTCTACCGAACCGACAGGCTGCGGCTGCGCGATCATGGGTGGTTCTTCCACGACCCTCCCGATGTCGTGGCGCGGGAAAAACGCAGACGCGGGTTCTGGATCTATCATGCCACCTGGGCCGAGTTCGAAGACCGTGGCGGGCAAGTCTTTCGCGTCTACAACGTGCATTTCCATTTCTTCGACGCCCTCAAACGCCGCCATGCGGCAGCCCGCGTTGCGGATCATGCCGCCCCGGCGCTGGCGGACGGCATGCCGGTGATCGTGATGGGCGATACGAATTCCTTTATGCGGTGGACCCCGGTACGGACCCTGCAAAGGGCCGGCCTGACACTGACCGACCCCAATGGGGCGAGCTTTCATTTCAATCGGGGCCTGCACCTGTTGCCCGCCCTCGACCGCATCCTGCACAGCCCGCAGGTGACGGTTCTGAACGGTCCTTGGGCAGTGCGGGGCAGGCGGGCGGGGGACTGGCCATCGGATCACTACCCCGTGGTTGCGGACATCCGGCTGCCGTGACAGGGATACGCACACCAACACAAAGAGGTCCCCGATGCCCGAGGTGCTGTCCCCGCGCGCCCTGCTGGATAAGCTGGTCAGTTTTCCCACCGTCAGCCGCGACATCAACCTGCCGCTGATCGACTGGGTGCAGGCCTATCTGGCCGGGCACGGCATCACGGTCCACCGTCATGTCAAACCCGATGAGCCGGAAAAGGCAGCGCTTTTCGCCCATGTGGGGCCGGAGATCGAAGGCGGGGTGATTCTGTCGGGGCACACGGACGTGGTCCCGGTGGACGGGCAGGAGTGGTCCACCGATCCCTTCACCGTGACCGAAAAGGACGGCAAGCTTTTCGGCCGCGGCACAACGGATATGAAGGGCTTTGACGCTTTGGCGATCTGGGCGCTGGTCGAGGCGCAAAGGCGCGGTGTCACCCGGCCCTTGCAGATCGCGCTGTCCTACGATGAGGAAATCGGCTGCGCCGGGGCCCCGCCGCTGATCAAGGCGATGCAGGTGCTGCCCCGCGCATCGGATGTGATCGTCGGCGAACCCACAATGATGAAGGCGGTCACAGGCCACAAGGGCGGCGTGACCTATTGGGTGCATGTGCACGGCTTCGAAGTCCACAGCTCGCTTTTGCACACCGGCGTCAGCGCGATCATGTGGGGGGCCAAGATGATCGATTGGGCCAACCAGATGAACGCCACACTGTCGGCGGCAGCGCCCGTCGGCATGGCCGGTCTGTTCGACCCGCCCTACACCAACGTGCATGTCGGGCAGATCCACGGTGGCACCGCCCACAACATCGCCGCCAAGGACTGCGAGTTCGGTTTCGGCTATCGCGTGGTGCCGGGTGAAACGCTGGATCAGTGGCGCCGCCTGACCGAAGAAAAGGTGGCGGAGCTGACCAAGGGCATGCAGGCGATCCGCCCCGAGGCGTGGATCGAGGTGACCGAGAAGTTCAGCCTGCCGCCCTTTGCGCCGGAAGAGGACAACACCGCCGAGGGGCTGGTGCGCCAGATCACCGGCGACAATTCCGAAAACTTTGTGAGCTACGGCACCGAGGCCAGTCATTTTCAGGTGGCGGGCTACAAGGCCGTGGTCTGCGGCCCCGGCAGCATCACCGTGGCGCATCAGCCGGATGAATACATCACGCTGGCGCAATTCGACGAGGGGCGGCAGTTCATGCAGCGGTTGCTGGAGCGGTTGGCCTGAGATGGCACGTGAACCGGTGACAATCCCCTTTCGCGCTGCTGGTGCCCTGACGTTTCGGGATGACCTGCCCGAGGCGGCGGATCTGGTGGTAATCGGCGGCGGCGTGATTGGCGTTTCGGCGGCACTGTTCGCCGCGCGGCGTGGGCTGCGGGTAGTCCTGCTGGAAAAGGGCCGGGTCGCCGCGGAACAGAGTTCGCGCAACTGGGGCTGGATCCGCGTGCAGGGGCGCGATCTGGCCGAGATTCCGATCGCGCTGGAGTCGCAGCAGTTGTGGCAGGATCTGGATCGCGATTGCCACGGGCGTCTGGGCGTCAAGACGGTGGGCGTGACCTACCTGGCGCACCGCGAATCGGAGATGGCCGGTTTCGAAGGTTGGCTGCAGGCGGCGCGGCCACTAGGCGTCAGCTCTGAATTGCTGGGCCGCGAGACCATGTTGCGGCGTCTCGGGTTGCCGCGCGCGCCTTGGATCGGGGCGCTGCATACGCCGACGGACATGAAGGGCGAGCCTTGGGTCGCGGTGCCGGAACTGGCGCGGTTGGCGCAGGCCGAGGGCGCGCTGATCCGGGAACATTGCGCGGTGCGCGGGCTGGACCGGCAGGCAGGCCGGGTGACGGGCGTCGTCACAGAGGCAGGCCGGATCCGGGCCGGGGCGGTGGTGCTGGCAGGGGGCGCGTGGTCCTCGCTCTTCCTGCGGCGGCACGGCGTGGATATTCCGCAATTGTCAGTGCGGTCGACCGTGGTGGCGACACAGCCCTTGCCGCAGGTGGTGGACACGGCGGCGGTGGATGATCGGCTGGCCTTTCGCGCGCGCGCCGATGGCGGCTACACACTGGCGCCCGCCGCCTTTGGCGAGCTTTACCTTGGTCCGGACCTGTTGCGTCACGCGCGGCATTACCTGCCGCTGGCCATGTCGGGTGAATTTGACGTTCATCCGCGCCCGCCGCAGCCGCGCGGATGGCCCGATGCCTTTTCCACGCCGCGCCACTGGAGCGCGGCAGAGGTCAGCCCCTTTGAGCGGATGCGCATTCTGGATCCCGGCCCGAACGAGGCAAAAGTGGATGAGATCACAGAGCGGTTCGCGACGATCTATCCGGCGGTCGGGCGGGTGGTCCCGCGCGGCACCTGGGGCGGCATGATCGATGTGCTGCCTGATGTGGTGCCGGTTGTGGACCGGGTCGCGCAACTGCCCGGCCTGACCGTTGTCACCGGCATGTGCGGGCATGGCTTTGGCGCGGGGCCGGGTTTTGGCCGGATTGCCGTGGATCTGGCGACAGGGCGCGATCCGGGGCATGATCTGACGCGGTTCCGCATGGGACGGTTCTTTGACGGCTCAAGGCTGGTGCCCGGTCCCAACCTCTGACGCCGCTTGCCGTGGGGCATGCGGGCTGTCACGCTGGTCACAGCCAAGGGGGCCATGTCATGCCGATCAAGAACCGCATTGCCGAATGGCAAGAGGACCTGACCGCGCTGCGTCAGGACATCCACCGAAACCCGGAATTACGATTTGAGGAGCACCGAACCGCCGCGTTGGTGGCGGAAAAGCTGCGCGCCATGGGATGCGATCTGGTCCGCGAAGGCGTGGGGCAGACCGGGGTCATTGCCGTGATCCGCGGGCGTAGCGACGCGACCGGGCGCGTCGTGGGGTTTCGCGCCGACATGGACGCGCTGCCGATCCATGAACAGACAGGTGCGGATCATGCCTCGACCATCGCGGGCAAGATGCATGCCTGCGGTCATGACGGTCACACAACCATGTTGCTGGGGGCGGTGCGCTATCTGGCAGAGACCCGGAATTTCGACGGAACGGTCGTGGCGCTGTTTCAGCCCGCCGAAGAGGGCGGTGGCGGCGCAAAGGCCATGCTGGCCGATGGGGTGTTCGACGAGTTTGACGTGCAGGAGGTTTACGGTCTGCACAACTGGCCCGGCGTGCCGGTGGGCGAGTTCCGGACGCGGGCCGGACCCTTTCTTGCCGCCAATGACAAGTTCGAAATCGTGGTGACGGGCAAGGGCGGCCACGGGGCGATGCCGCATCTGGCGCGGGACACCAATCTTGCCGCCGCGCAGATCGTCATGGCCCTGCAGAGCGTGGTGTCGCGCGCCATCGACCCACAGCACCCGGCGGTCGTGACGGTCGGCGGCATCCGGTCGGACACCTACGCCTACAATGTTCTGCCGGATACCGTGCGCCTGATCGGCACGATCCGCTTTTACCACCCGGAGGACCGCGCGGTGATCGACAGCCGTATGGAGGAGATCGTAACCGCCTCCGCCGCCGCGCATGGATGCCGGGCCGAGTTGATCTTTCACGGTGGGGTCAACGCGCTGGTGAACACGGCGGAAAACGCCCGCATTGCTGCGGATGTGGCAGAGGCGGTCTCTGGCCGGGTGCAGCGCGATGTTGCCCCCGTGATGGGCAGCGAGGATTTCGGCGACATGCTGGCCGCGCGCCCCGGCGCCTTTCTGTTTCTTGGCAATGGCGAGGACAGCGCCGACCTGCACAACCCGGCCTATGATTTCAATGACGCGCTGATCCCGGTGGGGGCCAGTTTCTTTGCCGAGATGGCAGAGCGCCGGATGCCCATCGGCTAGGCGCGCGACCCCTTATTTGACCGAAAGGTCAAAATAATCAGAACCCCGTCGCGTCCCGTCTTGCGCAGGTCTCTGCGCGCTGGCAGGGTCGCGCCATCATACCATCACAAGGAGAGCAAACGATGCCGGTCAAGAACCGCTTTGCAGAACTGCAGGACGAGATCACCGCCTGGCGGCGGGACCTCCACGAGAACCCTGAAATCCTTTTTGAAACCCATCGAACCTCGGCCATGGTGGCGGAAAAGCTGAAGGATTTCGGCTGTGACGAGGTTGTTACGGGCATTGGCCGGACCGGCGTTGTCGGTGTCATCAAGGGACGCGGCACCGGGTCGGGCAGGGTGATCGGATTGCGGGCCGACATGGACGCGCTGCCGATCCATGAACAGACCGGGCTTGATTACGCTTCCAAAACCGATGGCGCGATGCATGCCTGCGGTCATGACGGCCATACCGCCATGTTGCTGGGCGCTGCCAAGTACCTGTCGGAGACCCGCAATTTCGACGGCACGGTCGTGGTAATCTTTCAGCCCGCCGAAGAAGGCGGCGGCGGCGGCAAGGAGATGTGCGACGACGGCATGATGGAGCGTTGGGGCATTCAGGAAGTCTATGGCATGCACAACTGGCCGGGCCGTCCGGTCGGCTCTTTCGCGATTCGCGAAGGCGCGTTCTTTGCAGCCACCGACCAATTCGAAATCCATCTCGAAGGGCGCGGAGGCCACGCGGCCAAGCCGCATGAGACCGTGGACACTACGGTCATGGCCTCGCAACTGGTGCTCAGCCTGCAGACCATCGCCTCGCGCAATGCCGATCCGGTGGATCAGGTGGTGGTCTCCGTGACCTCGTTTGAAACCTCGTCCAAGGCGTTCAACGTGATCCCGCAGCGGGTCCACATCAAGGGCACCGTGCGCACCCAGTCCAAGGAAATGCGCGCGCTGGCAGAAGAACGTATTCAGGCGATTGCGGCAGGCGTGGCGGCGACCTTTGGCGGCACAGCCGATGTGACCTACCACAAGGGCTATCCGGTCATGGTCAACCACCCCGAGCAGACCGAGTTCGCCCGCGAAGTGGCCAAGGCCGTGTCCGGCGGCGTCGAAGAGGCCGAACTGGTCATGGGCGGCGAGGATTTCGCCTATATGCTGGAGGAACGTCCGGGGGCTTATATCCTTGTCGGCAACGGCGACACGGCGATGGTCCATCATCCGGAGTACAACTTCAACGACGAGGCGATTCCTGCAGGCTGCTCGTGGTGGGCCGAGATCGTCGAACGGCGGATGCCGCTGGCGTCCTGACCTAAAGGGCGGCGGGGGCAGTACTCCCCGCCGTTATTTCAATTCAGGTGTCAGTTTTTGCCGGGGCCTTGCGCGGTTTGCGCGTGGTCTTTGGCTTGGCCGTTGCTGTCGCGGCGACGGGGGCTGCTTCGGCTGCGGCTTTGGTTTTGGCGGCCGGTTTCGCAGCCGCGCGGGTGCGTTTGGCCGCCGGTTTTGCTTCGGTCTTTGCCTCGCCTGCGGGCTTGTCAGCGGCTTTTGCCTTGGTGGCTGCCGCCTTGGGCGCGGTCTTTTTGGCGGCCGGTTTCGCGGCGGCTTTGGCGCGGGGCTTGCGGGCCGGCTTGGCGGCGGCTTTCAGGGCCTCGGTGGCGCGGAACCAATGTTCCTGGTCGCGGCCATTCGGGCAACCTTCTTCCAGCCAAAGGTTATAGGCGGCTTCGGCGATCATGCCGGTGTCGATCTGGGGGGTGCTCATGGGAGCCTCCAATAATTGAGTTAGCGCTAACGGGGGTAGCGGGAAACTGCTCCGGCTTTCAATCTCTCAAGGGGCTGCCGCACCGCGGCGTGACCTTACGGCACCACAAAAAACGCGCGCGCAGGCGGAAATTTGCCGGGCAGGCGCTTTGGACCTGCCCGGCTGTCTCAGGCCAGACCGCCCGGATCGCGCTTTCGTTTGCTCTTGCCGACCGCGTCCTTGACCATCCGGTTGAAGGCCTTGCCCCGTGCCCGCGCCTCGGCCACGGTTTCGGAATTGAACCGGTCCTCACGCAGCAGCTTTTGCCAGCGCGCCAGTCTGTCGGGGTCCAGTTCCCCCGCCGCAATGGCCGCCTGCACGGCGCAGCCGGGTTCCCCCTGATGCGCGCAATCGCGGAACCGGCAGTCCTGCGCCAGTTGCTCGATGTCCTCGAAGACGGCGCTGATGCCGTCCTCGACCCCGGCAAGCTGCAATTCGCGCATGCCCGGCGTGTCGATCAGCCACCCCCCCGCGCGCGTCGCCACCATGCTGCGCGTGGTGGTGGTGTGGCGGCCCTTGGCGTCATCTTCGCGGATGGCCTGCGTTTCCGCCGACTCTCCGGTCAGCAGGTTGCGCAGGGTGGTTTTGCCCACACCCGAAGACCCGACAAGCGCCAGCGTCTGCCCATCGCGGCACCATGGTGTCAGACGGTCCACGTCTTCAGGGTCGGTGGCGTCCAGCGCGATGGCACTGGCCAAGGGCGAAATCCGTTCGGCCCGGCGCAGGAAATCGCCCGCATCCTCGGCCAGGTCGGACTTGGTCAGCACGATCAGCGGCAGGCAACCGGCGCTGTGCGCCAATGCCAGGTAGCGTTCCAGCCGCGCGGGGTTGAAATCGGCGTTGCAACTGGTGACCACGGCCAGCGTGTCCAGATTGGCCGCGATGCGTTGCAACACGGCGTCGCGTCCCGCTGCCCGGCGGGCCAGATCGGAAAACGGCGTCAGGCGGCGCACCGCGTGCACCCCGTCACTCAGCACCCAGTCGCCAACCACATAGGCGCCAGAGGATTCGGTGGGGATGAGTTCCGCAGCGCCATTCGCGCCAAGCACCCGCAGGCGGTCGCGGTGGACCTCGGTGATGCGCAGAGGTGTAAGCGTTTCGTCACCATCCAGCTGGCGCGCGAAGTGGTCCGACCATCCAAGGTCGGCAAGTGTATAGTCGGTCAATTTGGTGGAATCCCGTTCAAGCATTCAGATACGGTCCGCGCGCGGCGGTCCGGTTCACATGCACGGGCGGCGGGCCTTGTGTCAGCGCGCAACCCGGAGGGTCGATGCAATCTCCATCACGTCCTCCCTTCGGGATCAGGTTGGACGGCACGTTAGCCCAGAGCATGTGCTGCGGCAAGCGCTGGTATTCCCGCCCGCGCGTTGTTATCTGGCCCGAACCGGAAAAGGGAAGGGCGCGATGACACGGGTCAATATCATGTGCATCAAGTGGGGCACGCTGTTTGGCCCCGAATACGTCAACCGCCTTTATTCCGGCGTGCGGCGCAACCTGTCGCGCCCGGTGCGTTTCATGGTCATGACCGAACATGCGGACGGTCTGCACCCGGATATCGAGGTGCTGGACCTGCCGGTGGAACCCTTCCTGGAACCGATGAACGCGGCCCTTGCGGTGGCGAACCGGCAGGGGGCGATGCGCAAGACCTCGCTGTTCCGGCCCGGTCTGGTGCCGGATCTCGAAGGGCCTGTGCTGGGCTTTGACCTCGATGTGGTGATCACCGGATCGCTGGACGAGATCCACGATCTGGCCCCCGGAACGGTGGCCATGCGCCACGATTGGACGGAAAAGCGTAAGGGGCGGCCTACCGGGCACGGATCTGTCTTTCGCTTCGATCCGGCGCTGCACGGGTTCCTCTATGACGATCTGGCCGCCAACCCCTACGAAGAGGTGGAAAAAGCGCGCGGGTCCGAGCAGCGCTATACTTCGCACAAGGCGATGGATCGCGGCGTTTTCACCTATATCCCAGAGCCTTGGGTCGTGTCCTTCAAGTACGACTGCAACCCGTTCCCGACCAACTATCTGCGCGCGCCGAAACTGCCCGCCGATGCGCGCGTCGTCTGTTTCCACGGTCGGCCCAAGATGACGGACGCACTGTCCGGGTACAGCGGGTCGGTCATCCGCTATTCCAAACCCTGCGACTGGCTGGCCGATCACTGGATCGACCGGGCGCGGGCGGATCTGGGCGACGACTGGGCCTGAGGGGCTGTGCATCCACCAGCCTCTGCTGGGCAAGATACAAATCAAACAAGAACCCCCGGGGGTCGGTCTTCTGCCGATCGCGCGGTGATCCTCTTGCCCCTGTGGGGCTTCGCGCGGTAAGAGCGGGATAAAGAGCGAACAAGAGAAGGGCAGGCGCATGGCACGTCGCGTTGTCGTCACCGGATTAGGATTGGTCACACCGTTGGCCTGTGGAGTCGAGGAAACGTGGTCGCGGCTGCTGGACGGACAGTCCGGCGCGGGCACCATTACCAAGTTCGACGCCAGTCACCTTGCCACCACCTATGCCTGCGAAGTGCCGTATGGCGATGGCAGCGACGGCACCTTCAATGCCGACGACTGGATGGACAAAAAAGAACAGCGCAAGGTCGACGACTTCATCAAGTTCGGCATTGCCGCGGCAGAACAGGCCGTGCGCGACGCTGACTGGACGCCCGAGGGCGAAGAGGATCGCCTGCGCACCGGTGTTATGATCGGGTCCGGCATCGGCGGTCTGAATTCCATCGCCGAAACCGCGCTTCTGATCCGCGACAAGGGCCCGCGCCGCGTGTCGCCCTTCTTTATCCCCGGCGCACTGATCAACCTGATCTCGGGCAACGTCTCGATCCGCTACGGCTTCAAGGGGCCGAACCATGCGGTTGTGACGGCCTGTTCCACCGGGGCGCATGCCATCGGCGATGCGGCACGGCTGATCAAATATGGCGATGCCGATGTCATGATCGCGGGCGGGGCCGAGGCCGCCATCAGCGAAATCGGTATCGCGGGCTTCAACGCCTGCAAGGCCCTGTCGACCAAGCGTGGCGACGATCCGAAAAAGGCCAGCCGCCCCTATGACGCGGACCGTGACGGCTTTGTCATGGGTGAAGGCGCGGGGGTCGTGGTTCTGGAAGAATACGAACACGCCAAGGCGCGCGGCGCAAAGATCTATGCAGAGGTCTGCGGCTACGGCCTGTCGGGCGACGCCTATCACATCACCGCCCCCTCCGAGGATGGCGAAGGCGGTGAACGGTCCATGCGGGCCGCGCTGAAGGATGCCGGGCTGGAGCCGACGGCGCTGGACTATATCAACGCGCACGGCACCTCGACCATGGCGGACACCATCGAACTGGGCGCTGTGGAACGCCTTCTGGGTGATCACGCGTCCAAGGCAACCATGTCGTCCACCAAATCCGCAACCGGCCACCTGCTGGGCGCGGCCGGCGCGATCGAGGCGATCTTTTCGATCCTCGCGATCCGCGACCAAGTTGTTCCGCCGACGATCAACCTTGAAAACCCGGCGGTCAACTCGCCCATCGATCTTGCTCCCAATGCCAAGCGGGAACGCAAGGTGGATTACGCCCTGTCGAACTCCTTCGGGTTCGGCGGCACCAATGCCAGCGTGATCTTCGGAAAGGTGGAGTAACTCCAAATGTGGCGCAGTATCGCCTCGAACGCGCTGACCTTTCTGGTCGTCGCGCTCTTTCTCCTCGGCGGCGCCCTGATCTGGGCGCAACGGCAATACACCGCAGAGGGGCCGCTGACCGCGCCGATCTGCCTTGAGGTGCCGCGTGGCACCAACATGCGCGCCGTGTCCGAGGATCTGGGCGATCGCGAGGCGGTGGCCAGCCCGCTGATGCTGCGGCTGGGCGCGGATTACTCCGACAAGGCGCAATCCCTGAAAGCGGGCAGCTATATCGTCCCCGAAGGGGCCTCCATGGCCGAGATCGTCGATATCGTGACGCGCGGCGGTGCCTCGACCTGCGGGACAGAGGTGGTGTACCGCATTGGTATCACCCGGGCGAGCGTACAGGTCCGTGAGATCGACCCGAACACCGGCCGTTACGAAGAACGCGCCAGTTTCGACCCCGGCGAAGGGGCCGCGCCAGAGATCTATGCCACGGTCAAACAGGCGCGCGACACGCGGTATCGCGTGGCGCTGGCCGAAGGCGTGACCAGCTGGCAGGTGGTCGAGGAACTGAAAGAGATCGACATTCTCGAAGGCACGGTGGAGGTGCCCCCCGAAGGCAGCCTTGCGCCGGACAGCTATGAGATCGCGCCGGGCGACACTCGCGAAAGCCTGATCGCCCGGATGCAGCAGGCGCAGGAGGTGATCGTGGCGCAGGCCTGGGCCAACCGGGACAGCGGTCTGCCGCTGACCAGCCCGGAAGAGGCGCTGACCCTGGCGTCTATCATCGAGAAGGAAACCGGCGGCCCCGAAGAACGCCCCGAGGTGGCCAGTGTCTTTATCAACCGTCTGGAAAAGGGGATGCGGCTGCAAACCGACCCGACGGTGATCTATGGCATCACCAAGGGCGAGGGCATCCTTGGCCGCGGGCTGCGCCAGTCCGAACTGCGCCGCGAGACGCCGTGGAACACGTATGTGATTTCCGGCCTGCCGCCGACCCCGATTGCAAATCCGGGCCGTGCCAGCATCGAGGCGGCGCTGAACCCTGCGCAGACCGATTACCTGTACTTCGTCGCCAAGACGCTGAACCCTGCGGACGGGCATAATTTTGCGGTGACGCTGGACGAGCACAACAAGAACGTGGCGATCTATCGCGCGCTGGAGGCGCAGCGGGATCAATAAGGTTTCGGGGGCGTAATCCAGCGGTGCGCGCTGGCGCGCGCGCAGGGGGAGCGCTCCCGGCGGCCTGAGGCCTTGGTCCCGCGATAAGCGCGCCTTTCGGCGCGCTATTGCGCTTGCGGGACCGGCAGGGACCAGACAGCGGCGTTTGCTGAGGCTGGGGTCAGTCGCCCGCGATTTCGCGTTGCTTCTTTTTGGTCAGGCCGGAAAAGATCAGGGAATACGAGGTTTCCAGCCTGTCACGCAATTCGTCCTCGGGGACCCTGTCCCAGTCGATGCGCACCCATGAGCGGTGGAAGTAGGGGGCCTTTTGCCCGCGGTCCATCTCGATCAGCAGTTGCGCGTCCTCGACCGACGGTGTCTTGACCGAAACCCCGTCGCCCATGCTGCCGATGCAGGCGAACATCTTGCCGCCGACCTTCCACGCATCATGCCCGCCGCCCCAAGGGTCCGAGACTTCGGCGCCGGGGAATGTTCTGCAGATTCGGTTCACGGTGTCACGGCTCATGTGATCAGTGTGCCGGATGGTGGGATTCGCGCAAGTTTTCCTGTGGGTCCGGCGGCTGGTTTCGCAAGGCACTGTTTTTTCGTTGAAGTTTTGGATTGTCCTCAAGTCCGGTTCAGGAATTACCTTGGTCGCCGATGACAGGATCACAGGAGTTTCCCATGTCCACCACCCTTGAACACGTCAATATCGCGGTGCCCGATCCGCGCGCCACCGCCGCCTTGTTGCAAGAGGTCTTTGGCTGGCGCATCCGCTGGGAAGGACCGGCCAAGGACAATGGCCACACCGTGCATGTCGGCAATGAAGAGACCTATCTGGCGCTCTACGCGCCGGCCCGGGCGCTGGACGCCGCGATCCCGCGGTATCGCCACGAAGGCAGCCTGTGCCACATCGGCCTTCGCGTCACGGACCTGAAGGCGGCCGAGGAAGCCGTCCGGGCCGCGGGCTATGCCCCGCACAGCCACGCCGATTACGAACCCGGACAGCGGTTCTATTTCGACGGCCCGGATGCGGTAGAATACGAGGTGGTCAGCTACGCCTGATCCGGCACCGGCGCGGTCACAGCCGCCGCGCCGGATTTTCCTTTGCTTGGATACCGCTCCGTGGTAACAGCGTTACCATGACGACCGCTGCACACATCATCTGCTGCATTACCTGCTGACATAGGCCGGGGTTCCCCGGTCAACGGCGGGACGGTCCTCTATTCCAATCCATCATCAGAGTTGCTAGGCCCGCCGCAACATTTGCGAAGGACGAGGCCATGGACATACGCTTCACCAATTCCCGGACCCGGAAGAAGGAAATCTTCCAGCCGATCGACCCGACGAACGTGCGTATGTATGTCTGCGGCCCGACGGTTTATGACCGCGCGCATCTGGGCAATGCCCGCCCCGTGCTGGTGTTCGACGTGCTGTTCCGGCTCTTGCGCCATGTCTATGGCGACGATCACGTGACCTATGTGCGCAACTTCACCGACGTGGATGACAAGATCAACGCCACCGCGCTGGCGCGCAAGGAGGCGGGGGCCGAGGGCACGCTGGAGGATCTGGTGCGCGAACGGTCCGATGAGACCATCGGCTGGTATCACGCAGACATGGATGCGCTGGGGGCCTTGCGGCCCACGCAGGAACCGCGCGCAACCGCCTATATCGGCGAGATGGTGGCGATGATTAAGGATCTGGTCGCCAGCGGCCACGCCTACGCGGCGGAAGGCCATGTGCTGTTCTCGGTCGAGAGCTACGAGGCCTACGGCGCGCTGTCGGGGCGGTCGGTCGATGACATGATTGCAGGCGCGCGGGTCGAGGTGGCGCCCTACAAGAAGAACCCGATGGATTTCGTGTTGTGGAAACCGTCCACCGATGACTTGCCGGGATGGGATAGCCCTTGGGGCCGGGGCCGTCCGGGCTGGCACATCGAATGCTCGGCCATGAGCCACGCGCTGCTGGGTGATAGTTTCGACATTCACGGCGGCGGCAACGACCTGACTTTCCCGCACCACGAGAATGAGATCGCCCAGTCGAAATGCGCCCATCCCGAGGGGGATTTTGCGCGGGTCTGGCTGCATAACGAGATGCTGCAGGTGGAGGGCAAGAAGATGTCCAAGTCACTGGGCAACTTCTTTACCGTGCGAGATCTTCTGGACGGGCACGACGGAGCACCTAGTGTCCCGGGCGAGGTGATCCGCTTTGTCATGCTGTCGACGCATTACCGAAAGCCTATGGACTGGACGGCGGAGAAGGCGCGCGAGGCCAAGGAAACGCTCAGAAAATGGGCGAGTGCGGCGACCCAATACACCAGCTTCGATGTCGATGAGGATTTTCTCGAGTATCTATCGGATGACTTGAACACAGCGGCGGCAATTTCACGACTAAATGAGCTCTATGACGATGATGCTCGTGCCGCACTTTGCGCCTCGGCCAAAATTCTCGGTTTTGATCTCGCCGAAATATCGAATAACCAATGGGCCAAGCCGTTCAGCCTTGAAATCGAAGGCGGTCAGTTCTGGGAGGAGGGTATCGACTACCAACCGACTGTGGGACTTGTTGGCTGGGGTGAAGCCCCCGAAGAATTGCAAACCGCTGTACTGGGGTTAGTCCATCGATGGCTCGCGTATCGACGGGGGAAGGACTGGAAAAACGCAGACAGGCTCAAGACTGAAGCATTGTCGATTGGCGTAGAACTACGAGCTTCTCGATCGCCGAACGGTGTAAATGGCGGCTTGGCTCATCTTTCAGATACGTCGATGCCGATTCACCTGGTGGAGGCGTTGAAATGATCCTCCACTCGAACCTCTTCGCCCGGCGGCACGCCGGGCAGCCCCCGACCGCCCCCCAGGGCGGGGGCTTTGCCCCCACCCTCGGTCGGGGACTGCCCTTTGCGCTTCACGGAACCCATGCAACCCGCCTGTGCGAGTTCGATCTGCTGGAGGCCTGCCAATGACCCGCGAACGCCTATCCCTCTACGACACCACCCTGCGCGACGGGCAGCAGACGCAGGGCGTTCAGTTCTCCACCGCCGAAAAGCTGAAAATCGCTGCGGCGCTCGACAGCCTTGGTGTCGATTACATCGAAGGCGGCTGGCCCGGAGCGAACCCGACGGATTCCGGCTTTTTCGAAGAAGTGGGTAAGACCCGCGCCACGATGACCGCCTTTGGCATGACCAAGCGCGCCGGGCGTTCCGCCGCCAATGATGAGGTGTTGGCGGCGGTGATGAACGCGGGCACGCCCGCCGTCTGCCTTGTGGGAAAGACGCATGATTTCCACGTCACAACGGCGCTGGGCATCACGCTGGAGGAGAACATCGCCAATATCGCGGCCTCGATCTCTCATATCGTGGGGCAGGGGCGCGAGGCGCTGTTCGATGCTGAGCATTTCTTTGACGGCTACACGTCGAACGCTCCCTATGCGCTGGATTGCCTGCGCGCCGCGCTGGAGGCGGGCGCGCGCTGGATCGTGCTGTGCGATACCAACGGCGGGACCTTGCCGTATGATATCGGGCGGATCGTGGGGGATGTGATCGACAACGGCATCCCCGGCGACCGTCTGGGCATTCATACGCACAATGACACGGAAACCGCCGTCGCGGGATCGCTGGCCGCCGTCATGGCGGGCGCGCGCCAGATCCAGGGCACGCTCAACGGGCTGGGCGAACGCTGTGGCAATGCCAACCTGACGGCGCTGATCCCGACGCTGTTGCTCAAGGCGCCCTACAAGGACCTGTTCGACACCGGCGTCAGCACAGAGGCGCTGGCCGGGCTGACCCGGACCAGCCGGATGCTGGACGACATCCTGAACCGGGTGCCGCAGAAACAGGTGGCCTATGTGGGCGCCTCTGCCTTTGCCCACAAGGCGGGGCTGCACGCCAGCGCGATCCTCAAGGATCCAACCACCTATGAACACATCGACCCTGCGCTGGTGGGCAACCGCCGGGTGATCCCGATGTCCAATCAGGCGGGGCAGTCGAACCTGCGCAAACGTCTGGGTGAGATGGGGCTGGAGGTGGACAAGGCCGATCCGGCACTTGCGCGCATCCTCGAACGGGTCAAGGCGCTGGAAACCGAAGGTTATTCCTATGACACCGCTCAGGCGAGTTTCGAACTGCTGGCGCGGGACGAACTGGGCCTGTTGCCCGAGTTCTTCGAGGTCAAGCGCTACCGGGTGACAGTGGAGCGGCGCAAGAACAAGTACGACAAGATGGTCTCGCTGTCCGAGGCGGTGGTTGTCGTGAAGGTGGACGGCGAGAAGAAACTCTCGGTGTCGGAGTCGATGGACGAGGACGGCAATGACCGCGGCCCGGTCAACGCGCTGTCCAAGGCGCTGGCCAAGGACCTTGGCCGCTACCAGGAGGCGATCGACGACATGCGGCTGGTCGACTTCAAGGTGCGCATCACCCAAGGCGGGACAGAGGCCGTGACCCGCGTCATCATCGACAGCGAAGACGGGCAGGGGCGGCGTTGGGCCACCGTGGGCGTCAGCGCCAACATAGTCGACGCCTCGTTCGAGGCGTTGCTGGATGCGGTGCGCTGGAAACTGGTGCGCGACGGGGTGCCGGCCTGATGGACTGGAGCGCCTTCTTCACGGTCCACAAGGACCTCCCGCGAGAGGGGCCGGGCACGGCGGATGACGTGTCATGGGCGCTGGAGCTTGCGGGCTTGCCCGAGGGGGCAATGATCTGCGATGCCGCCGCCGGACCGGGCGCCGATGTGGCCGCACTGCTGACCGCACCGGGCGCGCGCGTGCTGGCCTTCGACAAGACGGCGCAATTTGTCGAGACGATGCAGGCGCGGTTCGCGGGCGAGCCGCGCGTGACGGTGCGCACGGCGGATCTTGCCGCGATCGGGGATTTGCCGGAGGCGCCGTTCGACATGATCTGGTGCGCCGGGGCGCTATATTTCCTTGGTCTGAAAGACGGGCTGGACATCATGCGCGCGGCCCTGAAACCCGGCGGTGTGCTGGCGTTTTCCGAACCTTGCTTCTTTACCGATGCGCCGTCTGCAGAGGCGCGTGCGTTCTGGGAAGGCTATTCCACCCGGGACGTCGGGGGCATCCTGTCGGCGGTTTCCGCCACGGGGTTCGAGGTGCTGGGATCGCGCCCGGTGTCGGACGAAGGCTGGGAGGCCTATTACCAGCCCATGGAGGCCCGCATTGCCAAGCTGCGGGCAGAGGGCGACCCGGCCCTGACCGGGATGTTGGACTATTGCGCGGCAGAGGCCGTGCAATGGCGGGCATTGCGGGCCGAAACCGGCTATCTTCTGACGGTGGCGCGGCGCTCATGAGCTGGGAACCCGGAGGAGACCTCTACGCCTGCGCACAGATCGTCGAAAAGGGCGATCCGGAACGCTTTGCCGCGGCCATGGCCGCGCCTGTCGCGGCGCGTGCCGTGCTGTTCCCGCTCTATGCCTTCAACGTCGAAGTCTCCCGTGCGCCATGGGTCACGCAGGAGCCGATGATCGCACAGATGCGGCTGCAATGGTGGCTGGATGCGCTGGACGAAATCGCCGCAGGCGGGTTCGTGCGGCGGCATGAGGTGGTCACGCCTCTGGCTCAGGTCCTGTCGGGCGTCGATCTCGCCCGGCTGAGGGCGACGGTGGAGGCCCGCGAACGCGATCTGGAACGCGTGCCGTTCGAGGATGAGACCGCGCTGCTGGACTATCTTGAACGGACCTCTGGCGGGATTGCCCTGACGGCGCTGGCGGCGCTTGGCGCTGCGCCGGAAAGGGTCGATGCGGCCTTGCCCCATGCGCGGGGCGCGGCGCTGGTCCGCTATCTGCAGGCGGTGCCGGAACTGGAGGCGCGCGGCAAGCTGCCCTTGCCCGACGGCCGGGCAGAGGCGCTGACACGGCTGGCACAGGCACAATTGGCAGAGATGCCGCGCAGCCTGTCGGCGCTGCGCAGATCCTTCGGCCCCGCAGGCGCCGCCTTGCGCGAATTTGCGCAGGCGCGGCCCCTGTTGGTGATGGTGGCACGCGATCCCGCGGCGGTGGCCGAGGGGCGTCTGCGGCTCAGCGAATTTCAGCGCCGCTGGCGGTTGCTGACGGCCTGACGGATCAGGCCTTCGCCTCATCCTTTGGGCGCAGCAGCAGCCAGATCAGCGCCCCGCCCGCCAGCGCGAGGAAGGGCGCCATGGCAAGGTTCACCGCCGTCCAGCCCTGTTGCGCAGAGCCGCCCGAACAGTTCATCAACCCGCCCGAAGCGAGCGAGGCAAAGGTCACGCCGCCGAACACGATCAAGTCGTTCAAGCCCTGCATCCGCCCGCGCTCATGCGCTTCATGCGCCCCGGCCAGCATGGTTGTCGCGCCGATAAAGCCGAAATTCCAGCCAAGCCCCAACAGGACCAGCGCCACAAAGAACTGTTCCAACTCGACCCCCGACAGGCCGACGACGCCTGCGCCCGCAAGGATCACCAGCCCCGTCGCCATGATCTTTTCCACGCCGAAGCGCGCGATCAGGTGGCCGGTGAAAAAGCTGGGCGCAAACATCGCCAGCACGTGGGCGGTCACGACATTGGCCGCATCATCCGTTTCGAACCCGCAGCCGACCACGGCCAGCGGGGTCGAGGTCATCACAAGGTTCATCAGCGCGTAGGAAACGGTGGCACAGATCACCGCAACGGCGATGCGCGGCGTGGTCAGCAGCTCCCACCGGCTGCGCCCGCGCGGCGCGTCCTCGGACGGGCGCGGCGGTTTCGGGATATCGAGGAAGAGGAACAGCAGAGCGCCCAGCAGGTTGACCGCGATCACCGCCGCATAGGTGCCAAGGAATGGCACGACAAAGGCATCCGCCGTCACCTTGACCAGTTGCGGCCCGATGATGGCCGACAAGAGCCCGCCCGCCATGACATAGGAAATCGCCTTGGGCCGGAATTCGTCAGAGGCGGTGTCGGTCGCGGCAAAGCGGTAAAACCCCTGCGCCGACATGTAGGTGCCGGTGATCAGCGACCCCAGCAGGAAGATCGGGAAAGAGGCGACATAGAGCCCATAAGCCCCGACCGCACCACCCAAGGCCCCGGCGCTGGCCCCGACAAAGAACCCGGCGCGGCGGCCATAGCGCTGCATCAAGGCGGACACCGGCGTGGCCGACAGCATCGATCCAAGCACGATCAGAGAGATCGGCAAGGTCGCGAAGCAGGGGTTCGGCGCCAGCGACTGCCCGGCCAGCCCGCCGATGGTAAAGATCATCGGCATCTGCGCGCCAAGGATGGCCTGCGCAAGGACAAGAACGATGACGTTGCGGCGGGCGCGGGCGTCGGCAGCGGCGGGGGACAGGGTGCTCATGGCGAATGGGTAGGCGGCGGCGCATAGAGGGGCAAGAGGCAATATGCCGCCGGGCGCTGCGCCTATATGTCCTGCGCCTCTCCTCGTGGCCTCTCGGCAGACCGAAACGCGCGCGCGAGAGGAGGTTTCGCTTGGGATCACTCTGTTCTAAGCAGTCGGGATGAACGGGATCGTGATCATAGGTGGCTCGGTCGAGGCCTATCGCCTGGCGCGGCAATTGCCGGGGGCGACAGTACTGTTGAGCGCGCCCGAACGGGTGGCCCGGCGTTGGCCCGGGCCGGTGCGGGTTGGCCCCATCGACGCGGCGGCCCTGCGGCTGGCCGGCGCGCGCGCCGTGGTCGAGGCGGCGCATCCCTGCGACACCGCAACCGCCCACGCCACGGCCAAGGCGGCGCAGGAGGCGGCTGTGCCGCACCTGCAACTGGTCCGGCCTGCGTGGCGGGCGGGGCGGCGCGATCTCTGGCTGCCGCTGCAACACGTCCGGGAGGCGGCAGCGGTAATCCCGCGCGGCGCACGTGTGCTTGTCACCACGGGGCGCGAGGCTCTGCCGGGGCTGAAGGCCCTGCAGGCCCATGTCCTGATGCGGCGGATCGGTGGGGAAACCGGGCCCTTCCCGCTCAAACGTGGGCGCTTTCTGGGCGGGTCGGGGCCTTTCACCGTCCAGCATGAGATCCGCCTGATGCGCAGGGAACGGGTTGACTGGCTGCTGGTGCACAATGCAGGCGGGACCGGCGGCTGGCCCAAGCTGCAGGCCGCGCGCCAGTTGCACCTGCCGGTGGCCATGCTGGCCCGTCCGCGCCGCCCGGACGGCCCGCGCGTCGAAACCGTTACGGAGGCCCTGCGATGGCTGGAGATCAGGACACAATAGGGCGCGTCATTCGGGGCGACGCCTGCGTGGCCGAAGGCGCGGCGTGGCTGGCACGGCAGGATCCGCGCTTTGCCTATGCGCTGGATCAGGTCGGCCCGCTGCCGCTGCGCCTGCGCCCGGACGGATTTGCCCAACTGCTGAGCGCCATCGTCAGCCAGCAGGTCAGCGTCGCCTCCGCCCGTGCGATCTGGGCGCGGCTGGAAACGGCAGGCATGGTGACGCCCGAGGCCGTGCTTGCCCGCACCGAAGATGACCTGCGCGGGTTGGGCCTGAGCCGGCAGAAGGCCGCCTATGCCCGCGCGCTGGCCGGGGCGGGGATCGACTATGACGCCCTGCGCAGCGCTCCGACCGGCGAGGTGATCAAGACCCTTGTGGCGGTCAAGGGCATCGGCGTCTGGACCGCCGAGATCTACGCCATGTTCAGCCTTGGCCGGGCCGATGTCTTTGCCCCCGGCGATCTGGCCCTGCAAGAGGCGGCGCGCGCGCTCTTCGATCTGCACGAACGCCCCAAGGAACGCGCCCTGCGGGTCATGGCAGAGGATTGGGCGCCCTGGCGATCGGTTGCGGCCCGCATCCTCTGGGCCTACTACCATGTGGACAAGAACCGCGAGGGGATCGCATGAGGCATGGTGTGGTGGCCGCCGCTGTGGTGGCGGCGTGTTTGGTCAGGGCTGCGTCGGCCATACCGGCAACGGCAGGACCATCAACAAGGCCGACACCACGCAGGTCACGGAATTTCGCATCAACGACACGGCGCTTGGGGCAACTGCGGGCGCGGTCGAGGTCTGATCGTTCGAGAAACGCAGACCACAGGCTCATCACGGGAGACAGGGTATGACACGAGTATTGCAGACCGGCCGCAAAGAGCCGGTTTCGGGAGACAAGCGCTCTTGCGTGGTGTTTCTGCACGGCTATGGCGCCAATGGCGCCGACCTTCTGGGGCTGGCCGACCCGCTGGGCGAGCATCTGCCCGACACGCTGTTCCTGTCCCCCGACGCGCCAGAGGCCTGCGCCGGGGCGCCCTTCGGGTTCCAGTGGTTCCCGATCCCCTGGATCGACGGCTCTTCCGAGGAGGAGTCGATGGCCGGCATGGCGCGCGCGGTGGACGATCTGAACGCCTTTCTCGACGCGCTGATGGTGGATGAGGATCTGCTGCCGGAACAGGTGGCGCTGGTGGGCTTTTCCCAGGGCACGATGATGAGCCTGCACGTGGGGCCTCGGCGGGAGGATGAACTGGCCGGGATCGTGGGCTTCTCGGGGCGTCTGCTGGCGCCGGAGCTTCTGGCCGATGAGGTGGTGAGCAAGCCGCCGATCCTGCTGGTGCATGGCGATCAGGACGACGTGGTGCCGCCCCAGTCGCTGCCGGAGGCGGCCCAGGCCCTGCAGGAGGCGGGCTTCAAGGAGGTCTACGCCCATATCATGGAGGGCACCGGCCACGGCATCGCGCCGGACGGGCTGGGCGTGGCGCTGGCCTTTTTGCGGGACAAATGCGGCTTCTGAAACGGGGCCTTTCCCGGGGGTGTCCACGCGTGGACAGCTTAGGGGGAATGTAGATTCAAGGGGTTACAAGGGCGTTTTAACCCTTGGTTAGGAAAGCGGCCCCGGAACGGGGCCGCAAGTCTGGGGGGATCGAGGGCGGAGAGCCGAAGTTCGCTGCAGAACGCACAGATGACAGCTTCGCGCCGCATCGCAGACTTTGCAAACTTTTGCATACCACCCAAACCGCATTCTACGAAAGAACCCGATTGCCACAGCCGGTCTTGCCGATGTTCGCATACGGCACAGCATCCCGCCTCTCGACAAAGGGCAAACAGAGGGTCAAACTATAAGTTGAAACACGAACCACTACATTCAGAACCAAAAAACAACCCCTGTTCCGAATTCGCCCGCGTAAAACAATGAAAACTTTTCAATGACATATAAGCGCTGAGGGACTCCTTCTCAAAGAAACCGCCCGGAGGTGATCGACTAGAGGTTCAGCGCAGCTACTTGACGTATCTCCTCTCATACCTTCAAAGGCAATCTCAATATTTCCAAGAGATACCGATAACAATACGGGATCAAGACGTTGAAAAAGAATCCGGGATCCGAACTAAGAGACACGATTTTTGGGCTGCTCCGAGCAAAATATCCGGGCGTTAAAAAGGAAGCAAAAATCGGAACAACAACTGCTGATCTGTATTTTGAAGATATCTCGCAATTCGGATCAATAAAAATCGCCATTGAGTGCAAGGATTGGTCAAAATCCTTAACTTCGAAAGATCTTGCAGAAATACATTTACTATATAGCCCCGCCCTTAACTCTGGCGCAATCGATAGGCTGGTAATCATATCAAGACATGAACTAGGTCAGCAACCCAGCGCAAGTCTCAAAGACCTTGATAGCGTGGAACACATGACATTTGATGTGTTTGTTCACTCTCTAATGGATTTCAGCCTTCTCCTGCAAAGTAATATTGCGGCATTTGACAACCATGAAGGATCTCAAAATTTTATTCACCCAAGGATTGTGGGGAATTCAGAGCGGCTGGAATATCGGGTTCGAACATGGTTGGAAGAATTAAAGACTCCACTCGCAATGGTTTATGGTGGATATGGTCTGGGAAAGACAACTTTCAGTTATTATATTGCTAGTGAACTTACCAGAGAATATCTTTCAGGTGATTTCTCTCGCATACCTGTGCGTATTTCGCTGGGCGGACTTTACACAAAACAAGACTTGAAAGCTCTGATCTGTTCAGAGCTCACTGGGGCAGAAGGGCAACCCGCCGTAAATAATTTTTCATATGATCTTTTTTTTCAAATGGTGCGAAGAGGTGCTATATTTTTGATATTGGATGGATTTGACGAAATGCGACACGCGATGTCCATCGAAGATTTTTCGTACACCTTTGAACAAATGTCTCCGCTTTTCCAAGAAAATTCAAGGGCGTTAATTTTGGGGCGACCAGACGCATTTTTTGACGAAAAAGAAGAGTTGGATGTCGTTAACGCATTGCTTGACGCCACTGATTGCAAGGAGGACGAGATTCCAAAATTCGAAGTGGAGATGTTCTCAAAAGAAGACGTGCAAGCGTATCTCAGAAATTATCGTGAGCGGAGAGATTTATCAACTGACGAAGGAGAATTGATAGACAACTTGACTGAGAGCGAATATCAAACTTTGTCGAGGCCAGTGCAAGTCAACATGTTTACCAAAATTCTTTCCTACCTCTCGAGGCGAAGAGAAACTGAACTAACTCGATACAGGTTGTACCAAGAGTTTATTAAGCGCTTTGCAAAGAGAGAAGGTGAGAAGCCCGCTCGGGGGTTGGCGGACGCGACCCCAAATTACGAGCTTGGTTACGATGATCCGCGAACTGTTTTTATGCAAGAACTAGCTTGGTGGGTGTCAACGGAGCACCGAGAGAATAGATTCCTGCCATCCGAAATTCCATATCGCTTGCTTCCGAAGGCACTGAGGTCAACGAAGGTTCAACTAAACGATATCCGGGAAGCTCTCATTGGGTCTGTTGCAGAAATTGCATCAAATCAATCTGACGCGGGTCTCGTTGGACTGAAAGGGCCAAATTATTTCTATTTTCCTCATAAGAGCTATATCGAGTTTCTCGTAAGTCAATACTTCTGCAGGGTGTCCTTTACTAAGGACACATACAGAACGTTCTTTTCGTTTGCAAACCCGGAGATGCTGTCTTTTGTCGAAGAGGGTCCAAATATTGGAGCGCAAAACATCGCCGAAGGACTTGATCATGCGCTTGGGAGCATTCCAAAAAAGATTCTTGAGATTGGATCGACAAGTCAGCGGTGGCAAGAAAGATTTGACGTAGCGTCGAACTACCGCAACTTGAGGTCGGCAAGTCAATATATGGGGTACATCTACCTGGAACGGGAAGGGAAGTACGAGCAACTTGAGAATTTCTTGCTTACACTTTTAAACTCAGCGAGATCATCGAAAGCTGTATCTTCTGCACTTATCCTCAACGGTCACCATCTTGTTTCATCTCGGAGTTCTTCATTCGCGGATAGGATAATTGCAAATAGCTTCATTTCATTGACGGATGTTCAATTGCAGAGAATTTGGCAAGAGAAAAAGGACAAAAAGATAGTAAATACTACGAATATCGACCCGGGGTTCGTGATTGACCAAATTTATTTTCACTCAGTTCTACTTCGAAGGTGCGTTAAGTTTAATGGCGGTACGTTAAATGACTCAAAACTTGATCCTACTGAAATGTTATTGGCTGGGGAGGCGACTATCAAGAGTGGAATGCACTGCGAAGATTTTCTGCATTCCAGTTCAACAGGGAGCCATCGTGGCGCCATTGCGATCAATGCGGAGAATATAGTAGAAATTATTTCGAAAAAAGGTTCTTCGAAAAAGGTTGATTTTTTTAATCAGATTTTCCATTTCAACTTTTGACCCAAATTTGACTTGCGATTATCGAAGAAAGTTGCTTTTCCTGCGGTAAGAGGATGATTTCGACATTTCAAATCACGAAGTGTTTCTCACGACGATGAGTGAAGTCATTGGATCGGGAAGTCACTGGATTGCTCGTATGGCGGCCTTGTACCGTGCAACTTACCTACACTTAGGCTGACAATATTCCGCTTTGGGGTGCACAGCCGTCATTCAGGGAACTTGGCATGAATGGCAGCTCTGGGCCGTCATCAGACACCACCACATCCCCCGCCACACCGCCTTCTGTGCTACACTCTCCCCAAGGGGCCGGGGGCTCCGGCCCTGTCACAGGGGAGGCCCCACCATGATCATGCGCATTTTTCAGGTCATCACTCGCCCCGGCAAGGAGGCGGAGTTTGGCAAGTTCTTTCACGAGGTCGCCATCCCCTTGATCAAGGGAACCGAGGGCGTCGTCGACGTCTTGCCGGGCGCGCCGCGCGCCGAAAGCCCGCGAGAGTTTGCCTTTGTCATGATCTGGCGCGATCTGCAGGCGCTCAAGGATTTCGTCGGCGAGGATTATACCTCGGCGCATATCGACCCGGCGGAGGAGGAGCTGGTCGAACACCGGCTGATCCGCCATTACGACCTGGTGCAGCCCTGAGCCACGCGGCGGGCGGAGGGCGACGGACGGGCTGACCCGGTGCGGCTGTCACATGCCTCTTACATAGGCAGGCTACCCCTGTGCACGAACACCTTATCTTGCGGGACTTGCCAGAGGCGAAACGCGAGATATAGTGTTTCGAAGGCTGGGGCGGGTTCCCCGCTCTGGTGCTACGTGGGTGAGCAGGCAGGGCGAGGGAAGAGTCTCTCATGAATACCGAGTTCAGAACCAATTTCGTGCGCGAGCCGGGCGCGCTGAAACACTATCCCGCGCTGGTGCTCAACGCGGATTACCGGCCTTTGTCCTACTATCCGCTGAGCCTCTGGCCGTGGCAGGACGCGATCAAGGCGGCCTTTCTCGACCGGGTGGATATCGTCGCCGAATACGATGAGGTGGTGCGCAGTCCCAGTATGGCGATCAGGATCCCCAGCGTGGTGGTCCTGAAAGATTTCGTCAAACCGCAGAAGCGCGTGGCCTTCACGCGCTTCAATCTTTTTCTGAGGGACGAATTCAGGTGCCAGTACTGCGGCACCAAGACGGAACTGACCTTTGACCATGTCGTGCCGCGCGCCGCCGGAGGCGTGACAAGCTGGGAAAACGTGGTGGCCGCCTGTGCGCCCTGCAACCTGCGCAAAGGGTCGAAAAGCCTGCGCAAGGTAGGGATGAGCCTGCGCAAGCCGCCGCGTCAGCCGTCGGCCTCTGAGCTGTTGAACATGGGGCGCCGGTTTCCGCCGAACCATCTGCATGACAGCTGGATCGACTTCCTGTACTGGGACGCCGAACTGGAGGCCTGAGGCACGGGCAGGATCGGGGCAACCCTGTCCGTTTCCGGACAGGTCCCTGTGGCGCCGCGCCATGGACGCCCTGTTCCCCGTGCCCCTGCGCCAAGGCAACGGGTGAGTGATATGGACAAGGTTTTGATGGCGGTGATCGGTCTGGTCTGGGCCAGCAGCCTTGGCTGGCTTTTCTGGGCAAATGAGGTCGACCGGTCCCAGCCGCTTGGCCTGATGCTGGGCGTTCTGGCGGTGTTTCTGGGGCTGACGGCGCTGTTGCTCTACCTCAAGAAGGGCCACGACCGTATGGCGCGTGCCTCCGACCGGCGCAGGCCTTCGGACGGTCCGGAACCGCAGGACCGGACGCGGCGCAGGCAGAAAGAGAGGGCGTCGGAGCAGCGGGACGCCGGGGCGGGGCGCCGTATCCATAGCCTGGATATCGAGGATATCGGCGCGCAGTTGCATGCGCTGACCGGCATCGACGGGCGCGCGGATGCGCTGCCCGGCTGGATGCTGCGCCTGCGCTCTCCCTATGCGGGGCAGGGGCCGGTGACATCCTGGATCGGCGGGCGACCCAAGCGGCCCGCAGTGCTGGACTGGCCGCGCGATCCCGAGGGCGTGCCGCTGACCTTCCTGATGCAGATCGATCTGGCGGATATTCTGCCCGAACCCCAGACCGGGGTACGCCCGCCCGGTTTGCCAACGGAGGGGGCCTTGGTGGTGTTCATCGGCATGTGGGCCCATCACGTCGAACTGCTGGACGCCGCGCAGATGCAAGAGGCGGTGCCGACGGATCCGCCGCCGGACCTGCCGCTGCTTCGCGACATCGGATTTTTCGCCGAACAGCACGAATTTCCCTGCCACGCGGTGGATCTGGTGCCGTTCATGGACGAGGACGGGCAGCGTCCGCCGGGGCTGCCGGATCTCTTTGCCCGGCCAGAGGGCTGGATCACCACAAAGGGGTTTGCCGCCTTCGAGGCCGGACACGCCATCAAAACGCTGCGGCAGGCGATCCGGCTTGCCGAGACCTTTGAGGCTTTCTTCAAGGACAAGGACATGTCGCAACTGCCCGAGCACAAGCGGCGGGAGCAGCGGCATCATGAGCTCATGGCAGAGGAGGCCCCGGGCCTGATCGCCGAGCTTGAGGAGTTTGTCGCACTGTGCGGGCAGGGGGCGCCGGAGGAGGCTGTCGATCCCGACGCGCTGGCGCAGATCATGGCGCGGCGCGATGCGCTGTGTGACCGGATGGGGCCCTATGCACCCGGACAGCACCTGCGCGGTGGGGCAAACAAGATGTTGCGAGAGCTGCTCTGGGCCTATCCGGAGATACAGCGCGACGGGGATTTCGGCAGTGTGCCAAAGGCCTATCGCCCCTTTCTGGATCTGCAAATCACCGCATGGCGGGGGCATCGCCTGTTCGGGCTGGAAACGCCGCCGCCCCACAATTCAGAGGATCTGCGCGGGCAGGACTGCTTGTTTGCCCTGTCAGAAGACATGCTGCTGGCCATGGAGACAGAGCATTTCTACGGCTTCTCCGTCTGGTGCCCGCGGGATCAGATGGCGGCGGGCCACTATGGTGGCGGGCATTTGATCCGGCACTCGAACGGCTGAGTCAGCTGGCCGGGACGAAACAGAAGACGTTGTTCGAGGCATCGTTTCGGAAACACCGGGGCCGGGCGGACGGGTCCGGCAGGAGATCGCCCGGCCAGTACCATGACGTCGCGCGGTTGCCGTTGAGGCTGAGCACCAGCCCCGCATCCTCGACCGTCGTGCGGGCCCCGGACGGCCAGAGATGGGTGTCGATCATCAGCCCGCCCGGCGCGGTGCGGCGTGAGCGAGAGCAGGCCTCACTGTCCGTCATGCGGGCCGGTTCCGCACCGGTGAAGACGTAACACCGCCCGCCGCTGGTCAGTTCCTGAACCCGCCCGTTGCGGGGCAGGGCGGTGAGAGGCAGTTCCCCAGGCCAGGCCATGTAATTCTGAAGGTAGCCGAAAAAGACCGCCGGGACGGCGTTTTCCACGTCGCCGACCCCCCAGACAGATTGCCGGATCAAGGCGCCTTCGCCCCAGAAATCCGGGGTGAAATCGGACCCCAGATCGCCCGCCGTCACGCCGCAGGTGCCCGCGGCCTCCATCCCGAAGGCGGTGTATTCATAGGCGCCGTATTCGTTGCGCCGGACCTCTTCCAGCGGGGCGCCCAGACGTGGCCATGCGTCCGGGTCGCTGGTGTCCTGATCCAGCGCGGACAGGTACAGGTTCGTGCAGCCGTTGCGGACCACCGCATCCGTGACCGGCCCGGGCGAATCGATGCCAAGGATCGAGATGCGCCAGCGCGCGGCCTCTTGGACCTTTGTGATGTAATGCATGTCCTCGGCCGGGGTCGCGTGCATCCGCGCGGCCAGCGAGGGGGCAAAGCGATAGGCCACGAGGTTGCGAAAGATCAGTTCCGTCACCGCGACCGAGATCTGATAGGCCTTGGCCACGGAGGCGGCATCATACCGGCCCTCTGGCACCGTCAGGCTGGGCGCATGAAACCCCAGCTTTCCGTCCACGTGCAGAAAGCGGTTCACCGTCAGGCCAATATCGCTTTCCGTGGAAAAGCTGCCCGCCATGAAGATCAGCGCGCAGGCAGATTCGCAGCGCGCCCCGGCCCGCACCACGGTGCCCAGCCGCCCGTGCACGAATTCGGTCAGGTCCATCGCCTCTGTCAGCGATCCGCCGGGACTGTCGAGGCACAGGTTCAGCGGCGTGTAAAACCCCATGTTTGGTGTGCCGTCCTCGAAATCCTCCCCCACATAGATCAGATCGCGATACTGAGGCAGGCGCGCGACCTGATCGACCACGGCCCGCAGCCGGGCAAGGTCTCCCTCTTCGATGCGCCCGCGCAGATCCGCAATACAGCCATAGGCTGGGTCATCTGACAGGGTGATCTCTGCCGCCTCAGCGGGGCTTCCCATACCGAGTAGGGCGCCCAAGGCGAACAGGCTCATAGCTGACATCAGGTGGTGCATCGGACAATCTCCCCCGGTTCCGGCCGTCTTTGGACAGGAAACCAAATGCCCACCCACGACGCGAGGAAAAACCGACAGGGGCCGCAGCCTGAACTTGGGCCTCAGCCTAAACATGACTCTTTGAGTCGCATTCTAAAATTGAAATATGGCTCTTGTGCCTTTGCGACCCTTGGTCAAGGATAATCCAAACCAACCAGACAAAGGGACAGAACATGCGTTTCAAGGCAATGGCTATGATTGCATCGGGTTTGCTGATTGCAGCCTGTGCACAGCAGGAAGAAGAGGTCGGGGTCTATTACCCGGTCACATTGGACAAATACGGCAACGTTGTCGGCGGAACCATTGTCGATGGCAACTTCGTTCTGCCCGATGGAACCGTGGCCGGCCCCGTCAGCCCCAGCGTGACCGACGACAACCGCGATCGGGATCAGAGCCGGGATCGCGCGCAGGCCCAGGCCCAGCAAAACGTGCAAAGCCGGAGCCGCGGCAACTAACTGACGCAAGTTTTGGAGGGGGCTGATCAACGACGGCCCTGCCAAACAAAAAAGGCCCCGCAAATGCGGGGCCTTTTTTCTGGTCCGGTAAGGCTGCGGCGTTACTGGCCCGTATTCGCAGGGGCGGCCGGGGCAGGGGTCTGCGCTGCCGGACGCTTGCCGCCGTTCAGCGGATCGTCCTGACGCTGCACCGAGCCTTCGAAATGGGCGCCGGATTCGATGGCGATCGTCTTGTGGATGATGTCACCCTCGACGCGCGCGGTGGCGGTCAGGCGGACTTTCAGGCCACGCACGCGGCCCACGATGCGGCCATTCACGACCACGTCGTCGGCGACCACTTCGCCCTTGATGGTTGCGCTCTCGCCGATGGTCAGCAGGTGGGCGCGGATGTCGCCCTCGATCGTGCCTTCGACCTGGATATCGCCGGTGGTCTTGATGTTGCCGGTGACGTGCAGGTCAGCCGACAGCACCGATGCGGGCGGTTTGGCCTTGGGGGTGGCGGCGGGCTTGTAGTCGCCTGCCGCAGGCTTCGACGCCTCGGGCATGGCCGGTTTGGACACGTCGTCGGCCTTGTGGCCGGGCTCATTGATCTTGCTCTTAGAAAACATCGTTCGCAGCCTTGATATAGATCATCGGATTGACGGGTTCGCCGCCGACTCGGACTTCATAGTGAAGATGCGTCCCCGTCGACCGACCGGTGTTCCCCATATCACCGATCCGCTGCCCGCGCGAGACCCTTTGGCCGACGTTCACGCGGATTTTGGACATATGTGCGTAGCGGGTTTCGATCCCGAATTCATGCTGGATCTTGACCAGACGGCCATACCCCGATTGCCAGCCCGCGTGGATCACGACACCATCTGCGGTTGAGTAGATCGGCGTGCCATGCGGCGCGGCGAAATCGGTGCCTGCGTGCAGGCGGCCCCAACGGTAGCCAAAGCCAGAGGTAAAGCGGAAGGAATCCTTGAGCGGCGAGGCAAAAGGCGCCTTCTGGGCGGCGATCCGGTACAGGTTCAGCCGGTCCATCTGGTTCAGGATGCGGTTGGCGCGGCGGGCATCAAGCGAGTCGCCATCGCCCTTTGTCGAAAAGCTCAGCGGGGTCAGCGGGCCGCCCTGGCCGGAATAGCCCTTGCGGACCTCGCCAAGAATGCGGTCGGGATCCATGCCGGCCTTCTGGAACATCTTGTCCAGCGGCGTCATCGACACGGTCATCGCCTCTTCCAGCTGGCGGAAGATGCGGTCGTTCTTGTCTTCCATGCCTTCGATCTCGGCCTGCATCTCGGCAGAGCGGATCAGCGCCTGCTGCGCATCGGCAAGGATCTGGTCCCGTTCCACGGCAGTGCGGGCCAGCGCGTCGGACAGCATCTTGACGGTGGTGTCATCGCCTTCCGAACGGGCAAGGGCGACCTCACCCTTCAGCTCCGCTTCCAGCTCGGCCAGCCGGGTCGAGGCCTCGTTGCGGTCGCGGATCACGTCGCGCAGCGTCGCCTGAATCACGTCGATCCCGGTTTCCAGCTCGCGGCGGCGGGTTTCGGAATCCAGCAGTTCGGTCTGCATCAGCGAAATCTGCTTCAGCGCCGAGCCAAAGCGTTCCTGCGCGGCCAGCGCCTCGGCGGCGCGCGAGTCGCGCTCGGCCGACAGGGCGTTCAGCCGCTGCTGATAGGTGATCTGTTCACGAAGGGCCTGTTCGCGGAAGTTGCCGGCGCCGATCGAGTCCATCAGCAGGATCGCCGTGGCCACGATGGTCCAGCCCACCACCATCACGATGCCGCCAAAGGCAATCGCCTGCGTTTCGGATTTCAGCCGGATGAAGCGCGTGTCGGTATCGGACCGCAGAAACAGCCGGCGTTCCGGAAAGAAGCGCTCCACGAGCGCATGAATTCTGATCGTCAGACGTGATCTCACCCGACTGTCCCCTAGTCCCGTCCCAGATACGGTGCCCGTTGTCCCCACAATACGGCACACTCCCGACGGGCTTACCCCAGCCGTTCACATTCCCGCAAGGTATTTGGGCCTGCGATTCGGCCGCACCGGCGGGAACGGGCCGAAATGGCAAAAAACCGCCGATTCAACGGCTTCGCGGCGCGGGCTGATCCGCAAGCGGCCAGTAGAAGTCCGGCGGCAACCCGGCCTCTGCGCGCTTTTCCTCATTGAAGGGCGGCTTCAGCGCGCCTTTGAAATAGGTTTTGACAAGATCGTGGAACACAAGTTTCGGGTCCATGTCGTGTCGGCCACAGAGGAAATGGAACCATTTTGAACCATAGGCGACATGGCTCACCTCTTCGGCATAGATGGTTTCCAGCGCCGCAACGGCGCTCTTGGCATCCGCCTTGCGGAAAATCCCGATCATGCCCGGGGTCACATCCAGCCCGCGCGCCTCCAGCACCATGGGTACAACCGCCAGACGGCCCATGAAATCCTCCGCCGTGTCCTCGGCGGCGCGCCACATGCCCGCATGGGCGGGCAGGGCGCCATAAAAGCTGCCCAACTCCTCAAGGCAGTCGCACATCAGGTTGAAGTGTTTCGATTCCTCGTCCGCCGCCTTGACCCAGTCGTCATAGAACCCGGCGGGCATGGGCGTGTCGGCAAAGCGCGGGATGATGTCCCAATGCAGATCGACGGCGTTCAGCTCGATATGCGCCACGGCGTGCAACAGCGCGATGCGCCCCTGCGGGCTGCCCGGCTTGCGTTTCGGCACATCGCGCGGGTCCAGCAGTTCGGGCTGCGCGGGGCGGGCGGGTCGCATCGGTGGCGCGGCCTGCCCCACGGGGATCGGCGTGCCTGCGTCCTTCGCGGCGAACCATCTCGCGGCATAGTCCCGCGATTTGGCGGTTTTCTGCCGGCCATCTGCGGTGGTCAACACGTCCACCGCCATCTCGCACAGGCTCATCATCCGGGCGCACTCCCTGGCTTCTTCTCTTTGCAAACACCGCCGGGGGTATGGGGGCAGCGCCCCCATGACGCAAGCCCCCCGTACCGCCGCCAGAGTTACAGCGTCTTCGCCGCCTCCAGCACCGCCTCGGCATGGCCCGGCACCTTGACCTTGCGCCATTCCTGCGCGATCCGCCCCTCGCCGTCGATCAGAAAGGTGGACCGTTCGATCCCGAAGAAGGTCTTGCCATACATGGATTTTTCCTTCCACACGCCGAATTTCTCACAGACGTCGGACTCCGTGTCCGACAGCAGCGGCACGGTCAGGTTCTTCTTGGCCATGAACTTCTCATGCTTGGCGATGGTGTCCTTGGACAGCCCGTAGACCTTGACCCCCAGCGCCTCGAACTGGGGCAAGAGCGCGGTGAAGGCCTCGTTTTCCTTGGTGCAGCCAGAGGTGTCGTCACGCGGGTAGAAAAAGATCACCACCGGCGCGCCGCGCAGGGCGGAGAGCGTGACCTCGCCAGAGGTCGAAGGCAGGGTAAAGTCGGGGGCCAGTGCGGCGTCGGTCATAGGTGTCTCCTTGTCAGTGATGCGCTATGGTGTCTTCGGCTCCGGCAGGAGAGTAAATCAGAAAGCGCAGGCTTCCAGTGAGCGAGCAGCAGGAAAACTCGGAAATCACGGCCCCGTCGCCGCGCCCGCGGCGCAGGCGGCGCCGTGGCCGTATCGTCGGTGGCCTCCTGCTGCTCTTGATCGCGGCGGCGGGGCTCAGCGCCTTCCTGATGGTGGGGCGCCCCGTCGATGCGCCGCCCTGGGTGCGCGAACGGATCGAGGCCCGCATCGCCGAAAGCCTGCCGGGCATCGACGTCGATTTCGGCCGCATGAGCCTGCTGGTGCAGCGCAGCGGTCTGGCCCGCATCATCCTGTGGGACGTGGATATCCGCAACGCGCGCGGCGAAATGATCGCCCAGCTGTCGGACATCGAGGCGGGCATTGCCCCGGGTCCGCTGCTATCGGGCCGGATCGAACTGCGCGAGGCGCAGGTCTCCGGCGCCTTTGTCACGCTGACCCGGGACGGGCAGGGGCGGCTGGCGCTGGCGCTTGGCGATGCCTTTGCTGCGGGGACGGCGGCGCCCGGCGTTGGCCAGATCATCACCACCGTCGACAAGCTGCTGGTCGATCCCCGGCTGGCGCAGCTGGATCTTTTCGAGGCCGACGCCCTGACCCTGCGCTATGAGGATCAGCGCGCGCGGCGCGGCTGGACCGCCGATGGCGGGCGTCTGCGGCTGGCGCGCGAGGACGGCATCCTGCGGCTGAGCGCCGATGTGGCGCTGCTGGCCGGCGGCGACGGTGTCGCCACGGTCGAGATCGACGCCTCCAGCCCCATCGGCCGGTCGGACGTGGATTTCGGCATCACGCTGGATGGCCTCGCCTCCCGCGATATCGCCACGCAAAGCCCGGCGCTGGCCTGGCTCGAAGAGTTGGAGGCACCAATTTCCGGCGCCCTGCGTTCGCGCGTCGATGAAGAGGGCTATTTGCAGCCGCTGGACGCCCGCCTGCAGATCGGCAAGGGCGTCCTGCAGCCCACCCGCGCGACGCGGGCGCTGCCTTTCGATGCTGCCGAAACCGCCTTTACCTATGATCCCGCCGAAGGTGTCCTGCGGTTTGACCTGATCCGCGTGGAATCCCCGCAGGTCAAGGTCAGCGCCTCGGGCAGCGCCCGGCTGAACGGCATCGAAACCGGCTGGCCGGACGGGCTGACCGCGCAGTTCACCGTCTCCGACCTCTCGCTCGCCGAAGGCGCGCCGCTTGAACGCGCCGTCGCGGTCAAGGGGGCCGAGATGGCCTTCAAGATGCAGCTCCGGCCGTTTCAGGTGACGCTGGGCGAATTGCGCGTCACCGATCCGGAATATCCCGTGCGCGTGACCGGCAGCCTGTCGGCGCAGCCGGACGGCTGGGAACTGGGTTTCGACGCCCATGCCGACAAGAGCGACCCGGAACAGGTGCTCAGCTTCTGGCCTGCGGATCTGAACCCGGGCAGCCGCGACTGGGTCCTGCGCAACGTCAAGAGCGGCGCGCTGGAGGATATCCATTTCGCCCTGCGGGCCGAGGCCGGGGCAGCCGAGCCGACCACCTATATCGACTTCGGTTTTACCGAAGGAGAGGCGACCTACAACCCGAACCTGCCGGGGATCTTCGACGGCTCCGGGCGGCTGACGATCTTTGGCGGGCGGCTGGGTCTGCGGCTGGACGGCGGGTTTGTCGATGCCGGGCATGGCCCCATCGACATTGGCGGCACCGAATTCGTGATCGCCGACCTCAAGGCCAAACCGGCGGTGGGAGAGGTGCGGCTGAACGCGGCCTCCACCATCACGGCGGCGCTTGGCTATCTCGACAACGACGCATGGCAGGTGGTGCGCAAGGCAGAGCGCGGGCTGGACGTGGCCACCGGCAAGGCCCGCGTCACCGGGCGCATCGCGATGCCGCTGAAACGGGGGCTGACCCTGCCGCAGATCGCGCTGGACCTGACCGGCAAGCTGACACAGGTGGATGCGCCCAAGGCGATCCCGGCCAAGCCCCTGACCGCCGATGCCCTGACCCTGCGCGTGACCAGTGAGGTGGTCTCGATCGAAGGCGCGGTGCGCGTCGATGGCGTCCCCGCAAGGGGCAAGTGGGAACGCCCCATGCAGGGCTCTGGCGGGCGCGTGGATGCCACGGTGGACCTGACCCCGGCCAGCGTTGCGGCGCTGGGGATCCGGCTGCCGGACGGGATGTTGCGCGGCAAGGGGGCGGGCAAGTTGCGCATCGACCTGCCGCGCGGCGCGCCCACGCGGTTCTCTCTGGAAAGCGATCTGGCCGGTCTGGGCCTGTCGATCCCGCAACTGGGCTGGGATCTCTCGCCCGGCCAGCGCGGCAGCTTTGCGGTGTCCGGCACGCTGGGCAAGGTGCCGGACATCGAACGGATGACCCTCTCCGGCGCCGGGCTGGAGGCGGATGGCAGGATCGTTCTGAACACGTCAGGCGGGCTGGACCGGCTGGAGTTTTCCCGGTTGAGCGTCGGCGACTGGCTGGACGTCAGCGGCCGCCTGCGCGCGCGCGGCGCACAGGTTGCCCCGGCGATCGAGGTCGACAAGGGCCGCGTCGACATGCGGACCGCGCCTTTCATGTCCTCCTCCGGCACGGGGGCGGCCAGCGTCGCCAGCGGCGCGGGCGGCGGCGGCGCGGCGCCCCTGGCCCTGACGCTGGACAGCCTGCGCGTGACGGACCGCATCGTGGTGCAGAACTTCCGCGCCAATTTCGACATGGCGCGCGGCATGAACGGGCGCTTTTCCGGCCAGTTGGGCGGCATCACCCCGATACAGGGCTTTGCTGTGCCGCAGGCCGCAGGCACCGCCTTTCGCATCACCGGAGAGGACGCCGGCGACGTCCTGCGCGGCGCGGGCCTGCTGAAATCCGTGCGCGACGGCACCTTCCGGCTGGACCTGGCCCCGGTCGCCGGTCAGCGCGGCAGCTATGACGGCTTCATGAAGATCGAAGGCACCCGCCTGCGCGACACGCCCGGCATCGCGGCCCTTCTGGACGCGGTCAGCATCGTCGGCCTGATCGATCAGCTGAACGGACCGGGCATCTACTTTACCGATGTGGAGGCGCGGTTCCGTCTGACCCCCAACCGGGTGATCGTCAGCCGGTCCAGCGCGGTGGGCCCGTCGATGGGGATTTCGCTGGACGGCTATTACGATCTCGACCGGGGAGAGATGGACATGCAGGGCGTGCTGTCGCCGATCTACCTTGTCAATGGCATCGGACGGATCATCTCGCGGCAGGGTGAGGGGCTGATCGGATTCAACTTCAACCTGCGCGGAGCGGTTGACAATCCGCGCGTGGCGGTCAATCCGCTGTCGGTCTTCACGCCGGGGATGTTCAGAGACATCTTCCGCCGCAAACCGCCGGACCTGTCACAATAAGCCTGTAGCCTGACCGCCATGAAACTCAGTGACTTCGACTTCGATCTGCCCGACCGGCTGATCGCCACGCGCCCCGCGCGCCCGCGCACCTCGGCCCGCCTGCTGGTGGCCGAGGGCGACGCGCTGACCGATGCGCATGTCTTTGACCTGCCGCAGTGGCTGCGTGCCGGCGACCGGCTGATCCTCAACGACACCAAGGTGATCCCGGCGCGCCTGCAAGGGCTGCGCAAGCGCAACTCCGACGCCGGAGAGACCGAAGCCAGGATCGAAGTCACCCTGCTGGAGCCGCGCGCTGACGGGCTGTGGTCCGCCATGCTGAAGCCGCTGAAAAAGGTGCGCGACGGCGAAACCATCCGCTTCTCCGACGACCTGAGCGCCACGCTGGAGGCGCGCGAAGACGGGCAGGGCCTGTTGCGCTTCAACCTGACCGGCACGGATTTCGACGCGGCGCTGAATGCCGCCGGGGCCATGCCGCTGCCGCCCTATATCGCCGCCAAGCGTCCCGCCGACGACCGGGACCGCGACGATTACCAGACAGTCTGGGCGCGCAACTCGGGCGCCGTCGCCGCGCCCACCGCCTCGCTGCATTTCGACGATGCGCTGCTGCAGACCCTGCGCGACAGGGGCGTTGAGTTCACCCATGTCACCCTGCACGTGGGCGCGGGCACCTTCCTGCCGGTCAAGGTCGAGGATGTGACCACCCACAAGATGCACGGCGAATGGGGCGAAGTCAGCGAAGAGGCCGCCGCCCAGATCGCCGAAACCCGCGCCGCGGGCGGACGGATCATCCCGGTCGGCACCACCGCCCTGCGCCTGATCGAGACCGCCGCGCAGGCCACCGGACAGATCGCACCGTTTCGCGGCGTGACCGAAATCTTTATCTACCCCGGCTTCACCTTCCGCGTCACCGACGCGCTGATGACCAATTTCCACCTGCCGAAATCGACCCTGATGATGCTGGTCTCGGCCCTGATGGGCCCCGACCGCATCCGCCGCCTCTATGCCCATGCGGTCGATGAAAACTACCGCTTCTTCTCCTACGGCGACGCCTCGCTGCTGATCCCTGATCCCTGAGGCGCGCGGACCCCTCCCTTCTTTGGGCCTTCAAATACCTCGGGGGTAAGGCCGAAGGCCGAGGGGCAGCGCCCCCCTGCACGACCGCACCCCGCACCACCCATCCCCAGAACCGGAACACGGATTTTTTTACCGGCTTTGATATCGGGGTGGTTTCAACGCGACATCGAATCAGGCAGGGCGTCGCTCAGGGTCACGCGCGAACACCCCGCCGCCTTCAGGTTGAGGGCAAGGAAAGGACAAACCGGTGCTGAACGTTCTGAAAAATTCCTGGGCGCTGCTCCTGGGCATGTTGCTTTTGATGATCGGGAACGGTCTGCAGGGCTCTCTGCTGGGGGTCCGGGGCGCCGGGGCGGGCTTTTCCGCAGGCACCATGTCGATCGTCATGTCGGGCTATTTCGCCGGTTTCCTGATCGCGTCGCGCACGGTGCCCGGCATGATCCGCAGGGTCGGCCACGTCCGGGTCTTTGCCGCGCTCGGGTCGTTTGTCTCGGCGGTGCTGATCCTCTTCCCGGCGGTGCAGGACCCGATTGCATGGACGCTGGGGCGGGTGGTTCTGGGCTTCTGCTTTTGCGGTGTCTACGTGACGGCGGAAAGCTGGCTCAACAACGCCGCCGACAATGAAACCCGCGGCCAGACGCTCTCGGCCTACATGATCGTCCAGATGGCGGGCATCATCGCCAGCCAGGCGCTGCTGGTGGTGCCGGATGCCTCGGGCTTTCTGCTGTTCGTCATCCCCTCGGTGCTGGTCTCGATCTCCTTTGCGCCGATCCTGCTGTCGATCTCGCCGACACCGGCGTTCGAATCGTCCAAGCCCATGACGCTCAAGGAACTCTACGGCGTCTCGCCGCTTGGCATGGTGGGGATGTTCCTCTTGGGCGGGATCTTTGCCGCGCAGTTCGGCATGGCGGCGGTCTATGGCACCGAGGCCGGGATGACCCTGAAACAGATCTCGGTCTTTGTCGCCTCCTTCTATGTCGGCGCGCTGGTGCTGCAATATCCGCTTGGCTGGTTCTCCGATCGGATGGACCGGCGCTGGCTGATCATGCTGGTCGCCGCCGTGGGCTCGGCGGCGGCTGTCCTTGCCACCCTGTTCGGCGGCACCTTCGAACTGCTGGTCGCCTCGGCCTTTGTCATCGGCGGCTGTTCCAACCCGCTCTATTCGCTGCTGATCGCCTACACCAACGACTTTCTGGAACCCGAGGACATGGCCGCCTCTTCGGCCGGTCTGCTCTTTGTCAACGGCTGCGGCGCCATCGCCGGTCCGCTGGTCATCGGCTGGGTGATGGAGGTCGCGGGCCCGCCGGGCTTCTTCATGATCATCACCGGCCTTCTGGCGGTCCTGTCGGCCTACGCGCTCTACCGGATGACCCAGCGGGCCGCCCCCTCGATCGAGGACACCGGCGCCTATGCCGCCGTCATGCCCTCGGCCTCACCGGTCTTTGTCGAGGTGGCGCAGGAATACTTCATCGACCAGCAAGAGGATGAAGTGAGCGATGATCCGCGCAACTAACCGCCTGAAAGAACCTGACAGAAATCGTGACTAGGACATATTCGAATATATGCGCAGTATCAGGTGTGGTGGTTTGTGAGACGGGTGAAAAGGAGAAGAGCATGTCGACACCCGACGAAGTCCTGGCTTTCTGGCTGGATGAAGTTGGCCCCAAGGGCTGGTACGAAAAGGATGAGGCGCTGGACGAGACGATCCGCCAGCGGTTCATGGCGGATTGGGAGGGCCTGATGGCGGGGCGCTACGGCCTGTGGCTGACCTATCCCTCGGGCGCGCTGGCCTATATCATCCTGGCGGACCAGTTCCCGCGCAACATGTTCCGCGATGATGGTCGGGCTTTTTCCTCCGATCACGTGGCGCGCGCCGCGGCGAAACAGGCGATCCATCGCGGCTGGGACGTGAAGATCGACCCGCCGGGGCGGCAGTTCTTCTACCTGCCGCTGTCGCATTCGGAGAACCTCTGCGATCAGGACCGCTGCGTGCGGCTGATCAAGGAACGGATGCCAGAGGCAGAGGGCAACCTTTTGCACGCCCGCGCCCATCGTGAGGTCATCCGCGATTTCGGCCGCTTTCCCTTCCGCAACGCCGCACTGTCGCGCAAAACGACAGAGGCAGAGCAGACGTTCCTCGAAAACGGCGGCTACGGCGCAACCCTGCGCCAGTTGCAGGCAGGTCTCGCGGCCTAAAGGGCGGTCAGGCGGCGCAGCTCACCTTCGGTCGCGCTGCGCCTCAAGGTGCAACAGTGGCATGCCCTCCATCGCCAGTTCTGACCGTCGTCCGGCGATGCGGCGCGGATTGTCGGGGCTGGTCAACGGCACCAGCCGGTCGGTGAACAGCGCCTCTCCGGGCCCGTCGCCGTATTCCACGCGGATGTCGGGTGTCCCGATGCGCAACGGCACATCGCCCGCGCCGTTGATGCAGAACAGGATATTGGGATGGGCGGGGCGAAATCCCGACAGGCGCGGGGCCAGCCACAACTCGGCCCGATCCGGGTCCGCCACCATGTGAATTTCGGTTGTGCGCTGGACATCAAGCGTGTCCGTTACCCTCGACGCGCCTCGAACCCGGCGCTGGCCACCATCGGCCCCGCCATCCAGTGGCAGCATTCCCATGTCGCGGGCGACAAGACGTTCTGTGTCTATCTTGCCGAAAGCGAGGCAGAGATCCGCAAGCACGCTGAACTGAGCGGCATCCCCTTTTCCAAGATCACCGAGGTTCCGCAGATCATCGACCCGCTGACCGCCAACAACTGACCGCCCTCGCCATTGTCGCGCCTCTCCCCTTGGCCTAACCTCGGCCAAAACAGGGAGGGGCGCATGGCCGTACAGACATTCGACATGGTGGTGATCGGGGCCGGTCCGGGCGGCTACGTCGCGGCGATCCGCGGCGCGCAACTGGGCCTCAAGGTCGCCATTGTCGAGCGTGAGCATATGGGCGGCATCTGCCTCAACTGGGGCTGCATCCCGACCAAGGCCATGCTGCGCTCGGCCGAGGTTTTTCACCTGATGCACCGCGCGCAGGAGTTCGGGCTGAAGGCCGAAGGCATCTCCTACGATCTCGACGCCGTGGTGAAACGTTCGCGCGGGGTCGCCAAACAGCTCAACTCCGGCGTCGGCCATCTGCTGAAAAAGAACAAGGTCACGGCGATCATGGGCATCGCCACTCTGACCGCCCCCGGCAAGGTTTCGGTCAAGACCGACAAGGGCGAACAGACCCTTGAGGCCGCCAATATCGTGCTGGCCACCGGCGCCCGCGCCCGCGAACTGCCGGGGCTGGAGGCGGACGGCAAACGCGTCTGGACCTACAAACACGCGCTTGTCCCGCCGCATATGCCGAAAAAGCTGCTGGTCATCGGCTCCGGCGCCATCGGCATCGAATTCGCCAGCTTCTACCGGACGCTCGGGGCAGAGGTCACGGTGATCGAGGTCATGGACCGCATCCTGCCGGTTGAAGACGCGGAAATCGCCGCCTTCGCGAAAAAGCAGTTCGTCAAACAGGGTATGACCATCCTCGAAGGGGCCAAGGTCCAGAAACTGGAGCGCGCCAAGGACAGCGTCACCGCCCATGTGGACACCGGCGGCGAGACGTCAAAGCTCACCGTCGACACGGTGATCTCGGCCGTCGGCATCGTCGGCAACACGGAGGGCCTCGGCCTCGAAACCCTGGGCGTAAAGGTCGACCGCACCCATGTGGTGACCGACCCCATGTGCCGCACCGGCGTGCCCGGCCTATATGCCATCGGTGACCTAGCCGGCGCGCCCTGGCTGGCGCACAAGGCCAGCCATGAGGGCGTCATGGTGGCCGAACTGATCGCCGGTCAGCACCCCCACGCGGTCGACCCCGACAGCATCGCGGGCTGCACCTATTGCCATCCCCAGATCGCCAGCGTCGGCCTGACCGAAGCGCAGGCCAAGGAGCAGGGTTATGACATCAAGGTCGGGCGCTTCCCCTTCATCGGCAACGGCAAGGCCATCGCGCTGGGCGAACCCGAGGGCATGGTCAAGACCGTCTTCGATGCCAAAACCGGCGCGCTCCTCGGCGCGCATATGGTCGGCGCAGAGGTGACCGAACTAATCCAGGGCTATGTCGTCGGCCGCCAGCTGGAAACCACAGAGGCCGACCTGATGAACACGGTCTTCCCGCATCCCACCCTCAGCGAGATGATGCACGAATCCGTGCTCGACGCCTGGGGCCGGGCGATCCACTTCTGACCGGCCCCCGTTTCTTTGGGCTCCAAAATACCTTGGCGGGCGTCAGCCGGTAAACCGCACCTTCCCGATATAGGGCAGGTTGCGGTTGCGCTGCGCAAAGTCGATGCCATAGCCCACCACGAACTCGTCCGGGATCTCGAACCCGGTCCAATCCGCCTTCACGTCCACCTCGCGGCGCGACGGCTTGTCCAGCAGCGCGATCACCTTCAGCTTGCGCGGCTGGCGCGCCTCCAGCAGGTGCACCACGTGATGCATGGTAAACCCGGTGTCGATGATATCCTCCACCACCAGCACGTCGCGCCCCTCGATCCCGCCGCGCAGGTCCTTCAGGATGCGCACCTCGCGTGAGGTTTCCATCTTGTCGCCGTAGGACGACGCCTCCAGGAAATCGACCTCCACCGGCAGGTTCAGCTCGCGCACAAGGTCCGCGATGAACACGAAGGAGCCGCGCAGCAGGCCCACCACCACCAGCTTGTCGGTATCCGCGAATTCGCGGTCGATCTCGCGCGCCAGCGCCTCGATCCGCGCGGCGATGGACTTGGCCGAGATCATCTCATCTACGACATAAGGACGCTTTGTCATGGCTTTCCCTTGAAATTTCGCGCGCACAATACGACATCCCGCCCCATTGTCAGTCCCCGAAAAGAGCGACATGCCGACCCACCACGAGACCCGAACACTGCCCTATACCGCCCAACAGATGTACGATCTGGTGGCCGACGTGGCGTCCTATCCGAAATTCCTGCCCTGGACGGCGGCGGCGCGCATCGGTTCGCGCACCGATATGGGCGATCATGAGGTGATGCTTGCGGACCTTGTGATCTCCTTCAAGGTCTTCCGCGAAAAGTTCGGCAGCCGCGTCACGCTCTGGCCCGGTCAGCACAGGATCGACACCGAATACCTTGATGGCCCGTTCAAACACATGGTGTCCAAATGGGCCTTCCGGGATGTCGAGGACGGGGTCGAGGTGGATTTCTTCGTCGATTTCGAATTCCGCAACCGCATCCTGCAGGGGGCGGCGGGCATGTTCTTCTATGACGCCATGCAGCGCATCGTCCGCGCGTTCGAGCGGCGCGCGGCGGAACTCTACGGTTAGGTCGGGGGAATACCGCACTGCGCGCTCCCCGCGCGTTAACCACGCCTGACGATTCCCCCCTCCGATCCGGCCGGCTGCCGCGGTTTCGCCCGAATTGCGGCGTAAACCCTGACAAACCGTTACCGCCGCCGCTCCGGATTTTGTCATGCCCGCCGTCTTCAACCTCGCCGCTCTGCTGCAACCTCAGGCCCAGATGCTGAGCCTGCCGCAGGCCGCGAAATCCACGGCGCAATTCACCCCTCCCGGACAATCTTCGCAGGGCGCCTCGACCACGCCCAGCGGCGCCGCCCCTTTTGGCGCGGGCGCGCCCATGGCCACCGCTGCGGCCCTGCCGCCTTCGGGCCTCCTGCCCACACCGGCCCCGCCGCCCGTGGTCTCCACCAGCCAGACGGGCCGCCTTGCCGCCGCCGCCATCAACGGGCTGGACCGGCAACCGGATCAGCGTCCGCGCGACCAGCAGCAACAGCAGGTGCCGCGCCAGAGCACCGACAGCGATCCGCGCCGCACCCGTCCATCCCTTGGCGCTCGCGGAGAGGCCACGCCGCCGCGCGGTATCCCCGGCGGTCCGGCCCCCGCAGCCAAGGGCGGCGATTTCGAAACCGCACGCGCCGGTTACCTCGGAACGCTCTTCGCGCTCTGACTTTACCTCGCCGCGTCAGGCCCTAATCTGCGCCCCAAAGGGGACCCCAGCAGATGACCAATGCCTTCGATCCGATCCTGACCGCCGCGCAATCCGCCGACACCGCCGGGGCGCGCGCCATCATGGCGCTTTCCGCGCTGGACTGGATGGCCTGCGGCATCGCCGGACAGGCAGAGCCGGTCAGCGTCAAGACCCGCGCGCTGATCATGGACGAAGGCGGGGCAGGGCAGGCGACGCTCTTTGGCGGGGGCCGGGCGCCGATGCGGGCGGCGGCGCTGCTGAACGGCGCGGTCTCTCACGCGCTGGATTACGACGACACGCATTTCGCACATATCGGCCACCCCTCCGTCGCCGTGCTGCCCGCCGCATTGGCCGTGGGCGAACGGTATGATCTGCCGTTGACCCGCATCCTCTCCGCCGCGCGGCTGGGGGCAGAGGCCAGCGTGCGCTTCGGCCTGCGCTTTGGCCGCGCGCATTATCAGGCGGGCTATCATCAGACGGCGACGGCGGGGGCCTTCGGGGCCTGCCTTGCCGCTGCGGACCTGATGGACCTGACCCCGGATCAGACGCGCCACGCGCTGGGCCTGACCTGCACCCGCGCCTCTGGCCTGAAATCGCAGTTCGGCACCATGGGCAAACCCTTCAATGCCGGGATTGCCGCCGCCAACGGGGTAGAGGCGGCGTTTCTGGCCGCGCAGGGCTTTGTCTCCAATCCCGATGCGCTGGATACCACCAACGGCTTTGTCCAGACGCATCTCTGCGACGGCGATCCCGCGCAGCCGCCCGGCGCGCTGCTGGACAGCCTCAGCCACAAGTTCCACGCCTGCTGTCACGGGCTGCACGCCACGCTGGAGGCGCTGGCCCTCCTGCCGCGCCCGGCTCAGGTCAGCCACATCACCATCACCACCCATCCGCGCTGGCTGACCGTCTGCAACATCCCCCAGCCGCGCACCGGGCTGGAGGCTAAGTTTTCCTATCGTCTGATCGCGGCGCTGGCGCTCTTGGGCCATGACACCGCCGCGCTGACCACCTACACCGACGCGCTCTGCGCCAATCCGCAGGTCATCGCCCTGCGCGACCGCGTCACGGTGGAAACGGATGAGACTTTGGCAGAGACAGAGGCGCTGGTGACGCTGGACGCCGATGGCGGCACCTATGAGGCCCACCACGACCTCGCCGCGCCGATCCCGCTGGACACCCGGCGCGCGCGGCTGATGGCCAAGGCCGCAGCACTGGTCGGAGAGGGGCGCGCGCAGGCGATCTGGCAGGCGATCGAGGACGGGGACCGCGCGGCATTCTGCGCCGAATTGGGCGGTCAGGCGGGCCTTTGAATTCGGGTCAAACCTTAAGGCGCCGTAAATTCGCGCCTGTAACCCCTTGATCCTGCATTCCCCCTAAGCTGTCCACGCGTGGACACCCCCGAGGGCCAGACACAAAAACGGGCCCCGCAGGGCCCGTTTTTCACCTCATCTCATCAGCTCTCAGCTGGCGTGGTCATAGGCCCGCTCGCCATGCACGCTGATGTCCAGCCCGTTGACCTCGGTCTCCTCATCCACCCGCAGCGGGAACACCGCCTTGACCAGGATGATCAGCACCACAGTCACCACGGTCGTGAAGACCCCGACCACCACCAGCGATCCCAGCTGCGCCGCCCAGGACCCGATGCCGAAGGCCGCGATCATGATGGTGCCAAAGATGCCGCCGACACCGTGCACCGCAAAGACGTCCAGCGTGTCGTCGATCTTGAACTTGTTGCGGATCAGGTTGACCGCCTCCTGACACAGGATACCTGCCACAGCACCAATGATCAGCGCCTGAACGGGGCCGACAAAGCCCGACGCCGGGGTGATTGACGCCAAGCCCGCAATCGTACCGGTCACCATGCCCACCATGGACGCCTTGCCGAACTTCACCTTTTCCCACAGCGCCCATGTCAGAGAGGCCGCCGCCGCCGACAGGTGCGTGACGGTCAGTGCCATCGCAGCACCCCCATCCGCCGCCAGTTGCGAGCCGCCGTTGAACCCGAACCAGCCGACCCACAGCATCGCCGCGCCGATCATCACGAAACCGGGGTTGTGCGGCGGCGTGGTCTGGTTCCGGCGCGGGCCAAGGAAGACCGCGATGATCAGCGCCGCCAGACCGGCGGTCTCATGCACCACGATGCCGCCCGCGAAATCCATCACGGCCACGCCAAACAGAGGATCATCCCCCGCCAGCAAACCGCCACCCCAGACCCAATGGGTCACCGGCGCATAGCACAGCAGCATCCACAGGCCGGAAAACACCAGCACAAAGCCAAATCCGACCCGTTCGACATAGGCGCCGACGATCAGTGCCGGGGTGATGATGGCAAAGGTCATCTGGAAGGCAAAGAACAGCACCTCGGGCAGGCTGCCCGACAGGGTGTCGGCGTCGATGCCGTTCAGGAAGGCCTTGCCAAACCCGCCCCACAGCGCGCCGCCGTCGCCGAAGGCGATGGAATACCCAAGGGCGAACCACAGCACGCTCATCAGGCAGGCGATGGCATAACAATGCATGAAGACGCTGAGCACGTTCCGTGCCCGCACGAGGCCGCCGTAAAACAGCGCCAGTCCCGGCAGCGTCATGAACAGCACAAGTGCCGTCGCTACGATGATCCAGGCGGTATCCGCTCCGTTCATTTTTGATGTCCCTCCGTTGATTGGCGGGGACAAAGACGGATTCGGATGCGAAGAAAAACAGCAACCGGGTTGCGAGGGAGGCTAAAAACACGGCTCTTTGCGAACTGCACAAAAAATACGCTCAAAATGTCAAAAATGACCGCAATTTGTGCTTAACAGGAACTTGAAGATTCCGTTTGCACGATCTTACGCCAAGGCACGTCTTGCCCTGGTGAGTAAGGCTCTGGGGGCTGCTATAGGCTACGACAGGGCCGAAAGGATCAGCCTCAGGGCGTGTTCCGTTGCCGCGGTGCGCACCTGCGCCCGTCCAAGCGCGCCGTGTTCAACGGTCTCTGTCCGCACGCCACGGGCATCCGCCAGTCCGTAACAAACGCGGCCCTCGGGCTTGAACTCGGATCCGCCGGGACCGGCGATGCCGCTGATGGCGACCGCCACATCCGCGCCCGCCGCCTTGCGCGCGCCCAGTGCCATCTCGCGTGCGACCTCTTCAGAGACCGCGCCATGTGCCTGCAGTGTCTCTGGCAACACGCCCAGCATGTCCGACTTGGCGGCGTTGGAATAGGTGACAAAGCCGCGTTCGAAAATGTTGGAGGAGCCTGCCACATCGGTGATCGCCGCTGCCACCTTGCCGCCTGTGCAGCTTTCGCCGCAGGTCACGGTCATTCCGCGTTCCATTGCCGTTTCAAGGATTTGCTCTGCAAGGCTCACATCAACACCCCATGGGAAAGCCCGGCCAGAAGGATAGAGACCACGGCCGCAAAGACCCCTGCAATCACGTCGTCCAGCATCACGCCCAAGGGGGTGCCCAGCCGGTCGGCTTTGCCCACCAGCCAGGGCTTCCAAATATCGAACAGGCGGAAGAAGATGAACCCGGCGACCCAGCCGGGCCATAGTCGCCAGACCTCAGTCGACATAAGGATCGCGCCGTAACTGACTGGAAAGATGGCAATCCATTGGCCGACGAGTTCGTCGATCACCACCCAGGAGGGGTCTTCGTCCGCGCCGCCCTCTGTCACCTTGATCGTGGCGTACCAGCCGATCCCAAAAGCGACTACGGTCAGCACCAGCAGCAGCCAGAAGCCGCCCAGCAGATGCACGACATAGGCCAGCGGCAGCGCCGCCAGAGATCCCCATGTCCCGGGGGCCGGGCGCAGGTAGCCGACGCCGCCGACGGATGCGATCCACCTCATGATTTCACCAGCGTCGCGGTGGCCAGCGCCGCGATCCCTTCTTCGCGCCCGGTAAAGCCCAGCCGTTCGGAGGTGGTGGCCTTGATCGACAGGCGATCACTGTCCAGCCCCATGATTTCGGACATTTTCAACGTCATTTCAGGGGCATGTGGGCCAATCTTGGGGCGTTCGCAGATCAGGGTCAGGTCGATATTGCCTATGGCAAAGCCCTTGGACGTGGCCAGATCCACCGCGTGGCGCAGGAAAATCTCGCTGGCGGCGCCTTTCCATTGTGGATCCGAGGGCGGGAAATGCCGCCCGATGTCGCCTTCGGCCAGGGCGCCATAAATGGCGTCGGTCACGGCGTGCATCCCCACATCCGCATCGGAATGACCCTGCAGCTTGTGGGTATGTGGCACCGAGACCCCGCAGAGGATCACCGCGTCTCCCTCTTCAAAGGCGTGCACGTCAAAGCCGTTGCCAAGGCGAATGTCCATCTGTCCTCGCAGGTAATGTGCCGCGCGGGCAAAGTCGCCCGGCGTCGTGATCTTCAGATTGCTTTCCTCACCGGGGACGATGGCCACGTCCAGCCCCGCCGCCCGCGCCACAGCCACGTCATCGGCGGCCCCGCCGGGATGTATGCGATGCGCCGCGAAGATGGGTTTGTAATGGAACCCCTGCGGCGTCTGCGCCCGGAACAGCCCGTCGCGGTCCTGCGTGCCGGTGACACGATCCCCTGATCCGGTCCACAGCGCGTCCGTAACGGCCAGTGCCGGGGCGGCCCCGGGAAAGTGGTCCAACGCGTCCAGCACAGAGCGCACAACCTTGTCGCTGACACAGGGGCGGGCGACGTCGTGAATCAGGACACGGTCGGGCCGGACGCCTTCCAGCGCCTCAAGCCCCGCGCAGACCGAGGCCGCGCGTTCCGCCCCGCCATATACGATGGTGATGTCCAACCCGTCGCAGACCTGTGCTGCGATCTCTCGATCTGCCGGGTTCACGACCAGCACAACGGTCCCGAATGGCAGCAGCGCCTCGACCGTCCAGCGCGCCACGGCGCGCCCGGCAACCTGCTGCCATTGCTTGGGCATTTCGCCCCCGGCGCGTGTTCCGCGCCCGGCCGCAACCACAACGATCCCTGTCCGCATAGCCAAGAAAACCCTTCGTTTGCCTGTTCATAGGCGCTGAGAGGCGGCGGCGCAATCATCGGGGTGGTTGCCCAAAAAATGTGCATGTGCGGATGTGCCGCCGATGATTGCGGCGCAAAACATTGAAGGAAACCAAGGATTCGCCTAGGTCTGACTTGCAACTGAGCATCCCTCGCCATCGCACAAGGACTGGGCATTTGGGCTTTGATCTTGGAGATCGGCGGATCACCGTTCCCGTTTTGCTGGCGCCGCTTGCGGGAATCACCGATCTGCCATTCCGCACCTTAGTCTCGCGTTTCGGCGCGGGCCTCGTCGTGTCCGAGATGATCGCCAGCGGTGAATTCCTGACCGCGCGGCCCGGCACACGCGAAAAGGCGGAACTGGGCGCGCAGATCGAAAATACCTCTGTCCAGATCGCGGGGCGGGAACCGGAACCGATGGCAGAGGCCGCCCGCATGGTCGAGGACATGGGCGCGCGGGTGATCGACATCAACATGGGCTGCCCGGCCAAGAAGGTGACGGGCGGCTGGTCAGGGTCGGCCCTGATGCGGGCGCCCGATCACGCGCTGCGGCTGATCGAGGCGGTCGTCGGCGCGGTCAAGGTTCCGCTGACGCTGAAGACGCGTCTGGGCTGGGATGAGGATTGCCTGAACGCGCCGGATCTGGCGCGACGGGCCGAGGGGGCAGGTGTGCGGATGATCGTCATCCACGGTCGCACGCGCTGTCAGTTTTACAAGGGGCGCGCCGATTGGCACGCCATACGCAGGGTGAAAGACGCGGTGCAAGTGCCTGTTATTGCAAATGGTGATGTGGTTGGACCGGAGGCGGCGCGGAGCGCGCTGGACCGGTCGGGGGCCGATGGCGTCATGATCGGGCGCGGCGCTCAGGGCGCGCCATGGAAGCTCGCCGAGGTGGCCCACACGCTTTATGGAACACCGGCGCCGGACATCCCGCAGGGCCAGGCGCTGACCGATATGGTCTCCGAACATTATGAGGCGATGCTGGGGTTCTACGGCGAAACGCTGGGCAACCGCGTCGCGCGCAAGCATCTGGGCTGGTACATGGACGCTGCCGGCACCCCCGCCGCATTGCGCAAGCGCCTGCTGACAGAGCGCGATACCCGCGCGGTCCTGCATCTGATCCCCGAGGCGCTGACCGCAGAGACGGAGGCCGCGTGATGGGGGAGGATGAAATGCAGATTTGGTCATCGCTGCCGGTTCCGGCGATCCTGATCGACGCGGATGAGAACATCGGTGACCTCAACCCGGCCGCCGAAGGATTCCTGAACAATTCGGCCAAGTGGTTGAAAGGTCAACCAATCTGGGACCGTTTGGCAGTTGATGCACCGCTGGAAGAAAGCCTTGCCCGGGCGCGCGAGCATGGCACGCCGCTGTTCGTGAACGATGTGGACGTGGGCACCGGCAGCCGCGCGCCGCTGGTCTGCAACCTGCAGATCGCGCCGGTTTCGGGGCGGCCGGGCTGGATGGTGATGCTGATCTCTCCGCGCGAACTGGCCGGGCGCATGACGCAGAGCCATTCGGTCAAATCGGCGGCCAAATCCGCCATCGGCATGGCCGAGATGCTGGCGCATGAGATCAAGAACCCGCTGGCGGGGATTGCCGGGGCGGCGCAGCTGCTCAGCATGAGTCTTGGCCCGGAAGATCTTGAATTCACGGATCTTATCGTCGCCGAAACCCGCCGGATCGTAAAGCTTCTGGAGCAGGTCGAACAGTTCGGAAACCTGTCCGCACCAGAGCTGCGCGAGGTGAATATCCACGACGTTCTGGACCGCGCGCGGCGCTCTTCGCTGCTGGGCTACGGCGCGCATATGAAGATCATCGAGGATTACGATCCCTCGCTGCCGATGGCGCTGGGGGATCCGGACCAGTTGTTGCAGGTGGTTCTGAACCTGATCAAGAACGCTTCGGAGGCCGCTGACCCCAAGGAGGGCGGCACGATCCGGCTGCACACTTTCTATGAACACAGCTTCCGCCTGCGCCGCGCCGACGGTTCGGGCCATTCTCTGCCGCTGCAGATCGAGATCATCGATGATGGCCCCGGTCTGCCCGACGACATCAAGGGAGACATTTTCGATCCCTTCGTCTCGGGCAAGGAGAATGGCACCGGGCTGGGCCTGGCGCTGGTGAGCAAGATCATCTCGGACCACGACGGGTGGATTTCCGTCGACAGCGTTCCGGGCAAAACCGTTTTTCGCATTTCGCTGCCGCGGGCACCGGCGGCGCCAAAGGAGAGCACGTAAATGGATGGCACAGTTCTGGTCGCAGATGACGACCGCACGATCCGCACGGTTCTGACGCAGGCGCTCACGCGGGCGGGCTGCAAGGTTCACGCGACCTCCAGCCTGACCACGCTGATGCGCTGGGTCGGTGAGGGCAAGGGCGACGTGGTGATTTCCGATGTTGTCATGCCTGATGGCAACGGTCTGGAAATGCTTCCGAAAATCGCCGAGGACCGGCCCGGTCTGCCGGTGATCGTGATCTCTGCGCAGAACACGATCATGACGGCGATCCAGGCGGCCGAGGCAGAGGCCTATGATTACCTGCCAAAGCCCTTTGACCTGCCGGACCTGATGAAGCGCACAGCGCGGGCGCTGGAATCGCGCAACCGCGCGCCAAAACGGGATGAGCCGGTGGTGGGCGCGGATGAACCGGATGAACTGCCTCTGGTGGGCAAGACGCCCGCCATGCAGGGGCTGTACCGCCTCGTGGCCAAGGTGATGAACACCGATCTGCCGGTGCTGATCACCGGCGAAAGCGGCACGGGCAAATCCCTGATCGCCCGTGCGCTGCATGATTTCAGTGACCGGCGCACCTTGCCCTTCATCACGGTGACGGCGGCGGATCTGTCCGATCTGGATGGGCCAGCGCGTGTACTTGCGCGGGTCAAGGGCGGAACGCTGCTGATTGATGAGATCGCCGATATTCCCGACGAACTGCAGGCGCGAATCGTGCGCATGATGGATGTGCCGGGCGATCATGTCCCGCGCTTTCTGGCCTCGTCCCAGCGCGATCCACAGTCGCTGATCGAGGACGGCGATGTGCGGCAGGACCTGTTCTATCGTCTGGACGGGGCGGCGATTGCGGTGCCCTCCCTGCGCGAGCGGGTGGAGGACATTCCGCTGCTGGCCGAACATTTCCTTGGCCGCGCCGAACGGGAAGGCTCGCCGAAACGCTGGTTGTCGGAAGGGGCGGCGGACCTGTTCCGCGTCTATTCCTGGCCCGGCAACGTGCGGCAGCTTGAAAACGCAGTGCGCCGCCTGTCCCTGACCAGCCGGGCCGAGGAAATCACGAGGTCCGAGGTCGAGGCGGTGCTGGGCAACCAGCCAGAGACCGGCCCGGTCCTGCGCGGCGGCGACAGCGACAAGCTGGGCGAAAGCGTGCATCGCCACCTGCGCCGCTACTTTGACCTGCATGGCGCGATGCTGCCGCCGCCGGGTCTGTACGGGCGCATCATCCGCGAGGTCGAGGCCCCGCTGATCGAGATCGCGCTGGAGGCGACAGGCGGCAATCAGGCAAAATGTGCCGACCTGCTCGGGATCAATCGCAATACTTTGCGCAAGAAGATCACGGATCTGGATATTCGCGTGACACGCCGCCGGAAGTTGATGTAAAAGAGCCACATAACTGTGGCCCCGCCGCCTCTGCGTGGTGAGAAGGCCACGATAATGGCGGTCGTCGTGACCCGGAGAGTCCGGGCGCGGCACATCTGTGAGGGTTGGCTGTGGCCACGCGGGCACGCTCTACGTTTCAGTTCCCGACTTGGGCGCAGATCACGCGCTTTCGTCGAACCCGGCTATTTCAAAACGTTGCTGCGCTGTTGCTGGTCGCGCTGGGGCCCGTGCTGGCCTTTGCGACCTTCATGGTGCTGGGCCCGCTGGACCAGGGTGCCGGGGCGCTCAGCCTGCGGCTCGTCCTGCTGGCTGATTTGGTCTACGTGCTGTTGCTGGCGGCGCTGGTTCTGGCCCGTGTGGCGCGCATGGTGGCCGACCGGCGGGCGCAATCGGCGGGTTCCCGCCTGCACCTGAGACTGACCGCCGCCTTTGCGATGATGGCGCTTTTGCCCACCGTGACCGTGGCGGTCTTTGCCGTGTTGACCATCAACATCGGGTTGGAGACATGGTTTTCCAGCCGGGTGCAGAACGTGGTCGGCGCCTCTCTGGCCGCGGCCGAAGCCTATGAGGAAGACAGCCGCGCTGGCCTGATTCAGGACGCCCGCGCATTGGCCGGATTTCTGGATGCCAACCGCCGCCGCAACTTTGTCATGGATGACGGGGAACTGCGGCAGGTGCTTAGCCAGGGGCAGGCGCAAATTCAGCGCGGATTGCGTGAGGCCTATGTGGTCAATGGCGCCGGAGAGATCCGTGCGCGCGGTGAACGCTCTTACCTGTTCGATTTCGAACAACCCACTGAGGCGGATTTCCTGCGGGCCGATGCCGAAGGCGTTGTGGTCATTCCCGACTGGGACAACAACGAGATGCGCGCGCTCTTGCCGCTCTCGGCCTATGCGGACCGTTACCTGTACATCAGCCGGGAGGTCGACGGCCAAATCCTGGACCTGCTGGACGAGACGCAGGAAACCGCGCGGTTCTACCAGCAACAGGAAAGCGAGCGGGGCAGGCGGCTGTTTGACTTTGCGTTGCTCTACCTTGGCTTTGCCATGCTGCTGATCCTTGCCGCCACATGGGCGGGTCTGTGGTTCGCCGAACGTCTCAGCCGCCCGGTGGGCCGCCTGACCGGCGCGGCGCAGCGCGTCGGCGGCGGCGATCTGGATGTGCAGGTCAAGGAAGAGGAAGGCGACGACGAGATTTCCATGCTCGGGCGCTACTTCAACCAGATGACCCGCCAGTTGAAGGCGCAGCGCGAAACGCTGCTGGAAAACACGCGCCAGATCGAACGCCGACAGCGGCTGTTCGATTCCGTGCTGTCCTCTGTCACCTCGGGTGTTGTCGGGCTGGATGCCGAGGGCAAGGTGACCTTCGTGAACCGATCCGCCGAACGGCTGCTGGCCTGGCACGAGACTCACCGCTCGGTGCCGTTGGGCGTGGCGGTGCCCGAATTCGCGGCGCTGTTCGACCGGCTGCGCGACGAATTGCTGGAAACCGCGCAGGAAGAGGTCAAGGTCAGCCGCGAGGGCCGGCTGGAACACCTGCTCGTGCGCATGTCGACGCGCCGACGGGAGGACCGCTCGCTCGAAGGGTTCGTTGTGGCCTTTGACGATGTGACCAACCTTGTCAGCGCGCAGCGGATGGCGGCCTGGGGCGACGTGGCCCGCCGCATCGCGCATGAGATCAAGAACCCGCTGACGCCGATCAAACTGTCGGCGGAACGCATCCAGCGCACTTTCGCGGGCAAGCTGGAGGACGAACGCCAGTCCGAAAAGGTGGTGAACCTGACCGAACGGATCGTGCGCCAGACCGAGATCCTGAAACGGATCGTCGACGAGTTTTCGCGCTTTGCCCGGATGCCGGAGCCGGACCGCAAGGCCGAAGATCTGGGCGCGCTGCTGCGCGAGGCGGCGCTGTTGCAGGAAACCGGGCAGCCGGGCGTGCATTTCGTGATCGACATACCCCAAGAGCCCATGTGGGCGGATCTGGATGCGGGCATGATCGGCGGGCAGGCCCTGCTGAACCTGATCAAGAACGCGGGCGAGGCGATCGAAAGCCTGCGCCAGAAGGGCGCGCCCGACGATTTCAAACCGGAAATCCGCGTCAGCGCGCATGTGGCAGAGGATGGCCGCGCCGAGATCCGCATCATGGACAACGGCATCGGCCTGCCCGAAGACCGGGCGCGTCTGTTCGAACCCTACGTGACGACGCGGGACGAAGGCACCGGCCTTGGCCTGCCCATCGTCAAGAAGATCATTGAGGAACACGGCGGCACGCTGGCGCTGGAAGATGCGCCCGCCTTCGCCGAAGGCGCCCATCACGGCGCCATGGCGGTGGTGCGGCTGCCTCTGAACCGCATGGTAGAGGCGCCGCGCGCCCCTGAGTTGGAAGATGTTTGAGTACGATGGAACGAGAGTGAGAGGGCAGAGAAAATGAGCGACATCCTGATCGTCGATGACGAACGCGATATCCGTGAATTGATCGGGGATATTCTCGAAGACGAAGGTTTTCAGACCCGGCTGGCCGGAAACAGCCAGGACGCGATGAACGAAATCAACGCCGAACCGCCGGCGCTGCTGATCCTCGATATCTGGCTGAAAGACAGCAAGATGGACGGGATCGACATCCTCAAGACCGTCAAACGCGACAACCCGGATATCCCGGTGGTGATCATCTCGGGCCACGGCAATATCGAGATCGCCGTCGCCGCGATCCGGCAAGGGGCCTATGACTTCATCGAGAAGCCGTTCAACATCGACCAGCTTCTGGTGGTGATCCGCCGTGCGATGGAGGCCTCGCAGTTGCGGCGCGAGAACCAGCAGCTGAAGCGGGGCGAGGTCAAGGCCGCCGAAATGATCGGTGACAGCGCCGCCTATCGTGCGCTGCTGGGCCAGCTGGACAAGGTGACCAAATCCAATGGGCGGGTGATGCTGACCGGGCCCGCGGGATCGGGCAAGGAAGTGGCGGCGCGCTATATCCACGCGCAGTCCAATCGCGCCAAGGCCCCCTTTGTCACGGTGAACTGCGCTGGTGTCGAACCGGACATGATGGAGGCCATGCTGTTCGGGCGCGAAACCTCCAAGCGCGGGGTTGAACCCGGGCTTCTGGAACAGGCGCACGGTGGGGTGATCTATTTCGACGAGGTCGCCGACATGCCGCACGGCACCCAGTCCAAGATCCTGCGCGTGTTGGTGGATCAGCAATTCACCCGCGTCGGCGGCAACGACAAGGTGCGCGTGGATCTGCGTGTGATTTCCTCGACCAACCGGGATCTGAAGACGGAAATCGCCGCCGGGCGGTTCCGCGAAGAACTGTATCACCGGCTGAACGTGGTTCCGATCGACGTGCCCTCGCTGGCGGAACGGCGCGAGGATATCCCGGTTCTGGCGGGGCATTTCATCGACCTCTTCAACAAGGCGCAGGGCCTGCCGCTGCGCGAACTGACCGAAGAGGCGGTGGCGCTGATGCAGACCATGACCTGGCCGGGCAACGTGCGGCAGCTGAAGAACCTCGTGGAACGGGTTCTGATTCTCGGCGACGGCACCGGCCCGATCGAGGCCCGCGAACTGCCGCAGGAAAGCGGACCCAGCGAAGAGGCCGAGGGCCGCGTTGTGCTATCGGGCACGCTGGCCACGCTGCCTCTACGCGAGGCGCGCGAAGCCTTTGAGCGGGAGTACCTGCTAACCCAGATCAACCGATTTGGCGGCAATATCTCGCGCACCGCCTCCTTTGTCGGAATGGAACGCTCGGCCCTGCACCGCAAGCTGAAGTCGCTGGGCGTCGTGACCTCGGCCAAGTCCGGCGCGCGGGTGGCGCGGGTGGACGAACAGGTCTCGGAAGCCTCCTGAGCGACGGCATGGGGGCGCAGATGATGCTGACACGACGGGCGGCGCTGCTGGGTGCTGCGGCACTTGTGGCGGGCTGCGCGGCGCCGTCACGGGATATTCGCAGCGGAGCGGGCAATGCCTTTGCGGCCACCTCCGGCGGGGCGGACAAGATCGCGACGCTGGAACGCGACATCCTTGCGCTTGGTCCGGGCGTGCTGCCGGTCGAGGCGGCGAGGGTGGCGCGGATCGCGGTGGAAGAACCGCTGGTCTGGGCGCGCCGCTGGGATGCGGTAGACCCGCCGCTGATCCACAACATCATGGTGAACACGGGCCGTAAGCCGCGCGGCCTGTGCAAGGACTGGGCCGACGATCTGGAGGCGCGTCTGCGGCAGGAGGGGTTGGTCAGCCTTGACCTGCACCGCGCCATCGCCAATGCCGACAACCTGCGGATCGAACATTCCACGGTGATCGTTTCGCCGAAGGGAGGCAGCATGCAGGAAGGGCTGGTGCTGGATCCCTGGCGGCTGGGACAGGGGCGGCTGTGGTTCGGTCGCGTGACGCAGGATCCGAAATACCACTGGGTCGAACGTGCGGAAGTGTTTGCCATGAAGCGTGAACGGCGGGCGCGTCAGGGACGGTAACTGCCCGTGGCATTGGCCGGGCGCGGGACGGGACTCGGCCCCTTGCGGGACCATCGCCCGCCCGCCAGCCCGCCCGCAGGTTTCGCTTCAAGGCTCACCAGCAAACAAACCCCGGACAGTGTCCCGAACCCGCCTCTCGCCGATTGATGCCTGAGGCAGCGCTGCCGCCCCCGCAAGGGCAAGCCGTGCTGCGCACGGGGCTGTGCCCCCTTGCAGGGGCGACTGCGCCGCCTCTTTCCGGCATCAGCGAGAGGCGGCTCCGGGAAACAGTCCGCGGGCGGGGGCGTGCCGGGCCGTTGACGGCGGCGCGCGCCCGTGGCAGGGGTTGTGTTCAACCGCCGCAGGACGGCACTTGATCGGGGCGCAGGGCGCATGAAAGTGATCATTTGCGGGGCAGGGCAGGTGGGCTGGCAGATTGCCCGCCATCTGGCCGGAGAACGCAACGATGTGACGGTGGTGGACAACAACCCCGATCTCGTGCGCCGTGCAACGGACACGCTGGACGTGCAGGGCATTTCGGGCTTTGCCTCATATCCCGATGTGCTGGACAAGGCCGGTGCGCGCGATGCCGACATGGTGATCGCCGCCACCTATTCGGATGAGGTCAACATGGTGACCTGCCAGGTGGCGCATTCGGTCTTTTCGGTGCCGCGCAAGATCGCCCGGCTGCGCGCGCAGAGCTATCTGACCGCCATCTATTCCGACCTCTACCGCCGCGATCACATGCCCATCGACGTGGTGATCTCTCCCGAGCGTGAGGTGGCTGAGGCCGCCCTGCAGCGGCTGGCCGTTCCGTCGGCCTTCGACACCGAGAACTTTCTCGGCGGAGAGGCGCAGCTAATGGGGCTGACGATTGACGTGGGCTGTCCCATCGTCAACACGCCGCTGCGCCAGTTGACGGACCTGTTTTCGACCCTGCGCACCGTCGTGGTGGGCGTGCGCCGCGAGGGGCAGCTCTTTGCGCCCGAGGCGGGCGACCAGCTGTTCGAGGGCGACAGCTGTTACATCATGGTCCATGCCGAGGATGTGCAGCGCACCATGGAGATTTTCGGCAAGGCGCATCGCAAGCAGGAGCGGGTGGTGATCGTCGGCGGTGGCAATGTCGGCCTGTCGGTGGCGCGCGCGCTGGAGACGGCCAAGACGCGTATCCGCGCCAAGGTGATCGAACGCAACCGCAAGAACGCGGAACGCGCGGCGGAGGAGCTGGAACGCACCATCGTGCTGCATGGCGATGGTCTGGATGCGGCGCTGCTGGCGGAGGCGGGCGTGGCCCGCGCCGATGCGGCGCTCTGCGTGACCGATGACGACAAGGTCAACATGCTGACCGCCGTGCGCGCCAAGGCCGAGGGCTGTCCCTATGTGATCGCGCTGATCAACGATCCCACGATGGTGCCCCTGATGGATCCCTTGGGCATCGACGCCTACATCAACCCGCGCGCCACCACCGTCAGTTCGATCCTGCGCCACATCCGCCATGGGCGGGTCAGTGCTGTCTATTCCATCGGCGATGCCGAGGCCGAGGTGATCGAGGCAGAGGTGCTGTCGACCTCGCCGATTGCGGGCAACCTGATCCGCGAGGTGGATTTCCCCGAAGGCGTTTTGGTCGGGGCCGTGCGCAAGGGCGACAAGGTGCTCAAGCCCACCGGCACCCTTCGGATCGAAGAGGGCGACAAGATCGTGATCTTTGCGCTTGCCAAGGACGTGCCCGAGGTCGAGCGCCTGTTGCAGGTCTCGATCGATTTCTTCTGAGCGCATGACACGCCGTCGGGACATAGGCCACGCGGGCGCGGCGCAGGGAACAAGCCGGGGCCCTGACCGATGGTATTGATCGCCCGCCTGCCGTTTTTCCTGTTGATGACGGGGCTGGGATCGCTGGCGATGCTGGTGCCCGCGGCCTATGCGCTTGCGATCGAGCAATTCCACGACGCGCGCAGCTTTTTCTACGGCGCCATTCTTGGCCTGATCGTATCGGCGCTGGTGGCGCTGGCGCTGGGCAACCGAAGGCACAATCGCAGCGCCCTGCGGCAGTTGGTGGCGCTGGCGGCGGGCTTTGTCTTCTTGCCGGTGATCTTTGCAATCCCGTTCTACGAAGCCGTGCGGACCACCGGCTTTGTCAGCGCCTATTTCGAAATGGTGTCCTGTTTCACCACCACCGGGATCACCCTGTTCGATCCCACCCGCCTGTCGGGGCCGGAACACCTGTGGCGGGCCGAGGTCGGCTGGTTGGGCGGTCTGCTGATGTGGATCGCCGCCTCTGCCATCCTGGCGCCGCTGGCGCTGGGCGGGTTCGAGGTGACGGCGGTGGGGGAGCCGGGGCAGTTGAGTGCCGAGGGCGCCAACAACACCGGCCCCTCCAGCCCCGACCAGCGGCTGATGCGCAGCGCATACGTGCTATTGCCGATCTACAGCGGGCTGACACTGGCGCTGACGGTCATGTTGCTGGTGGCGGGGGATCCGCCCCTTGTGGCGCTCAGCCACGCGATGGCGGTGATGGCGACCTCGGGGATTTCGCCGCTGGCCTCGCTGGGCGCGGCGCCCAGTGGTCTGGGCGGCGAGATGATCCTTTTCGTCTTTTTCTTCTTCGCCCTGTCGCGGCTGACCTTCTCGACCGACACGCGGCATGGCAGCGGGCTGGCCTATGATCCGGAGTTCCGCCTTGGCGTCATCATCGTCATCGCGGTACCGCTCTTGATGTTCCTGCGGCACTGGCTGGCGGCCTTCGACGTGGGAGAAGAACAGAACTGGATTGCCGGGCTGCGCGCGCTCTGGGGCGGGCTGTTCACCGCCCTGTCGTTCCTCAGCACCACGGGGTTCGTCAGCGGGGACTGGGCCACGGCGCAGGATTGGTCCGGGCTGCCCACGCCGGGAATCATCCTGATGGGGCTGGCGCTGGTCGGGGGCGGCGTTGCCACCACCGCCGGTGGGGTCAAGCTGTTGCGGGTCTATGTGCTGTACCTGAACGGAGCGCGGGAAATCGAGCGGCTGGTGCATCCGCATTCCGTTGGCCGGGCCGGGCCGATGGGGCGGCGCATCCGGCGCGAAGGGGCCTTTATCGCCTGGGTCTTCTTCATGTTCTTCGCGCTGACGCTGGCGGCTTTGGTCCTGATTCTGGGGCTTTACGGGATTGATTTCGAACGCGCCAACGTGCTGACCATCGCCACCCTGTCCAACACCGGGCCGCTGGTGGGGGTGGGGTCCGAGACCGCCATCGACCTGTTGTCGACCTCTTGGGACCTGCGCCTGATCCTCTGCGGCGCGATGGTGCTGGGGCGGCTGGAACTCTTGGCGGTGATCGTGATGATCAGCCCGGATCTGTGGCGCGATTGACGACCCCTGTGGCACAGTTGCCCTTTGGGCAGGTCTTGTTCCGTTTTTCGGCTGGAAACTCCCGTCCGGGCAAGACATACTCAGCCAGACGAGGGCCGCCCGGCGCGCGGGCAACGCAAGAACAAAGGCAATTCAATGGCTTCTGACAGACAGAACCTGCAGGACGCGTTTCTCAATCACGTCCGCAAGACCAAGGTCCCGGTGACCGTCTTCCTGATCAACGGGGTCAAGCTGCAGGGGGTCATCACCTGGTTCGATAATTTCTGCGTGCTTTTGCGGCGCGATGGCCAGTCGCAGCTTGTTTACAAGCATGCGATTTCGACCATCATGCCCAGCCAGCCGATCAATCTGTATGACGGCGAAGGGGACGCGTGAAAGAACACGCCGAACCAGTGACCCGCGCCTGGGTCCTGCATCCTGACATCAAGAACGATCCGGACCGTCGCGATGCGAACAGGGCCTTGGAAGAGGCCGTGTCGCTGGCGCATGCCCTTCCGGGACTGGAAATCGCGGGGGCCGAGGTTGTGCCGCTGCGCGACCCGCAGGCCGGTGCGCTGTTCGGCTCTGGCAAGATCGCCGAACTGCGTGACCGTCTGCATGACGCAGAGGTGGAACTGGTGTTGGTCGACGGGCCGGTGACGCCCGTGCAGCAGCGCAATCTGGAAAAAGAGTGGAAGGTCAAACTGCTCGACCGGACCGGGCTGATTCTCGAGATTTTCTCGGACCGGGCCGCCACACGCGAAGGCGTGCTGCAGGTCGAGATGGCGCATCTCAGCTATCAGCGTACGCGGCTGGTGCGGGCCTGGACCCACCTGGAACGGCAGCGGGGCGGATTGGGGTTTGTCGGCGGTCCGGGTGAAACCCAGATCGAGGCCGACAGGCGCGCGATCGACGAACAGCTGGTGCGCCTGCGCCGCCAGTTGGACAAGGTGGTCAAGACGCGTGAGCTGCACCGCAAGGCGCGCGCCAAGGTGCCGTATCCGATTGTCGCCCTTGTGGGCTATACCAACGCGGGCAAGTCGACGCTGTTCAACCGGCTGACCGGGGCAGAGGTCATGGCCAAGGACATGCTTTTTGCAACGCTGGACCCGACCATGCGGGCGGTGCGCCTGCCCACCGGGGCGGACGTGATCCTGTCCGACACCGTTGGTTTCATCTCCGACTTGCCGACCGAACTGGTCGCGGCCTTCCGCGCCACGCTCGAAGAGGTGCTGGCGGCGGATGTGGTCGTGCATGTGCGTGACATTTCTCACCCGGAGACCGAGGCGCAGGCACGGGACGTGCGCACGATTCTCGACAGCCTTGGCGTGGATGAGGACACCGCGCAAATCGAACTGTGGAACAAGCTGGACCAGTTGGACCCAGAGGCGCTGGAAGCAGCGCGGATCAGGGCAGGGCGCGACGACGCGGTCTTTCTTGTCTCTGCCATCACCGGTGAGGGTCTGCCCGATTTCCTTGAGGCGGTCACACAGGCGCTTGGCGCCGAGCGGCGGCAAGAGGAACTGATCCTCGGCTTTTCCGAGGGGCGCCAGCGCGCGTGGCTGTTCGACAAGGGCTTGGTCGAGCAGGAGCGTCAGGAAGAAGACGGCTTTCACCTGACGGTGGTGTGGTCGGCGCAGGACCGCGCGCGGTTCGAATCGATGGGCTGACCGTCAGATAAACGGTCGATCCGACGCCAGCAGCCTTTGCGCCACCTTCAGCCGCAGCGCCTGCCGGGTCGAGGGGGCAGGCGGCGTGTTCGCCTGTACCCAGAGACAGAAACACCGTTGCAGGAACAGCCGCACCTGCGGGTCCGTGTTCGCGTCGCCGTAACCGGCGACAAGCGCCGCAACCTGTTCCTCATCGCCGCCCAGTGTCAGCACATCCAGCGCCAGCGTGAACAGATCGCGCAGCGGTTCGTCCTCGCGCCGGTTTTCGAAATCGATGCCCCAGACGCGGTCATCGCCGCTGAGCATCAGGTTGGACAGGGTCATGTCCCGATGCGTGACCGCGCGCGTGGACGGCAGGCCATTCAGGGCCGGGGCCATGTCCCGCGCCGATACCGCCGCCGCCTGAAAGCCCGTGAAATCCGCAATGGGGCGCCCTCCGGCGGCGCCCTCCGCCATCAGCCGGTCCAGCCAGTTCACCTGACCTGTCGGGTCAAAGACGCAATCGCGCCGCGTCAGCCCGTGAAACACCGCCAGCCAGCCGCCCGCCGCCTCGGCCAGGCCGGCCGAGCCTTCGGGCCATAGCGCGGCAAGGCTGCGCCCATTGACCCGCACCATCCCCAGCGCCTGCAACTCCTGATCCACAAAGCGGATGCGCGGCACGCGAAACCGCCCCTGGGACATGGCCCGCGCCGCCTGCCGCTGCTGCCGCGCCTGCCGCTGTGCCCGCGCGCCATCCGTCCAGACCTTGACCACCACCGCGCCGCACGGCCCTTTGGCGGAAAACAGGAAAGCATCGCCGCCGCCGCCCGACAACGCCTCGGGCAGCGCCCCGTCCCAATGCCTGCGCAGGGCCTCGACGGCGCGCGCCTCGGCCTCTGCGGGGGTCACGGTTTGATCAGCCGGGTGATCCCGACCGAGGCCGCCCTCGCCAGATCGATGTCCAGCGACATGGGGATGAACTCTCCCCGCCGCCAGAGCTGTCCCAGATCGTCATAATGGCGCGACAGCGGATGTCCGGACTGGCCCGTGGCGGAGACAAAGACCGAACTGTCGGGATCGGCAAAGTCATAAACCCCGCGATAGCCCGCGCCGTGCACGTTGGCAAAGGGATCGGGGTCCGTGCCGGATGTCCGCCCCCGCATCAGCGTGTGATCGCCGCCGGATGTGCTTTGCTTGATGTTCACGAAATAGCGCAGCACCGGGATATCCCCCAGCACCGGATGGCGGTGCGTGGCGGAATGCGCATCGCCCCAGCGCAGCGATTCCAGCGAGGTGCCGAATTCCTCACCGATCCAGATCAGCGCGTCGTCCAGCGCCATCCGCGAAATGTCGGAACAGGTTTCCACCGCGACCGACCGGATCACGTCGCACCACTTGGACGCCCCGTCCACATCGCGGAACACCCGTTCGATGAACAGCGGCTCCACATGGTCGAACTCATCCGCCAGCGGGCCAAGATCGTCGCGGATCAGCCGGTCCTGCAGGGCGCGCAGCCAGGCGGCATAGATCAGCGGTTCAGGCAGGTGTTCGTTCATCTCGCCGGTCCAGTCGGCCAGCAGGTCCAGCGCGCGCTGGCGCTGTCGTTCGGGGGTGCCAGCGGCGGCGGCCTCTCCGGTGAACCACAGGTCGCGCCCCATCAGCGGCAGCAGGGTGCGCGCGGCGGGGGACACGGTGTCCAGCTGCGCCTCGATGAAACTGTCCCGGGTGTGGACCTTGCGGCCCTGCATCATGGTTTCCCAGCGCTGGATGCGCTGACTGTCGCCCCAGTCGAAACTGACGTGGTTCGGAAACGGGCGATCGGTGATCTTGTTGTTGGTGTTGCCGACGATCCCGCCTCGCGGGGCAAGGAATTCAGGATTGGCCGAATAGGGCAGCAGCCCCTGCCATCGGTTGGCTTCGATCCAGCCGCGAGAGGGCAGGCGGCCAAGGCTTTCGTGGCCCTCATCCCGGCGCGGCATCGCGCCCACCAGTTTCAGCGCCACGGTATCCGTATCCACCAGCGCAAGGTTCTGCGAGGGCGCCACGTAAAGCCGCGACACCTCCAGCGCCTCTTCGACAGAACCCGCCATCATCAGCCCGATCGCAGCACTGGCCGAGGTGTCCTGATCCGACAGCGCCGTCCAGGCCAATGAGACGACATGCCCCTGCGGAGTGATCTTGTCGAGATTGTACTGAGAGCCGGGCAGCACCGGCCCGTTGTCCGTCCACAACAGGTTCAGCGTGACCGGCGCCTCATCCTTGATCCGGATGATGGACTGGCGTGTCTTGAAGGGTTTGAACCCGTCCGGCGTGCGGTACTGTCCCGGCGTGTTCGGGTCGATCTCTTCGAAATAGAGGTCCTGATCGTCGAGATAGGAAGAGGTGATCCCCCAGGCCAGCTTTTCCGACCGGCCCGCCATGATCGCCGGGATGCCCGGAACCGTGCCGCCGATCACCCCGCCGGAGGACAGTTGCAGCCGCGCCAGATACCAGATCGACGGCGCGGTAAAGCCATGATGCGGATCATTGGCCAACAACGTCCCGCGAGAGGCGGAGCGGTCCGGCGCTGCTGCCCAGACGTTCGATGCCCCGGCAAGCCCGCGCGGCGCAACCGGCGTCAGGAAATCGCCGCCTTTCGGCGTGGCCTGCGCGTATTGGGGCAGGGGCCCCGGCAGGATAGAGGCGAACTCGGGCAGGGCGGCCACGCCTTCGCCGGGGATGTCGGGCAGAATATCCTTCAGGCGGTCCTCGTCGCCCAACAGCAGGGAGGTCCGCGCGCGCAGCACCTCTTCGGGAATGTGTCCCGACAGTTGCAGCGCCATCAGTTTCATGATCGCCAGCGAATCCGCCGGTTGCCACGGCGCGATGGCGGCATTGAACAGGAAATATTCCGGCGCGCCGCGGCCAAGGCTCTGCTCGTTGATCTCGGTGATGCGGGCGTTGACGCCTGCGGCATAGGCCTCCAGCGCGTCCAGCGTGCGCGCGTCCTGCACCTCGACCGAGGCCTTGGCGGCGGTATAGAGGTCCAGCCGGCGCAACAGCGTATCGGTGCGCACGCTGCGGCGGCCGAAAATCTCCGACAGGCGGCCCTGCGCGGTGCGCCGCATGACCATCATCTGCCACAGCCGGTCCTGCGCATGGGCATAGCCCAGACCGAAAAACGCATCCCGGTCCGACAGCGCCATGATATGCGGCACGGCGGAATTATCGCGCACGATCTCGATATCGGCGGTGATCCCGGCCACGGCGCGGGTCTTGTCGTATTCGGGCAGCGATCGCGAGGCGAGGTAGTAGACCAGCAAGGTCCCCAGAACCACCAGAGCGACCGCAGCGGTGGCGATCCGCAGGAGCCATCGGAACAGAACCGGCATTTCCCTCTCCGTTCACTTGGGGTAGGTCAATCCGGGACGCATTAAACTGCCGGGCCTGCAATGCCAAGGGGCGGGCCGGAGACGGCGACAGGAGGTTTTCACATGGCAAAAGTTGCATTTCTGGGGCTCGGCGTGATGGGCTATCCGATGGCCGGGCATCTGGCCAAGGCCGGGCATGAGGTCACGGTTTACAACCGCACCTTTGCCAAAGCCGAAAAATGGGTTGCAGAACATGGCGGCACGGCGGCTCCCACGCCCAGAGAGGCGGCAGCCGGCGCCGATTTCGTCATGGCCTGTGTCGGCAATGACGACGATCTGCGCGGTGTCTGTTCCGGCGCTGACGGGGCCTTTGCCGGGATGACTGAGGGGGCCACATTTGTCGATCACACCACCGTGTCGCAGCAGGTGACGCTGGAACTGGCCGCCGTGGCCGCCGAACGCGGGCTGGCCTTTGTGGATGCGCCGGTCTCGGGCGGGCAGGCGGGGGCCGAAAACGGCCAGCTTGTCATCATGTGCGGCGGCGATCAGGCGCGCTATGACGCGGCAGAGCCGGTGATGATGGGCTACGCCAAGCTGTGCAAGCGGCTGGGCGAAAGCGGCGCGGGCCAGTTGTGCAAGATGGTCAACCAGATCTGCATCGCCGGTCTGGTGCAAGGCCTGTCCGAAGGGCTGCACTTTGCTGAAAAGGCCGGGCTGGACGGCGCTGCGGTCGTGGACGTGATCGGCGGCGGCGCGGCCGGATCATGGCAGATGGTCAACCGCTACAAGACGATGATCGCCGATGAATTCGAACATGGTTTTGCCGTCGACTGGATGCGCAAGGATCTGGACATCTGCCTGCGCACCGCCAATGAAACCGGCGCTTCGTTGCCGGTCACGGCGCTTGTGGATCAGTTCTACAAGGACGTGCAGAACATGGGCGGCGGCCGCTGGGACACTTCCTCCCTGATCAAGCGCCTGCGCGCGCTTAGCTGAGATCTTGGACGGCACCCGCCCGGGGTGCCGTCCAATCGGCCTGCAAACTACCGTATTTCCGGGCCTGCGCGGGCCTTGCGACCCCGTCCCGTGCCATGGCCTCGACAGCCTATAAACGCCTATTGTCATTTCCCCATGCCTGCCCTTATGTTAGCGGGCAGGCCGTGCGCACGCTGATGTGCCGCGCCAGACAGTTTCGCTGAACCAGCGCCAACACCACTGGACACGTTCAGACCGATCGGGCCGAAAGGCCACAAGACCCGCCCGGAACGCCACAAGCGACGGGCTCAATGAATGGGCGCAGCACGGCAAACGGCCGGTGACATGCGTCGGAGAAGAACCGCGATGAAGCGCGCGAACCATTTGAGGCACGAGGCAGGGAACAGATGTTCCCGCCGTGTCGTCGCGCACCATCTCGCCCTGACAAGACACGCCACACCCGCAGGGGTCCCACCGGGGCCCAGGCGCAGTTTCGCGTGCAAACGGACACAATGCCTAAGAAAATGCTTATCGACGCCACCCACGCGGAAGAGACCCGCGTCGTGGTGGTGGACGGAAACAAGGTCGAGGAGTTCGATTTTGAATCCGAAAACAAGCGGCAGCTTGCCGGCAATATCTATCTAGCCAAGGTCACGCGGGTCGAACCCTCGCTGCAGGCGGCTTTTGTGGATTACGGCGGCAACCGCCACGGTTTCCTTGCCTTCTCGGAAATCCATCCCGACTACTACCAAATCCCCATCGCGGACCGTCAGGCGCTGATGGCCGAAGAGGAAGAGGCCGCCAAGGCCGCCGCCGAGGAAGAGGACAAGCCGAAGAAATCGCGCTCTCGCTCGCGCAAGAAATCTTCGAAACCGGCCTCTGAGAAATCGGAACAGGCGAAATCCGATCAGCCGAAGGCGGACAAGCTCGAGGAACCCGCGGCCAAGGTGGCGCGCGAACCCAGCGGCATGGAAACCATCGATCTGGACGACGATCTGGAAAGCGGTGAGCCCGGTGAGGGCTTGTCGCCCATGGAAACCGTGCACGAAACGCCGGTCGAGGAACCCGTTGATCCCGAGCCGCAGGCAGAGCCCGCGCCTGTCGAAGAGCCCGTTTCCACACCCGTCGAAGAGCCTGTTTCCACGCCGGAAGTCGCAGATCCTGCCCCGGCAGAGGTGCCTGCACCCGACACGACACCGGAAACCGACACCATCGCCAGCGCCGCGCCAGAGGATCTGTCGCCGCTGGAGCCGATGACCAGCGCCGAACCGGTCGAAACAGCCGAACTCGACGCGTCCGACGACGCCGTCGAGACCGACACCCCGCCGCGCCCCATCGCCGAAGGCACCAAGGGTGAGGACGAGATCGTCACCCAAGAGCCCGAAGGCGCGGAACCCTCCGAGGATCCCGCCCCGGAACAGGCCGAAACGCCCGAGCCGGAAGCCCCCGAACCGCAGGCCGAAACCGCAGAGGCCGCCGCGAAAGACGTGAGCGACGAGGCCGAAACCTCCGAGGATGACGCCGACGATTCGGACGATGAGGACGAAGACGACGACAACGACGGGGACAACGACGACGCGGCCTCCCGCGACGCCTCCATCGAGTCCGTGGCCGACGACGACACCGAAGAAGACATCCGTCCGGTCCGCAAGCCGCGCCCGCGCCGCTACAAGATCCAGGAAGTCATCAAGGTCCGCCAGATCATGCTGGTGCAGGTCGTCAAGGAAGAGCGCGGCAACAAGGGCGCCGCGCTGACCACCTACCTGTCGCTGGCCGGTCGCTACTGCGTCCTGATGCCCAACACCGCGCGCGGTGGCGGCATCAGCCGCAAGATCACCAACGCCGCCGACCGCTCCAAGCTCAAGACAATCGCGAATGAGATCGACGTGCCCAAGGGCGCGGGCCTGATCATCCGCACCGCCGGGGCCAAGCGCACCAAGACAGAGATCAAGCGCGACTACGAATACCTGCAGCGCCTGTGGGAGCAGATCCGCGCCCTGACCCTGCAAAGCATCGCACCCGCCAAGATCTACGAAGAGGGCGACCTCATCAAACGCTCGATCCGCGATCTCTACAGCCGTGAGATCGACGAGGTCTGGGTCGAGGGCGAGCGGGGATACCGCACGGCCAAGGACTTCATGAAGATGATCATGCCGTCCCACGCCAAGAACGTGAAACATTACACCGACCAGATGCCGCTCTTCGCGCGCTATCAGGTCGAATCCTACCTTGGCGGCATGTTCAACCCGACCGTGCAGTTGAAATCCGGCGGTTACATCGTGATCGGCGTGACAGAGGCGCTGGTGGCGATCGACGTCAACTCCGGCCGCGCCACCAAAGAGGGCTCGATCGAAGAGACCGCGACCAAGACCAACCTGGAGGCCGCCGAAGAGGTGGCGCGCCAGCTGCGTCTGCGCGACCTCGCCGGCCTGATCGTCATCGACTTCATCGACATGGATGAGCGCAAGAACAACGCCGCCGTCGAGAAGAAGCTGAAAGACAAGCTGAAAACCGACCGCGCGCGCATCCAGGTGGGCCGCATCTCGGGCTTCGGCCTGCTCGAAATGTCGCGCCAGCGTCTGCGCCCCGGCATGATCGAGGCGACGACTCAGCCCTGCGCGGCCTGCCACGGCACCGGGTTGATCCGCTCGGACGACAACATGGCGCTGCAGATCCTGCGCCAGATCGAGGAAGAAGGCGTGCGCCGCCGCTCGCGCGAGGTGCTGGTGAAATGCCCGGTGGGCATCGCCAACTACCTGATGAACCAGAAACGCGAACACGTCGCCATGATCGAGGCGCGCTACGGCATGTCCGTCCGCATCGAAGGCGATCCGCATCTGGTTGCGCCCGACTTCTCCATCGAGAAGTTCAAGACCGCGACCCGCGTGGTGCCAGAGGCGACCGCGCCGGTGGTCTCCGTCGACACCTCGCTGATGGATCAGGTGGACGAGGACGCCGAACTTGAGGCCGAAGAGGAAGAGCCGGAGGCCGAAGAGGCCGTGGCCGAGTCCGAGGCAAAGACCCCGGAAAACGGCGAAGATGGCAAACCCAAGAAGCGCCGCCGCCGTCGGCGTCGCCGGTCCAAAGGCTCCAAAGAGGGTGAAAACGGCGATTCGCAGGATGACGGTCAGGACGATGACGACAATTCTGCCGATGCGGACAAGGTGACAGAGGCCGCCGAAGGCGACCAAGCCACCGCGCCCGACGCCGAAGAGGCCGAAGCGGCGGAAGCGGACGACAAGCCCAAGCCCAAACGGACGCGCTCGCGCTCGCGCAGCCGGTCGCGGTCTTCGTCGAAGCCCGAAACCGATGCGGCAGAGACCCCGGCGGAACCCGTCGCGGCAGAGGCAGCCAAGGCCGAACCGGCCCCCGAGGCACCGCAGCCAGAGCTGGAGATCGCCGAGGCCCCGACAGCCGAACCCGTCGCGGCAGAGCCCGCACCGGCGCCAGAGCCCAAGCCGGAACCCGAAGTGGCAGAGGCGCCCAAGCCGGAACCGGAACCCGCGCCAGAGCCGCAGGCCGAAGACGCCAAGCCCAAGCGCACCCGCCGCAAGGCCGCGGACATCATCGCCGCAGTGGCGGCAACCCCGGTCGCCGAAGCCGCAAACGGGCAGGCTGACGCCGTCGAGGCCGAACCCGCCGAAGCCGCTGAGGCCAAGGTCGATACGGTGGCAGCAGAGGCGGCCCAGGACCCGGCACCGGAACCGGAGGCCGCCGCCGAAGAGGACAAGCCCAAGCGCCGCGGTTGGTGGTCACTCGGGCGCTGATCCAGCCCCGACAAAGCACAGACAAATCCTTGAAAAGCCCCGCTCTCCAGCGGGGCTTTTTCGTTTCGCAGGGCAGGGTGCCGGACCAGGAAGGTTAAGTTCAAACCGGCCAACATCCGCAGATTTTTAAGGGCGTTTGCAGGACTCTGAAACTGTCGCGCGCTCCTTCGGCCTCGGGGATCTTGGTGACAGTAGTGCGGTGCCCTGAACAAAAGGCAGTTCTGAGATGCAAAAAATCGCTCTGAAGTGCCGATAGAAGACGAACGCCGCGCAGGTCTTGATCAAGGTCAACGACCCGTTTCACCAGTGCGGTAGGACTGCGGGAATTCCAGACACGGCGCATTTGGGCGCCGCCACACTGTTCACAAGGGGTTTCGCCATGAAGGGCTTTGCAGACAACATCGAAAAACTGACGCTGGACAACGCTGACTTCCGGCAGGTGCTGTATACGGGCCAGAACCTGCAGCTGGTGCTGATGACGCTTCAACCCGGCGAAGAGATCGGAGAAGAGATCCACGATGACCGCGATCAGTTTTTCCGCTTTGAGGCCGGTGTCGGAGAGGTGCTGATTGACGGCACAGCCAACAGGGTCAAGGCCGATGACGGCGTGATTGTCCCCGCCGGGGCCAAGCACAACGTGGTCAACACCGGCTCCGAGCCGCTGCGGCTGTATACGATCTACGGCCCGCCCGAGCATCTGGACGGCACCGTGCACAAGACCAAGGCAGAGGCCGACGCGTCCCACGAACATTTTGACGGGAAGACAACAGAGTAATCTCGCCCGGACGGCTTCGGACGGCAGCGGCCTCCGCACATCCGACCAATCCTTCACGACGCCCCGCAGGCCAACGCGGGCGCGTCGTGGCCCTTGGGATTTCGTGCCGATCAGTCCTTGATCCCGCCCCGCGCAAAGCCCGCAAAGGGGCGCTCCTGCGCGTGTGATTTTTCGGTCCCGTGGAGGGGCCCTTTCCAAACAAAGGGTTAATTTCCCTCTGGAAGCCATTGAAGTCGTTGCGTCAACTTGTTGTCCACGCGTGGACACCTCCCCAAGGGCCGCAGGCTCACCCCTTGCGGATCGTCCAGGTGATCGCCTTGCCGTCCTCGGCATGGCCTTCCAGAACATGGCCCGACTCGGCGCAGAAATGGGGTACATCCACCACCGCCGCCGGATCGTCCGTCATCAGGATCAACAGCTCCCCCGAGGCCAGCGCCTGCAGCCGCTTGCGGGCCTTCAGAACGGGCAGGGGGCACAGCAGGCCAAGCGCGTCGAGTTCATGTGTCATACCCGTGATCTAACGCGGACGGCCCGCCTTGAAAAGCCACCCACCTCCGCACGCGATGATGTGACCGCATCGCGAGGTGACGCCGCCGCGCGGATGGCCTAAGACCGGTTCATGTTCGGAATCGAGATCATAGACGCATCGCTGCTGCCCGCCATGTTCGTGGCGCTGGTGGCCGGCTTCATTTCCTTCCTGAGCCCCTGCGTCCTGCCCGTGGTGCCGCCCTACCTCGCCTACATGAGCGGCGTCTCGATGACCGAACTGGGCAATTCCAGCCGCAAGGCGCTGATCTCGGCGCTGTTCTTCGTCCTCGGCCTGTCCACCGTTTTCCTTCTGCTCGGCGCCGCCGCCTCCGCTGCCGGACGGGCGCTGTTGCAGTATCAGGACTGGTTCAACACCGCTGCCGGGATCATCGTGATGGTCTTTGGCGCACATTTCGTGGGTGTCTTCCGCATCGGCTTTCTGAACCGCGAAGCGCGGCTGGACGCAGGCGACCGGGGCGGCAGCGCCTTCGGGGCCTATGTCCTCGGTCTTGCCTTCGCCTTCGGCTGGACCCCCTGCATCGGCCCGCAACTGGGCGCGATCCTCTCGCTCGCCGCCTCCGAGGCGTCGCTGCCGCGCGGCACGCTGCTGCTGGGCGTCTACGCGGCGGGGCTTGGGATCCCCTTCCTGCTGGTCGCCGCCTTCCTGCCGCGGCTCACCGGAACGATGGCCTGGATGAAGCGCCACATGGAACAGATCGAACGCGCCATGGGCCTGCTGCTCTGGACCATCGGCCTGTTGATGCTGACCGGCGGCTTTTCCGCCTTTTCCTTCTGGCTGCTCGACACCTTCCCGATCCTCGCCACTGTCGGATAAGGGGCGGATAGGCCCCCGGGCTTCTTTGAGCTGAAAAACACCTCGTGGGGAGTCGCGCAGCGCCCCCCACACCCGGCCTGCCACCTGTCACGCCTTACTCTTGTCGAAAACCCGCGTTACCATCCGCGCAACAAAGGGGTGCAGAGGATGGGCACGGATCAGGCCGCAATCGCGCAGGACGTTTCCAGACGCCGGGTCTTTTACATTCCCGGCTACGATCCGATTCACCCCCGCCGCTACCGCGAACTCTACCGCAAGGAAGGCGCGGCGCAGGCGCAGATCTCAGGCTACGAGATCGGGCTGAAACCAAAGCGCAGGGGCGGTCTCTATGGCTGGCAGGTCGAAAGCGAGATCGACGGACGGCAGGTGGCCGCAGACGTCGAGGTGCTGGTCTGGTCCGACATCGTGCGCGACAGCATGTCCGGCACCATCGCCGCCACCTATGGGCAGTTGGTCCGCACCGCGTGGGAATACATCGCCACCGGCGCGCTCTGGCGGCTGATGCGGCTGCGCAAGGGGCCGGTGATCGCCGCCCTGTACCCTATCGGAATGCTGCTGTTGCAGCTCTTGTTGGCCTTTATTCCCGCGTCTGTCGTCGCCACGCAGGGCGAAATCTGGCTGGTTCCGACCCTCGGCTGGGTCGGAGAATTGATCGGGGATCTGGCGGCAATCGCCGTGCTGATCCTGATCCTGCACTGGTTCAAGAAGAAGGACGGCAAGCTGTTCGCCTATTACCTGATGCATGACTACGCCTTTGCGGCGCGATACCGCGGCGCCAATCCGCCCGAGCTGGAGGCGCGGTTGGCAGAGTTCGGCGACATCATCGCCGAGGCGCTGCGCGATGACGTGGATGAGGTGCTGGTGGTCGGCCATTCCTCGGGCGCGCATCTGGCGGTGTCGATCCTCGCGGACCTGATCCGCGCGGGCAGGGTGCCGGCCAACGGGCCGAAACTGGCCTTTCTGAGCCTTGGGCAGGTGGTGCCGATGGTGTCCTTTCTGCGAGAGGCGCATCGGTTGCGCGCGGATCTGAGGTACCTCAGCGCGCGGAAAGAACTGACCTGGGTCGACGTGACCGCCCCCGGCGACGGCTGCGCCTTTGCGCTTTGTGATCCGGTCAGCGTTTCCGGCGTCGCGCCCGAGGACAAGCGCTGGCCGCTGGTGTTTTCGGCCCAATTCACGAAATCGCTCAGCCCGGAGCGCTGGAAGGACCTGCGGTGGAAGTTCTTCCGCCTGCATTTCCAGTACCTCTGCGCCTTTGACCGACCGCTGGACTACGATTATTTCCAGATCACCGCCGGGCCGCTGTCCTTGGCCAGGCGCTATGCGGGTCGGCCGCCGTCGGCCAGCCGGATCGACGTGCCGGTGTCGAAATACACGAGCATCGCCGCATGATGCCGCCGAAACCGGCGGCCCGGCCGGATCGCGTCTCTCTCTTGCGCTATGTGAAACTGTTCCGGCAGGACATCCTCTCGGCCCAGCCCGCGCGGCTGTACCGGGCCAAGATGGCCGAATTTCGCACGCCGTTCTTTCGCTCTTACCTGCTGAACCAGCCCGATCTGGTAAAGACGGTGCTGAAGGACCGCCCGATGGACTTTCCCAAGTCCGACCGCATCAGCGAAGGTCTGCGCCCGCTGCTGGGACGCTCTGTCTTTCTGACCAACGGGGCAGAGTGGCAGCGGCAGCGGCGCATCATCGACCCGGCGTTCGAGGGCGGACGCCTGCGCGAGACCTATCCGGCCATGTGGGCGGCGGCGCAATCAGCGCTGTCCCGGTTGAAAGAGAGGGCGGGCCAAGAGATCGAGATCGAAGAAGTGGCCAGCCATGCCGCCGCCGATGTGATCTTTCGCACGCTGTTTTCCATCCCGATCGAGGACGAGATCGCGCAGGAGGTGTTCCACGAATTCCGTGCCTATCAGCGCACGCAGCCGATCCTGAACCTTGCGGCTTTCATCCCGGTGCCGCGCTGGATGCCGCGATTCTTCCGCCGCGATACCAAGGCGGCGGCGCAGCGGATACGCGCGCTGATCACCCGTCTGACAAAGGATCGGCAGGCGGCCATCGCGGCAGGCACCGCGCCGGACGATCTGGCGACCAAGATCATGACGACGCGCGATCCGGAAACCGGGCAGACCTTTACCGCAGAGGAAATGGTCGATCAGGTCGCGATCTTCTTTCTGGCGGGCCATGAAACCAGCGCCTCGGCGCTTGGCTGGGCACTGTATCTGATGGCGACGCATCCTGACTGGCAAGACAGGGTGGCCGAAGAGGCGCAGGTGCTGCAAGGCTGCGAATTCGCAGATATCTCCAAACTCAGGGTCAGCCGGGATGTGTTCCGCGAGGCGCTGCGCCTCTATCCGCCCGTGCCCATGATGGTGCGCGAAACCACCTGCCCGGAGCGGTTCCGTGACCGTGACATCCCCAAGGGCGCGCAGATGGTGCTCAGCCCATGGCATCTGCACCGGCATGAAAGGCTATGGGACAACCCCGACGGGTGCGATCCGGACCGCTGGCAGACCGAGAACGGCAAGACCTGCGCGCGTGACGCCTATCTGCCGTTCTCTGCCGGGCCGCGGGTCTGCACCGGGGCGGGGTTTGCGATGGTCGAGGGTGTCCTCTTGCTCTCGCTCATTCTGCGGGACCTGCGGGTGGCGCCGGTAGAGGGGCGAATACCCGTGCCGGAGGCGCATCTGACCGTGCGGGCGCGAGATGGGATCTGGCTCCGCGTGTCCCACAGGTGACTCCCGTCCGTTACTGCGTCGCAGTTAGCGTTATCAGCCGCGCGGCCTACTATACCGCCCCTGCGCCCTGCGGTAACGCTTTGGTCAAATGCCTTTCTTCTCATCAGACGAGGATTTCATGGGACAGGACGCCGCCACCTTTGCCAAGCAGGCCGAACAGATGCGCACCGGAGCAGGCTTTATCGCCGCGCTCGATCAATCGGGGGGATCGACCCCGAAGGCGCTGCGTCTCTACGGTGTCACAGAGGACATGTACGATGGCGAAGAGGCCATGTTCGGCCAGATCCACGAGATGCGCAGCCGGATCATCACCGCACCGGATTTCACCAATGCAAAGGTGATCGGCGCCATCCTGTTCGACCGGACCATGCGCGCAAAGGTCGAGGGCAAGCCGACCGCGCAGGCCCTGTGGGAAGATCGCGGTATCGTGCCCTTCCTCAAGATCGACAAGGGGCTGGAGGAAAAGGCCGACGGCGTGCAACTGATGAAGCCGATCCCGGGCGTCGAAGAGACGCTGAAAGAGGCGGCGGAGTTCGGAATCTTCGGGACCAAGGAGCGATCCGTCATCCACGAGGCGAATGAGACTGGCATCAAGGCCATCGTCGCGCAGCAGTTCGAGCTTGGCATGACAGTTCTGGCGGCGGGTCTGGTCCCGATCCTCGAACCCGAGGTCGATATCAATTCGCCCACCAAGGCAGAAGCAGAGACGATGCTGAAAGCCGCGATCCAGACGCATCTGGATCAACTGGCCGAGGGACAGGACGTGATGCTGAAGCTGACCATCCCGACCGAGGACGGCCTGTATGACGACCTTGCCGACCACCCGCGCGTGATCCGCGTGGTGGCGCTGTCGGGGGGGTATTCCACCGATGAGGCCTGCGAACGTCTGGCGCGCCAGCCCAAGATGATCGCCTCTTTCAGCCGTGCGCTGGCCGAGGGACTGTCCAAGCAGCAGTCGGATGAGGAATTCAACGCGGCCCTTGGCGCCAACATCGACAAGATCTATCGCGCCTCCGCCTGAGGTCTGCCGCGTCACAACCTTGTGAGAGGCCCCGTCTTCGGTTCGAAGGCGGGGCTTTTTGCTGTCTGGCGTTTGGGTCGGATTCAAAATCCATTTTTGGATCAGGGTATTACAAGGAAACGGCGGAATTCCTCACCTGCGGAGGCTGGGCAACTCGGCGTAGGGTCTGTCCCAGATGCTAGGCCCCCAAGGTGCAAGGACACCGGCAGACCGGGCTGACGAGCAGACAAGTTGAATGACGAAACACTTTGACCCCACTTTGATCCCAAGGAACCGACCGATGAAAATTCTCGCCAAGATGACCCTCGCCGCCCTCGCGCTGTCCGCCACTGCCGCCGCCGCGGCACAGGGCGACAAGATCACCGCATTGGGCTATGGCCACACGCAGCAGCAAGCCAAGATCGTGACCATCCAGACATGGACCAATGCGGCGCATGATGCCTACGGCTATGCGGATTGGAACACTGCCTATATCGGCCACATGGAGTGCATCCAGAACCCGGCCTATGCCTCGAACAAGTATTCGACCCTGTCGCGTGAGATCATCAAGACGGGCGGCGACCAGACCGCACCGTGGTCCTGCATCGTGAGCGGCTTTCAGGACGTGAAGACAACCTACGACGGCACCTACAAGCAGCCCGATCACTACGGCGGCCATGACGGTGGTTTCACCCCGACCCACAGCGGCGGTTACACCGGCAACGCCTACAAGGGTAACGGGTACTCTGGCGGATACACCGACGGGTACTCGGGTGGATACACCGGCAACGCCCATACCGGCGGGTCGACCTACAAATACTGAATTCGGGTTGATCCCGGCGCGACTTGCCCCCTGTCACACCCGACAGTTCGCGTCTCTCCCGAATGACCTCGGTGCTCCCACAGGGCGCCGGGGTCAGCTGCATCTTGACGGTGCCTTCGGGATGGGCAATGCAGCCACATGATCCCGACAGAACGATTGCAACAGATCAAGGAGCGGCTCGAATTTGTCGAGGCGCGCATGTCCGCGGGCGATGGCGACATTGCCGCGCTGGGCCGTGAATATGCCGAGTTGAAGCCGGTGGTGACCCAGATCGCGGAATGGGAACGCCTGCAACAGGACATTGCAGAGGCCGAGGCCATGCTGTCCGACCCGGAAATGAAAGAGCTGGCCGAAGAAGAACTGCCCGAATTGCGCGCCCGTCTGCCAGAGGCGGAACATGCGATGCAGCTGGCGCTTCTGCCGCGCGACGCCGCCGATGCAAAACCTGCCATGCTGGAAATCCGCCCCGGCACGGGCGGCGATGAGGCGGCGCTGTTCGCCGGGGATCTGGCGCGCATGTATCAGCGTTACGCCGAGGCACGTGGCTGGCGTTGGGAAGTGATCGAGGAACAGCTATCGGAGCTGGGCGGCGTGCGGGAACTGGTGGTCAGGATCGCTGGCGACAACGTCTTTGCGCGGCTCAAGTTCGAATCCGGTGTCCACCGGGTGCAGCGGGTTCCGGAAACCGAAAGCGGCGGCCGCATACATACCTCCGCCGCCACGGTCGCAGTCTTGCCCGAAGCCGAAGAGGTCGACATTCGCATCGACCCGAACGACATCCGCATCGATACCATGCGCTCTTCCGGGGCGGGGGGACAGCACGTCAACACCACCGATTCTGCGGTGCGGATCACGCATATCCCCTCCGGGATCGTGGTGACGAGTTCCGAAAAGAGCCAGCACCGCAACCGCGAGATCGCCATGCAGGTGCTGCGCGCGCGGCTGTTCGACATGGAACGATCCAAGGCCGATGCCGAACGGGCCGGGGCGCGCAAGGCGCAGGTCGGTTCCGGTGACCGGTCGGAACGCATCCGCACTTACAATTTCCCACAGGGCCGCATGACGGACCACCGCATCGGGTTGACGCTGTACCGGCTGGACCAGATCCTGCAGGGCGATCTGGATGAGATCATCGACGCGCTGACCGCCGATCTGCAGGCCGCGCAACTGGCCGAGATGCAAACGTGAGCGCGCGCGGATCGGATCTGCTGTCGCGGGCCACCGCGCAATTGGTCGAGGCCGAGGTGCCGGACCCGGGCCGAGACGCGCGCCGCCTGCTGGCCCATGTGCTGAAGGTTCCGGCGGGGCGGCTGACGCTGTTCCTGCCGGAACCGGTGGACCCGGCGCAGGCCGAGGATTTCCTGACGCTGATCTGCCGGCGCGCCGCACGAGAGCCGGTCAGCCACCTGACCGGGCGGCGGCAGTTCTACGGCCGCGAATTCATCGTCACCCCGGACGTGCTGGACCCGCGCCCCGAGACCGAGACGCTGATCGAAGTGGCATTGAGCGAACCCTTTGCCACGGTGCTGGACCTCGGCACCGGCACTGGCTGCATCCTTCTGACCCTTCTGGCAGAGCGTGAGGGCGGGGTGGGCATCGGGACCGACCTGAGCGCCGAGGCGCTGGAGGTGGCGTTCTGGAATCGCAACGCGCTGCAACTGGAACAGCGGGCGGCCCTGCGGCGCGGCAGCTGGTTCGATGCGCTGAAGCCGGGCGAGGACGGTTTTGACCTGATCGTCTCCAATCCGCCCTATATCGCGGTGTCGGAAATGCCGTTCCTGTCGCCAGAGGTGCGCGGGCACGAGCCGCGCCTTGCCTTGACCGATGAGGCCGACGGGCTGAGCGCCTACCGCGCGATTCTGTCGGGGTTCAACGCGTTCCTCGCCCCGGGTGGGCGGCTGGCGGTCGAGATCGGCGCAAGCCAGGGAATGGCGGTTTCGCGCCTCTTTGCCGCAGCCGGTCTGCGCGGAGTGCGGGTCATTCCGGACCTTGATGGCCGGGATCGCGTCGTTGTGGCCACAAAAGCCGCGATTTGATGCCAAATTCCACCGATTACTGGTCGTTTTCCGGCATTTTTACTTGTCTCTGCCGGGGCCATGTGCATATTCATATTCAATTGTGCAGTCGAACGGCCGCCGCGCCGATCCCGCGCAATGACAAGCCAACATGAGGGTGACCCGAGCAAGTTTGGCGCATGATGCGCTATACCCCGTCACCCAGCCGTCAAAAAAAGGCTGGATACCAGAAAATATGCGTTCTTCCAAATCCCGTTCGCGGAACAAGAACAACCGCAACCGCAACTCGCTGGGCAACGTTGTCAACCGTGTGTTCGACAGCAATGGCCCCGAGGGCAAGGTGCGCGGCACTCCGCAGCAAATCATTGACAAGTACAATCAGCTGGCCCGCGATTCCGCCCTTGGCAACGACCGCGTGGCGACAGAAAACTTCCAGCAGCACGCTGAACACTACCTGCGCATGCTGGGGGAGGCGCAGCGTGAGCAGGATCAGCGGCGCGAGCAGCAAGAGCGCGAAAACCGCGAACGCCAGGCTCAGCGCGACCGTGAGCGCGCCCAGCGTGACGGCACTGACGGCTCGGACAAGCCGGAACGGCAGGACAAACCGCAGCGCAACGAACAGCCGCGCCCCGAGCCTGTGGCCGAGAGCTATGCCCCCGATGCGCCGCAGCCGGACGTTCTGGACCTGAGCGCAGAGGACGACGGGCCCGGGCTGGTGGACACACCGGAATCGCGGGCCGAAATCAAACCGGGCCGCAAGGGCAAGGCGCCCGAGGACAAGGCAGAGGCTGACGCGGCAGAGGCCGGGACAGCGCCCGAGGCCGACGAAAAACCCAAGGCCGACGAAAAGCCCAGAAAACCGCGCGCGCCGCGTAAACCCCGCGCGCCCAAAGCCGACGGCAAGAAAGCCGTTCAGGCAGAGGCCGAGGCCCCGGCACAGCCGGCCCCCTCTGACGACACGCCGGCCCCCGACGCCGCCGAATAAGCGGCGTCAGGCTTGGTAGGCGTGCCTATGAAAAGGCGATATCGCGCGTAGAACAGGGCGCCGCTTAAGAGCGGCGCCTTTTCCTATTCGGACGCGGCGGCCAAACTGCGCGCCAGTGCGCAGAACGCCTCCAGCGAGACGCGCTCGGCGCGTTCCGTCGGCGGGATGCCAGCCGCCTGCAAATGGTCCTCGATCCGAGGCGACAGGCCTTTCAGCGCTGCGCGCAGCATCTTGCGGCGCTGGTTGAAAGCGGTCGCAACAACCCGTTCCAGAACCTTGGCATCCGCCTCGAACCGCGGCGCGGGGAGGGCCGTCAGGTGTACCACGGCAGAGCTGACCTTGGGCGGCGGTGTAAAGGCCTCCGGCGGCAAACTCAGCGCAATCCGCGCGTCGCAGCGCCACTGCGCCAGCAACGCCAGGCGCCCATAGGCCTTTGATCCCGGCTGCGCTACGATCCGTTCGGCCACTTCTTTCTGGAACATCAAAGTCAGCGATCGCCATGCGGGCGGCCACTGCGGTGGCGTCAGCCAGCGCACCAGAAGCTCGGTGCCCACGTTGTACGGCAGGTTGGCGCAGATCGCGAAAGGCGGCGTCAGATACGCCAGCGGATCGACCTCCAGCGCATCGCCCTCGATCACCTCCAGCCGTCCGGGATAGGCCTCGGCAATCTCGGCCAGCGCGGGCAGGCAGCGGCGATCCTTTTCCACCGCCAGCACCTTGCGCGCGCCTTCGGCCAGCAGACCGCGCGTCAATCCGCCGGGGCCGGGGCCGACCTCCAGCACATCGGTCTCCGACAGGTCGCCCGCCACCCGCGCGATGCGCGAGGTCAGGTTCAGGTCCAGCAGAAAGTTCTGGCCCAGCGATTTGCGGGCCGAGAGCTGATGTGTGGCGATGACTTCGCGCAGGGGGGGCAGGGTGTCGATCTGGCTCATGGTTCTTTGGATTGAAAAATACCTCGGGGGTGAACCGGTCCTGGACCTGTGCCGGGGCCAGTAGGGGGCAAAGCCTCCGTCACGACACCCGCGCCGCCATGCGCAGCGCCGCCAGCATCGACGACGGGTTGGCTAGCGCCTTGCCCGCAATGTCAAAGGCGGTGCCGTGATCGGGCGAGGTGCGCACGAAGGGCAAACCCAGCGTCACATTCACACCCTCGTCGAAATCCAGCGTCTTGATCGGGATCAGCGCCTGATCGTGATACATGCAGATCGCCACGTCATAGCCCGCGCGGGCCCGTTCGTGGAACATGGTGTCGGCGGGCAGGGGGCCGCGCAGGTCCATGCCTTCGCCGCGCAGGCGGTCCAGCACCGGCGCGATCAGATCCATGTCCTCGTGCCCCATGCGCCCGCCTTCGCCCGCATGCGGGTTCAGCCCGGCCACTGCCATACGCGGCGCGGCGATGCCGAACTGGGTGATCAGCGCCTCACGTGTGATGCGGATGCGCCGCTCCAACAGGTCTGCCGTCAGGGCGGCGGGCACTTCCGACAGCGCGATATGGATGGTCACGGGCACCACGCGCAGCCGGTCAGAGGCCAGCATCATCACCACCTCGTCCACCCCGGCCAGATGGGCGAGGAATTCGGTATGGCCGGGAAAGGCAAACCCGGCTCCTTCGGCCAATGCCTGCTTGTGGATCGGCAGCGTGCACAAGGCCGACGCCACACCGGAAAGGGTCAGTCTCACCCCTTCCTCGATGGCGGCGATCACACCGGCGGCCTGTGACGCCTGCGGGCGGCCCGGCGTGCGGGCACCGGGCATGTCCAACGGCCAGACCGGCAACCCCTCGGCCATCCGGGCAGAGGCATCACCTGGGCTGTTCAACACCACATGCGGCACCGTACCCGGCAGATGCGCCGGGTCGCCAATCCAGAAAAACGGCAATTCCTCACGCAGGGCCGTCCACGCGGCCTCTGCCAGTTCGGGACCGATACCGGCAGGCTCTCCGCAGCTCAGCGCAACCGGTTTCTGCGGCGTCATCGGGTGATGATGCGGGCGTCAGCGCGAAGCTGTGCCAGATAACCCTCGGCAAGCGTGGCCAGCCGCTGGTTGCGCAGACCCACGGTCACTTCTTGCCGGTCGATATCTTCGGCGATTTCGCCAGTGCGGCCGCAGAGCATGAGAAAGACCAATGTCTGCCCCCCGGAGCGGGTCAGCGCCGTGGAGACCTCGCCCGGGTCCAGCTTGGACAGTTCCAGCGCAATATCGGTCGGGATCTGGTCCATCGGCAGGGTGCCGCGTTCCAGAACCTCTTCCGGCTGCCCTTTGGCTATGCCGTACAGGTCGTCACAGCGGTCCACCCGCGCGGCGATCCCGCGCGCCTTGGCCAGTGTGTCGGCAGAACGGCCACCGGGCATGTAATAGGCGGCATATTCCAGCGTGCTGGGCTTGGGCGCGGTATAGGCGGTTTCCTCTATATCGCGCAGCTGGAACAACGCAATGGCGCCCTGCAGCGGGATCGGCTGTGTCACTTGCCCAGGCGCAAGGCCCAGAATCAGGGGGCGTAGCTGCGGCGGCAGATCGTTCAGATCCTGCCAGGGCAGGCGGCCACCGTTTCCGCGCGTGGCGGTTGCCGAATAGCGCCGTGCCTCGGCCGAGAAGGCGCCGGTCGAGCGCAGTTCCGCGATGCGCGCGGCGCGGGCGCGGACGGCGGCCTCTTCCTGCGGGGGCATCGGCATGATGATCTCGGACAGCAGGACCCGCACCGAGCTGCCGGAACCCTGACGCGACAGCGCCCGGTCGATTTCATCCTCGGAGACCGTCGCCCGCGAGCCGAACCGCTGCCGAACGACAAAACGCCAAGCGATACCGGCCTTCACGAAGTCGCGAAAGGTTTCTTCTTCCACGCCTTCGGACGCCAGCGCGGCGACAAACTGTTCGCGGCTCATGTTGGCGCGGGTGGCAAATTCAGCCATGCCGTCCAGCAGGTCTTCTTCGGACACGGCGATGCCCATGTCCTTGGCGGCTTGAACGCGCAGGCGATCGTCGATCAGCTGTTCCCGCGCGACCTTTCTGACGTCGCCGGGGGCGCGCAGGACGGTCAGCATGCGCTGGCGTTGCTGCAGCTCGTACCCGGTAATGACGCTGTCATTGACGGTGATCGCCGGGCCGAACAGGTTCTGCGCCGCCGCGGGGACAGAGGCCAGAGCAAGGCCGAGTGCGACCAGAACCGGCGAGAGAACACGGGTCAGTACGAACATGTGGGGCGGTACTCCTTGCCACTGCTGCCGGCGCCGAAGCCTTTCAGCGCGACGGTAAGATCGAAATCGGTGGACGGCTCCAGATTCGTTGCCGAGGCGTAGGTTCTCGATGCCTCGAAATCCACTTGTATGCATTCGGTCGTGTATTGCAGGCCCAGACTGACGCGGTCAAGCCGACGGTCGGCAAGGTCATAGCTGGCCTCTCCGGAGGTCGCCCAGTTGCGGGTCAGCTGATAGCGGCCATCAAATGTCCATTCCGACTGGGACGCATCGCGGTTCTCATCAGGATCGGCCTTGAGCATCAGGTAGGATGCGCCAAGATCCATCCGTGTATTGGACCAGCCCGCGCGCGCCTCGGCCTTGGAAAAATCGCCGGTTTCGTCCAGCAGGCCACGCGCCGACAGGGTCAACCCCAGGGCATTGGCGAACCGTCCGGCGATCAGCAGATCGGACTGCGTGCCGGTCAGACCGGAGGAGCGTGAGAACTCCGTATCTTCGGTATCGCGCCAGACCTTGCCCAGCGTCAGCGCGGCCGACCATCCGGCCGGGGCCTGATGCAGCCAGCGGAAACCCGCCGCCACGGTGCCGCCATGTTCGCGTCTGTCGGCGGCGGGAAAGCGCGACAGGGTCAGCAGGTTGGCCTCGTCAAACTCGACTTGGGTGCTTTCATCGTTGGGATTGCGCAGACGCTCTCCCCCGGACCAGCCCAGTTGCACCACCGGTTCGATCATGGTTCGCCCGCCGCGCGCGCCCTGCCGTTGCATGGGATAGCGCAGTTCTGCGGCGATCCCCGGAATGGCGCGCGAAACCCGGCTGTCAGAGGTCACGTCCTGTTCGGTCAGGTAGGTGTCGAGCCAGAGATGCGTCGACACCCCCGCGCGCAGCCCGCCCACCAGCGTCCAGCGATTGCGCCAGCTGAGTTCGGCGTTGACCCGCGCGACGTCTCGACCGTCGATTTCGTCATCGTCGTCAGAGCCATCGGTGGGGGTCTTGGATTGGCGCAGGTGACCGTGGGTTTCGGCGTCCAGCCGGATCTCTCCCCCGAAGCTGGGGAAAAACCGCCGCTCGACCACGTAATCCGCCATGAAACGGGGCTGCGTGGCATTGGATTCGAAATCGCGCAGGGTCTGATAGTTCAGCACGCTGGCCTGCATGAAGCTGGTGCCGCGGATCCGTGTCAGCGAAATCGAGCTTTCAAGGCGGTCGGCGCCGGTCACGTCATAGTCGTTCAGGTAGGATTCGTCGCTGACCGACTTCAGCCCGAAGTCCAGCTCATACTCGCCGCCGATGACAAAGCTGCCCTCCGCAAAGAGGTATCCGCGCGCGCTATCCGCCTTGAGCGTGTCGGACGTCAATGCCCCGGTCAGCGTCAGGTCCCCGGTCCGGAAGGCGCGGCGATAGCGAACCTCCATGGTTCGTGTTTTGGGCGACAGAAAGGGCGTCAGGGTAACGTCCTGATGTTTGCCGATCGGAATGAAGTAGGGCACCTTGACGCCGAACCCCAACAGCGTCGAGCTGTGAAAGGACGGATACAGAAAGCCGCGGGCGCGTTTCAACGTGGGGTCGGGCATCCGCAGGCGCGGAATGTAGGCGATCGGCACGTCCAGCACGCGGAACTGCGCGCCGTCGAAATAGAGTTGCCGCTCTTCCTGATCGTGGACAACGCGCGACGCGCGGATCTGCCAGAGCGGCACCTGCCGTTTGCCGCAGACCAGGCAGGAGGTGACGGCGACGCGCGATAGTTGCGTATACTGGCCATTTACACGGCGCGCCTCGACCGAGGCCAGTTGCAACTGCTGGTCCAGCACCATCCGCGCGCCCACCAGCAGGCCATTGCGCAACTCCTGATCCATCTCGGCATAATCGGCGGTGATGATGTTGCCATCGGCGTCGATGATGCGGATGGGTCCTTCGATCTGCAACTGGTCCGTCGCGCCATCGTACAGGATGCGCGTGGCCGTCATACGGATGCCGTCGTGAAACGCCTCGACATTGCCGGTGGCGATCAGCCGTTCCTCATTCTCGACAAAGACCTGATCGGCGACCAGAACCGCCGGAAGCGTCGAGGCTTGCGAGGTTTGCTGCGCGACGGCGGGCAGGGCCAGCCAGATCAGAGCGATGCAAAGACGGAAGAGACAAGTCAGCGCGCGTGTCATCCGTCCTCCATCTGCAACACCAAACCAAGCGCAAGGAGGACAGAGGCCACCGGTGGCACCCAAGCGGCGACGAGCGGTGGCAACTGACCACTATCCCCCAGAATCTGAACAAAGCTTCGCACGTAATACAGACCGAAGCCAAGTAGGACCGCAGAGAGGATCGCGATCCCCGTCCGACCAAGGCGCGTTGGCCGCATGGTAAAGGCCGCACCTACCAGAGCCATCGCCACAAAGAACAAGGGGCGCGACAGTTCCATATGCAACCAGACCGCATGACGGCGCGCGGAAAACCCTGCGGTTTCCAGTCCGGTGATAAAGCTCGGCAGGTCCCAGATCGCCACGGCAGAGGGTTTGCCGAACCGGTCGCGGATGCTGTCCTGGGTCAGGTTCGATGGCAGGCGCAGCAGGTCGTGTTCCTTGGCCCCCAGTTCCGGGTTCAGCCCGGCGCTGAGCGGCCATGCCTTGGCCTGGCTCAACAGCCAATTGCCATCTTCCAAACGGGCGCTCTGCGCAAGGATGCGTGTCACCGGACCGCTGTCTTTCGCGTAAACCACGATGGACACATCAAAGAGTTCCGTCGCCTCGGCGTTCGCTCGGCTGGCGTGGATCACCGCCTGTCCCTTGTCGCCGCCTTGCCGCAGCCATAGCCCCTCTGGCCCGATGGACACAGCCGAAGTGACCCCGCCTTCATAGAATTCGAGCATTTCCACGTAGCGTTTGGAGGTGGCGGATACGATCGGATTCATCAGTCCGACCACCAAGGCGCCGATCACGAAAGCGACCAGAACCGGTGCCAGCAACGTGGTGATCCCGGACCGCCCCGCCGCCCGCACAACCACCAGTTCGGACGACCGGGCCAGCCCGACAAACATTGCTATAGAGGCAAGGATCATCACCAGCGGCACGATTTCATAGAGGCCCGAGGGCATCTTGAGCAGGACAACCTGCACCACCTGACCAAAGCTGACGGAGTCGTCAAAGCGACGCATTTCCTCGATCAGGTCCAGCAGCCCCTGGAACAGCGCGAAAACACCAAAGACCGCAAGGAAAAGAACCAGAAAGCGGCGCGCAAAATAGAGATGCAGCGTCATGCAGGCGCTCCCCCGGGGTCACCCCGCCTGGATCGGCGGGGACGGTAGGGCCGAGCAGCCTGCCAGAGCAGCAGCGTGGACATGCCCAACCCGGTGACGCTTGGCAAATAGACCAGTGGCCAGAGCGCGGCATTGCCCCGCACCGGGTCGGTCACCGCGCTTTCCACCAGTTTCACCACCACCAGAAGGCCGATGGCGAACACGATCTGCCGCGTGACACCAAGCCGTGAAAACCCGCCCACCATAAGCGCCGAATAGCCGATCAGCGAAGCCACCAGCGCCAGCAGGGGCAGTTGGAACCGCAAATGCGCCTCTTCCAGCGCCTCGCCCGGAGTATCGCCCGCCTCGACGGCGGAGGCCTCTGTGCGGGTCAGCAATTCCCAGGTGGACATGAAGTTCAGCTTGCGTCGGCCGGGCTGCGCGGCGCTGACGAGGCTTGAGATATCGTAGACGAGGTCGCTGAAGTTCGTCGTCGACAGGCGGCGCGTCTCGTAGTTCAGATCCTGCGCCATGCCCGATACCATCACCAGTTTCGGCCCTTCCTCGTCGCGCAGCAGATAGGCGGTTTCCGAGGTATAGGTGACCTCGCGATTTTCGTTCCGCCGGTCGGACAGGACCACGTCGCGCAGCTCTCCTTCGGCGGTAATGTCGCGGATGTAAAAGGTGACTCCGCGCACGGGGTGCAGAAAGACACCGTCCCGCAGCAGCCGCGCGCTGAGCGAGCCTGAAAGTTCGCGTTCGCGAATGCGCAGTTGTTCCAGCGATTTGGGCACAAGGAAATGCGTCAGCACCGACAACATCAGCGCCACCACGACCCCGAACATCAGGACCGGACGGGCCAGCCGCCAGGGCGAATAACCGGTCGCCTGCACCACGGTCAGCTCGCTGTCCGAGGTCATCCGGTTGGTGACATAGACGGCCGCCGCAAAGGCGGCCATCGGCAGCACAATCGCCACCACCGCAGGCAAAGAGAGAAAGGTGAACTCCATCACGACGCCGGCGGAATGGCCGTCTGCAATCAACCGGTCAAAGATCTGAACGGCCTTGTTCACCCAATAGACCGATACAAGGACTAGGGCGAAAAAGCCGAACACCACCATCAGTTGCGACAGCACATATCTGTCGAATCTCTGCAAGCGCTTGGTCCCCCCAGACCGGCCACGGTGGACGCACCCTAATGTATCGCGTGAGAATGGGAAAGGTGGCACTGGTCAAGCGCGCGGCGGAGAGTTACCTCTCAAGCAAGAAACCCCATCACGGAGACTCCACATGACCGATCTGCGCGCGATCAGCTTTGCCGAAACCGACCTTGACGGACTTGCCGGGGCCCCGGGCCGGGTGGCCGTGGTGGTGACCGGAGACGGAACGCTGAGCCAGGGCGCGCGGCGTCTGAACAAGCTGACGCGCGGGGCGCTGGGCCGGGCAGTGGAAAGCGAGGCTTGGGAGAAACTCTCTGCCGGGGAGGCACTCAGCCTTGCCTGGCCCACGGGCCTGACAGCCGAAGGGCTGGACATCGTCAAACTGGCGCGCCGCCCGGCGACGGCAGAGGCGCGCAAGGCCGGGGCCACTCTGGCGCGGCTGGCGGGCAAATCGGCAATGACCGTGCTGATCGAGGCGACACGCCTGCCCGAGGAGATCGCGCTGGGCATCGCGCTGCGTGGCTATGCCTTTACCGCACGCAAGTCCGAAGAGACCGATCCGCTGGGCGCCGCCACGCTGATGGTGAAAGAACCCGCAGAGGCCCAGACGGCCTTCGTCGGCGGTCGCGCCGTGGCCGAAGGCGTGACCTTTACCCGCGATCTGGTCAGCGAACCGGCCAACGTGCTGACGACCGTCGAATTTGCTGCCCGGCTGGAAGCCCTGCGCGAAACCGGGCTGGAGGTCGAGGTGCTGGACGAACCGGAGCTGGAAAAGCTGGGCATGGGTGCGCTGCTGGGCGTTGGCATGGGATCGGCGATGCCTTCCAAGGTTGTCACCATGCGCTGGAAAGGCGCCGAAGGCGCGCCGCTGGCGCTGATCGGCAAGGGGGTCGTCTTTGACACCGGCGGGATCAGCCTGAAGCCCGCGCAGGGCATGGAGGACATGACCATGGACATGGGAGGCGCGGGCACCGTGGCCGGCGTGATGAAGGCGCTGGCCCTGCGCAAGGCACCCGCGCATGTGGTTGCCATGGTCGGTCTGGTCGAGAACATGCCCTCGCATATGGCGCAACGCCCGGGCGACATCGTCACCTCGATGAAGGGCGACACCATCGAGGTGATCAACACCGACGCCGAAGGCCGTCTGGTGCTGGCCGATGTCATGTGGCACGCGCAGGAAAGCGAACAGCCCGCCGCCATGATCGACCTCGCAACGCTGACCGGCGCCTGCATCATCGCGCTGGGCCATGACAACGCTGGCGTCTTTTCCAACGACGACGGGCTGGCCGATGATTTCCTCAAGGCCGCCGAGGTCGAAGGCGAGGGCGCCTGGCGCCTGCCGCTGGGCAAATCCTATGACGAACAGCTGAAAAGCCAGAAGGCTGACATGAAGAACGTCGGCGGTCGCCCGGCGGGCGCTATCACGGCCGCGCAGTTCCTGCAGCGCTTCGTCAAGGAGGGTACGCCCTGGATCCACCTCGATATCGCGGGCGTGGCGCAGGTGACCAAGGACACGGACCTTGCGCCCAAGGGGGCGACCGGCTGGGGCGTGATGGCGCTGGACCGTCTGGTGCGTGACCGGTTCGAGAAGGGCTGACCGGCAATCCGGCCGGCATTCTTTGGTTTGAAAAATACCTCGGGGGGAGGCTCGCAGAGCCGGGGGGCAGCGCCCCCCTCCCCGGGGTCCGACAGGCGGAGCGCCACATGGGAGACGTCTACTTCTACCACCTGACACGCCGCCCATTGGAGGCGACCCTGCCGGTGCTTCTGGAAAAGTCCCTGGCGGCGGGATGGCGTGTGGCGGTGCGGGGCACAGACCCGGGGCGGCTGGACTGGCTGGACCAGAAACTCTGGCTCGGTCCCGAAGAAGCTTTTCTGCCGCATGGGCTGGCGGATGGACCGCATGACGCCGATCAGCCGATCCTTCTGACCACCGGCAAGGCGGGCAATGATCCGTCCTGCGTGATGGCGGTCGACGGGGCCGAGGTGATGGCGGAAGAGGTTCAGACGCTGGAACGGGCCTGCATCCTGTTTGACGGACATGATGCAGAGGCCGTGCAAGCCGCGCGGGGGCAGTGGAAACGGCTCACCGGGGCAGGCGTGAAGGCCCAATACTGGTCCGAGGAATCGGGACGGTGGGAGAAAAAGGCCGAGGCCTGAGGACCGGGCGCGTTTTCGTCGGCTGTCTGGTTCTTCAGGCGCTCGGTATTAGCGGTGCAGGACCAGCTTACCGCCGGAGATTTCCAGCTTGGCATAGCGGTCGAGGTAACTCATTCCCAGCAGGGAATTTTCCATCTCTCCCGCATTCACGTAGGCGGCGACACGGCGATCCGTGTAGGGGCCAAGCTCAACCTCGTCCAGAACCACGCGCGCGGTGCGGACCACGCCATTTGCGGTCATGGCCTCGGTCAGGAAATGCAGATTGGTGTCGTCGATGCCCGCCCTTTGGGCCGCCTCTCGCGTCAGCACTATCGAACTGGCGCCGGTGTCGACCACGAACAGTGTCGGCGCGCCGTTGATGTCCAGCGTCACATAATAATGCCCGTCCGGGGCGCGGGGCAGTTCGATCTGGCCGCGGTCCTCAAACACCATCTGTTTCGGCATCACCGTATTCGAAATGTCCTGCCACAGCCCGTAGACCGCCACGACCCCGATAAACAGCAGGGCCCAGACCACCATGTGCTGCAGCGTCTTGCCGATGTTACGGCGGCTTTGCACGAAAAGGCCCGCCGCAATGGCAGAGCCAAGCAGCATGAGATAAAGCAGATTGGCTATCTGGTCGCCGTCCATGCGGACCCCCACGGTTGATGCGTTAAAGATAGGGGTTTTTGCGGCGGTTTACACGGCAGGTTTTGCGCCGGTCAGGCAGGTGCCAGGCCAAAGGCACGCAACCCGTCCAATACGAATTGCACCGACAGGGCCGCCAGCAGCATGCCCAGCAAGCGTGTCACCACGTTGATGCCGGTCCGTCCAAGCGCGTGTTCGATAGGGCTGGCGGTCAGGAACAGCAGCAGCGCCAGCAGCAGGACGGCCAGCATCACCAGCAGCACCGACGCCATTTCCAGCGCGCCATCTGTCTGGCCCGCCAGCAGGATCATGCTGGCGATGGCCCCCGGACCGGCGATCAGCGGGATGGCCAGTGGAAACACCGACGGGTCGGGGCCGTCATCTTCCTCGGCCTGATCTTCGCGCCGCTTGGTGCGGCGTTCGAACAGCATGTCCAGAGCGGTGAGGAACAGCAGGATTCCGCCCGCAATGCGGAAGGCGGGCATGGAGATGCCGACAAAACCCAGAACCGCCTCGCCGAAAAAGGCAAAAAGGGTCAGCAGCAAAAGCGCGATCACGCTGGCCCGCAGGGCAATGGCGCGGCGCTGTTTCTGGGACATGCCTTGGGTCAGGGCAACGAAGATGGGCGTCAGCCCGATCGGGTCGATGACCACGAAAAGGGTCGTGAAGGCGCTGATGAGAAAGACGGTATCCATGGCGCCGGGCTAATGCCTGAGGTCTGCGCTGTCCAGCGCCGCGGTTGATCCGGCTCAAGGCGACGCGCCGTCGCGGAGCATAGAATCGAAACCTTGCAGGGGAGGGCAAGATCATGAGCAAAGCTGGAACACATCACATCATCGGGGGCGGCATCGCCGGGCTGGCGGCGGCGGTCTTTCTGGTCCGGGATGCAGGCGTGCCGGGCGAACGGATCCGCATCTATGAACAACTGGGCGTGGCGGGCGGATCGCTGGACGGGTCGGGAGATGCCTCAGAGGGATACCTAATCCGGGGCGGGCGCATGTTCGAAGAGCATTTCGCCTGCACCTTTGATCTGCTGGACGCGATCCCTTCGGCCGACGATCCGTCCGTGTCGGTGCGGCAGGACATCATGGATTTCAACCGGATGGTACCGGGATCATCGAATTGCCGACTGGTGAAACAGGGCAAACCTGCGGAAGACCGGCTGCACCTGACCCTGTCCGCGCAGGACATCGTCAACATCAATCAGTTGATCCTGCACCCGGAACGCGGGCTGGAGGGGCGGCGCATCGACGACTGGTTCGGCGAGAGCTTTTTTGCCAGCAATTTCTGGATGATGTGGTCGACCATGTTTTCCTTTCAGCAATGGCACTCGCTGATGGAAATGCGCCGATACCTACGCCGGTTCATCCATCTCTTTCCCGGGTTCACCCGGATCGAAGGCATCCTGCGCACCCGTTACAACCAGTACGATTCGCTGATTGCGCCCATCCTGAATTGGCTGCGGGATAGGGATGTTGTGCCGCTGACTGGCGTACAGGTCGCGGACGTGGAGATCGCGGGCACCCGGCAGGACCGGGCGGTGACCGCGCTGATCCTGCAAGACGGAAGCCGCGTGGACGTTTCCGCCAAGGACCGGGTTTACATGACATTGGGGTCGATGACCGACGGCTCGGTTCTGGGAGACCGCGATACTGCGCCGGTGCTGGAGGATGCCGAAGGCGGGGCATGGGCGCTGTGGCGGCGTTTGGCGGCCAAGCACGAAGGGCTGGGCCGCCCCGAGGCGTTCTGCACCGATACCGGCAAAACCGCCTGGCATAGCTTTACCGTGACGCTGGATGGTCCGGATTTCTTTGAATTCATGGAGGATTACACCAACAACCGGACCGGGACCGGCGGTTTGATAACATTTGCCGACTCAGGCTGGACCCTGTCCATCGTGCTGTTTCATCAGCCGCATTTTCGGGGCCAGAAACATGGCACCTATACGCTGTGGGGCTACGGGTTGCGCGGCGACCGCGAGGGAGATTTTGTCAAGAAACCCATGTGGCGGGCGACCGGCGAGGAGATTCTGCAGGAGATGTTCGGCCAGTTGCGCCTGACCGACAATCAGCGCGCGTGGTTTGACAAGGCACGGATCCGGGTTTGCCGGATGCCCTTCATCACCAGCCATTTCATGCCGCGCCATCCCGGGGATCGGCCAGACGTTCGGCCCGCTGGCGCACGCAATTTCGCGGTGCTGGGACAGTTCTGCGAATTGCCCCGGGACTGCGTGTTCACCGTGGAATATTCAGTGCGCTCGGCCCGGGTGGCCGTGGCGGCACTGACGGGACGGGTCGACCCGCCGCCACCCGTCGCGCGCACGGATATGGACCCGATGGTGCTGATCCGCGCGGCGCGGGTGTTGATGGGGCAATAGAAAGGTCAGGCGCTTTCGGCCGAGTCCAACTTCTCTGCGGCGGCTTCCCACATGGCCTCGGCGCGGTGAAGGCCGTTCATGACCTCGGCGTATTTCTTGTTCCAGGTTTCCAACTCACCGACGCGACCATCTTCGTAAAGTGTTGGGTCGGCGAGCTTTTTCGCCAGTTTTTCGCGCATCTCCTCGATCTTGGCGACGCGGTCCTCGCATTTGCGGACCTCCGCGCGCAGTTCAAGGATGGTGTCGCGGGAGGGGCGTTTGGGCTTTGCGGGGGCAGGTTTGTTGGGCTTCGGACCGGCGTCGCGCGACAGCAGCATGGTGCGGTAGGCGTCGAGGTCTTCCTCATAGGGTTGCACGGTGCCATCGCCCACGAGCCAAAGGCGATCTGCGACCATCGACAGCAGATGCATGTCGTGGCTGACGAGGATCACCGCACCTGAATAGGCGGTCAGCGCCTCTACCAGCGCCTCACGGCTTTCGATGTCGAGGTGGTTTGTCGGTTCATCGAGGATGAGCAGGTGCGGCGCGTCCAGCGTGGCCAGCAGCAGCGACAGGCGCGCCTTTTGCCCACCGGACAGGCGTCCGACCTCCGTCTCCGCCTGTGCGGCCATAAGGCCGAATCCGGCCAGCAGCGCGCGCAGTTTCGAAGGCGGCGTGGCGGGGCGTTCGCGTTGCAGGTGCTGGATCGGGTTCTCGTCCAGATGCAGCTCATCCACCTGATGCTGGGCGAAATAACCGATCCGCAGCTTGGACGAGCGGCTCATCTTGCCTTCCATCAGCGCAAGCCGACCCGAGAGCAGCTTGGACAGGGTGGATTTGCCCTGACCGTTCTTGCCCAGCAGAGCGATGCGGTCGTCCTGATCGATGCGCAGGTTCAACCGACGCAGAACGACAGTGTCGCCGTAGCCCGTGGCACCGCCTTCGATGTTGATGATCGGCGGCGACAGCTCATCCGGTTGCGGGAAGGTGAACACCCGCTTGGCGGCCTCTTCGGGCGCGGTGATCATGTCCATCCGTTCGATCATCTTCAGGCGGGCCTGCGCCTGTTTGGCCTTGGACGCCTTGGCGCGGAAGCGGTCGACAAAGCTTTGCAGATGGGCGCGACGATCCTGTTGTTTCTTGGCGGTGGCGGTCTGCTGGGCGCGCTTCTCGGCGCGCAATTTGACAAATCCGTCATAAGGCGTGCCGTAGTAGGTCAAGGCGCGATCTTCGAGGTGCAGGATGCAGTTCACGGCGCGGTTCAACAGGCCGCGGTCATGGCTGATGACGATAACCGTATGCGGGTATTTCACCAGATAGGATTCGAGCCAGAGCGCCCCTTCGAGATCGAGGTAGTTGGTCGGTTCGTCCAGCAGCAGCACATCGGGCTGAGCAAAGAGCACACCGGCAAGCGCGACGCGCATCCGCCAGCCGCCGGAAAAGGCGGAGCAGGGCTGTTTCTGTTGCGCGTCGTCAAAGCCAAGTCCCCGCAGGATGGTCGAGGCGCGGGCCTCGGCGCTCCATGCGTCGATGTCGGCAAGGCGGGTCTGGATCTCGGCGATGCGGTGCGAGTCGGTTGCCGTCTCTGCCTCGGCCATCAGGGCGGCGCGTTCTGTGTCCGCCTCCAGCACTGTGTCGATCAGCGAGGTTTCGGACGAGGGCACCTCTTGGCTGACGCCGCCGATGCGGGCACGGCTGGGCAAAGAGATGTCGCCGCCGTCCAGCGTCAATTCCCCCCGGATGAGGCGGAACAGCGTTGTCTTGCCCGCGCCATTCGGGCCGACAAGGCCAACCTTGTGGCCGTCGGGGATGGTGGCGGAGGCACCGTCGAACAGCGGGCGGCCTTCGACTGAATAGGAGATGTTTTCGATCCTGAGCATGAGCGCGCTGTAGCAGAGGGCGCGGCAAGGGGCCAGCGGTTGCGAACGCCGCAGGGCGCACCGGTATCAGGGGCGATTGCAGCGAGGGGTTTTCAAGGCGAAAGGCCCGTGCTAGGCGCTCGCGCGGGATTTCAGGCCGGACGACGGGTTCGGCCCTTTCACTATGGAGCACAGCATGGCCACCGAACGCACCCTGTCGATCATCAAGCCCGACGCCACCCGCCGCAACCTCACCGGCAAGATCAACGCCAAGTTCGAAGAAGCAGGCCTGCGCATCATCGCGCAGAAGCGCATTCACTTGACCAAGGCGCAGGCCGGCCAGTTCTACGCCGTGCACGCCGAGCGTCCGTTCTACGACGAACTGTGCGAATTCATGGCCTCCGAGCCGGTTGTCGTGCAGGTTCTGGAAGGCGAAGGCGCCATCCTGAAGAACCGCGAAGTCATGGGCGCAACCAACCCGGCCGACGCGGCACCGGGCACGATCCGCGCCGAGTTCGCCGAATCGGTTGGCGAGAACTCTGTCCACGGTTCCGACGCGCCGGACACCGCCGCGCAGGAAATCGCATTCTATTTCTCGGGTCTCGAACTGGTCGGCTAAGCCGCTTCCATTCGATTTCCGGCAAAGGGTCGCCCTGCGGGGCGGCCCTTTTTCGTTTGGCGCGGGGCATTGACGCAAAAGACTGTGCGTGGAGGATGCTTGGGGTTTTTAAACCCGCGGATATTTCCGAAGGAAACTATGACAGTGGCTTTGCCCGGCGCGCCTTTGACATTGCAGTGGATGCGATTGCGCGGATCGCGGGCGATCTTGACCAGACTTATCTGACCTCTTCGATCAACCGGTTTCCGCGTTCCCTGCTGGCAGAGATGCTGGTGCATCGGGGGAGGAGTGCCTAGAGATCGACACGGTCGAAAAGGCGGCGGCCCGGGACATCTGGGTGATTTCGGATCGGCAGACGGAGTTGGACAAGGCGGCGCTGATCCGGTTGCGGTGACCGGTGGCGGGGTTAACCCCGCCCTACGGCGCGCGGCGCCTGTCGGGCTCTATCACGCCGATCTCGTTCAGGATCTTGTCCAGCGCGCTGCGGGGGGCGGTGGTGGTCTGCGCCTTGAGGGCGTCGAACTGCGTCCGAAGGGCGGTTTTCTCTGCCCCTTTGCAATCGTTCCAAGGGCGGCCCTGCAAGGCCATGTGCAGGACGTAGTAGCCGATGAAATGGGGGCGTTCGCCGTTTTGCAGAAGCTTTCGATAAGCCTCATGCGCACCAAGGCCGCGCAGGGTTTCGGCATCCGGGATGCCAGCAGCGGTGCAGGATTTTTCGAATGCAGGGCCGAGGTTACGGATGCTGCTGACAGGCGTGCCGCTCATTTCAGCATCGGGTTGACGGTGGCGAAGGGCAGGGCGTTTGACAGCGCGTCAAAGCGGCCGTCGCCGAACATTTGCTGCCCGGCGTCGTGGATCGTGCGCCATGTGGCACGGGCCAGCGCCGAGCCAAGCGAGAGACGCGCGACACCAAGTGCAGCGTAATCGGCGCGGCTGTACTGTGCGAAAGGACCGGCGACGAGGGCGTTGAACGGCAGTTTGGTCGCCTTCACCAATTGGCCAAGCGCCTCCATCGACGGTGGACCCGGGACATAGACGGCGTCGGCTCCGGCGGCCTCAAATGCGCGGATGCGGGCAATCGCTTCTGTCGTGTCATAATGGCCGGTCAGGATGCCGTCAGCACGGGCGACCAGCATGAAATCGCGCGGCAGGGCGCGGGCGGCAGCGGCAGCAGCGCGGATGCGTTCGGCGGCAAGGGCCGCGTCATAGGGGCTGTCGTCCGGCAGAGCGGTGTCTTCGATACAGATCCCGGCAAGGCCTACTTCGGCGGCAAGGCGGACGGTTTCGGCGCAGGTCTCGGGGGACTCGCCAAAGCCGTTTTCGAAGTCGCCGGAGACGGGCAGATTGACAGCCTCCACAAGGCTTTGCGCGTGGGTCAGGGCCTCATCCCGGGTCAGGGTGCCCATGTCCGGGCGGCCAAGGGTGAAGGCCTGCGCGGCAGAGGAAGTGGCGATGGCCTGCGCGCCAAGAGCCGCGAGCATCTTGGCGGACCCCGCGTCCCATGCGTTGGCGAGGATGAAGGGATCGCCGGGGCGATGCAGAGCGCGGAAGCTGTCAGGCATCGGCGTGGCTCCCCTCAGCGGCAAAGGCGCAGAGCGTGCGAAGCGCCTCGGCCAAGCGGTTGTCATCGACGGTTAGCGCGACGCGGATGTGACCGGCGGCAGATTTGCCAAAGCTCTCACCTGGCATGACCGCGATGTGATGCGCATCCAGCAGCGCCTCTGCGAATTCCCGGCCGGACAGACCGGTGGCGCGGATATCGAGCATGACGTACATCGCGCCTTCTGCCGGAATCGCGGTGACGGTGTTCTGCTCGGACAGGATCGACAGGGCGAGGTCACGGCGGCGGCGAAAGGGGGCGGCGATTTTCTCTTCGAGGTCCGCGCCCTGTTGAAGGGCAAAAAGCGCGCCGTCCTGAATGTAGCCGGGAACGCCGTAGGTGGTAGCGGTAGCGAGGTCGATCAGCGTTTCCACAGGTTTTTCAGGCCCGACAATCCAACCCACGCGGGATCCGGTCATGGCGTGGCTTTTCGACATGGAGCCGATTTGCAGCGTACGCTCTGCCATGCCGGGCAGGGCGCGGGGGCTGAGGTGTGTGCCGTGCCAGACCTGCGTGTCGTAGACCTCGTCCGAGATCAGCCAGAGATCGTTTTCGATGCAGGCCCGGGCGATCTCGTGCAGGGTTTCGTCCGGGTAGACCATGCCGGTGGGGTTATTGGGCGTGTTGATCAGCAGGCTCTTGGCGCCGGTTCCGCGGGCGGCGGCGGTGATGGCCTCTGCGCTGGGCAGGAAGTTGTTCCGGGCCTCAGTCCGGATCGGGACTGCGCGGCCGGATGCGCCGCGAATGGTGCCGGGGTAGGTGGCATAATAGGGATCAATGTAGAGCGCGGCATCACCGGGGGTGAGTACGGCCATGTGGGCGGCAAAGAGCGCGGCCTGACCACCGGGCGTGATCAGAATGTTTTCCGGCCCGGTCGGCACGCCGCTTTGTGCGGCGACCCGCGCAGCCACGGTTTGGCGCAGGGCGTCCACGCCGGGAACCATCGCATAGCCTGTGTGGCCACCACGGGCGGCGGCGTCGATCGCGGCGAGAATCGAGGCATCGGTGCCGATGTCGTGTTCGCCAATGGTCAGTTCGGTCACCGGGGTGCCGTCTGCGATCATCCTGCGGGCGCGGTAGAACACCTCCCAACCGTCGGAGCCGCCTTCGTTAAGTGTGGTGATGCGGGTAGAGAGTTGGGGCATGTCATTGTCCTTTCGGGGAAATACCTGCCAGAGGGGCGCGAGGGCGGCAAGCCGGTTCGTGTCCGCGCCGAAGGCGAATCCGGAAGTGTGAACGAAATCAGTCTGTTGCGTTCGGTACCCCGATTGACCCAACGCACGGTCGTAGATAGTGTTTGTGACATGCTGGACGAGGTACGGCAGGCGGCCCCGGGGGTGACCCTATGGGGCCGTTTTTCGTGCCATGCACCCTGACGGAGGGGCAACCTACAGGCAAGTAAGGTGTCGAGCATGAGCAGTGCAAAACAGAAGACCGAAGACCAGCCGATCGTCCTGACCGCCGATGCGCGGTGTGACAGACTGCAAAAGCAGCGTGACCGGGCGACGGAAACGATCACGGACCTTCTCGATCTGATCGCTTTCTTCGAGGCACGGCAGGGACAGTTGTACGGTTTCCGCTGGAAAGACTGGGCGGACTTCAAGTCCTGCGCGCCGTCGCAATCGGCGGCCGCCGCCGATCAGATCATCGGAACAGGTGACGGCAGTACTACAAGCTTTCAGTTGTGCAAAACCTATGCCTCTGGCGGTGTGTCCTACATCCGTCCAGTCACCAAACCGGTGACCGGTTCCGTGATGGTCGAAGTTGATGGCGCGCAGTCGGTCGAAGGCGCTGGGTTTTCGGTCAATGTAGGGACAGGGGAAGTCACGCTGACCGTTGCGCCAAGCGTTGGGGTAGTTGTGCGCGCAGGATTCGAGTTCGATGTTCCGGTGCGGTTCGACACTGACCGAATTCTTGTCAGTGCCGACAGTTTCAACGCCGGGCAGATCCCGGACGTGCCGGTTGTGGAGGTGCGTGTCTGATGGGAGTGGACGAATTCCATGAACACCTAGCCAGCGGGTTGACAACCGTTGCGCGAGCCTGGGAGGTCATCCGTTCGGATGGTGAGCGGTTGGGCTTTACCGACCATGACCGGGATCTGAGTTTTGATGGTTTGACCTTTCGTGCGGACAGTGGCCTGACCGCGCGGGCACTGAGCCAAGCAACCGGGCTGTCGGTGGATAACTCCGAAGCGATGGGAGCGCTCAGTTCGACGGCTCTTACAGACGCGGACATCGATGCCGGTCGGTATGACGGTGCCGAGGTGATCTGCTGGATGGTCAATTGGGCGGATGTCGACGCGCGCCGGATCATGTTTCGCGGAAGCATCGGAGAAATCCGGCGCGGAAACGGTGCCTTTCAGGCTGAGTTGCGCGGTTTGACCGAATTGCTGAACCGGCCTTTGGGACGAGTTTATCAGAAACCTTGCGCAGCGGCGTTGGGAGATTCTGATTGCGGCTTCGACGTATCCGCCACTGGGTACTCCTATGACGGAGCCTTGGTCGAAGTGAAAGAAAACCGCGTGTTCGGGCTGGGCGATCTTTCTGACTTTGCCGTGGGCTGGTTCCAGCGGGGAAAACTGGAAGTCCTGAGCGGGGCTGCTATGGGGCTCAGAGCAGGGATCAAACGCGACCGGATTGGTGATGACGGGGTGCGGACGATCGAAGTCTGGGAACCTCTCCGCGCCACTCCGCTGGCTGGCGATTTGGTCCGGATTATTTCGGGGTGCGACAAGCGCTTTTCAACCTGTCGGCTGAAATTCGGCAATCACCTGAACTTTCGCGGCTTTCCGGATCTTCCCGAAGAAGACTGGATCACGGTTCATCCTGGCCAGGCCAAGGTCCATTCGGGCGGTAGCAGACGATGACGGAAGTCGTTCGGGCGGCGCGGGGCTGGCTGGGAACGCCATACGTGCACCAAGCATCGACAAAGGGATCAGGTTGCGACTGCCTCGGGTTGTTGCGCGGCATCTGGCGAGAAGTGATTGGGCCCGAACCTGAGGCCGTGCCGGCCTATAGCAGGGACTGGTCAGAACCTCAGGGCGACGAGCGCTTGTGGCGGGCAGCTTTGGCGCATCTGAGAGCGAAGAAGCTGACAGAGCCCGCCCCAGGAGACGTTTTATTGTTCCGTATGCGCGACGGGGCGGTTGCGAAACATGTCGGTCTGCAAGCCGAAGTCGGTCCGGTCGGGAGTTTCATCCACGCTTACGACTGCCATGGCGTGATCGAGAGTGCCTTTAGCGCGCCGTGGGCGCGGCGCGTGGTGGCCCGATTTGCCTTTCCAATGGAGACAGAGTGATGGCGACGATCCTACTTTCCGCAGCAGGTGCTGCGATTGGCAGCTCTATCGGCGGCTCTGTTCTGGGCTTGTCGATGACGGCGGTTGGTCGTTTTGTCGGCGCAAGTCTGGGTCGCGTTCTGGATCAGCGCCTGATGGGTGCCGGCTCCGAAGCCATCGAAACCGGCAGGATCGAGCGTTTTCGTCTGACCGGTGCCGGAGAAGGCGCTGCTATTCCGCAGGTATTTGGCCGGATGCGAGTCGGCGGGCAAGTCATCTGGGCCACCGAGTTCAACGAGCATGTTCAGGAGACCGGGAACGGTGGCGGGAAAGGGGCGCCCGCACAACCGAAAGTCCGCCAATACAGCTACTCTGTCAGCCTTGCCGTGGCGCTTTGCGAAGGGGTGATCACGGGGGTCAACCGCGTTTGGGCCGACGGCGCCGAGATATCGTTGAGCCGACTGAACATACGTGTCTACACTGGTGCGGGCGATCAATTGCCCGATCCCAAGATCGAGGCGGTCGAAGGCGTTGGCAATGTGCCCGCATATCGGGGAACAGCTTACGTTGTGTTCGAGGATCTCGACCTCGAACAATTTGGGAACCGGGTACCGCAATTCAGCTTTGAAGTGACGCGTCCCGATCTGGCCGAGGATGAGGTGCCTTCGTTGATAAAGGGCGTCGCAATGATCCCCGGCACCGGGGAATATGCCTTGGCGACCAGCCCGGTTTATCTGTCTGGGAATACTGCCGCTGGCGGCGACCTGTTCGGTGGGGGGCGCGTCGCCAATGTCAATTCTCCCTCCGAAGAGCCGGACTTTACGACGTCACTGCGTCAGCTCCGTGATGAAGTTCCGAACTGTAATGCAACGTCTCTGATTGTGAGTTGGTTCGGCGATGATCTGCGCTGCGGTCACTGTTCGATCCGGCCCAAGGTTGAGCAAGGGGACTACGATGCCAAGGCGATGCCGTGGTCCGTATCGGGACTATCGCGGGGCGCCGCTGAATCCGTGCCAACTGCAGATGGGCGCCCCGTGTATGGTGGGACCGCCGCGGATGACGCCGTCATTCAGGCTATCCTGAGGCTCAAGGCCGATGGAATGGACGTGATGTATTATCCCTTCGTCCTGATGGACCAGATGGCAGGCAACGGGCTGACCGATCCCTGGACCGAGGACGCGGACCAGCCGGTTTTGCCCTGGCGGGGGCGGATTACCTTGAGCATCGCCCCGGGACGACCCGGATCACCGGATCAGACAGCGGCAGCGGATGCCGAGGTGGCCGCCTTCTTCGGGGTAACTGCGGCCAGTGACTTTGACGTGGCCGGTGGCTCGGTTGCCTACAGTGGGCCGGAAGATTGGGGATATCGGCGCTTTGTACTGCATCAGGCGGCGCTTTGCGCGGCTGCGGGTGGTGTCGATGCGTTCTGCATCGGATCAGAGATGCGCGGGCTGACACAGATCCGTGGCGCTGCTGGCTTTTCGGCAATTGCCCACCTGAAAAGTCTGGCCGCGCAATGCCGAGAACTGCTGGGGCCAGCGGTCAAGATCGGCTATGCTGCGGATTGGTCTGAGTATTTCGGCTATCATCCGCAGGATGGTTCGGGTGATGTATACTTCCACCTTGACCCGCTTTGGGCCGATCCCAACATCGATTTCGTCGGGATCGACAATTACATGCCGCTTTCCGATTGGCGCGATGGTGACACACACGCGGATGCGCAGTGGGAAAGCGTACACGATCTGGAATACCTTCGTTCGAAAGTCGAAGGGGGGGGAAGGATCTGACTGGTTTTACGCCTCTGATGCGGATCGCGACGCGCAGGTGCGAACCGTAATCAGCGACGACCAATACGCAGAACCTTGGGTCTGGCGATACAAGGACATTCGTAACTGGTGGAGCAGCGCGCATCACGATCGCGTAGGCGGTACGCGTCTGGCGCAGTCCACAGATTGGCAGCCCGAGTCCAAGCCCATCTGGTTTACTGAACTGGGCTGCGCGGCAGTGGACAAAGGCACGAACCAGCCGAACAAATTCCTTGATCCCAAGTCTTCGGAATCGAGCCTCCCGCATAACTCCAACGGATTGCGGGACGAGACCATCCAGCAGCAATACCTCCGGGCGCAATTGGGGTATTGGGGAGCTGCGGAAAACAACCCCGTCTCGTCGGTCTATTCGGGGCCTATGTTGGATCTGTCCCGCACGTTTGTGTGGGCTTGGGACGCGCGCCCGTACCCATGGTTTCCGGGGAATGAAGAGCTTTGGTCGGATGGGGCCAACTACCGCTCCGGGCACTGGTTGAATGGTCGGGTTTCCGGCCGCAGCTTGGCCTCGGTTGTGAATGAACTCTGTAACCGGGCCGGTCTGAGCGACATCGACACAAGCGCGTTACACGGATTCGTTCGCGGGTACGTCTTGGATCAGGTCGCCGACGCACGGCGCGCTTTGCAGCCGCTCATGCTGCGTTACGGGTTCGATGCAATCGAGCGCGACGGAACGCTGGTGTTCCGAGAGCGCAACGGCTGCCAGCCGATCGATCTGACAAAGGCCGATCTTGCAGTCAGTGCGGAGATCGAGGGCGATCTGGTCGAAACGCGGGCCGCCGAGGCCGAAATGGCGGGTCGGGTCAGGCTCCAGTTCGTGTTGGCCGACGCGGACCATCAGGTCGGCTCGGAAGAGGCTGTCCTGCCGGATGAAGCGACGCACGCCGTGTCCGAAACCGAGCTTCCGCTTGCCATGACGCGCAGCGAAGGTCGCCAAACAGCCGAGCGCTGGCTGGCGGAGGCGCGCGTGGCCCGCGACAGCCTGCGGTTCGCCTTGCCACCTTCGAAACTCGCGCTGGGCGCAGGCGATATCGTCAGGCTACCGGCAGCAGACGGCACGACACTGGCGCGGATCGACAAGGTCGAGGTGCTTGAGCATCAGGTCGTCGATGCAGTGCGGATCGAGCCAGACGTTTTCCAACCTGTCGAGTTTCCCGAAGACGCGTCGGCCTTGCGTCCCTTTACCCCGGCAGTTCCGGTGACACCGCTGTTTCTGGACCTGCCCCTGTTGACTGGCGATGAAGCGCCACATGCGCCGTATCTGGCGCTGGCGGCAGAGCCTTGGCCGGGATCGGTTGCGGTATATGACGCCGTCGAAGATGCTGGCTACGCGCTCAATGCCGTACATGCAGCACAGGCTGTCATGGGCGTGACAGAGACGGATCTTCTGGCCGCGCGGGCCGGATGCATCGATCATGGCGCGCCGTTGCAATTGCGACTGGCCAATGGGGCCCTGCAATCGGTCGGGGACGCGGCGTTGTTGTCCGGCGCAAATGCCATGGTGATCGGTGATGGCGGCAAGGACGCTTGGGAAGTGTTCCAGTTCCGCGTCGCAGAGTTGATCTCGGACGGGCGCTGGATGGTGTCGCATAGACTGCGCGGACAATCGGGCAGCGACGGGATCATGCCAGGGGTCTGGCCTGCCGGGTCTTGGGTCGTGTTGTTGAACGGGGCACCGCAGCAGATTGCCTTGTCCTCGGCGCAACGTGGGCTGGAACGGCATTTCCGGATCGGTCCGGCGCGGCATTCCTACGACCACGCATCCTACGTGCATCAGGTTCACGCCTTTGAAGGCAATGGCCTGCGTCCCTACCGTCCGGCCCACCTGCGTGCACTTCAGGATGCGGGGGACGTCCGGTTGAATTGGGTCAGACGTACCCGGATTGATGGGGATCACTGGGGCACGGCGGAGGTTCCGTTGGGCGAAAGTGCCGAACTGTACCATGTGCAAGTGCGCCAGGGAGGCGCGGTACTTCGCGAAACCTCGGTTGACAGCCCGACCTGGACTTATGGCGCAGCTGACAGAACGTCGGATGGCGTAAATGGCGTCTATTCCATCGCGGTGGCTCAGGTCTCCGACCGGTTTGGCACGGGCCCCTACGCGGAGCTGGAGCTGATTGCATGAGGCCGCTGCTTCCCGGAGACGTTTGCGCGGCAGCGCGGGTTCTGTTGGCTGTTCCGGCACACGCAAGAGATGAGTTGGCACTGCGTCTGTTGACGGAGGCCAGCGCCGCTGATCGATACTGTCGAGAGCACAACAAAGCGCATCCCCGCTGGGGAAACGGCACGCTTTCAGCGGCGGCATTCGCGCATGACATGGGACACGAGAAGGGCTTCGGGGATCGTGATTTTCTCGACTGTCAGGCGCGGGTGATCAGGGCGCTGCTGTCGCGTCACCCGGAAGCGCAGGCGACGCAGCGCATCGCCGTCGGATCCAGTTCCAGCCGACGCGGCGCAATGCTTTCGCCGCAGTCTTCGCAGTAGCCGAACTCTCCGGCGTCAAGCCTATAAAGGGCCGCCAAAAGGGCCCTGCGCAGACCGTCTCGGCGCGCTTGCGTCGCCTTGGCCATCGACTGGTGCAGCAGCGCATCCTGCCGCGACAGCCGTCCGACCGCCTGCTGATCCAGTTCGACCGTGGACTGCCCTTGTCGGCCCAGACGATCCTCTTGATCCAGTTCGGTAATCCGGTTCCGGATCAGGGCGTAGAACCGGTTTGTTTCGGACCCATCCAATCTTCAGATAACCCCCATCACGGATTTGCGTTTCGCTCCCCACAGCCTATCTGATAGGCTCACGGCGTCAAAGGAGGACAGCCATGGCTGAAACACGCGCACATCTAGCCGAGGTTGATCCGGTCTGGGCCCGGATCAGGGGAGAGGCCGAAACAGCGGTATTGGACGAGCCCCTTTTGGGCGGGCTGATTCATTATTCGATCCTGCACCATCCCTCTCTGGAACGGGCGTTGAGCTATCGGACCTCGCTGAAACTGGCCAATGGAGAGATGTCGGAACAGATTCTGCGTGAGATCTGTGATGAAGCCTATGGCGCCGAGCCAAAGCTGGCTTTGGCCGCAAGGGCGGATATCGTGGCGACATACGAACGGGATCCGGCTTGCCACCGGTTTCTGCAGCCGCTTCTATTCTTCAAGGGATTTCAGGCGGTTCAGGCGTATCGCGTGGCGAACTGGCTGTGGAATCAGGGCCGCAAGGACCTGTCTTATTTCTTCCAGATGCGCTGCTCCGAGGTCTTCGGGATCGACATTCACCCGGCGGCCCGGATCGGCAAGGGCATCATGATCGACCACGCGCATTCCATCGTCATCGGTGAAACAGCCGTTGTGGGGGACAACGTCTCGATGCTGCATTCCGTGACGCTGGGCGGAACCGGCAAGGAAGAAGAGGACCGGCATCCCAAGATCGGCGATGGCGTGCTGATCGGCGCGGGCGCCAAGGTTCTGGGCAATATCAAGGTCGGCGATTGTTCTCGGATCGCCGCCGGGTCGGTCGTGCTGCAAGAAGTGCCGCCCTGCAAGACGGTGGCGGGTGTTCCGGCGAAGGTCGTCGGGGAAGCGGGTTGCTCACAACCGGCGATCAGCATGGACCAGTTGCTGCGGCAGGGCTGAGACGGGCCTAAGACAGGATCTATCGAAAAAGGCGCGCCATCCGGGCGCGCCTTTTTCGATGGGCGGATTGAAACGTATCTTTTGATCAGGCGTTGCACAGGTTGATCCGGCGCATGACCGGCTTTCAGGCCAGCATCGCCATCGGGTTCTCAAGATTGCTGACGATGGCCTGCAGCAGTTCGGCCCCCAGCGCACCGTCGATGACCCGGTGATCGACGCTGAGCGTGACCGACATGACCGTGGCCGCGGCCAGCGCGCCATCCTCGGCCACAACTGGTTTCCGGACGCCTGCGCCGACGGCGAGGATGGCCGCGTGCGGCGGGTTGATGACCGCGTCGAAATTCTCGATCCCGAACATGCCGAGGTTTGAGATGGCAAAGCTGCCGCCCTGGTATTCGTGGGGCGCAAGCTTGCGGGTGCGGGCGCGGGCGGCGAGGTCCTTCATCTCCGCCGAGAGGGCAGAGAGCGTCTTTTGATGCGCGTCCTGCAGGACCGGGGTGAACAGCCCGCCTTCGATGGCGACCGCGACGGCCACATCGGACGGGGTAAGTTGCAGGACCCGGTCGCCCGCCCAGACCGCATTGGCGGCGGGCACCTCTTGCAGGGCGAGGGCGCAGGCCTTGATGATGAAATCGTTGACCGAGAGTTTCACGCCGCGTGCGGCCAGCTGATCGTTCAACTGCTTGCGGAAGGACAGCAGCGCATCCAGCCGGATGTCGCGGCGCAGGTAGAAATGCGGGATGGTCTGTTTCGCCTCGGTCAGGCGCGCGGCGATGGTTCGGCGCATGCCATCCAGCTGGATTTCCTGATGCGGGCGGTCGGCGTAGGTCTTGAGTACGGCCTCGGCGCTGGCAGTCGGCTGGGGGGCAGCGGGGGCCGGAGTTGTGGCGCTGGCCGGTGTTGCGCGGGCCGCTGCGGGCTGCGGACTGGCGGTTGCCGCCTCCACATCGGCGTTGACGATGCGGCCACGCGGGCCGGAGCCGGTGATCTGCGACAGGTCGAGGCCTTTCTGATCGGCGATGCGGCGAGCCAGCGGCGAGGCGAAAACCCGGGTGCCATTGTGACGCGGGGCAGGGGCGGCGGCTGTCTCGGGGCCCCGTGCCGGGGCCGCCTCGGCAGCCGCTGTTGCCGGCGCCTTTGGCGCGGTGGCAACGGGCGTCGCGAGGTCATCCGCCGTTTCGCCCTCTTCCAGCAGGACGGCGATGGGGGTGTTGACCTTGACGCCTTCGGTGCCCTCGGCGATCAGGATCTTGCCCATCGTGCCTTCGTCGACGGCTTCGAATTCCATCGTTGCCTTGTCTGTCTCGATCTCGGCGATCACGTCGCCGGAGGTGACAGTGTCACCCTCCTTGACCAGCCATTTCGCAAGCGTGCCTTCCTCCATCGTGGGGGACAGGGCGGGCATGAGGATTTCTGTAGGCATCCGGGTCCTCCTCTCAGCGCATAGGCCGGTGGGGAAAGTAAGAGGCTGTGTCACTCTGGCGGGGCATGTCAGGGCGCCTCGATCAGGGTGACGATATCGAAAGGCGCGCGCGGTCTCTGGCCACGGGCCAGGGACTGAACCGCGGTGGAAAGGGCACCGCGATGCGCCGCGATCCATTCATAGGCTTCCTGATGGCTGGGACGCGCACCGGGGCGCCAGCCGGTCTGCATCAGGCTTTCGGGGACATAGGCGCGGCCCGCATCGGTGGCGATGCGATAGGCCTCGCGCGCCACGTCGCGGCCCTGAACCTCGACCCGGGCGGTCATCGGTAACAGACCTTTTTCGCGGCCTCGACCACCTCTGCGGTTGTCACAAGCGCGTGGCGTTCGAGGTTGGCGGCATAGGGCATGGGCACGTCCTTGCCCGTGCAGTTGATCACCGGCGCGTCAAGATAGTCGAATGCCTGTTCCATCAGCACCGCAGAGATGTGGTTGCCGATGGCGCCCACGGGAAAACCCTCTTCGATGGTGACGCATCGGTTGGTCTTCTGCACGGAGGCGATGACCGTGGCGGTGTCCATGGGGCGCAGGGTGCGCAGGTCGATGACCTCGGCGCTGATGCCCTCCGCGGCCAGTTTTTCGGCTGCTTCCAGCGCGTAGGTCATGCCGATGCCAAAGCTGACGAGGGTGACATCCGTGCCGCTTTGCCAGATGCGTGCCTTGCCGAAGGGGACGGTGAAATCGTCAAGCACCGGCACCTCGAAACTGCGGCCATAGAGGATCTCGTTTTCGAGGAAGATCACCGGATTGGGATCCCGGATGGCGGATTTCAGCAGGCCCTTGGCGTCCGAGGCAGAATAGGGCATCGCCACCTTCAGGCCCGGGATATGCGCGTACCATGCGGCGTAATCCTGAGAGTGCTGCGCGCCCACGCGGGCGGCAGCGCCGTTGGGGCCGCGAAAGGTGATCGGGCAGCCCATCTGGCCGCCGGACATATACAGCGTCTTGGCGGCGGAGTTGATGATCTGGTCCATCGCCTGCATGGCGAAGTTGAAGGTCATGAATTCGACGATGGGTTTCAGCCCGCCAAAGGCCGCGCCGACGCCGATGCCGGTAAAGCCGTGTTCGGTGATCGGCGTGTCGATCACCCGTTTCGAGCCGAATTCTTCCAGCAGGCCCTGGCTGATCTTGTAGGCGCCCTGGTATTCGGCCACCTCTTCGCCCATCAGGAAGACATCGCCGTCGGCGCGCATTTCCTCGGCCATGGCGTCGCGCAGGGCCTCGCGCACGGTCTGTTTCTTTGTCTTGGTGCCCTCGGGCCAGTCCGGCTCAGGGGCGGTCTGCACCGCTGCCGGGGCGGCGGCCTGCTCGGGGCCCCGTGCCGGGGCCTCCTCGACGGCCGCGGTTGCCTGCGCCGGGGGCGCGGTGGCAACGGCGCTGGCGTCAACCTCTTCGCCTTCTTCGACCAGCACCGCGATGGGCGTGTTCACCTTGACGTCTGCCGTGCCCTCGGGGATCAGGATCTTTCCCATGATCCCTTCGTCCACGGCTTCGAATTCCATCGTCGCCTTGTCGGTTTCGATCTCCGCGATCACGTCACCGGAGGACACGGTATCGCCCTCCTTGACCAGCCATTTGGCCAGCGTGCCTTCCTCCATCGTGGGCGACAGCGCGGGCATCAGGATTTCAATTGCCATCTCTCAGATTCCCTCCGCCGCCTTCAGCAGCCCTACGATATTGCCTTCGCCATCCTCGACATAGGCCACCCGGCCGATGCCGGGCACGTCGAAGGGCGGCAGCGCCTCGGCCCCGCCATGGGCCAGCGCCCAGTCATAGCGGCCGTCCACATCCTCGACATGGAACACCGCGATCGCACCGCGCGGGCCGGACCCCGCCGCGGGCGTCGTATTGTTGCGGGGCAACAGACCGCCGGTGACCGGGCTGATCCCGCCGATCCCCTTGCCCTTGATCATCCAGTAATCCCAGTCCGCCGGGACCTTCTCGATGGTCCAGCCGAAGAGGCCGGTGTAAAAGGCCACCGCCCGATCCGGGTCTTCGGCGTGGATTTCGAAATGCAGCGTCGACATGGCGTCAGGCCTCCGCGTAGATGTCTGTCCAGAGCTCGTCCAGCGACGGCTCGGGGCTTTCGCGGGCGAAATCGGCGGCGGCGCTGACTTCGGCCTTGATCTCCTTGTCGATCGCCTTGAGATCCTCCTCCGTCGCATGCCCGCCCTGCAGCAGCATGTCCCGCACGTGGTCGATGGGATCACGCTCCTCGCGCATTTTCGACACCTCTTCACGGGTGCGGTATTTGGCCGGGTCGGACATGGAATGCCCGCGATAGCGGTAGGTCTTGACCTCAAGGATATACGGCCCCTTGCCGGAGCGGCAGTGTTTCACCGCCTTCAGCCCGGCGTCGCGCACCGCGATCACATCCATCCCGTCGACCATCTCTCCGGGGATGCCAAAGGCCGCGCCCCGGTGGTAGATATCCGGCGTCGAGGTCGAGCGTTTCATGGCCGTGCCCATGGCGTACTGATTGTTTTCGATGACAAAAATCACCGGCAACTCCCATAGCGCCGCCATGTTGAAGGTCTCATAGACCTGGCCCTGGTTCGCAGCACCATCACCGAAATAGGTAAATGTGACGCCGCCATTGCCCTTGTATTTGTCGGCAAAGGCCAGACCCGCGCCCAGCGGCACCTGCGCGCCCACGATGCCGTGGCCGCCGTAAAAGTGTTTTTCGCGGCTGAACATGTGCATGCTGCCGCCCTTGCCCTTGGAATAGCCGCCCTCACGCCCGGTCAGTTCGGCCATCACGCCCGCAGGCTCCATCCCGCAGGCCAGCATGTGCCCGTGATCGCGGTAAGAGGTGATGCGCTTGTCACCCTCTTGTGCGGCGGCCTCCAGACCGACCACAACCGCCTCCTGTCCGATGTAGAGGTGGCAGAACCCGCCGATCAGACCCATGCCGTACAACTGGCCGGCCTTTTCCTCGAACCGCCGGATCATCAGCATGTCCCGGTAATATTGCGTCAGTTCTTCGGGCGCGACATTGGGTTTCGCCGCCGGTTTGCGGGCCATGGCTGATCCTCCCGATCAGATCGTTTAATATTAAACGTCTTTTGGAGAAATCGTAGCCCCGGAAGGGCGGCAGGTAAAGGCCGAAGCGGCGTTACTGCACCACCACCTCGTCAGAGCGGATCAGGCCCAGAACGTCGCGCGCCTGCTGATCCAGAAGGTCCAGATCAAGATAGTCGTCGGACAGGCGGTGTGTCAGGTTCTCCATCCGCGCCACCTCGTCCCGCAGTCCGTCCAGCTCTCGCGACAACTTTTGCCCCTCGACGGCGATTTCCGCGCGGCGGAACAGGCCAAAGTTCCCCTGCACCGCGGCAAAGGTGAAATAGGCCGTCAGGCTCAGCGTCACTGTGAAAAAGACGAGAACGCCCAGCGAAGGGCGGGGTCGGCGACTGGTCATGGCTCTGCCTCTGGTGCCGCACCTCTTGATCGGGTGCGTAGGGGCGACACTGGCACAGGCTTGTGCAAAAGGGAATCACCTGCGCGAACACAAAAGCACGATCATGCGAATCAGCCGTGCAGCGTTGCAGAATTGCACGGCGCGGCGCGGGGCAGCACGGTGCGGTCCCCGGGCACCTGTCACGCCAAGGTGATGCGCCGCTTGCGAAAAACCCGTGAAAGAAGCGCGCAAAACCCCTCGACCTACGCGCCCCTTTGAAGGATTGTGCAGCCCATGGCGCGCCGGTTCATCATCGTCTTTTTCTGTCTCAGCGTGGCCCTGACCGGCTGCGCGCCGCGCGGGGCCATCACGGCCCTGACCGGCCTGACCACGCTCCCCGAGGGCGCCACCGTGCAGCGCGTGTTCATCGCCACCGACCGGACGGTGGCCGACAACGCCGAAGACGGTCAACTGGTCGAACAGCGTTTCGGGGAAACGCGCTATCCGGCGCTGAACTACGGACATATCGACATATCGATCCCGCCAACGCATGTGCCGGGACAGATCGAATGGCCGCGCAACCAGCATCCCGATCCGGCAAAACACTTCGTGGCGCTGTCGGGGGACCGCTACGCCCAGCAGCGCGGCTTTCTGCGCGCCCTGCCGCGCAACAGCAGGTCCGAAGTCGTGATGTTTGTGCACGGCTTCAACGTGAACAACGCCGAAGCGGTCTATCGCCTTGCCCAGATCGCTCATGACTATGAGGCCGATGTCCCGGTGATCTCTTTCTCATGGCCCTCGGCGGGGGATGCGCGCGGCTATGTCTATGACCGCGACAGCGTGATCTTTGCCCGGGACGATCTTGAAACCCTGATGACCGGGCTGGCCCGCGACAACCGCCGCGTGATGATCGTGGCGCATTCGATGGGCGGGCAACTGGTGATGGAAACGCTGCGGCAACTGTCGATCTCGGGCAAGGGCCACGTGATCGACAGCGTGGTCGGCGTCTCCCTGATCAGCCCCGACATCGACGAGGACGTCTTTCTGCGGCAGGCCAAACGGATCGAGCCCTTTCCGCAGCCTTTCAACATCATGGTCTCGACCCGCGACAGGGCGCTGACCCTCGCCGCCCTCCTGACCGGCAAACAGGAACGGCTGGGCTCCATTCAGGATCCCTCGCGCCTTGCCAGCCTGCCGGTCGATATCATCGACCTCAGCGATATCGATGGCGGCGACCGGGCGGGCCATTCCACCGCCTTCACCGCCCCGGATGCCATCCGCCTGCTGCGGCGGTTGGCCGGGGGCTGACACCGCTGTCCCGGCGCGTGGCAGGACTGCACGTCTTTGCCGCCAAGGCGCGGGGGCGGGCGCATAATGCTGGAAAAGAATCGCAAGCTGGATAAGGTTTTGCCTCATGAAAAGAGGCCTGGTGTTCATAGGATTGCTGTTGCTGCTGGTCTCCTGTTCCAGCCGCGGCGAAATCCATCACGTTCCGCTGCGCGAAGGGGAGGCGGCGCAGATCCGACGCGTCTATGTCGCCACCAACCGCAATCTGGCCAAGGCCGGCGACATCAACCTTGTCAGCCAGACCTTCGGCGCGTCGCGCTCGCGCATCCTGCGCTATGGCTGGGCCGACATCTCGATCCCGCCCAACCACCGCGAGGGAGAGATCGAATGGCCGGGCGCGCAGGCGCCGGATCCGCAGCGCCATTTCGTCACCCGCAACGGCGCGCCCTACACCGGCAAGCGTGAGTTTCTGGATGGCCTGACCGCCGGGTCACAGCCGGGCCGCAAGGACGTGGTGCTGTTCGTGCACGGCTACAACGTCAACAACGCAGAGGCGGTCTATCGCGTCGCGCAGGTGGCGCATGACTTCGACGCGCAGATCCCCATCGTGCTCTATTCCTGGGCCTCGGCGGGCAAACTGCGCGGCTATGTCTATGACCGCGACAGCGTCATGTTCTCACGCGACGGTCTGGAACAGGTGCTCACCGACCTCTCCAGCGAGGGCTGGCGCGTGACGCTGGTGGCGCATTCGATGGGCACGCAGTTGACCATGGAATCCCTGCGGCAGCTGTCCATCGCGGGCAAGACGCGGGCGCTGAAGGCGCTGCGCGGCGTGGCCCTGATCAGCCCCGACATCGATGAGGACGTCTTTGTCCAGCAGGCGCTGCGGATCAAACCGCTGCCCGAACCCTTCCTTGTGGTGATCTCCACCTTCGACTCCGCCCTCAGCGTCTCTGCCTGGCTCACAGGTAAACGCTGGCGGCTTGGCTCGATCAACGACAAGACGCGGATCGCCGGTCTGCCGATCGACGTGGTGGACCTCAGCGAATTCCACGGCGGCGACCGGCGCAAGCACATCACAGCCTTCACCGCCCCCGCCGCGATCAAGATGCTCTACAAGCTGGAGCGTGAGGTCGACAAACGCAAAAACCGCCGCTGAGGCGGCGCTTGCTATTTTGGCCCTGTTGAGGGGCGGCAGCATAGATGAATCCCCGGTCCGGAAACGTCCCGTAGGCCAGCCAAGGCGGAATCAGCACCGGGTCAGCGTTCAGCGCCGGCCCAGCGTTCAGCGCCGCCCCAGCGTTCAGCGCCGCCCCAGCAGTTTGTTGTACTTCGTCAGGAACAGGTCTTTGCCCTTCATCAAGCGGGTCACCAGATCACCCGCTGTAAAGGCGATCAGGTAGGAATTGCCTTTTTCGGGGCCAATCGGAACAAGGATCGGTGCCTTGCCCCAGGGTTTGTAAGGCTTCAGATCCTCGACAGTTGCGCCAGCGGCCAATGCAGACAGCGCCTTGGTCAGCCATGGCCCTTGCCGGCTTGCCGCGACGATGGTCATGGCATCCCCCATTTCAGCCAGATCTCCGGCGGCAAAAACATTGGGCAGCGAAGAGGGGCGCATCCACTGGTCAACCTTGATGCGATTGGCGCTGCCCTTGACCACACCGGGCAGGCCATCAAGCACGGCAGAGCACGCCCGCGAGCCGAGCACTGGGAAAATCAGATCGGCAGATATCTGCGTTCCGCCGGACAGCACCAGTGTCCCGGAATAGGGGGCCGTCAGGCTCTCCAGGTCTTGCGCCCGCTCGCCAAAGACAATCTCGACCCCAGCGGAGCGCAGCTTTTTCGTCAGCTCGTCACCCAGTTTCGCAGGCTTGTCGGGGAACAAACGGGGCTGGGCAGAGATCAATGTGACCTTCTTGCCGGGCATGGCATGGGCGATCTCGCCTGCCAGTTCCGTCCCGACCGCACCGGCACCGACGATGGCGATCGTATCGGCATCGTTCAGCATCGCATGGATGCGTGCAGTGTCAGCGCGCAGGCCTTCGATGTCGTCCCCCACAGCCTTGAACGGGGTGGCATTGTCCGAACCTGTGGCGATCACGAAATAGTCGGCCTCGATCTGGCTGCCGTCCTCCAGCGTCACGCTGCTCCCATCCACGCTGGTCGCGCGTGCCTGCACCAATTTCCCCTGCGTCAGAAGCGTGTCATAGGGGATCAGCGCCCGGTCGAGCAGGGATGGATCAACCACCGCCCGGATCATCGCAGGCGCATGAACAAAGTGACTGCGTGGTTCAATCAGCGTGACATCCGCTTTGTTCTCAAGGGACTTGGCGAGTGTGGCTCCGATATAGCCGCCCCCGATGATCGCGATGCGTTTGGACATGATGGCGTTTCCTGCTTGATCGACGGCGGTTGCACGTAGCCGGGTTCACCGCCATATAATATACAGGTGATCCTAAAACAATAGACCATTGTTCATGGTTATGGGTGTAAAATGCGCATAGGCGAACTAGCAAAGCGTTCCGGGGTCAGCCGGGATACCGTCCGTTTCTACGAACGCAACGGGCTGATCACATCGGTTGCGGGCCAGAGCGACACCAACAACTACCGGGACTACCCGGAAGACAATCTGATACGTCTGGATTTCTTTACGCGCGCCCGCACCGCAGGCATGTCGATCGCTGACATGCGCGATATCATCGAAGCGATGGATGGGCGGTGTGATGCAGCCGTGGCCAGACAGGTGGTTGCATCAAAGGTTGCCGAACTGAAGGACCGGGCCAGCCAGATCCAGCGCGTGATCGCGTTTCTGGAACGTGGTCTGGAGGGGGAGGGCGATGCCCCCGATCCGGGTCAGACGCCTATACCCTGACCAAAGCCAATAGGCGCTGTGGGTTCGTTCTTGCACTGACAGGGGGGCAGAGGCGCAGACCGCCCCTGCCAGGCCCTGATCACTCTTCGTCGTCAGACGGTTCCTCGGCCACTTCCAGCGCCGCGACGCCGGGCAGCACCTTGCCTTCCATCCATTCCAGGAACGCGCCGCCCGCGGTCGAGATGTAGGAGAAATCCGCCGCCGCACCGGCCTTGTTCAGTGCCGCCACCGTGTCACCGCCGCCCGCGACCGACACCAGCTTGCCCAGCCCGCTGCGTTCCGCCGCGTGCAGCGCCGCCGCGTTGGTCGCAGTGTCAAAGGGCGCGATCTCGAAGGCGCCCAAGGGGCCGTTCCAGATCAGCGTCTCGGCCTCGTCGATGGCCTCCTTGACGATGTCGACCGACTCCGGCCCGGCATCCAGGATCATCGCATCCGCCGGGCAGGCATTGGCCGCCACGGTCTCGTTCGCGGCGCCTTCCTTGAATTCGCGCGCCACGACCACGTCCACCGGCAGGATGATCCGGCAACCGGTATCCTCGGCCTTGGCCATGATCTCCTTGGCGGTGCCGGTCATCTCGTGCTCGGCCAGCGATTTGCCCACGTCGATGCCCTGCGCGGCCAGAAAGGTGTTGGCCATGCCGCCACCGATCACCAGCATGTCGACCTTTTCCACAAGGTTGCTCAGCAGTTCCAGCTTGGTCGACACCTTGGCCCCGCCAACCACCGCCAGAACCGGGCGCGCCGGCGTCCCCAGCGCATTCTCCAGCGCCTCAAGCTCGGCCTGCATCAACCGGCCCGCACAAGAGGGCAGGGCATGGGCCAGCCCGGTGGTCGAGGCATGCGCCCGGTGCGCCGCCGAAAAGGCATCCGAACAGAACACATCGCCCAGTTCCGCCATCTGCGCCACCAGCTCGGGGTCGTTCTTTTCCTCACCGGCGTGGAAACGCGTGTTTTCCAGCAGCGCGACCTGGTTTTCGCCCAGCGAATCGATCACCGCCGCCGCCGCAGGCCCCACGCAATCGGCCGCGAAGACCACGTTCACGCCCAGCACCTCTTCCATCGTGGGGATCAGGTGGCGCAGGCTCATGTCGTCGCGGCGCTCGCCCTTGGGTCGGCCGAAATGGGCCAGCAGGGCGGGCTTGCCGCCCTTGTCCAGAATGGTCTGCACGGTGGCCGCGATCCGCTCGATCCGGGTGGCGTCAGTGACCCGCCCATCCTCCATCGGAACGTTGATATCCACGCGGGTCAGCACGCGCTTTCCCTCAAGATCCATGTCGTCAAGCGTGTTCCAGGCCATCTCGATCCCTCTGATCCGATTTTCCCGATCCACTAAGCCCGATCCACGTCGCAGGTCAACGGCGTCTTGGCTTTGCTGCTCTTGCAGGCTACCTCTCGTCGCAAATCGGAAACGGAGGAAGACCAATGGCCGAGATCAAGGACCCCGAAAACACCATCCTGATGGAACTCAAGGACGGCACCGTCACCATCGAACTGCTGCCCGACGTCGCGCCGGGACACGCCGACCGGATGAAGGAACTGGCCCGCTCCGGCGCCTATGACAATGTCTGCTTTCACCGCGTGATCGACGGCTTCATGGCGCAGACCGGCGATGTGGCCCACGGCAACATGGAACAGGACTTCAACCTGCGCCGCGCGGGCACCGGCGGCTCTGACCTGCCGGACCTCAAGGCCGAGTTCTCCAAGCTGCCGCATGACCGTGGCACGCTGGGCGCGGCGCGTTCGCAGAACCCCAACAGCGCCAACTCGCAGTTCTTCATCAACTTCAAGGACAACCACTTCCTGAACGGTCAGTACACGGTCTATGGCCGCGTGATTTCCGGCATGGAACATGTCGACGCCATCACCAAGGGCGAGCCGCCCGCAAACCCCGACCGCATGATTTCGGTCAAGGTTGCCGCCGATGTCGCCGACTAAATCCGTCATCCTCGCGCTGGCGGTCCTGCTGGTCGGGGCCGGGTTCTACGCGGTCCTGCGCAGCGGGGGGGCACCGGACAGCGGTGCGCCCGTCGCCGTGACGCCAGAGGTGACCGAACCGGCAGACACCGTCCGGACAACGCTGCCAGAGCCGGAACTGGTCCCCCTGGGGGACAAGGACTACGGCCTGACAATCGAGGTGGACGGAGAGGCCAAGGGCACCATCACCGTCGATCTCTATGAGGACACGGCCCCCGGCCATGTCGCACAGATCGTGGCGCTGGCGCGCAGCGGGCACTATGACGGCGTGGTGTTTCACCGCGTCATCGACGGCTTCATGGCGCAGACCGGTGACGTTCAGTATGGGCGCACCAGCTCCGAAGACTTCGACATGCGCCGCGCGGGCATGGGCGGATCCCCCCTGCCGGACCTCAAGGCAGAGTTTTCGGACCTGCCGTTCGAACGCGGCGTCCTTGGCATGGCCCGGTCGCAAAGCCCGGACAGCGCCAATTCGCAGTTCTTCATCATGTTCGCGCCCGGTCCCTTCCTGAACGGCCAATATACCGTCGTCGGCGAAGTGACCGACGGCATGGAGGTCGTGGACGCCATCAAACGCGGCGACGAACGGGCCAACGGCTCTGTGGTGGGCGAACCGGATCGGATGACGACAGTTCGGGTGACCGACTGATCCAACCTGATCTGCAAATACTGCGCCGTGTCCCGGATAGGGGCGCGGCGCATTTTTTATTCAATGTTGTCAAAAGTGAAATTGTCCTTTTCCAGATATGCTGTAAGGGTTCCGGCGCGAGTGCCTTAAACAGTGCGTCAACCACATTCGGAGATTTAATCAGTGAAAATACTTGCTCTTGCCACGGCCTTGTCCCTTGGTGCCATGGCCGCCAATGCCGCGACCGTCACGCCCGTCAGCTATGACATGCCGAACGGCAACTCGGGCAGCTACAATTACTGGGACGATACCTACACCGGTACAGGAAACCGTACAGTGGACGGTGCCGCGCTGTCCGGTGGCACCGGTCAGTTGACCGATGGCGTGATCGCAACGGCGAATTGGTACTCCGTCGAAAGCCCGCGCGGTCCGAACGGCCCCTATGTCGGATGGTCGACCGCCTTGCCGCAGACAACCAATCCGGTAATCACTTTCCGGTTCGACAAAGCCTACGACTTCAACAGCATTACCTTCCATTTCGATGACGCCAACGGCGGCGGCGGTGTGTCGGCGCCCCGGGCTGTCGATGTGAACGGTCTGGGGTTCGGCGTTGCCGATCCGGCCGGGTCTGCGCCCTTCGCCTTTACCGGGTCGCTTGCCGCGCTCGGGGCCACGGATGAATTGACCGTGCAAATCTTCCACCGGACAAGCTGGCTCTTCCTGAGCGAGGTCACCTTCGACGCCGAGGTTTCTGCGGTGCCGCTCCCGGCATCCGGCTTGCTGCTGCTGGGCGCCTTTGGTGGTCTGGCGGCATGGCGCCGCAAGCGGACCGCCTGACACCGGATCAAAGCTTCGTGAAGGGGGCTGGGCACATGGCCCAGCCTGCCGCACCCTCCTACCCGGGAGGATGCGGCCATGTTTTTTCGTCTATTGAGCGTTCTGGTCTTTGTATCCGGGGTGGCTCAGGCCAGCCCCGATTTCTGGCGGCACGAATGGCCGCAGACCAATTTCGACATCACCACCATCACCAACTGGACAGAGATCATGTCCGGCGGACCGGGCAAGGACGGCATTCCCGCACTTTCTGATCCGCAGTTCATCGAGGCCGATCAGGAAACCCGCGTTCGCGGCAATGAGCCGGTCATCACGGTCGAGATTGCGGGTGATCGTCCGCGCGCCTATCCCATTCGCTACCTGACCTGGCATGAGATCGTGAACGATGTGGTCGGCGGCGTGCCGGTGGCGGTCACCTATTGCCCGCTGTGCAACTCTGCGCTGACCTTCGACCGCCGGGTGGCCGGGCGGGTGCTGACCTTCGGTGTCTCGGGAAAGCTGCGCAATTCCGACATGGTCATGTACGACCGCGAAACCCATAGCTGGTGGCAGCAGGCCATCGGCACCGGCATTGTCGGCGAAATGACGGGGATCGAATTGGACGCCGTGCCCAGCTGGATGGAAAGTTTCGATCAGTTCCGCGCCCGCAATCCCGATGGCGTTGTCATGGCCGAACCGGCATGGAGCCGCCCCTATGGCCGCAATCCATACGTTGGTTACGACCGCTCGAAACGTCCCTTTCTCTATTCGGGCGATCCGCCGCCGCATGGCATCCCGGCGCTGATGCGTGTGGTGCGGGTCGGGGACCGCGCATGGCCGATGGACCGGCTGGCGCGGGACGAAGAGCTGTCAGAGGCGGGCGTCGTGATCAGCTGGAAACCGGGTCAGGCCTCGGCGCTGGACGCGGGCACCGTGGCGGGGGGCCGTGATGTGGGGTCCGTCCGGGTGCGCGACGCGCAGGGCAGGGACGTGGCCCATGACGTCATGTTCGCCTTCGCCTTTCACGCCTTCTGGCCGGATGGAAAATGGATGCTGGGGCGGTGACAGGCCATACTGCGGGGCCGGTCTGCCGGGCCGTTCTGCGCGGGGCGAAAGTAAACGCCGGGTTAAAACGGCCTCGTAACCCCTTGATCTGGCATTCCCCCTAAGCTGTCCACGCGTGGACAGCCCCCGGCTCACGCCTTGTCCCAGCGCGCCTCCAGGGCCTCCAGAGCCTTGATCCGCTCGCCCGTTTTCGGGTGCGACATCAACCACGCCGGAACCGTCCCGTGCCGCGCCTGCGTCAGCTCCTCCAGCTTGCCGAACAGGGTCTTCTGCGGGCCGACCCCGATGCCCGCCTTGACCAGCAGGGCGGCTGCATAGGCATCGGCCTCATACTCATCCGTCCGCGACAGCCTTGCCGCCAGCAAGGAGGCCACGGTGTTGGCAATATAGACCCCGATGCCCGGCAGGAACCGGCCCAGCACCAGCGCCAGCGCCGTCCGCAGGGCGTTCTGCCCGGAGAAATCAATCATCCGCCGCCGCGTGTGCCCCAGCGCCACATGACCCAGCTCATGCGCGATCACGCTGGCCAGTTCCTCGGCGCTGACCTCACCCGCGCGGTATTTCTGATAGAACCCCCGCGTGATGAAGATCCGCCCGTCCGGCGCCGCCAGCCCGTTGATCGGGTCGATCTCATAGATGTTCACCCGGATGCGCGGCAGGTCCAGCGCGCTGGCCATGCGGTCCGTCAGTACCTTCAGCCGCGCATCGGCCAGCTCGGTCGACCGCGCGTCCAATTCCTTCGCCGTCCGCCACGCGGAGAAGCGGTACATGATGAGGCCATAGGCCACGGCGAGCAGGATGGGCGTCAGCTTGAGCATGAAGGGAATATGGGGCCCGCGGCGGGTTTGGGAAAGGGGGCAAGCCAGGGTAAGGGCAACTCTGGCTCACCAAAGCAAAGCCCCGAAGCCGCCCCCCTCTGATCCCTGTGTGACAGGGCCGCGCCACGGCGCCAAGCGGAATGGACCGTCTCCCCGGTAAACCGGGGCCCCTCGGCAATTCCGCTTGTCTCCGCGTCCCGTCCCGGTCCCTTGGGTCTCAGACGACGGCGGCTCCGAAGCAAAGCCCCGGGCGGCGATCAGGCGAAATGCCCGGCCAGCGCCTCTTCGGACAGGGTCTTGAGATCCTCCAGCGGGGCTTCGGATCCACCGAAGCTGACAGTGTCGCCGGTAAAGCGGCCGACAGAGGTCAGCGGCACGCCCGCCTTTCCGGCGGCGATCATCAGTGCCTCGGCTGAATCGAAGTTGCAGGCGATCAGGTAGCGGCCCTGATCCTCACCGAACAGCGTTGCAGTGTCGTCGCTGTCGATCTGCACCCCCACGCCAGAGGCGGCGGCCATCTCGAAGGCGGCCAGCGCAAGGCCGCCGTCGGACAGGTCCGTGCAGCAGTTGATCCAGTCGCGGTTGGCGCGGATGAACTCACCGGCGGTTTTCTCGGCGGCAAGGTTCACCTTGGGCGCGTCGCCGTCTTCGCGGTTGAACACCTCGTAGAGTAGGGCGGATTGGCCCAGATGGCCCTCGGTTTCGCCCAGCAACAGCAGCACGTGGCCGTCGCGGGCAAAGCCCAGGATCGGCTCCTCGTCCGCCGCGATCAGGCCCACCGCGCCGATGGTCGGCGTCGGCAGGATGCCCTGACCGTCGGTTTCGTTGTAGAGCGAGACGTTGCCCGACACGATCGGCATGTCCAGCGCGAGACAGGCTTGACCGATCCCCTCCAGCGCGCCCACGAACTGGCCCATGATCTCGGGCTTTTCGGGGTTGCCAAAGTTGAGGTTGTCCGTGGTGGCTAGCGGCAGCGCACCCACGGCGATCAGGTTGCGATAGGCCTCTGCCACCGCCTGCTTGCCGCCCTCGACCGGGTTGGCGCGCACGTAGCGGGGTGTCACATCGCTGGTGAAGGCCAGTTTCTTGTCGGTGCCATGCACGCGGATCACGCCCGCGCCAAAGCCCGGAATACGTACAGTGTCGGCCATGACCTGGCTGTCGTATTGCTCATAGATCCAGGCGCGCGAGCAGTAGTTGGGGCTGGCCACAAGGGCGCGCAGCGCGTCGATGGGATCGATCTGCGGCACATCTTCCAGCGGGGCGGCGGGGGCGGTCGGCTCCCACGGGCGATCATATTCCGGAGCGGAAGAGGCGAGACGCGACAACGGCATGTCCGCCTTGCATTCTCCGTTCAGCATGATGAGGAAGCGGTCCTCGGGGATGGTTTCGCCCACGATGGCGAAATCGAGGTCCCACTTGTCGAAGACGGCCTTGGCCTCGGCCTCTTTCGACGGGTCCAACACCATCAACATGCGTTCCTGCGATTCCGACAGCATCATCTCGTAGGCGGTCATGTTGGTTTCGCGCTGGGGCACTTTTTCAAGGTCGAGCCGGATGCCCAGCTGCCCCTTGTCGCCCATTTCCACCGCCGAACAGGTCAGACCCGCCGCGCCCATGTCCTGAATGGAGATCACCGCGCCGGTCTGCATCAGCTCCAGCGTCGCCTCCATCAGGCGTTTTTCGGTGAAGGGGTCACCGACCTGAACGGTGGGACGCTTTTCCTCGATGCTTTCGTCGAACTCGGCGCTGGCCATTGTCGCGCCGCCGACACCGTCCCGGCCGGTCTTGGCGCCAAGGTAGACGACCGGGCGGCCGACGCCGCTGGCTGCCGAATAGAAAATCTTGTCCGCGTCCGCCAGACCGGCGGCAAAGGCGTTCACAAGGCAGTTGCCGTTGTAGGCGGGGTGAAAGCGCACCTCGCCGCCGACCGTGGGCACGCCAAAGGCATTGCCGTAACCGCCGACGCCCTCGACCACGCCGTGTACCAACTGGCGGGTCTTGGGGTGGTCCTTTTCACCAAAGCTGAGCGCGTTCATCGCTGCGATGGGGCGGGCGCCCATGGTAAAGACGTCGCGCAGGATGCCACCGACGCCCGTTGCTGCACCCTGATAGGGCTCGATGTATGAGGGGTGGTTGTGGCTTTCCATCTTGAAGACCACGGCCTGACCGTCACCGATATCAACCACACCCGCGTTTTCGCCGGGACCACAGATCACCTGCGGGCCGGTGGTCGGCAGTTTCTTGAGGTGGATCTTCGACGACTTGTAGGAACAGTGTTCGTTCCACATGGCCGAGAAGATGCCCAGTTCCGTGAAGCTTGGCTCGCGGTTCAGGATACGCAGGATCTCGGCGTATTCATCGGGCTTGATGCCGTGTGCCTCGATCAGTTCCTCGGTGATGGCCGGTTCCTGCATTCTGTCCCCCGTCTGGCGTGTCGTGCGGTCTTTACGCCATGGTCCGGGGCAGGAAAAGGGGGCGTGTTGGCGTGACGGGAGTCTTGCGGTAGCTCCGCCGCAGATGTGGAATGCTGCATGTGCAAAATCAGCAGAGTGTTGCAGCGTCAGGCCGGCCGCATTCTCGCCCCATTCCGCGAACGCCGAGAAGGGGAATCACCCACTGATTGAAAACCCGTGCGGGTGGACCTCGGCGTTTCCCCCATCGGGAAATTCCTCTCGACAGTCTTCGCAGCCGATCCTATCGAAAGGCCGCGGGACGCCCCGATCTGGAAACGACGCGCGCCTGCCAGCAGGAGGCAGATGCTGAGTCAACTTTCACGAGTGGGTCTACATCTAGGGTGAAGCGAGCCGCCGGATCCCCTGGGCAAAAAAAAGGCCGAGCACGAAGCTCGGCCGTAGTCCAACAGGGAGGTTGAAGATGAACCGGTGTTGCACGTTTCATCGTTCTATTGCTGAATAAGTTATCACTACGGAGTCGATCAAGCACTTTTACGCCGCACGTGCAGCATTTCCGATATGCGTGATGCGCATACCACAGCCCCGAATGCCCAATTTTTGGAAGGTTTCAGTCTGCGCCCATGGCCCGGCGCTGACGCCGGTGGGCGATGATTTCCTCTTGAACGAAATCTCGAAAGGCCGCTACACGCTTGGATTGTCTCAGTTCTTCGGGGTAGGCAAGGAAGACCGGCACCTCGACGGACTCGATCTCTGGTAGCACGCGGACCACGTTCGGAAAGTCCTCAATGATGTAATCAGGCAGGACGCCGATGCCGAGGTTCGAGATCACCGCCTGCAACACACCGAAATAGTTGTTTACGGTCAGTGTGGCCGGAACGTCGTAGGCCAGAAGCTGCTGAACCAGTGATTTGCCCGCACTGACCTGTGCCGCGTTGGTGTTCTGACAGATCAAACGGTGATCGCTCAGGTCTTCGGGGATGGTAGGTTCTCCGCGCGCGGCAAGGTATTCCGGCGACGCGTACAGACGCATCCGGATGCTCATCAGGCGCTTGCGGATCAGGTCCGCCTGGCTGGGTTCTTTCATGCGGATGGCGACGTCCGCCTCCCGCATGGGCAGGTCCAGCACCCGTTCTTCCAGCATCAGGTCGATGTTGAGGTCGGGGTATTTCTCATACAACTTGGCCAGACGCGGGGCGAGCCACAGTGCGCCAAAGCCATTTGTGGTGGTCACACGCAGTTCGCCAAAGACCTCTTCCTCTGAATCGCGGATCCGGGCGGTGGCCGCATCGATCCGCTTGATCATGGAACTGGTCGCGTCGAACAGCAGCTCTCCCTGCTCGGTCAGGATCAGGCCGCGCGCGTGGCGATGGAACAGGGTGGTGTTCAGCGATTCTTCGAGCGCGCGAATCTGCCGTGACACGGCGGATTGCGACAGATGCAGGGCATCGCCGGCGTGCGTCAGGCTGCCCGCATCGGCAACCGCGTGAAATATTCTGAGTTTGTCCCAGTCCATAGAACCACGCCTGTTTCTCGTCAGTTCCCTATACAACAATATTATACTGGGTAAGGGGACCTATGCGATTGACACCTCAATTGTGTGAAAATTCCCCTGTTCAGGTCAGCAATTGTGACCTATATTCGCTTATAAATGCGCAGGCATGAGACTATCAGCGTTGGGAGGCGCGCCATGAGCAAGCATCAGATATCCCTGAACGACCGTTTCGACCTGAACAAGCCGAGTGTCTTGCTGAACGGCACGCAGGCTCTTGTCCGACTGATGCTGACGCAAAAGGCGCGCGACACTGCCGCGGGGCTGAACACTGCGGGATATGTCACCGGCTATCGCGGCTCGCCGCTGGGCGCGGTCGATCAGCAGATGCGCCGGGCCGAGAAACTGCTGCGAGCCTCTGACATCACCTTTCAGGAAGGGCTGAACGAAGATCTGGCTGCGACGGCGCTCTGGGGCGCACAACAGGCCGAACTGCGCGGCGAAGGCAAGTTCGACGGGGTCTTCGGCCTATGGTACGGCAAGGGGCCGGGCGTGGACCGCTCTGGTGACGCCATGCGCCATGCCAACATGGCGGGCACGTCGAAACATGGCGGCGTGCTGATGGCCATGGGCGACGACCATACCGGCGAATCCTCGACCGTACTGCACCAATCGGAATGGGCGTTGGTGGATGCCTATATGCCGGTGGTGTCACCTGCGGGCGTGCAAGAGGTTCTGGACTACGGCATCTACGGCTATGCGCTGTCGCGGTTTTCCGGGCTCTGGGTGGGCCTGAAGACCATGAAGGACACGATCGAGGCGACGGCCGTTGTGGACGGCCGCGTCGACCGGATGCAATTGGTGCTGCCGGAATTCGACATGCCCGAAGGCGGGCTGAACATCCGCCTTGGCGACACGCCGCACGCGCAGGAAACGCGCATGATCGACTACAAACGCTTTGCCGCCGAGGCGTTCAGCCGCGCCAATGGCATGGACAAGCGGGTCTGGGGCAAACCGGGGGCCAAGATCGGCTTTGTCGCGGCGGGCAAGAACTGGCTGGACCTGCAACACGCGCTGTCCTTGCTGGGTGTGACCGAGGACGAAGCAGAGCGTCTGGGCATCACCACCTACAAGGTCGGGCAGGTCTTTCCGCTGGACATGCAGGGGTTCCACGACTGGGCAGACGGGCTGGACCTGATCGTGATCGTCGAGGAAAAGCGCAAGCTGATCGAGATCCAGGTCAAGGAGGCGCTGTTCGACGACAACCGTTACCGCGTCTATGGCTGGTACAAGGGCGGGGCAGGTGGCCTGCACCGCGAGGAACTGTTCCCCACCCGCGGCGCGCTGGATCCCACGTGGATTGCGCAAAAGCTGGGTGAGATCCTGATCGAGGAAGGGCGCGGCACCGATGCGGTCAAGGCCGGACTGGCCAAGATCGAAGAGGCCGCCCGCGCCGACAACCTGCCGGAAATCGCAGCCCGCCTGCCGTATTTCTGCGCCGGATGCCCGCACAACTCCTCGACCAAGGTGCCCGAGGGCAGCCGCGCCTATGCCGGGATCGGCTGTCACTACATGGTCCAGTGGATGGACCGTGAAACCACCGGCTTTACCCATATGGGGGCCGAAGGCGCGAACTGGATCGGTGAGGCGCCGTTTTCCAAGCGTCCCCATGTGTTCCAGAACCTTGGCGACGGCACCTACAACCATTCCGGTGTTCAGGCGATCCGCGCCGCGCTCGCCGCGGGCACCAACATCACCTACAAGATCCTCTTCAACGACGCGGTCGCCATGACCGGTGGGCAGCCCAACGAGGGCGGACTGACCCCGCAGCGCATCGCCGCCGAGGTCAAGGCGATGGGGGTCGAGGCGCTGGCCGTGGTCTACGACGAAAAGGAGGACGTGAACCTGGCCGCGTTCCCCGCTGGCGTGCAGACCTTTGAGCGCGCCGAACTGGACAGCGTTCAGAAAAGAATGGCCAAGGTCGAGGGCGTTTCGGCCATCATCTACGTGCAGACCTGCGCCGCCGAGAAACGCCGCCGCCGCAAGCGGGGCAAGTTCCCCGATCCTGATCAGCGCGTGTTCATCAACACCGATGTCTGCGAAGGCTGCGGCGATTGCGGCGTACAATCCAACTGCGTGGCCATCGTGCCCGAGGAAACCGAACTGGGCCGCAAACGGGCCATCGACCAGAGCGCCTGCAACAAGGATTTCTCTTGTCTGAAAGGGTTTTGCCCGTCGTTTGTCACCTTGAAAGGTGCGCAGGTGAAAAAGGCGCCGACCACCTCGCTGGACCTGCCGGACCTGCCCGCACCGAGCCTGCCGCAGATCACCGGCACGCATAACGTCGTCATCACCGGCGTCGGCGGCACCGGTGTCGTGACCATCGGCGCGGTGCTGGCACAGGCCGCGCAGATCGACGGCAAGGGGGCCGCGATGATGGAAATGGCCGGCCTCGCGCAGAAGGGCGGCGCGGTACACATCCACCTGCGTCTGGCCGAGCAGCCTTCGGACATCTCTGCGGTTCGCGTCGCCACCGGAGAGGCGCATGCGCTGATCGGCGGCGATCTGGTGGTGTCCGCCGGGGCCAAGACGCTGGGCCTGACCCGCACGGGGCAGACGGGCGCGGTGGTGAACAGCCATGAGATCATCACCGGAGACTTTACCCGAAACACCGAATTTTCCTTGCCGACAGACCAGTTGCGGCTTGCACTTGAAGCGCGGCTTCAGGATCGCGTGGCGTTTTTCGACGCTTCCGTTCTGGCGCGGGTGACGTTGGGCGACTCGATCTTTTCCAACATGATGATCCTTGGCGCGGCCTGGCAGCAGGGGCTGATCCCTCTGTCGCATGAGGCCATCGCGCAGGCCGTCGACCTGAACGGAGCGGCGGTGGAGCGCAACCTGCGCGCCTTTGAAATCGGCCGCTGGGCCGTTCTGCATCCGCAAGAGGCGGCGCGCCTGACGGAGGACAAGGTGGTCGATCTGCCCAAGAGCCTAGAGGACAAGATCGCCTTTCGCGCCGATCACCTTGTGCAGTATCAGGGCAAGGCTCTGTCCAAACGCTATCGCAAACTGGTCGACGGGATCGAGGACACCCGCCTGAAAGAAGCCGTGGCAAAGGGCTATCACAAGCTCTTGGCCTACAAGGACGAATATGAGGTCGCGCGCCTGCTGCTGGACACCCGCGAAAAGGCCAGGGACACCTTTGACGGCGATTTCGAGATGCGTTTCCACCTTGCCCCGCCGATCCTGTCGAAAGAAGGCAGCGACGGTCGCCCGGTCAAGAAAACCTTCGGCGAGGGCATGCTGCGCTGGTTCCGCCTGCTGGCGCGTCTGAAAGGACTGCGCGGCACGCCGCTGGATCTGTTCGGCCGGACGGAGGAACGCCGCATGGAACGCGCGCTGATCGCGCAATATGAGGCCGACATGGCCGAATGGCTGCCAAAGGCCAAGCCGGAAACCATGGATGCGCTGGTGGCCCTTGCGGAACTGCCGCTGCAGATCCGCGGTTTCGGCCCGGTCAAGCTGGCGAATGAGGCCAAGGCCGCCAAGCGGCGCGAGGAACTGCTGACCGTGTTGCGGCAGGGCGGTGCGCCGCTGAAAGCCGCCGCAGAGTGATCCTGCCAAGGTGTTTCATGAAACTTTCATGAAGGCGTCACAGAATCTGGTGCAAACGGCGCGTCGGCCCTAGAATGGGGCCGACATGCAAGGAGGATGCGCAGCAGATGCCCAACCGGCGTCACGTCGCCCGTGACATTTCGTACAGTTATTCGGCCAGCACGCGCGGCGGCCGCGCCATGATTCGGCTGATGGAGAACGCCACCGGACGGCTGGGCCTGATCCGCCGTGCCGAAGGGTATGAAACCGAAGTCGCGCAAGGCCGCGACTTTTGGGAAGTCATGGTGGAACGCTATGGCCTTGGGCTCGATGTGATCGGGGGCAGCCTCGACAATCTGCCCAAGGACGGGCCGCTGATCGTCATCGCCAATCACCCCTATGGCATCCTCGACGGGTTGATCATGGGGCACATCCTGTCCGTCGTGCGCGGTGATTTCCGGATTCTGGCCAACAGCGTCTTCCGCAAGGCCGAAGAACTGAACAAGATCATCCTGCCGGTGAACTTTGACGAGACAAAAGAGGCGATGCAGCAGAACATCGCCACCCGCAGGGAGGCGCTGGATTACCTCGGGAGTGGCGGCTGTATCGGCATCTTTCCCGGCGGCACGGTGGCCACCGCGGAAAAACCTTTCGGCAAGCCGATGGACCCGGGCTGGCGCACCTTTACCGCGCGGCTGATTGCGAAATCCAACGCGACCGTGGTGCCGATCTACTTTGACGGCCATACTTCCCGGCTGTTCCAACTGGCCAGCCACCTGCACGTGACCCTGCGCATGGGACTGTTGATCAAGGAATTCCGCAAGCGGGTGGACACGCCGGTGCGTATTGGCATTGGCACGCCCATCGACCGTGCGGAAATCGACGCACGGGCCAAGGACGCGCGGGCGATGATGGATTTCCTGCGCAAAGCGACGTATGACCTGTCTCCGACTCCCCTGACGTCTTATGACTACGGGTTCGAGTTCGAAGAGAGACATAAGGAAAAGCCGAAGGCGCGCCATTGAAAGACGCGCGCCAAGGCCAGAGCGGGGCGCGGGCAACATGGCAGTAGGGGTTTTTGACAGCGGTCTTGGCGGGCTGACGGTGCTGGACGCAGTGTCCAAGCGTCTGCCCGATGTGCCGTTTGTCTATTTCGGCGACAACAAGCACGCGCCTTACGGGGTGCGGGATGCGGATGATGTCTACAACCTGACGACTGCCGCCGTTGAACGGCTGTGGGAGGCGGGCTGTGATCTGGTGATCCTGGCCTGCAACACCGCCTCTGCGGCGGCTTTGCGGCGGATGCAGGAAAGCTGGATCCCGCGTGACAAGCGGGTGCTGGGGGTTTTTGTGCCGCTGATCGAGGCGCTGACCGAACGGCAGTGGGGTGACAACAGCCCCCCGCGTGAGGTCGCGGTGAAACATGTCGCCCTGTTCGCCACACCCGCCACCGTGCGCAGCCGCGCCTTTCAGCGCGAACTGGCCTTTCGCGCCATCGGCGTGGACGTCGAGGCGCAGGCCTGCGGCGGTCTGGTGGATGCCATCGAAGAAGGCGACATGATCCTGGCCGAGGCCCTCGTGCGCAGCCACGTCGACGCGCTGAAGCGCAAGATGCCGGATCCGGAGGCCGCGATCCTTGGCTGCACCCACTACCCCCTGATGCAGGAGGTGTTTCAGGATGCGCTGGGACCAGAGGTGCGGGTCTATTCGCAGGCCGATCTGGTGGCAGAATCGCTGGCCGATTACCTTGGGCGGCATCCGGACATGCTGGGCAAGGGAACGGAAAGCGGTTTTCTGACCACCGGCAACCCGGTCAAGGTTTCGCAGAATGCCACGCAATTCCTGCGCCGAAAGATCACGTTCGAGGCCGCCTGACCCGGGGTGGCATCCATCGCCCCGATTGATGTTTTCGCCTTTTGTGCCTATATATGAGCCACCAGAAGGAGATCAGACCATGTCAATCAACGGACCGCTTCCGCCCATCGTCTGACCCGGCGCCGCCTTACGTGTCGGGCCAGTTGTCCTGACGTGCCGGCAATGCTTCCATGACCGTGTGATGAATGGCCTGCGCCTCTGGCGCGGCCTTCATGGCCCGTGACAGACGCTGATAGTCGGCCTGCACCTTTTCCCCAAGCGACACCAGCGTATCCAGCGCCTGCTTCTTGCGCTCTGAACTGAGCGCGGCAAAGGCATCGCTGGCCAGATGGGCGTAATAGCCGTGGAACAGCTGCGAATTGTCAAAGAACCGGTCGCAGGCCACCATCAATTCGATATCCAGTCGCCGCCGCACGCCGCGATAATCGGCAAAGGTCGGGTCGGGGGCCTCTGGCGGGACAAAGGGGCGGTAGTCGGAGGGACCGGAGTCGATCTGGTCCTTCAGGGCCGTGATCCTCCGGGGATCGATGATGCCCGCAACGCTGCGGTCATCGAAATCCGCGTGGATCAGGATATCGACCAACACCTCTTCCAGGTGGTCCTGCCGGTCCTCACGGTCGCGACGGCGCAGCCGCCAGTCGCCGATGGTTTGCATGAACTGCTTGCCCAGCCAGCCCATCACCCCCACCAGCGAGGTGATCGCCAGCAGGACCAGCGCACCGGCGACGGTCTTGGTGTCCCCATCGAACAGCGATTGCAGCCATGTCACGCGGATCAGCCCCTGCTGTCGGGGCGTTCGCCCACATCACCGGACCACCACGCGCGCTGGATGCCCTGATAGACGGTGATCGTTTCGCCGGGGCGAAAGCCTTCGAGCTGCTCTTCCTTGTAGGCGAGGCTTTCCCCCACGCGCCCGCTTTGTTCTTTCCACGTCAGGCGATAGCGATACCGGTTGTTCACCTTGATATTCGTGCATTTGGTGCCGAGAATCTCGGCCGCTTCGCGCGCGCCATAGCGCCGCGCCCGCACGGCAGCGACGGCCTTGCGGCCGGGAATCCAAATGGCGATCAGGGCGCCGATCCCGAAAATCAGCGCGATCCAGCGGGTCACGGTCGAAGTGCTGCGGTTTTCGCCGCGCGTCAGTTCGGTCGTCCCGGGCTGGCTCTGCAAGTACCAGATCGGGATGCGGTCGCCGATCTCGCGCTTGTGGTATTCGGAACTGCCGACAGAACGGCTGACCACGACAAGATCGCCCTCCAACGTTTCGAACCGCAGGTCGAAGTAATAGGTGATTTCCTCATCGCCGTCGCTGTCCGTCGTCACCTCGCGCCGCTTGTCCACCAGATCGGCGGCGGTCTCGCGGCCTTCTGCATCGAACCGGTTGGCAAGGCTGAGGGTGCTCTGGCTGATAATGGTCAGGACCAGCAGGACCACCAGAAAAATCAAGGTGATCCAGCCGCCCATCCGCCAGAAGAGCCGCCACAGGGGAACCGGTTTGTCGTCTGCAATCGTCGCCATGAGGGCATGATGGCCGGGCAGGGCGCGGCGTTCAAGCGCAACTGCGGGGAATAATCCGTTGATTGCGGGGCGGCGGGCGGCTATAGCGCGTTGCAATAGGAGACAGACATGCACGTTTTCACCGCCCCGCGCCTGCGACGATGAAATCCCTCCGCCGTCCCGTGACGGGCGGTCCTGTCTGCCATCCTCTTTTCCGCGACGCGCTGATATCGCGTGCACGACCATCTCAGGTGACCTCATGACCCATTCCATCGCCATCATCGGCGCCTCCGGTTATACCGGGGCCGAACTCATCCGGCTGATCGCCACGCATCCCTCCTTTGAAATCAAGGCGCTCGCCGCCAATTCCAAGGCGGGACAAAGCATGGCGCAGGTCTTTCCGCATCTGCGCCACCTTGACCTGCCGGATCTGGTGACCTGGGAAGAGATCGACTTTTCCGGCATCGACCTGTGTTTCTGCGCTCTGCCGCACAAAACCTCGCAAGAGGTGATCGCGAAACTGCCCAAGCACCTGAAGATCGTCGATCTGTCCGCCGATTTCCGGCTGCGCGATCCCGAGGCCTACAAGACGTGGTACGGCAACACCCATGCCGCGCTGGAGGTCCAAAAAGAGGCCGTCTATGGCCTGACAGAATTCTACCGTGAAGAGATCAAAGGCGCGCGGGTGGTGGCCGGGACCGGCTGCAATGCGGCGACGGGACAATACATCCTGCGCCCGCTGATCACGGCGGGCGTCATCGACCTCGACGAGATCATCCTCGACCTGCAATGCGGGGTCAGCGGGGCAGGGCGGTCGCTGAAGGAAAACCTGCTGCATGCCGAACTGAGCGAGGGCACCAACGCCTATGCCGTTGGCGGCACGCACCGGCACCTTGGCGAATTCGATCAGGAATTCAGCCTTCTGGCGGGGCGCGAGGTGCAGGTCCAGTTCACACCGCACCTTGGACCGTTCAACCGGGGCATTCTGGCGACCTCTTATCTGAAAGGCGACCCGCAGGCGATCTACGCCGCGCTGCAGGCGGCCTATGCCGATGAGCCCTTTGTCGAGGTTCTGCCCTTTGGCGAAACCCCGTCAACGCATCACGTGCGCGGCTCGAACTTCTGTCATATCGGCATGACCGGCGACCGGCGTCCCGGGCGGGCCATCGTTGTGGCCACACTGGACAACCTGACCAAGGGCAGCTCTGGCCAGGCCCTGCAGAACGCCAACCTGATGCTGGGCGAAGAGGAAACCGCCGGCTTGATGCTGGCACCCTGCTTCCCGTAATCCGGCGGCGCGCGCGGTGCGCGCACAGGTTGGTTTGCGTTCAGGCCACGCAGGCCCTGAGGAGGGCGCGGCCCTCCTCAAACTCCTCCCGAGGTATTCCAAAAACCTAAGACCGGGGGAGGCAGGCGCGGCAAATTGCGCAGGCCCCTCCCCAAGCGGCGGCGCAGTCTCTATATTTTCCCCAACTGCGGCAAACGAGGTGCCATATGGCTCTGAAATCCCTCAAGAAGCAAAGGCGGATCCAGATCATCGCCCTGGCGGCGGTCGCGCTGACCGTGTCGACCGTGCTGATCGGCTATGCGATGAAGGACGGGATCAATTTCTTCCGCTCTCCCAGCCAGGTGATGGCAGAGCCCCCGGCGCCGAACGAGGTGTTCCGGATCGGCGGGCTGGTCGAGGAAGGATCGCTGGTGCGCGGTGACGGAGAGCAGGTGCGCTTTTCAGTGACCGATGGTGGTGCGGTGGTGCCGGTGGTCTATACCGGCGTGCTGCCGGACCTGTTCGAAGAAAATCAGGGCATGGTGGGCACGGGCCGCTATGTGGGCGGTGTTTTCGAGGCGACCGAAATCCTTGCCAAGCACGACGAGACCTACATGCCCAAGGAAGTGGTGGATGCGCTGAAAGAGCAGGGCGTCTATCAGGAACCCGAAAGCTGAGCCGCGCTCAGGTCTTTTTGCGGTTGGTGTGATCTGTCATCCGGCGTGAATTCGCGCAGGTAGATCTGCGCCATGAGCCCGCCACGCGGCGATTTTTCCAGCATCAGACCGCCCCCGGATTGGCGGGCGAACCCGGCCACGGCGGCCAGCCCCAAGCCGGTTCCTTCGGCCGGGCCCTTGGTGGTGTAGAAGGGCTCCGCAAGCAGCGGCAGCGCCTCGGACGGAACGCCGGGGCCGTTATCCTCGATGATCAGCACCACATAGGGCGGCGGCGCGTCGGGCGGCGGGGTGAGCGGCGGCGCAGTCCTGCGCCGTTCGGCGCGGATGTGCACGCGGCCCGCGCCACGGGTCGCATCCTGCGCGTTGAGGCACAGCTGAATGGCGCAGGTTTCCAGCATGTCCCGATCCGCATGGGCCACAAGATACTCTGCGGGCGGCTGCACCTCGATGTCCATCTCCGGCTCGAGCAGATCCCCGAGCAGATCGGCCAGTGCAAAGAGGAAACCTTCCATTTCCAGCGGTTGCGAGGACAGGCGGGTGCGCCCGGTGGAGGCCAGAAGCTGCTGGACCGTAATGGCGGCCCGTTCCGCCGCGGACCGGCAATCCTGCAGCGCGGCCTGGCGCTCCGCCTCGTCGTCCAGTGCATCGTGCAGGTCGAGATTCCCGAGAATCGCCGTCAGCTGATTGTTGAAGTCATGCGCCACGCCCCCGGCGAACTGTCCAAGCGCACGTGCCTTTTGCGAGATGGCGTAACTCTTTTGTGCGTCACGCAGATCGCGCTGGTTTTGCCAGCTCGATATCAAGGAGCCTATGTAGAATCCGGCAACGCCCACGGCGCTGAACAGCACAAGCAACCGATCGGCCAACTGGTCCAGTTGGACCAGCATTGGCACGGCAAGGCCGAGGGTGAGGACCGTGACCCGCAGGCAGTCGGCGATCACCAGTTCGATGACGTAATAGGTCCGCTGCAGCGTGAAAAGCAGCATGCCCGCCAGTCCGCAGCTGGCCGCGAATGCCATGGCTGGCGCACCCGGCGAGGCGATCAGGTAGAGCGGCAGGCTCATGAACGCCAGCCCGGCCACCGTGTAGCTGACCAATGCGGCGCGGTAGCGCAGAACCGGGCTGCCCGGGAAATAGCCGTAGATCAGGGCGGCGGTGCAGACCTCGGCCAGGAAATAGGACAGCGACCAGACCAGAACCAGAGGCCAATCCAGAATCGTGGCAAGAAGGACCGCCCCGGTCGCGACCAGGCCGTACCCGACAAGGGTTTTGCGCCGCGAGCCGTATTCGGCCCGGCGCAATCCGTCCAGTCGTTGGTCTTCGAAGAGCCGTGCCATCCCCGGTTACCGTCGTGTCGATAAGCCGTTTGCCGATGCCCTGGCCTGTTGGTTTATCAAATGTTTCATTGATCGATACGGTTAACGTAAACCAACCCGCGCGTCACCTGCCGATGCACTGTTCTGACCCAAAGAATAGGCCCGCCTCCGGCAGGAGGCGGGCCGTAAAGCCGTTTTACATCAAGGGGTTGTTAGCGCAGGATGCTGCGACCCGCGTAGGTTGCGGTGTCTTCCAGCATCTCTTCGATGCGGATCAGCTGGTTGTACTTCGCCAACCGGTCAGAGCGCGCCAGAGAGCCGGTCTTGATCTGGCCGCAGTTGGTTGCGACCGCCAGATCGGCGATGGTGCTGTCCTCGGTTTCACCCGAACGGTGCGACATCACGTTGGTCATGCGCGCGCGATGCGCCATGTCCACCGCCTGCAGCGTTTCGGTCAGGGTGCCGATCTGGTTGACCTTGACCAGCATCGAGTTCGCGCTGCCGCGTTCGATGCCCATGGCCAGACGCTTGGGGTTGGTGACAAAGAGATCGTCGCCGACCAGCTGGACCTTGTCCCCCAGCGCGTCGGTTAACATCTTCCAGCCGTCCCAGTCATCCTCGGCGCAGCCGTCCTCGATCGAGATGATCGGATATTCGGCGCAGAGCTTGGCAAGGTAGTCGACGTTTTCGGCGGAGGTCAGCGAGAGGCCTTCGCCCTTCATCTCGTACTTGCCGTCCTTGAAATACTCGGTCGAGGCGGCGTCGAGCGCCAGGTACATGTCCTCGCCGGGCTTGTAGCCCGCCTTTTCGATCGACTTCAGGATGAAATCCAGCGCGTCGCGGGTGCCCTTGAGTTCGGGGGCAAAGCCGCCCTCGTCGCCAAGGCCGGTGGACATGCCTGCCGCCGACAGCTCTTTCTTCAGGGTGTGGAACACCTCGGATCCCATGCGGACGGCGTCGCGGATGTTTTCCGCCGCGACCGGCATGATCATGAATTCCTGGATGTCGATCGGGTTGTCGGCGTGTTCGCCGCCGTTGATGATGTTCATCATCGGCACGGGCAGGGTGCGGGCCGAGGTGCCGCCGATGTAACGGAACAGCGGCTGGCCTGTGAAGTCCGCTGCCGCCTTGGCCACGGCCAGCGACACGCCGAGGATGGCATTGGCGCCCAGACGGCCCTTGTTCTCGGTCCCGTCGAGTTCGCACATGGCAAGGTCGATGGCGACCTGTTCGGTGGCGTCAAAGCCAAGGATCGCTTCGGCCAGTTCGCCATTCACGTTAGCCACCGCGTCCAGCACGCCCTTGCCCATGTAGCGGGCCTTGTCGCCGTCGCGCTTTTCCACGGCTTCGTGCACGCCGGTCGAGGCGCCCGAAGGCACGGCGGCGCGGCCCATCGAGCCGTCTTCGAGTGTGACGTCGACCTCGACGGTCGGGTTTCCGCGGCTATCAAGGATTTCGCGGGCGTGAATGTCGATGATGGTGCTCATGGGTCCTGTTCCTCCAGGCTGTCCGTACGGCACTTTCATAACAGGCGCGCGGCGAATGTAAACGCAGCTGATAGCGCTAACGATCCTTTGCCGCAGGGGGGAGGCCCTGACACCCCAGGTTGCGACCTTCCGTAGCGTTACCGCTGCAGGCAGCGCGGCAGATTTCGGGCAAACGGGGCCAGCGCGCCAAGGTGCAGCCATGTGCCGCCCAGTTGGTGCGACAGGGCACCGGTGCCCTGTTTGAAATGGGCAAGTCCGGCGGCATCCTGTGAATTGAGGATCCCGAGGTCGAGGCAATCATGCCCGCGCGCGGCCAGATCCTGCATCGCGCGCCAAAGGATCAGGTTCATGGCCGATGCGTCCCGGCCGGCCTCTGTGCTGACGCCGATCTGCCATGTGGCCATACGGCCATGACGCAGCATCAGCCCGGCGGCGACCGGCGCGTTGTTCTGGCGCGCCTCGTACACAAGGGCCTGACCGGGGTTGGCCGCGGCAAAAGCCAGCGAAAAATCGGGCGGCAGCCCACGATACCGGCGTTGCCGGGCCTGTTCGGCCTCTGCCCGCAGCATCCAGTGATCCGGCTGCAAGGGCCGGACCACCACGTCCAACCCGTTACGTTCGGCGCGGTTCAGCCGGTTTCGCCATTTCTGGTGCATCGCGGCGCGCATGTCGGCCTCGTCGCCCAGCGGCAGCAGTGCGACAGAGGCGGGCGTCATCAGGGGCCAGAAACCGGCGGCGCGCAACGTCTCTGCGGTCACCCCTTCGGCGTTCAGCAACAGGGGCCGCCCATCGTGCCAGCTCTGCCATCGTGCCGTCCAGTCCTGCAGGTCATCGGCCTCTGCCGCCACGGGACCCCGAGAGACCAGATCGATTCGCCCCAAGGGCCCGAAGTGGCGCGACTGGATCTGCCACCACAGCCGCACCCGCCGCCCAGATTCCCTTTTGCACCGGCGCAACGGTCGGCCAAGCGCCTGACAGGCGGCGGCAAATTCTTCGGACTGCGGCAGGGGCAGGCTCAGGGAGTCGCTCATGGGCCATGTTAACGGGATGGAAAGTTGTCATGAGGTTAACTGTGCGCATGACACAGCTTGTCCCGCGCTCCGCGCCCCGAACCCGCGTCGCCACGGCCGCCCGGCCAAGGCCCACCGCCGCAGCGGCCCTGTTGGTTTCGGTGGTCCTGTCGCTGCCGTTCTGGCTGCTCGCGATCGGCGCGGTCCTGTTCTAACTCAGGTCCCGCCCTTTCGCTTAATCATGTCCCAGACCGCATTCATCCCGGTGAGTATGCGTCGGTGGGTTTTCGCACGACGAACTTCGACACCGCTATCGGATCGGCCAGCAGACAGGCCGCTATCTTGGGGGCCAACGGCGACCAATGATAACGGTCGTTGCCCTTCTTGCGGCTGACCGCCAGCCGCGCCGCGCGTTTGTGGTGCGCGGCGGGTTGTGATCTTGCTGGCGTTCACGTCCTGATGGAAAGGGACCGTCAGTTAGCCAATGATTACCCCTTGGCACCGGTCAGGGTGACAAGCGCGTGTCGCTTCTTGCCTGCGGACAGCTTGACCGGCGCGGCAAAGGCACCCGCGTCCAGCATCAGCCCCGCGTCGGTCAGCGGCGCGTCGTCGATCCGGGCACCGTTCTCCGCGATGAGGCGCTTGGCCTCCTTGCCGGATTTCGCCAGCCCGGCCCGCACGATCAATTGCACCACGGAAATGCCGTCGCCGATCTCATCCGCGCTCAGCGCCAGCGTTGGCAGGTCATCGCCCACGCCGCCCTTCTCGAACACCTCGCGCGCCGTCGCTTCTGCCGCTGCCGCAGCCTCTGCCCCGTGGCACAGGGCCGTCACGGCATTGGCCAGCACGATCTTGGCCTCGTTGATCTCGGCTCCCGCCAGCGCGCCATAGCGCTCACATTCCTCGACCGGCAGTTCCGTATACAGCTTCATGAACCGGCCCACGTCCGCATCCGTCGTGTTGCGCCAGAACTGCCAGAACTCGTATGGCGACAGCATGTCGGCGTTCAGCCAGATCGCGCCGCCCTGGCTCTTGCCCATCTTGCGCCCGTCCGAGGTGGTCAAGAGCGGCGAGGTCAGGCCATAGATCTCGCTGTCCAGCACCCGGCGCGTCAGGTCGATGCCGTTGACGATATTGCCCCACTGGTCGGACCCGCCCATCTGCAGCGTACAGCCGTAGCGGCGGAACAACTCCAGAAAGTCATAGGCCTGCAGGATCATGTAGTTGAATTCGAGGAAGGATAGCGATTGCTCACGGTCCAGCCGCGATTTCACTGATTCAAACGACAGCATCCGGTTGACCGAAAAATGCCGCCCAATGTCCCGCAGGAAATCGAGATAGTTCAACTCGTCCAGCCACTCGGCATTGTTCAGCATCAGCGCGTCGGTCGGCGCATCGCCATAGGACAGGTACTTGGCAAAGACCTGCTTCATGCCCTCGATGTTGGCGTCGATCTGCTCCGGTCCCAACAGCGGACGCTCATCCGACCGGAAGGACGGATCGCCCACCTTGGTCGTGCCGCCGCCCATCAGGGTGATCGGCTTGTGCCCGGTCTTCTGCAGCCAGCGCAGCATCATGATGTTCAGCAGGTGACCCACGTGCAGCGACTGCGCCGTGGCGTCATAGCCGATATAGGCGGTCACCACCCCGTTTGACAGCGCGTCGTCCAGCGCCTGGTAATCGGTGCAATCGGCAAGGTAGCCGCGTTGCATCATGACGGCCATGAAATCCGATTTGGGATGGTAGGTCATGTCGGAGCCTCTGTATACTGCGCGCCGCAGGTAATAGCACGGGCAGCGCTGAGGGAAAGCGGATGTTGAAGGGGCAGGCCCTCTGGGCACTGGGGGCCATGTCGGGCACCTCGCTGGATGGCGTGGACGCGGCGATGCTGCACACGGATGGCGAACGTATTCTCGACTTCGGCACCTGCGGGTACCGCGAATACACAAAAGAAGAGCGCGCGGTGCTGCGCGCCGCCCTGGGCCGCTGGCCCGGGGACGATCTGGCGGCGGCGCTGGACGTGGTGCAGGACGCCCACGCCGAACTGCTCGCCGATTTCCCGGGCGCGCAGATCGTGGGCTTTCACGGCCAGACCCTCGCGCATGAACCGAAGGGTCGAGGCACACACCAACTGGGCGACGGCACGGCACTGGCGCAGGCTTTGGGGCGGCCCGTGGTCTGGGATTTCCGCTCGGCCGACGTGGCCCTGGGGGGAGAGGGCGCTCCGCTCGCCCCCTTCTACCACTGGGCCTGCGCCCGCTGGATCGGGGCCAAAAAGCCGCTGTGCTTCCTCAATCTGGGCGGTGTCGGCAACCTCACATGGGTCGACCCGCGCAAGGACAAACCGGAGGCCGACGGTGCGCTGCTGGCCTTCGACACCGGCCCGGCCAATGCGCCGCTCAACGATCTCGTGGCAGAGCGCCTCGGGCTCGACTGTGACCGGGACGGCGCCATCGCCCGCAAGGGCCGGGTTGAGGACGGCGCGCTGGAGCTTTTCCTCGAAGAAACCTATTTCCGCAAGATGCCGCCCAAGTCCTTGGATCGCGACGATTTCTCCCTGATGATGGACCTCGTGCGGGAACTGTCGGACGCGGATGCCGCCGCCACCATGACCGCCATGGCCGCCGCCGCGGTTATGCAGGGGATGGAACATTGCCCAAGCCCGCCGGACCGGGTGCTGGTCACCGGGGGCGGCCGCAAGAACCCGGTGATGATGCGGATGCTGGCGGTGGGTCTGGACTGCCCGGTGCAACCGGTCGAAGAGGTCGGACTCGATGGGGACATGCTCGAAGCGCAGGCCTTCGCCTATCTTGCCGTCCGCGTGGCGCGGGGCCTGCCAACCTCGTCCCCGTCGACAACCGGTGTCGCGACCCCGGTCGGCGGCGGTCAGATCAGCCGCCCGTGTGGCTCATGTGACGGGACACGCGTCCATCGACGGTCTGGCGGGAATAGTCGAAATCATGGCCCTTTGGTTTCAGGGCAATCGCCGCCCGGATGGCATCTTCCAGCGGCCCGTCCTCTTCGGGGTGATTCCGCAGCGCCGCGCGCAGATCGGCATTGTCTTCCTGCCCAAGGCACATGAACAATTCACCAGTGCACGTCAGCCGCACCCGGTTGCAGCTTTCGCAGAAGTTATGCGTGAGCGGTGTGATGAAGCCGATCTTCTGGCCGGTTTCCTCCAGCCGCACGTACCGCGCCGGGCCGCCGGTGCGTTCGGGCAGGTCGGTCAGCGTGTAATGCTCTGCCAGTCGCGTGCGCAGGTCCGACAGTTTCCAGTACTGGTCCAGCCGGTCCTCGTTGCCGATGTCGCCCATCGGCATGACCTCGATCCACGTCAAGTCCATGTCACGGCTCGCGCACCATTCGGTCATGGCGATCAACTCGTCCTCGTTGAAGCCCTTCAGCGCCACGGCGTTGATCTTGACCCGCAGACCGGCCTTTTGCGCCGCATCCAGCCCCCGCATCACCTGCGGCAGACGGCCCCAGCGCGTGATGTCAGCAAATTTCTTCTCGTCCAGCGTATCGAGAGAGACATTCACCCGCCGCACACCGGCGTCGTACAGATCCGCCGAGAACCGCTCTAGCTGCGATCCGTTCGTGGTCAGCGTCAGTTCCTTCAGCGCGCCCGCATCCAGATGTCGGGTCATGCGGCGGAAAAACGTCATGATATCGCGCCGGACCAGCGGCTCACCGCCGGTGATGCGCAGTTTCTCGACACCCAGTCGCACAAAGGTCGAACACATGCGATCCAGTTCTTCGAGCGTCAGAAGCTCCTTCTTGGGCAGAAAGGTCATGTTTTCCGACATGCAGTACACGCAGCGGAAATCGCAGCGGTCGGTGACGGATACCCGCAGGTAGGAGATCGGGCGAAGGAACGGATCGATGAGCGGCTGTGTCATGGGGGTGACACTAGTCCCCGGTCCGGATTTGGGCAAGAGTGACCAAGGTATGGGTCACAAGAGCGAGAGGGAGACGCGCAGTGCGCCTCGTGACGACAGGAATGATATGCGCCACGCTGGCGCTGTCCGCGTGCGGCCAGACGCCGCTGTTCAAGCAACGCCCGGCACAGGACGCCACGCCGCCCGCCGGTACGGTACGTCCGCAGGCCCGGCCCGAAGGGGCCAGCGCGCCCAAACCGGCGGCCAATGCCCGGACGGCAGAGCAATTCGACACCACCACGGCAGAGGAACGCAAGAAAGCCGCAGCACCGGTGCAGACCGGTGGTGAAAAGGCGCTGGGGGAAACAGTGGCCAGCCTTGGCGATCCGGCCAAGCCGGGCTTCTGGTTGGAAACGCCGCTGGTCAGCACCGCGCAAACGGGCAGGGTGCTCTACCTCGCTACCGGCAAGACCGTGCAGGTGGACCTGATCCCGATCGACGGGCCAAAGGACGGCGGCAGCCGCCTGTCGCTGGCCGCCATGCGCCTGATCGATGCGCCATTGACCGGTTTGCCCAAGGTGCAGGTTTTCGCAGGCGGCTAAAGGTACTTGCCCGCCTCTTTGCGGGCAAAACCCTTCATCCCTGCGCCATGCGCGTCCAGAAAGGCGCGCGAGGCATCGGGCGCGTGTTTCGAAAGCTCGCGGATCCACCAGGCAATGGCCTTCTGGATGAACCAGTCGCGGTCCGGGACATAGCCCGCCGCCCAGTCCAGCACCCGTTCCCGGGCCTCGGTTTCCTGCGGTTTGGGAAAGTTCAGCTTGGTCAGCGGCAGGGTAATCACAAGCGCCGCGCGCCGCGACCACATGTGGTCCCGCGTTGTCCAGCCTTCGACCTCGTCCAGCCGCGACAGATCGGCCATGACCCGGCGCTGACCTGCGGCGCAGGCGTGATCCGCCACGGCCCATGCGTCAAATGTCGGCACCCAGGAACTGATCAGCCGCCAGACCGCTTCGTCGTCCGGGCGGATGCGCGCCTGTGTCAGCAGCTTGGCGGCCAGAACGCGGGCCTCGTGGATGTCGCTCTGCCAAAGCGCATCGGCCAGGGCGATGCGCCCCGGCAGGTCCAGTTCCTTGCGCCAGTCGCGGGACATGTCGTTCAGCACCGGGTTCGGCACGCCCAGATAGACGCGCGGCGCCTTGTGGTAGGCGGCTGACCCTGCCGCCCGTTCGGCATCGCCATGGGCGCGCAGCGCGGCCAGCGCCTCTTCGACGGTCATGTTTCCGGCTCCGCGGTGATCCCGGTGGGCATGCCGTCGATGGTGGTCAGATTTCTGGTTGCCCAATAGTCCCGCACGCCGTCTTCCCCCTTGCGGTCGGCCCAGTCCTTCAGCACCTCGCGCTCGCCCGCGTAATCGTAGAAGGGCACGGCATAGCCGCAGGAGGACTGCACAAGGTCCAGCGTCACGTCATAGATCTGCCGCGCGCCGACAGAAGGCGGGAAGTCCGCATTCAACTCCGCAAATTCCGCATCGCGCGGATGCAGTGTCCGGGCAGAGCCATAGGCGCGCAGGATCATCGGCTGTTTCTCGAACCCGCACCACATCAGCGTCATGCGGTTGACGCGGGCCAGATGGCCCGCCGTCTCATTCCCGCTGCCGGTCAGGTTGCGCCAGACGATGCGGTTGGGGCCCATCACCCGCAGGCTGTCCATGCCCTTTGGCGACAGGTTCACGCGCCCGTCCTCTGCTGCCGTGGCAACAAAGAAGATGTGCTGGGCTGCAATGAATCCTGTCAGGGCATCGGTCAATGCGGGGTACTGGGTGCCCATGTCACTCCACCGTCACGGATTTCGCAAGGTTACGCGGCTGGTCCACGTCCGTGCCCTTGGCGATGGCGGTGTGATAGGCCAGCAACTGCGCGGGCAGAGCATATAGGATCGGGGCAAGGATATCCGGCACCTTGGGCATCTGAATCAGCCGCCAGACATCCTGACCGGCGGCTGCCGCGCCCTCGGCATCGGTGATCAGGCAGACCTTGCCGCCGCGCGCCATGACCTCCTGCATGTTCGACACGGTCTTTTCGAACAGCGCGTCCTTGGGCGCCATGATGACCACCGGCACATGTTTGTCGATCAGCGCGATGGGGCCGTGCTTCAGCTCTCCAGACGCATAAGCCTCGGCATGGATATAGCTGATTTCCTTGAGTTTCAACGCGCCTTCCAGCGCAAGGGGATACATCAGCCCACGCCCCAGGAACAGGATGTCCCGCGCCTCGGCCAGCCGCCGGGCGACATTGGCGATGCTCTCGTCCCGGTCCAGCGCCGCGTTGAAGGTGCCCGGAAGCGCGCGCAGCGATTTCAGGATCTCGTCGCGCTCCTCGGCGCTCAGCCGTCCGCGATCCTCTGCCGCCTTCAGCGCCAGCAGCAGCAGCACGTTCAACTGACAGGTGAATGCCTTGGTCGAGGCGACGCCGATCTCCACCCCGGCGTGGATCGGCAGGGCCAGATCGCTTTCGCGGGCGATGGAACTGTTGGGCACGTTCACGACCGAATAGATCTTCTCCGCCTTGTCCCGGCAATAGCGCAGCGCCGCCAGCGTATCCGCCGTCTCACCGGATTGCGACACGAACAGCGCCGCCGTGCGCGGCATGATCGGCGGTTCGCGATAGCGGAATTCGGACGCGATATCGACCTCGACCGGCATCCCGGCCAATTGCTCGAACCAGTATTTCGCGGTGAAACAGGCGTAAAAGGCGGTGCCGCAGGCCACCATGGTCAGGCGGTCGATCTTGGTAAAATCGATGCCGGGGTCGGGCAGGGCGATGCCGGATTCGGTCAGGTAGGCGGTCAGCGCATTGGACAGGACCGTCGGCTGTTCGGCGATCTCCTTGGCCATGAAATGCTTGTAACCCGCCTTGTCGACCCGGGCTGCATCCATCTGCACGGTGCGCATCTCGCGGTTGACCAGACGGCCCGCCTCATCCCGGATCTCGACGCTGTTGCGGGTCAGGACGGCGCGGTCGCCCTCTTCCAGATAGGTGATATGCGGCGACAGGGGGGCCAGCGCGATGGCGTCGGAACCCACGTACATCTCCCCCTCGCCATGGCCGATCGCCAAGGGGGAACCCTTGCGCGCCGCCACCATCAGATCGTCTTCGCCATCGAAGAGGAAGGCCAGCGCAAAGGCGCCGTCCAGCTTGTCGATGCAGGCCATCGCCGCGTCCACCGGCGACAGGCCCTGTTCGATCAGGCTGTCGGTCAGCAGGGCGATGGTTTCGGTGTCGGTTTCCGTCTGCGGTACGCGGCCAGAGGCCTTCACCTCTTCGCGCAACTCCTTGTAATTCTCGATGATTCCATTGTGGACCACGGCCACCGGACCGGACCGATGCGGGTGGGCGTTGTCGGTGGACGGCTGGCCATGCGTGGCCCAGCGGGTGTGCCCGATGCCCGACCGCCCCGCCAAGGGCTGATGCACCAGAAGGTCCGACAGGTTGACCAGCTTGCCCATCGCGCGGCGGCGATCCAGATGACCATTATGCACGGTGGCAATGCCCGCACTGTCATAGCCGCGATATTCCAGACGGCGCAGCGCCTCGACCAATTGCGGGGCCACTTCGTGTGTCCCCAGAATCCCGACAATTCCACACATTTTCAGAAATCCCTGTAACTCTCGACCAAATGCCCGTCAGGCGTCGGCTTTTTGCTTGGCTTTCCGGGCGCGCAGCATCTTCATCAGCTTGGTCGCCAGACCCGGTTTGGTTTCCTGCTTGCCGCGCGCGATGGCCAACGCGCCCGCCGGCACGTCGGATGTGATGGTGGACCCGGATCCGGTCATCGCCCCGTCGCCCACCGTCACCGGCGCCACCAACATCGTGTCCGACCCGATAAAGGCGTTTTTGCCGATCACCGTGCGGTGTTTGAACACGCCGTCATAGTTGCAGGTGATGGTGCCCGCGCCGATGTTGGTCTTTTCGCCGATTTCCGCGTCGCCGATATAGGTCAGGTGATTGGCCTTGACCCCTTCGTGCAGCAGTGCGTTCTTGACCTCGACAAAGTTGCCCACATGCACGTTCTCGGACAGCTCTGCACCGGGCCGCAGGCGGGCATAGGGGCCAACCACGGCGCCCCGGCTGACGTGACAGCCTTCGAGATGCGAAAACGCTCGCAGCCGCGCGCCGGATTCCACCGTGACGCCGGGGGCGAAGATGACATTCGGCTCCACCTCTGTGTCGCGCCCGATCACCGTGTCCCACGACAGGTAAACCGTGTCCGGGGCCATCATCGTCACACCAAGGTCCAGCAGCTCCGCCCGCGCGCGCACCTGAAACGCCGCCTCGGCGGCGGCCAGTTCGGCGCGCGAATTGATGCCCATGGTCTCTGCCTCGGCGCAGGCAACGGCGGTAGCGGTCAGCCCGGCATCGCGGGCCAGTTCGACCACATCCGTCAAGTAATATTCGCCAGAGGCGTTGTCGTTGCCCAGCTTGTCCAGCAGATCGCGCAGCACCTGCACGTTCATTGCCATGACACCGGAATTGCACAGCGTGATCCTGCGTTCATCCTCGCTGGCGTCCTTGAACTCGACGATGCGGGTCAGGGTCTGTCCGTCCATCACCAGCCGCCCGTAACGGCCCGGATCGGCGGCCTCAAAGCCCAGCACAACCACATCCGCCCGGCCGCGCGCCTCGCGCATCCGCGCCAGCGTGTCCTCGGAGATAAACGGCGTGTCGCCATACAGCACATAGGCGTCGCCCTCGAACCCCTCCAGCGCAGGCAGGGCCTGTTGCACCGCATGACCGGTGCCCAGTTGCTCGGCCTGTTCGGCGATCCGCACCTCGGGGTCGTATTCCTGCGCCGCGCGCTCGACCTCGGCATAGCCATGCCCGGCCACAACAACGCTGCGCTCCGGCTCCAATGTGCCGCCCGCGCGCATCGCGTGCCACAGCATCGGTGCCCCCGCGATCCGGTGCAGGACCTTCGGCAGGTCGGATTTCATGCGGGTGCCCTTGCCTGCGGCGAGGATGATCAGCGCTGTGCTCATTGGGCTGCTCCGGAATTGCCTCTTTTGCGTGCTCCTTTTATCGGGTTCCTGTAACACTGCAAGGTCGCGGCGATCACGCCGGATTTCGGCATGTGACAGGAGACGGAAGCCTTGAGTAGATGCGTAATATTTGACCTCGACGGAACCCTGGCCAACACGAGCGAGGATCTGATCGCCGCCGCCAACGCCTGTTTCGAAGGCATGGGAGAGGCCGTGCGGCTGGATCCGCAGCAGGATGGCGGGGTCGCCCTGCACGGGGCGCGGCGGATGCTGACAGAGGGGCTGACGCGCGCCGGGCGCTTTTCCCCCGACCGGGTCGAAGAGTGGTTTCCGCGGTTTCTGGAGCTTTATGCAAGGGACATCGACCGGAGCACCTACATGTATCCCGGCGCAGTGGCCTCGATCCGGGGGCTGCGTCAGGCGGGTTATGCGGTGGGCATCTGCACCAACAAGCCGGAGGCGCTGGCCGTCGACCTGATCACCCGGCTGGGGGTGTCCGACCTGTTCGATTCCCTGATCGGCGCGGACACGCTGCCGACGCGCAAACCCGATGTCGCCCCCTATTGGGCGGCGGTCGATGCCTGCGGCGGGGCGCGCGACAAGTCACTGTTGGTGGGCGACAGCACCACCGACAGGCGCACCGCTGCCGCCGCCGGTGTGCCCTGCATCCTCGTCACCTTTCCGCCGGGGGCGGAGGACGTGCACGCGCTGGCGCCAGAGGCCGTGATCGACCACTTCGACGAACTGGCCGGTGCGGTTGCGCGGCTGATCGGATGAGGGGGGGAACCCTAACAAAAGGTAAAAACGTCTCTGCAAGCTATTGAAGACGTTGCGTCAACTTCGTGTCCACGCGTGGACATCCCTCAGGGCGCGCGAAAAAGCAGGTCCGTCAGCCGCGCCAGCGGCGTCTTTTCCAGCCCGTCAATAGCCTCTGCAATCGCCTCGGCCCGCGCCCGCCCCAGCACCGGATCGGCCAGGCGATGGAACTTGGCCCTGATCTCCTCATCCGTCGGCGGCGCGTCATGATCCCATCGCGGCTGTATCCAGTCGCTTTCCAGAACCCGCCCATCCCGCAGGACCAACCGGACCCGCGCCAGCCGCGTGCCCGGAAAGGCCCGGTTGGCCACCTCGTCTTCTGACATGATCAGCCCTTCGGACAGGCGCAGGATGTCCGGGTCTGTCAGGCTCTCCCCATCCAGATCCTCGGGCCGCAGATCGCCGCGCACCATCGCCACCGCGCAGGGGAAGGAGGTGGAATATTGCGCCTCTTCGGTGGTCCGGGGGCGGGCAGTGGCAAGGCGGGTCGCTTCGTGAAAGCTGATGACCTCGATCCGCGCGACGTCGGCCGCGGTCAGACCATGCGCCCGGCGCAGCGCCAGCACCCCTTCGACCGGCGCCTGCGCCCAGCGGCAGACCGGGTAGGGTTTGAAATACTGCCGCAGGATGCGCCAGTCCTCACCCAAACCGGTCCAGAACGCGGGTGCCTGTTCGACGGTGATGGCCGGCCCGCCGGTAAATCCCCGCCGCGCCAGTTGCACCGCCGACACGCCCGCCATCGCCCCGCAACCAGAGCCGTCCTTGACCATGGTGGGAAAATCGATGCAGCGCATCATCTGGCTGCGCGGCCCGTGATATTCCGCCACCCCCAGCGCATGCCGTGTCTGCTCCGGATCCAGTTGCAGCAGCCGCGCGCCCCCTGCCGCAGCCGTCACCGCGCCCCAACTGCCAGAGGTGTGATAATCGGGGCAGGTGCCATGCAGCGCCTCTGCCGCCCGCGCGCCAAATTCGTAGCCCATGACCAGCGCGGAGAGGAACGCCTCTCCGCTTATCTTGCGGGCCGTTCCGAAGACCAGCAAGGCAGGCAACAGTGGGCAGCCGATATGGCCCTTGGCCGGGTTATAGCCGTCATGACCGTCAAGGCTGTCGATGGTCATACCCATCGCCATCGCGGCGGCGGCGAACGCGGCGCGGCGGTCATCGAACAGTATCGGCGTCGCGCCGGGGAAATCCTCGGACGCGTGATCGCGGATGATCCGCGACAGATCGGTGCCCAAACCGCCCGCTGCAACGCCCAGCAGGTCCAGTAGGCAGCGCTTTGCCTGCCGTTGCACGGCCTCCGGCAAGGTCTGCCACGACAGCGCGTGGATGAAATGCAGGGGTGTCATTGGCAAAGCCTAATCCACAGTGGCAGCCGGTATGGCGCCGAAAGCGACAGATGTGTTGCGCGGCCGGTCGCGAATGGATTGACCGCCTTGCCGTGCCTGCGTCAAAACGGGCGCATGACCGAGACATTCACCGGAAGCTTCACCCAGCAGGAACCGATTCCCGAGGAGGCGATCGCCGATGCGGTCGCCGTCCTGCGCGGCGGACGCCTGCATCGATACAACACCGTCGCCGGAGAGACCGCGCCGACGGCACTGCTGGAACAGGAATTCGCCGCCATGACCGGCGCGCGGTACTGCCTTGCGGTGGCCTCGGGCGGCTATGCGATGGGCTGTGCCTTGCGCGCCGTGGGCGTGCAGCCGGGCGACAAGGTGCTGACCAACGCCTTTACCCTCGCCCCCGTGCCCGGGGCGATCGCCGGGGCAGGGGCGGTGCCGGTCTTTGTCGGCGTGACCGAGGATCTGGTGATCGATCTCGATGACCTTGCGGCCAAGGTGGAAGATGCGCGCATCCTGATGCTCAGCCACATGCGCGGGCATCTGTGCGACATGGATCGCCTGATGCAGATCTGCGACGACGCAGGCGTTCTGGTGATCGAGGATTGCGCGCATACCATGGGCGCAAGCTGGCGCGGGGTGCCCTCAGGACGGCATGGGGCCGTGGGCTGCTATTCGATGCAGACCTACAAACACGTCAATTCGGGCGAAGGCGGGTTCCTGATCACCGATGACGAAGAGATCGCGGCGCGCGCGATCATGTTGTCGGGGTCCTACATGCTGTATGAGCGTCACCTTGCGGGGCCGCCGCCGAAGGTCTTCGAGCGGGTGAAATACACCACGCCGAACGTCTCTGGCCGGATGGACAACCTGCGCGCGGCGGTCCTGCGGCCGCAACTGCGCGCACTGGACGAACAGGTTCGCCGCTGGAATGACCGTTACAACGTTGTCGAGGAAGGCCTGCGTGATACACCCGGCTTGCGCCTGCCGCAGCGGCCCGAGGCCGAGTCCTACGTCGGGTCTTCGATCCAGTTCCTGCTGCTGGATTGGCCACGCGAGACGGTGCAGGAGGTGCTGTCGCGCTGCGCGGCGCGCGGGGTTGAACTGAAGTGGTTCGGCGGGGCGGAGCCAGCGGGTTTTACCTCGCGCTATGACAGCTGGCGCTACGCGCCGTCGGAACCGATGCCTGCCAGTGACCGGATCCTGCAGGGTATCGTCGACATGCGCCTGCCATTGACCTTTTCGCTGGAGGATTGCGCGCTGATCGCCCGTATCATCCGGGCCGAGGTGGGTGCCGTCTTTCAAAATCTGAAAGCATGAGTGACCTGTCGCAGGGCGCGGCCTGGATGGGCGGCGCAGTGATTCCCATCGCCGAAGCGAAGATTGGCGTTACGGATTGGGGGCTGACCCATTCCGACATCGTCTATGACGTGGTGCCCGTGGTCGACGGCGGCTTTTTCCGGCTGGATGACTATGTGGCGCGGTTCATGGCCTCTGTCGCGGCGGGGCGCTACCGGATCCCCGAGGGGCCGGAGCAGATCCGCGAGGCGCTGACGCGGATGGTTGCCGCCTCTGGCCTGCGAGACGCCTATTGCGCCATGGTTGTGGCGCGTGGCGTGCCAAGGGTGCATGGCAGCCGTGATCCGCGCGACTGCCTGAACCATTTCTACGCCTGGGTGGTTCCCTATGTGCATGTGATCAGGCCCGAGGTGCTGGATACCGGCGCCTCTGTCTGGATCGCCAAAACCGTGCGGCGCATTCCGGCGGACAGCGTAAATCCACGCGCCAAGAACTATCATTGGGGCGATTTCACTGCCGGTCTTTTCGAGGCCAAGGATGCCGGGTTCGAGACGGTGCTGCTTTGCGATCATGCGGGCAACGTGACCGAGGGGCCGGGCTTCAATGCCTTTGCACTGAAAGGGGACAGGGTGGTGACGGCGGACCTTGGCGTGTTGCAGGGCATCACCCGGCGCACCGGTCTGGAAATGGCGCGCGAGATCGGGCTGAAGACAGAAGTGCGGGCGCTGCCGCTTGAGGAATTCCTTGAGGCGGATGAGGTCTTTCTGACCTCTTCGGGTGGCGGCGTGCTGCCCATCACCCGCGTGGATGACCGGATTTTTGGCAACGGCAAATCCGGGCCGGTCGCCACGCGGCTGAATGCGCTCTACTGGGAATGGACACAGCGCGCGGATTTGCGCACCGAGATTGCCTACCCGGCCTGAGCGACAGGGGCGTCAAGGCTGGGTTCGGGCTGCGCATGGGCGCTGAGCCGTACCGTGAAACAGGTGCCTTCGCCGGGTGTCGATTTCAGGGCGATGCCGCCACCGTGGGCAGCCGCGATGCGCTGGCTGATGGGCAGTCCAAGGCCGGTGCCCTCATAGGTCTCGGAGCCGTGCAGCCGACCGAAGAGCGCAAAGATCCGGTCGTGATCCTCTGGCGCGATGCCGATACCGTTGTCCTGTACTTCGATGGCCACCATCCCGTCTTGATCCGGACCGGATGAGCTGATCCGCAGCCGTGGCCGCTTGCCCGGTTCGCGGTATTTCAGCGCGTTGCTGACAAGGTTCTGGAGCAGTTGCCGCATCTGCTGACGGTTCGCGGGGATTTCCGGCAGGGGCGTGCGTTCAATGATGGCGCCACTGGACATGATATCCGCGCGCAGGTCGCTAAGCACCTCATCCAGGGCATCATCCAGCCGGATCTTGGACACCGGCGCCTTGCAATCCAGTGTCCGCGAGTAGGTGAGCACGCCATCGATCAGTTCCAGCATCCGCCGGATGACCTTGTCGAGATCCTCGACATGTTCGGTGCGCGCCGGGTCAAGCGTGCCGTCCTCAGTCCTGATGGCGTCGATCAGCATGTGGGCGGTGTTGGCCGGGGCCTTCAGATCATGCGAGATGGAATAGGCAAATTCTGCCTGTTGGCGATTCGTCAGCTGCAACTGGTCGATCACCTTTTGCAGGTTCCGGGCATTCGCCTTTTCCACCTGCAGGTTTTCCTGCTGTCTTTCCGTTTCCGCAGCGGCATGGGTGCTGCGCAGACGCAGCAGAACGCTGGTGCCGCTGAACATGATCCCCACCAACAGGACCAGCCCGGCCGCCTGACCCAGCCACAGAACCTGCTGCTGGCTTTCGATAAAGCCCTGAATCTTGCGGTGACTGTCGGCGATTTCCTCGGCGGCGACCTTGTCGGGGATACGCACAAGCTGATCCACCTCGCGGACCGTGGCCCCGCGGGCATAGGCCTCTGACGCGGCATCGAGATGCATGCGGTAGCCGTCGATCGTGGCGGTCAGGTCGGTCAGGCGTACGTCACTGCCTGCCTGTCTGGCAGCCTCCCGGATCTGGGCAACGGCACGGGTCGCGGCCAGATAATCCTCCTCGGCGGCCAAGCGGTAGATGTCTTCTTCGGGGCGGAGGACGTAATTCTTGAAGTTGTGAATGAAGCCGACGTAACCGATGGAGCGTTCCAGTTGCAGGATAGCGCCTGTCAGGCTGCGCGCGCGTTCTTCCTGCGCCCCGATCCGCAACCAGATCCATCCGGTTGCCACGATGGCAACGACCCCGATTGCCCACCAAATCGCAAAAAATCTGCGCATGGTCGTGAGTTCCGATTTGCCTGGCATGGTCTGGTCCGGCTTAGTTCACACTTAAAACACCGGTCGATAATTCGGCCGGGTACAGTGCGGACCTATACGAAAGTATTTAACGCAATGTGAGGCTGCGACCGGTCGCCAAAGCTCGGACTGGTGACACAGCCCGTCGACGGGATTGACGCGACTCGGTTGGTGGCGTTAAATGAACGTGCGTTCAATAATGGGGAGGTGGGGCGTGTTTCTGGCGACGATGAAGTTCGATTTGGGCGAGGACGTGCTGGCCCTGCAGGAAATGGTGCACAAATGGGCGCAGGAGCGCGTCAAGCCCATGGCCGCCGAGATTGACAGTAGCAATGAATTCCCCGCCCCGCTGTGGCGCGAGATGGGAGAGCTTGGCCTGTTGGGCATCACGGTGCCCGAGGAACTGGGCGGCGCGGGCATGGGATACCTTGCGCATACCGTTGCCGTCGAAGAGGTGGCGCGGGCCTCGGCCAGCGTGTCTCTGTCCTACGGCGCGCATTCCAACCTCTGCGTGAACCAGATAAAGTTGAACGGCACCGATGAACAGCGGCGGAAATACCTGCCTGGCCTGATTTCGGGCGAACATGTCGGCGCGCTGGCCATGTCCGAACCCTCGGCTGGGTCCGACGTCGTCAGCATGAAACTGCGCGCCGAAAAGCGGAACGACCGTTTCGTGCTGAATGGCAACAAGTACTGGATCACCAACGGTCCCGACGCCGACACGCTGGTTGTCTATGCCAAGACGGATCCGGAGGCCGGGGCCAAGGGCATCACCGCCTTCCTGATCGAGAAATCCATGACCGGTTTTTCGACCTCGAAACATTTCGACAAGCTGGGGATGCGCGGGTCGAACACCGCCGAGTTGATCTTTGAAAACGTCGAAGTGCCTTTCGAGAACATCCTGGGCGAAGAGGGCAAGGGTGTACGCGTCCTGATGTCCGGTCTCGATTACGAACGCGTCGTGCTGGCGGGCATCGGCCTTGGCATCATGGCGGCCTGTCTGGACGAGGTCATGCCTTACCTCGCGGAGCGCAAGCAGTTCGGCCAGCCGATCGGGAATTTCCAACTGATGCAGGGCAAGATCGCGGACATGTACACGGCGATGAACTCGGCCCGTGCCTATGTCTACGAGGTCGCCAAGGCCTGCGACAGGGGCGAGGTCACGCGTCAGGACGCGGCGGCCTGCTGTCTTTACGCGTCTGAGCAGGCCATGGTGCAGTCGCATCAGGCGGTGCAGGCGCTGGGCGGCGCGGGTTTCCTTGCCGATGCACCGGTGGCGCGGCTGTTCCGCGATGCCAAGCTGATGGAGATCGGCGCCGGCACCTCCGAAATCCGCCGGATGCTGGTCGGGCGCGAACTGATGGCGGCCATGGCGTGAATGGCGGACGCGCGCTACAGTCGGGGCGACAGGCCGGGACGGGGCGCTGATGGACTCTGTATTCAACCACGTTGCGAACGAAACCGCGTTGCACAGGTATCTGCCGCATGTGGTGGAGGTGCTGGATTGGGTGGCGGCGGCGATCAGCCTGTTCGCCATCCTGCTGCTGGTGATTGGCGCACTGCGGTTCATGATCCGGGTGGTCGGGGCCGAACTGGGCGGCGCGGAAGAGGGACGTCAGCGGCGCACGAACCGTGCGCGGCTGGAACTGGGCGGCTACATCCTTGCCGGGTTGGAACTGTTCATCGTTTCGGACGTGATCCACACGGCGCTCAGCCTCGAATTCGCCAGTCTCCTGTTCCTGCTGATGCTGGTCGTGATCCGGGCGATCATCTCCTATTTTCTGGACCGCGAACTGGCCGAGTTGCGGCATACATTGGATTGAGCGGGTGCTGGCCCGCGATGGTGCAGTGATGCCGCGCTGGTTGTGGTGGATGCCCTTGGTGGGGATCGTCACGCTGATGGCGCTGCATTTCTTTCGGCTTGGCTGGATCGCTGCCAACCTGACGGAGACGGATGTGATCGAAGCCTACGCGCAGCAGTACCTGAAGGACCGCGCCCGCGATGGCACTGCAGAGGGCGCGCGGCGTAGTGATTGTGTCGCTTATCCCGGAGAGGACGCAGGAATCTGGCTGCATGTTCTGTGTGGCCCGCCCGGTGATCCGTCGCGGCAATACGAATACGAGGTCGACCGTTTGGGACAGTTCGTGAGAGGCTTGTCCCCGCATAGCAATGGCACCTCGCCGGGCACTGGCCCGCGACTGCCCGAAACCTGAGGAGATTTGCGATGCGCGCCTTTTCTATCCTTGCCCTGTCCCTGTTGGCTGCGCCCCCCGTTGCGGCGCAGGAACTGGTGTTCTCTCCCCACGCCACCGAAAGCTGCCTTGCCTCCGGTGCCGATTACCGCAGTTGCGTTGGTCGGTCCGCAGAGGCCTGCATGGAGGACACCCCCGGCGGCTGGTCCACGGTGGGGATGGGCGGTTGCCTCGACCGCGAGTTGCAGTGGTGGGATGCCCGGCTCAACACCTCTTACCGGTTTGCTATGGCGCATGCCCGCAAGACGGATGCTGAAAACGACGGTTTCGGCCCGTCGCAGGTGGACGCGCTGCGCGGGATGCAGCGCGCGTGGATTCCCTTTCGCGATGCGAAATGCGACTGGGCGCGCAGCCAATGGGGCGGCGGAACCGGCGGAGGACCGGCGGCGATTGAATGTCTGATGCGGGAAACGTCGGATCAGACCTGGTACATCGAAAGCGTGGTGACACCGGGCTGATGCTGCGCGCTGCACCCACATATGAGGCGCTCTGCGCCCGGTTCCGCTGGGACCTGCCGTCCGATCTGAACATGGCGCATCAGGCCTGCGACGGCTGGGCGGCGGTCGAGCCGGACCGCCTTGCCATCATCGACCTGTCACGCGGTGGGCGGCGCAACGTGACCTATGCCGCGCTATACGCCCTGTCACGCCGGGTGGAGGCGGGGCTGATCGCGCGCGGCGTGATGCGTGGCGACCGGGTGGGGGTCCTGTTGTCACAATCGCCATTGTGCGCGGCGGCGCACATCGCGGCCTGGCGGATCGGGGCGATTTCCGTGCCGCTGTTCATGTTGTTCCGCGAAGATGCGCTGCGCGCGCGTTTGCAGGATTCCGGCTGCAAGGTGGTGGTCACGGACGAAGAGGGCGCTGGCATGATGCGCCCCTTTGACTGTGCCATCTTGCGCGGCGAGGACCTGCCGCCGTCAACCTACGCTTCCCGCGCGGTCCTGCAGACCGGACCAGAGGATCCGGCGGTGCTGATCTACACTTCCGGCACCACGGGCAAGCCCAAGGGCGCGTTGCATGGACACCGGATTTTGACCGGCCATCTGCCCGGGGTCGAGATGAGCCACGATTTCCTTGGCCGTCGCGGCGATGTCCTGTGGACGCCTGCGGACTGGGCCTGGATCGGCGGGCTGTTCGACGTGTTGATGCCGGGGCTTGCGCTTGGGGTGCCGGTGGTGGCCGCCCGGATGCGGCGGTTCGATGTTGAGAAGTGCTTGAGGATCGTCTCGGATCACGCTGTAAAGAATGTGTTTTTCCCGCCAACCGCCCTGCGGATGCTAAAGGCGGGAAATGCGCAGATGACCGGGCTGCGCTCTGTCGCCAGTGGAGGTGAGCCATTGGGTGCGGAGATGCTGGCCTGGGGGCGTGAGGCGCTTGGCTGTACGATCAACGAATTCTACGGCCAGACCGAATGCAACATGGTGGCCAGCTCCTGCGGTTCGCTGTTCGACCCAAGGCCCGGCAGTCTGGGCCGCGCCGTGCCGGGGTTCGAGATTTCGGTGGTCGATCAACAGGGGCAGCCGGTGACGGGTGAAGGGGATATCGCGGTGCGGCGCGGCTGCGCCTCGATGATGCTGGAATACTGGCGGCGGCCCGAAGCCACGGCTGCGAAATTCCGCGGCCCGTGGCTGATCACCGGCGATCGTGGCAAATTGGAGGACGGGTTCATCCGCTTTGTCGGGCGCGAGGACGACGTGATTACCAGCGCCGGATACCGGATCGGCCCCGCCGAGATCGAAGATTGCCTGCTGACCCATCCCGGTGTCGCAACGGCGGGCGTGGTGGGCAAGCCGGATCCCCTGCGGACGGAGATCGTCAAGGCCTATGTCGTGCTCCGCCCCGGCATCGAGGTGCGGGCACCGGAATTGCAGTCATGGGTCAAGGATCGGCTGGCAAGTTACTCCTACCCAAGGGAAATTTCCTTCGTCACTGAATTGCCGATGACGGTTACAGGCAAGGTGATCCGCAAGGAGTTGAAGGCGCGTGCTGCGCGGGAGGCGGGAAATGCGTAGTGCATTGGCCTACTGTGCGATCTGTCTGTCGACAGGCGCTGTCTGGGCACAGCCCGAACCGCTGCCGGAGTTTTCGACCTGCATGGACATTGCTGTGGATCGTTATGAACAGGACCTGCGCCGGTTGCGCGAACGCCCCGAGGATGCGCGCGATTTCGACATTGGCGATGTGCGTGGCGTCGATTTCTGCGGCACCGTCGGCATTGTCCGCTGCGACCGCTCAGAGGAGCCGCTGGCCTGCCAGCGCGCGCTGACAGTGGAACAGGATGCGCTGAAAGACACCATTCTGGCGCTCTTGCCGGATCCCGCAACCGTGACCGGCGAAGGCTTTGCCCACGCGCTCTATCCGCAGGTCTGGCTGTTGGCGCAGGGCAGTTCCTCCGGGCCCGACTGCGCGGGGCAGGAGGCCGCAATGCATACATGGTGCGAGGCGCGCGAAGCCAACAGCCGTCTGCGCAGCACCGTGCTGGCCTGGCAGGTGGCCCGGTATCTCGACGCCGCAGAGCCGGCCATCGCGGCGGGGTGGGCCAGCCCGCCACCGCCGGTTCGGCCACGCGCCCGTCCCGAGGGATTGAAACCATGATCCGCCACCGCACCGGCAAAGAGACAACGAGGGGAGCAGGCAAATGAAGTTGCAATCTCAGGTGATGACCTCTGGCGAAGCCTATGAGACCAACCGCCGCGCGCATCTGGATGCCCTGGCCGAGATTTCCGAGGCGGCGGCCCTTGCGGCGGCAGGCGGCGGGGAAAAGGCGCGCGAACGGCATCTGTCGCGCGGCAAGATGCTGCCGCGCGAACGGGTGGCCAACCTGCTGGACCCAGGCTCTCCCTTTCTGGAGGTGGGCGCAACGGCGGCGCATGGCATGTATGGCGGTGCAGCCCCCTGCGCAGGGGCGATTGCCGGGATCGGTCTGGTCAAGGGGCGGCAGGTCATGGTGGTCTGCAATGACGCCACGGTGAAGGGCGGCACCTACTACCCGATGACCGTCAAGAAGCACCTGCGCGCGCAGGAGATTGCCGAGGAAAACCGGCTGCCCTGCATCTACCTCGTGGACTCTGGCGGCGCGAACCTGCCCAATCAGGATGAGGTCTTTCCGGACCGCGACCACTTTGGCCGCATCTTCTACAATCAGGCGCGGATGAGCGCCAAGGGCATCGCGCAGATCGCCGTTGTCATGGGCAGTTGTACTGCGGGCGGGGCCTATGTGCCGGCCATGTCGGACGTGTCCATCATCGTGAAAGAGCAGGGGACGATCTTCCTTGCCGGGCCGCCGCTGGTCAAGGCGGCGACGGGTGAGGTGGTCACCGCCGAGGATCTGGGCGGCGGCGATGTGCACACCCGGCTGTCTGGTGTGGCGGATTATCTGGCCGAGGATGACGCGCATGCGCTTGCGCTGGCGCGGCGGGCCGTTGGCTCGCTTGGCGGCAGCGGCGGGGTAAACCCCGCCCTACGCTCGGGGAAAGCGCCCGCCTATGATCCGGATGAATTGCTGGGCGTGGTGCCCGCTGATCTACGCACGCCCTATGACATCCGCGAGGTGATCGCGCGGGTGGTGGACGGATCCTACTTCGACGAGTTCAAGCCGCGCTTTGGCGAGACGTTGGTCTGCGGCTTTGCCGAGGTGGAGGGGATGCCGGTGGGGATCGTCGCCAACAACGGCGTTCTGTTTTCGGAAAGCGCGCAGAAGGGCGCGCATTTCGTTGAACTGTGTTCACAGCGCAAGATCCCCTTGGTCTTCCTGCAGAACATCACCGGCTTCATGGTGGGGCGGAAATACGAGAACGAAGGCATCGCGCGCCACGGGGCCAAGATGGTGACGGCAGTGGCCAGCACCTCTGTCCCAAAGATCACGCTGCTGGTGGGCGGATCGTTCGGGGCAGGCAACTATGGCATGGCGGGCCGGGCCTATCAGCCGCGGTTCCTGTGGACGTGGCCCAATAGCCGGATTTCGGTCATGGGTGGCCCGCAGGCGGCGGGCGTTTTGGCCACGGTCAAACGCGACGCCATCGAACGCGCAGGCGGCACGTGGTCCGAGGACGAAGAGGCCGAGTTCAAACGCCCCACGCTGGAGATGTTCGAGAGGCAGTCGCATCCGCTTTACGCAAGTGCGCGGCTTTGGGATGACGGGGTGATCGACCCGCGCAAAACCCGCGCCGTGCTGGCGCTGTCGCTGCGTGCCGCCCTGAACGCGCCGATTGAAGAGACACGTTTCGGCGTGTTCCGGATGTAAGGTCTGTTGCCATGAAGGAGAACGCACGTTGACCGCCAAAACCCTGCAGCAGATCATCGACGATAACCCCGAGGCAGAGACCTTTCGCTATGGGGATTCACCGCAGTTATGTGCCCAAATCCTTGCACAGGTGCGCTCTGGCAAGAAGACCGCGACCGTCGAGGCAAAGCGCGTCTTCGGCAAGGGGGGCGATGTCATGCCGGTCGCGGGGCGGCGCGACGTGGCGCTGAACTGGGACGGCACGCCCGCCCTGATGGTCGAGACGGTGGAGGTCACGACCCGGCGCTTTGATGAGATGGATGAGGAGTTCGTCGCGCTTCAGGGAGAGTTCCGCGACCTCGCTCATTGGCGCAAAAGCTACCGCGCGTATTTTTCGCGAAATGGCGGCGTGTCCGAGGACATGGAAATCATCTGCGAGAGGTTTCGCGTGGTGGAGGATTATTCGTGACGGCGCTTTCGGAGAGGAAACACCATGTTTGACACCATTCTGATTGCCAACCGGGGCGAGATCGCCTGCAGGGTGATCCGCACGGCGCGGGCCATGGGGCTGCGCACCGTGGCGGTCTATTCCGAGGCCGACGCGCAGGCGATGCACGTGGCCCTTGCCGATGAGGCCGTGCACATCGGCGGCGCCGCACCGGCGCAGAGCTATCTGCGCGGCGACAAGATCATCGCGGCCGCCAAGGCCACCGGCGCACAGGCGATTCACCCCGGATACGGGTTTCTCTCCGAGAACCCGGATTTCGTGACCGAAGTCGAGAAGGCGGGGCTGGTCTTCATCGGCCCTTCGGCCGACGCGATCCGCAAGATGGGGCTCAAGGATGCGGCCAAGCGTCTGATGGATGAGGCGGGCGTGCCGGTCGTGCCCGGCTACATGGGCGAAGATCAGGATCCCGGTCACCTGGAGGTCGAGGCGCACCGCGTCGGCTATCCGGTGCTGATCAAGGCGGTTGCCGGTGGCGGCGGCAAGGGGATGCGTTTGGTCGAGGAGCCCGAGGATTTCATCGACGCGCTGGAACGGGCCAAGGCCGAGGCGCGCACCGCCTTTGGCAACGATGCGGTGTTGATAGAGAAATACATCCAGCGTCCGCGCCACATCGAGGTGCAGGTCTTTGGCGACGGAGAGCGCGCGGTGCATCTGTTCGAACGGGACTGTTCGCTGCAGCGCCGCCACCAGAAGGTGATCGAAGAGGCCCCGGCGCCGGGCATGACCGCAGAGATGCGCGAAGCCATGGGGGCTGCGGCTGTGCGCGCGGCAGAGGCCATTGGCTACAAGGGCGCGGGCACGGTGGAATTCATCGTAGACGGCTTTGACGGGCTACGCACCGATGGGTTCTGGTTCATGGAGATGAACACCCGCCTGCAGGTGGAACATCCCGTGACCGAGGAAATCTGCGGCGTCGATCTGGTAGAATGGCAGATCCGTGTGGCGGGGGGAGAGACACTGCCCGCAAGGCAGGAGGAACTGAAGATCACCGGCCATGCATTCGAGGCGCGCCTTTATGCAGAGGATGTGCCGGCCGGGTTCCTGCCCGCGACTGGAACGCTGGCGCAACTGACATTTCCGGACGGCGTGCGGGCGGAGACCGGTGTGCGGACAGGCGATACCATCAGCCCGCATTACGATCCGATGATCGCCAAGGTGGTGGTGCACGGGCCGTCGCGCGCCGTGGCCCTGCGCAAGCTGTCGCGTGGATTGCGGCAGACACAGGTGGCGGGCACGGTGACGAACCTGGCCTTTCTGGGCGCGCTTGCAGACCACGAAGGCTTTGGCCGCGGCGAGGTGGATACCGGCCTGATCGCGCGGGACATCGACAGTCTGGCCGCCGCGCCCGAGGTGCGTCCCGCCGTCTGGGCCGAGGCCGCGCTTGGTGCGCTGGGGCTGCTGGATGGTGATGGCTGGGAACAGGGGTTCACCCTATGGGAACCAGCATGGCGGATGGTGATGTTGGCGCATGGCGAAGAGGCGTGCGGCGTGCGGGTGATGCAGCGCGGTCCGGGATCGGCGCTGGTCGACGTGGAGGGCACCGTGGTCGAGGCCCTGCGCGGCGCGGGCGGCTGGACCTTTGACGGCACACCGGGGGGCGGCGTGCATGTGTCGGGTGGACGGGTGACGGTCTTTACCGATTATGGCGTGGCGTTCGATCTGCCGGATCCGCTGGCGCGCGGAACCGGGGCCGAGGGCGCGGCAGGCGGGGCGCTGGCGCCTATGCCGGGGCGCGTCGTGTCCGTTCACGTCTCTGTCGGGCAGGCGGTGGAGGCCGGGGACCGGCTGGCCGTGCTGGAGGCGATGAAGATGGAACACACGCTGACCGCCAGCCATGCCGGCAAGGTCGCCGAGGTTCTGGTGCGGGCCGGCGATCAGGTCGAGGCCGGAACAGCGCTGGTCATTCTTGAAGAGGAGGCAGCAGCATGAGCGGACCGGATCTGACGCTGCATCATGTGCAATACGGGCGCTCTTTCCGGGTGCTCTGGCTTTTGGAAGAGATCGGGCTGGACCGGTTCGGCGCGTTCGAGATCGTGGAACACCGGATCGGCAGCAAGGAAATGCGCGAGAGCGATCTGGGGCGGCTGTCGCCCGCCGTTCGCATCCCGGCGATCCGGATCGGCGATCTGGAGATGAGCGAATCCGGCGCCATCGTCGAATACATGGTGGAAACCTATGCGCCGGACCTTGGCCGCGCGCCGGGGGACGCCGAGCGGCCCGCCTACCTGCAATGGATCCATTACGCCGAAACGCAGGCGAGCCTGATCGAGAACCTGAACCTGATGCTGGTCTTTCTGCGGCCACCGGCCAAACCCTCTCCGGTGGTGGTCAAGCTGACCGTCGCGCGGCTGCGCCAGACCCTGCGGGGGATGGAGCAGCGGCTTGGGGAGCAGGAGTGGCTCTTGCCCGGCGGGTTTTCTGCGGCGGACGTGATGATGGGGTTCAACCTGTTCGCGGCGCCCTATTACGTGCATCTGGAAGAGTTTCCGCGCCTCTTGGCCTACAAGGCGCGGATCGAAGCGCGCGCAGCCTATCAGCGCGCCGTGGATCGCGAAGGACCGCAGCGGTTCTATACACAGGTCTTCTATCCCGTGCCGAAGGACTGAGCCGGGACGGGTATGCTGATCCAGATTGCACATCTTTACGCCACGGTCTGTCTGGGGATCGTGTTTTTCCAGATGGCATTGATTGGCGGCGCGCCTCTGGGGCCGTGGACGCAAGGCGGGCAGCATCCGGGGGCACTGCCGGTTACCGGGCGCCTATTGGCGGCTTTGTCCGTGCCGGTGGTGATCTTTCAGGCGTTGGCGGTACTGGCGGCTGCCGGTTTCCCGGGACTGGACTGGCCGCGCTGGACCGGCTGGTTGGCGCTGGGGGTGAGTGTGCTGAGCGCCGTGCTAAACGGGATCACGCCGTCGCCACGGGAGCGGGCGGTCTGGTTCCCGGTCATGTTCGTGATGGCGGGTATGGCCGGATACGTGATGATCTCGACCGCGTCGTGACATTGGCCGGGACGGAGGGGGGGCGGCGGGATGGAACTCGGCCCCCTGCAGGGGCCATCGCCCAACCAACCAACAGCCAATCCGACACCCCGCCCATCCCAACGGATAGGGTGGTGATCCCGTTGCGCATCTTTTCCCCCGGACGCCCCAATGACGCTGCGTCTGTAAGGGGTTATCCATTAACCAAGGTGCTGGGGATAGGACCAACAAGGGAGACGGGACGATGGAAAACCTGCTGCTGACGGCGCGCAACAATCGGACGAAGGCACTGAACGAGTTGAAGCGCCGTCGGAACAAGGGGATTACCAAACTGCGTCCCGGAGAGGAAATGAAGACTGAACAGCGCGTCTACATCGACGTCATGAAAATGCTGCGCGACTACAAGGCGGAGCTTGAGCCGCTTACCTCGATCCGTGGTCGGGGTGCGGATGCGGGGCTTTGCCTGGTTCTGCAGGTGGCCTGACGGGACGGGCAAGCGACTAGACGAGACTACGTGACGAACAGAGTTTAACAGGCGTGGGCGCTCTCACCCACACAAGAAAAATCGAGCAACTCTCCGAAGGACGGTATCTGCGAAAAGCGGGTGCCGTCCTTGTCGTTGAGGCGGGACTGCGGCGCTTGGGCGCGTCTGTTCGGGGCTTTTCTCTGCCGGAATCGGCACATCTTGTTGTCGTGTAACGGAAAAGCATGCGGATCGGGCAAAAGCGGTTGTTTGCAGGCGGTTGAATCCTTTTGCCCCTTGTTGACCCCGCCCAGAGCGAGCGATAAGGGTCTGAAAGCCAAGCGCCAACGCGCCCGATCCCTGAAGGAGCCACGTCTTGGAAGAGATGCTGCGGGAATACCTTCCCATCCTCGTCTTTCTGGCCATCGCCATCGGTCTCGGCCTCGTTCTGATCCTCGCCGCGGTGGTGATCGCCGTGCGCAACCCGGATCCGGAAAAGGTCTCGGCCTATGAATGCGGGTTCAACGCCTTCGACGATGCCCGGATGAAATTCGATGTCCGGTTCTACCTTGTCTCGATCCTGTTCATCATCTTCGACCTTGAAATCGCCTTCCTGTTCCCATGGGCTGTGGCGTTCAAGGACGTTTCGATGCTGGGCTTCTGGTCGATGATGGTGTTCCTTGGCGTGCTGACCATCGGCTTTGCCTACGAATGGAAGAAAGGGGCGCTCGAATGGGAGTGATGACCGGAGCCAACACGGCGGGGCCTGACCGCGAAGTGGCCACCCAGGCCCTGAACCGCGACCTGCAGGACAAGGGGTTCCTGCTGACCTCGACCGAGGACATCATCAACTGGGCGCGCACCGGCTCGCTGCACTGGATGACCTTCGGTCTGGCCTGCTGTGCGGTCGAAATGATGCACACCGCCATGCCGCGCTATGACGTCGAGCGTTTCGGCTTTGCCCCGCGCGCCAGCCCGCGCCAGTCGGACGTGATGATCGTCGCTGGCACGTTGACCAACAAGATGGCCCCGGCGCTGCGCAAGGTTTATGACCAGATGCCGGAACCGCGCTACGTGATCTCGATGGGATCCTGCGCCAACGGCGGCGGCTATTACCATTATTCCTACAGCGTTGTGCGCGGGTGCGACCGCGTTGTGCCCGTTGACATCTATGTGCCCGGCTGCCCGCCGACGGCAGAGGCGCTGGTCTACGGCATCCTGGCGCTGCAGAAAAAGATCCGCCGCACCGGCACGCTGGTCCGCTAAGGGGGTAGGGATGACTGAAGCCTTGAAAGAACTGGGCGCGCATATCGAGATGAAGCGCCCGGACTGCGTGATCGGCTGGGACGTGACCCATGACGAGCTGAACGTGGACGTGGCACCTTCGAACATCCGCGGGTTCGTGGAGTTCCTGAAGACCGACGCCAACTGCAAGTTCTCGACGTTGATCGACATCACCGGCGTGGATTACCCGGCGCGGCCCAAGCGGTTCGACGTGGTCTATCATTTCCTGTCGATGTACCAGAACCACCGCATCCGCCTGCGGGTGAGCATCCGCGAGGATGAGATGGTGCCGTCGATCGTGACCGTGCATCCCAGCGCCAACTGGTTCGAACGCGAAGTGTTCGACATGTTCGGTATCCTGTTTTCCGGCCATCCGGATCTGCGCCGCATCCTGACGGACTATGGCTTCCGCGGGTATCCGCTGCGCAAGGATTTCCCGACCACGGGCTATACCGAAGTGCGTTACGACGAAGAGCAGAAACGCGTTGTCTACGAACCGGTGAGCCTTGTGCAGGAATATCGCCAGTTTGATTTCATGTCCCCGTGGGAAGGCGCGCAATACGTGCTGCCCGGCGACGAGAAGACGGAAGAGGCGAAGTGATGGACGGCTCCAAAGGTTTCGAAGACGCCCTGACGGGCGAGCAGAAGATCCGCAACTTCAACATCAACTTCGGCCCGCAACACCCTGCGGCACATGGCGTTTTGCGTCTAGTTCTGGAGCTGGACGGCGAGATCGTCGAACGCTGCGACCCGCATATCGGCCTGCTGCACCGTGGCACCGAAAAGCTGATGGAAAGCCGGACCTACCTGCAAAACCTGCCGTATTTCGACCGGCTGGATTACGTGGCCCCGATGAACCAGGAACATGCCTGGTGTCTGGCCATCGAAAAGCTGACCGGGGTCGAGGTGCCGCGCCGTGCCTCGCTGATCCGGGTTCTCTATTCGGAAATCGGCCGCATCCTGAACCACCTTCTGAACGTGACAACGCAGGCCATGGACGTGGGTGCGCTGACGCCGCCACTCTGGGGCTTTGAAGAGCGCGAAAAGCTGATGGTGTTCTACGAACGCGCCTGCGGCGCGCGTCTGCACTCGGCCTATTTCCGTCCCGGCGGCGTCCATCAGGACCTGCCTCCCGCGCTTATCGACGATATCAAGGAATGGGCGAAGGAATTCCCGCGCGTTCTGGATGATATCGACGGGCTGCTGACTGAAAACCGCATCTTCAAGCAGCGCAACGCCGATATCGGCGTGGTGTCCGAAGAAGAGATCAACGAATGGGCGTTTTCGGGCGTCATGGTGCGTGGCTCTGGCCTTGCTTGGGACCTGCGCCGCGCGCAGCCCTATGAATGCTATGACGAGTTCGATTTCCAGATCCCGGTGGGCAAGAACGGCGACTGCTACGACCGCTATCTTGTGCGCATGGAAGAGATGCGCCAGTCGCTGAAGATCATCCATCAGGCCATCGAAAAGCTGCGCGCGCCCGAAGGGCAGGGCGACATCATGGCCCGCGGCAAGATCACCCCGCCGAAACGCGGTGAGATGAAGCGGTCGATGGAAGCGCTGATCCATCACTTCAAGCTGTATACCGAAGGGTTCCACGTCCCCGCCGGTGAGGTCTATGCCGCCGTCGAGGCACCCAAGGGTGAATTTGGCGTGTACCTGGTGGCTGACGGAACCAACAAACCCTATCGCGCTAAGCTGCGCGCGCCGGGCTATCCGCACCTGCAGGCGATGGACCATATCGCCAAGGGCCACCAACTGGCGGACGTTGCGGCGATCATCGGGACCATGGACGTGGTGTTCGGGGAGATCGACAGGTGAAGGCGCTTGCCGCTGCACTTGTCCTGACCGCAGCGCCTCTGGCCGCGCAGGAACTGCCGGCCTTTGACGAGACGCTGGGATATGACGTGCACGGCACCGTCGATGACGGCCTGCTGCTGACCAATGGCGGCACACTGTTTTATTGTGAGGTGGATGAGGGGCCGGGTGATCGCTATTTGGTGATGACCCAGTGTCTGCCGATCCTTGGCCCGAAAGAGGCCAAAGACGTCGAACGCGCGGCTGCCGGTGCCGCCGCCAGCGCTGAGGCTTTTGCAACCTCGGTTTCGAAATTGCCACCCGTGGCCCTGATGGGCGCGGTCGGACGTACCCTGCGCGCCTTTGACTGCACCCTGTCAAAAGATGACGACCAGACCGAAATCCAGACCGTGCTTGCGCGCGAGGCGGCCAAGGACGCGGGATATACCGGCCCGCTGACAGAGGATGTGCTGGATGCGGTCGGTGACCGGGGCGAAAAAGCGCTGGAATTGATGATCGACAACGGGCAGATCGAGATCGACCCTGCAGACAAGCGCCGTGTGCGTCTGGTCGGCTGTCCCTGAGAGTATGTGTGCCGCTGGTTCGCGGTCAGAGGTAAGGAACGTGAGTATGAAGAGAAACGCTTTTGCCCTTGTCGCCGCTGGCCTGATCGCGGGTTGCGTCCTGCCCGAAGGCGTGACCGATGAGGATCTGAGCGCCTTCGACGCGGCCGTAACCTCGATCGGCTGTGATCTGGTGGACGAGAGCGATTATCTTCCCGTGGAACTGCAGACCGGGATGCCGCGTGAAAAGCTGATCACGGTATCGCAGTACAAGGTCGCACAGAAAGAAGCGGTTTCGCTGTCGAACGGCGGTGTGCGTCTGGTGACCGGTGCCTGCGCGCCCAAGGTCGATCCGGCAGCCACGCCTGCTGCCGCCACCTGAACGACCGCTCCGGCAGCGCCGGAACGGATGCAAGATTGAAACCAATGGGGCGCCCGGACGTGGCGCCCGCCTGAGAGACGGAAAGCCGAAAGCCCATGCTGCGCCGACTGCACCCCGAACAGCCCCAAAGCTTTGCCTTCACGCCCGCCAACCTCGCATGGGCGCAGGAGCAGATCACTAAGTATCCCGCAGGCCGTCAGGCCAGCGCCATCATTCCCTTGCTCTGGCGCGCGCAGGAACAGGAAGGCTGGCTGACGCGTCCGGCAATCGAATATGTCGCCGATATGCTGGAGTTGGCCTATATCCGCGCGCTTGAAGTGGCCAGCTTCTACTTCATGTTTCAGCTGCAACCTGTTGGTTCCGTTGCGCATATCCAGATTTGCGGCACCACGTCCTGCATGATCTGCGGGGCAGAGGACCTGATGGCGGTCTGCCGCGAAAAGATCGCCGACAAGCCGCACAAGCTGTCCGCGGATGGCAAGTTTTCGTGGGAAGAGGTCGAATGCCTCGGCAGCTGCGCCAACGCGCCCATGGCCCAGATCGGCAAGGATTACTACGAGGACTTGACCGAAGAGTCGCTCGCGTCGCTGCTGGATGCGCTGGCGCGCGGAGAGGTGCCGCAGGTCGGGCCGCAGAACGGCCGGTTCGCGGCGGAGCCGAAATCGGGGCTCACCTCGCTGACCGAATTTGTGAACGGCTCGATCAAGCTGAACGCCAGCGCGCAACTTGCGCATGACATCGGCGACACGGTCAAGCGTATCGACGGCACCGAAGTGCCGCTGCAGGCACCGTGGAACGATCAGTCCGGACGCCGTGGCAGCTTTGAAGCGCCCGCGGATTCCGGCCCTGCCGCAGCCGCGCCTGCGCCTTCGGAGGCGACCAAAGACGCGCCCAAGGTCGAGCCCGTGCCCGAGCCCATCGCAGAAGCGCCCGCCGCCGTTCAGGCGGAACTGGTCAAACCGACCCCGGCGCTGGCCGGGCAGGCGGAACTGTCCGAGCGCAAGGGCAGCTGGCGTTACGAAGCGCCGAAGGATGACAAGGCTCCGGCGGCCAAGGCCAAACCGCAAGACGAGGCCGCGTCCACCGAAGAGGACAAGCCCGCCGGTCTGGACGGCCCGCGTGACGGTCAACCTGACGACCTGAAAATCATCAAGGGCATCGGTCCCAAGCTGGAACAGATGCTGCACGGCATGGGCGTTTTCCACTTTGACCAGATCGCGATCTGGACGGATCGGGAACTGGCTTGGGTCGATGATAACCTCGAAGGGTTCAAGGGCCGTGCCTCCCGCGATGAGTGGGTCGCGCAGGCCAAGGATCTGGCAGCGGAAAAAAATAACTGAAATTCCCCTGACCGGGTCAATCCCAAAGTCTAATGTCCTCACAGCCTGATTGCGGCGATAGTTGGTGAACAACACGTCCGCAGAAAAGGACTGGGAGGGGACTGAAAATGACTGGAATGAATGGCTCGGGCGGCTGCGCCCGAACAAGCTGGATCGTCGCCGCAGTAGTGGGGGCGATAACCTTTCTTCTGCTTTTGGCGGGGGCAGGCTGGGGATTTTTTGCGGCCTTGATCGCCGGGCTTCTGCTGTTTGCCATTCTTGGCTTTCTGTTTAGTCGTTTCCTCTGCTCTGACGACGATGCGGTGGGCACGCACTCCGCTCAGGTGGCACGCAGTGCTCCGGCAGCGGCGGCACCCGTGGCAGCACCTGCTGCAGCACCGGAGCCGATCGCAGAAGCCGAGCCCGCGCCGGTCGCCAATCCGGTGAATGAGAGCGCCGCGGCGGAAACCGCGGATGTCGTTAAACCCACCGCGCAACTGGCCGGGGAAGCTGAACTGGCGGAACGCAAGGGTGACTGGTCCTATTCCGCGCCGGAAAGCCCGGAGGCAGCGGAGAGTGCCCCGGAACCAACAGCTGCCGCAGAGCCCGACCCGGTCACATCGGCCGAAGCTCAGGATGCCGGAACACCAACCGCGCCTGTAGCGGCTACCGCACCGCAGCCTGAAACCCCGCTGGTTCGACCGACGACGCCGCTGGCCGGTGAGGCAGATCTGGGCAGTCGCAAGGGAACGTGGCGCTACACGCCGCCGATCGCAGAGGATGGCGTTGACTACGATGGCGACGGCATCATCGAAGGCATCGATGAAGGCGAAAAACCAGCGCTGCTGGACGGTCCTCGGGACGGTGGGGCGGATGATCTCAAGCAGATCAAGGGAATCGGACCGAAAATGGAGAAGCTGTGCAACAGCCTTGGTATCTACCATTTCGACCAGATTGCCGCGTGGACGGATCAGGAAATCGCATGGGTTGACGCCAACCTCGAAGGTTTCAAGGGGCGGGTCAGCCGGGACGAATGGGTGGCGCAGGCCAAGGTGCTTGCCGAGGGAGGGCAGACCTCCTTTTCCGCCCGTGTTCAGGACGGCGGCGTCTACTGAGGCAGCAAAAACGGGGTCTGTCGGAGGGATCCCGCGCTGCGACAACGGCATGACTTGCACGCCGCGCCGCAGTATGTCAGGCGTGGCTCGGCACTGTTGGGGAGGAACGGCGCCTTGACGGGCGCAGGTGACCTGCGCCGTAATGGTGGAGCGAGAAACGTGACCATGAAAACTCCGAACTTTTTTTTGACACCGGATTACACGCCGGTTGTCCGCATGATGGCGATGCAGACCCGTTTTGCGATTGAAACCAGCCAGGGCCTGATGAAACTGGCGATGATGCCGTGGACGGGCCTGCCAACGGGTTTCGGCTCGATCTGCTCGCCGATGGGCAGCGTGACAGTGGCGACGGCTGTGGCCAAGGCCGAGCCGAAAAAGGCACCCGCGCCGAAAAAGGCTGCGGCTCCGAAGAAGGCAGCGGCGCCGAAGGTCGAGACCGTCGAAGCAACCGCTGTCGAAGTGCCCGTAAAGGCGCCGGTCGAACCCGTTGCCAAAGCTGTCGCGACAAAGGCACCGAAGGCCGAGAAGGTCGCCGCCGTAAAGACCGTTGCGGAAAAACCGAAGGCCGAAGCGCCGAAGGTTGTGAAGAAGACCGAAGCGCCGAAAGTTGAGAAAAAGACCGAAGCGCCGAAGGTTGAGAAAAAGACTGAAGCGCCCAAAGCCGAGAAGGCCGAAACGCCCAAGGTCGAACCGGCCGCAGCCCCGAAGGCTGAGGAAGCTGCCGCGCCGAAAGTTGAAAAAGCCGCCGCGCCGACAGCTGAAAAGAAGGTCGAGGCCCCCAAGGCCGAAAAGACGGCCGAAGCCTCAAAAGCACCGGCGGCCAAACCCGTGTCCGCAGAGACGCCGGTCGAAGAAACCGCCAAGATGGTCAAGCCCAAGTCGGTCTCCGCGCCCAAGGGCAAGGCGGACGATCTGACCGTGCTGAACGGTGTCGGGCCGAAACTGGCCGAGGCGCTGAACGCCGAAGGAATTTACACCTACGCGCAGATCGCCGAATGGACCGAAGCCAACGTCGCCTGGATGGATGAGAATCTGCCCGGCGTCAAAGGCCGCGTCTCGCGCAACGGTTGGGTGGCTCAGGCTGCCGACCTGGCAGGCTGAACGCGGGCGTAATGGCGACAGGCAGCGATTTTAACCGGCGGGGCCGCGTGATAGCGTTGGTCATCGCCGGAACCGGTGTTGGCTGGATCGCGGCCATTGCAATCGGGTCGGCGCTGGAATTGGGCCAGCGCTGGCTTGCGCTTTTCGACCTTGCCGCACTCGGGGGCTTTGTCTGGGCGCTGTGGATGTTATACGGGCTCTGGCGGGACCGCCAGAAAGACAAGGATTGAGAGATGCTGCAGGATCAGGACCGGATCTTTACAAACCTCTACGGCATGCATGACCGGACGCTCGATGGCGCGAAAAAGCGCGGTCATTGGGACGGCACCAAGGACATCATCGCCAAGGGGCGCGACTGGATCATCGAGGAAATGAAGGCCTCTGGCCTGCGCGGGCGCGGTGGCGCCGGTTTCCCGACCGGTCTGAAGTGGTCCTTCATGCCCAAGGAATCGGACGGTCGTCCGGCCTACCTTGTGGTGAATGCTGACGAATCGGAGCCCGGCACCTGCAAGGACCGCGAGATCATGCGCCACGATCCGCACACGCTGATCGAGGGCTGCCTGATCGCCTCCTTCGCGATGCAGGCGCACGCCTGCTACATCTACATTCGCGGCGAATACATCCGTGAGCGTGAGGCCCTGCAGGCCGCAATTGATGAGGCTTATGACGCGGGCCTCTTGGGTAAGAACGCCGCCGGATCGGGGTGGGATTTCGAACTGTTCGTCGCGCATGGGGCCGGTGCCTACATCTGCGGCGAGGAAACCGCGCTGCTGGAATCGCTCGAAGGCAAAAAAGGCATGCCCCGGATGAAGCCGCCGTTCCCGGCGGGCGCGGGCCTCTATGGCTGCCCGACCACGGTGAACAACGTCGAATCCATCGCCGTTGTGCCGACCATCCTGCGCCGCGGTGCGGAATGGTTCTCGGGCTTTGGCCGCGACAACAACAAGGGCACCAAGCTGTTCGCCATCTCTGGCCACGTCAACAACCCCTGCGTTGTCGAAGAGGCCATGTCGATTTCCTTCGAGGAACTGATCGAAAAGCATTGCGGCGGCATTCGCGGCGGTTGGGACAACCTCAAGGCGGTGATCCCCGGCGGATCCTCCGTGCCATGTGTGCGCGGCGAAAAGATGCGCGATGCCATCATGGATTTCGACTATCTGCGCGGCGAGCTGGGCTCTGGCCTTGGCACGGCGGCGGTGATCGTGATGGACAAGGATACCGACATCATCAAGGCGATCTGGCGTCTGGCCAAGTTCTACAAGCACGAAAGCTGTGGTCAGTGCACGCCCTGCCGCGAAGGCACCGGCTGGATGATGCGGGTCATGGAACGTCTGGTCAAAGGCGAGGCGGATGAAGAAGAAATCGACATGCTCTGGGACGTGACTAAGCAGGTCGAAGGCCACACCATCTGCGCGCTTGGCGATGCGGCTGCCTGGCCGATCCAGGGTCTGATTCGCAATTTCCGCGATGAGATCGAGGATCGCATCAAGGCGCAAAAGAGCGGCCGGATGAGCGCCGTCGCAGCGGAGTGATCCCGTGAAATTCGTTCTTCGGCGTATGCTGAGAACTGTGCAGAACCTGGTGGCGGCGGTCTTGACCGCCGCTTTCTGTTTTGTCCCGGCATGGTTCGCCCATGTCGCCATCGACGCGCGGCTTGCCCCGGTCTGGGTCTACGCGGCGGTGGCGGGGCTGGTGTTCGTGGGGGCAGGGGTGGTGCTGTCCTTTCTGGAAAAGGCATGGCACGGGCACCGGCCCATGGGGGACTGAGGGATGATCCGGGCGCGCAGGTGCGGGCCCGGGGTCTGCAAACGATCTGGTCGGGCGATTCGACCGCCTGCCGCATCCTCTTTTCTTTATGGCGCATCTTCCTTGCATCGGAAGCCGGACGGGTAACGCACCCGTTCCGTTGTTGCCCCAAGGGAAGCGCCCCCCTAGGCTGATCCAGCGTGAATGATCACAGGGGGGAACAATGGAACAGTTTGCAGAATACGGTCATGCGATTGCCGCGCTGGGGCTGACAGTGGTCTTCGGTCTGTTGCTGTCACCTTTCACCGCATTGGCCAAGATGAGCGCAGGACATGCGCCGGGCGGCACGCCGGCAGAGGACTATGGCAACCGGACCTATCGGTTCAACCGGGCCTATCTGAACCTGACCGAGAACATGGGCTTTTTCGCCGCTGTCACGGCGGCTGCGATCCTGTCGGGGGCCAACCCGACCTCCGTCAATTGGCTGGCAGCCTTGTTTTTCGTCAGCCGGGTGCTGCATTTCTTTGTGCATTACGCCGGGATCGGTCCGGCCAACTTTGGCCCGCGCACGTTCGTCTTTGTCGTGGGCTGGGCCTGTACCCTCGGGCTTGCGGTGATTGCTGTCTATACCGTGCTTTGACGGGACCGCGACAGGGCGTTGAAAGGGGACAATCACGATGCATCTGGCAGAACTCAACATCGGGCGGCTGCTGGCGCCCACGGATGATCCGCGCGTGGCGGAGTTCATGGACAACCTCGACCGGGTCAACGGGCTGGGCAAGAGGATGCCGGGATTCGTCTGGATGATGGAAGGCTCGGGTGAGCCGGGCACCGGCAACACAGAGGCCAAAGTCGGTGGCGACCCGCAATTCGTCTCCAACCTCACGGTCTGGCAAGACGCGGAAAGCCTTGAACGGTTTGTCTGGGGCACGATCCACGAACAGTTCTATGACCGGCGGGCCGAATGGTTCGAGGTGCTTGGTGAGCAGCATTTCGTCATGTGGTGGGTGCCGGTCGGGCATCGTCCGACGCTGGACGAAGGGCTGGCGCGGCTGGACCAGCGCAAGCGCGAGGGCGACAGCGACGCGGCCTTTGGCTGGTCCTATCTGCCAGAGGCCCGGATGTGGCGGGATCGCCAGTGCGCCGCGCAGGCCGGTTGATCACGGAAAGGCAAGCGCAGGCCTGATCCGGCTGCGGGTTTCGGCGCGGCTTGACCTCTTGCGGTGCAACGGGGACATTGACGTCGCACCGGAACCGGGCCAGACCCGGCATGCGATGCGCAACCAATAACGGGGCAGGCACATGAAACGTAACTTGGGGATTGCGATGCTCGGCGTTGCACTGGTGCCGGGGAGAGAACAGAGATGAAGCGTGCAATTTGCCTGATGATGATCTCCGTTGTCCTTGCGGGCTGCGGCGGTGGCGGCAAGGGCCTGTTCCATCGCGATTCCCCGCTCTTTGATGGCCAGCGCTTTGGCGGCAGCGTCAAGGCCGCGCGCAGCGATCGCCAGTCCTTTGTCGTGACGATCAATGGCGTATCGAAATCGCCCGAGGGTGCGATTGCCGCCGCCGAGTACAAAGCGACCCAGCATTGCATCGAGTATTTCGGGACGTCGGACGTTGACTGGCAGGTTGGCCCCCAGACCACGCCCCTGCCAGTGTCGAACGATACGCTCACCCTGCGTGGCAGTTGCCGCGACGTCTGATCCCGAGAGCGGCAAAAGGCGCGCCAGAAGCCGCGCCAAACCCGTGGAAATCCGCCGATAGCCCGGAATAACGGGCGCGGTTATTGCATATCTGGCCTCTCCATCCCCACTTCATGGGCAGACTGACTTCAAGGAGGCTGCCCATGCGCCTGATTCCCGCTTCGATCCTTTTGATTGCCCTTGCCGCCCCGGTTGCGGCAAAACCGCCTCTGCGCGAAGTGGCCGAGATCGACAATGGCCTGATGGCCATCGCCATCGCCGATGAGATCCGCAAGTCCTGCGACGACATCCAGCCGCGGATGATCCGGGCGATCACCCAGATCAACGCGCTCGAACAAAAGGCGCGCGATCTGGGCTATTCCAAGGATGAGATCGACGACTACGTGACCTCGAAGTCGGAAAAGGCAAGGATGCGCAAAAAGGCCGAAAGCTGGCTGGTCTCCAAGGGGGTCAACCCCAATGATCGCGGGGCCCTGTGCCAGTTCGGCCGGGACGAGATCGCGCGGGGCGGAGCCATCGGATATTTCCTGCGCTGAGTCGCGTCGTAGCCGCAGTGCGGCATGATCACATTCGAATATATGTTCCCAAGGGCTTGTCCGGCGCCGCGATCTGCGGCGCCGCGTCGTTTTTTCCTGTCATTTCCGCATCTGCACATCTGGTCACGCCGGACGTAGCACGATAGAACCGCGAGGACTGCGGCCCATCTTCGGGTTGGGCGCTGCCAGCCGAGGAACGGGAGAGGCACAGGCATGTCCGATACGCGCAAGATCATCATCGACGGGCAAGAGATCGAGGTGGATGGGGCGATGACCCTGATTCAGGCCTGTGAAGAGGCCGGGGTCGAGGTTCCGCGCTTCTGCTATCACGAGCGTCTGTCGATCGCCGGCAACTGCCGCATGTGCCTTGTCGAGGTTGTGGGCGGTCCGCCCAAGCCCGCCGCCTCCTGCGCGATGCAGGTCCGCGATGTGCGCGGCGGTCGCAACGGCGAATTGCCGGAAATCAAGACCAATTCGCCCATGGTCAAGAAGGCCCGTGAAGGGGTGATGGAGTTCCTGCTCATCAACCACCCGCTGGATTGCCCGATCTGCGATCAGGGTGGCGAATGCGATCTGCAGGATCAGGCCATGGCCTATGGCGTCGATTTCAGCCGCTTCCGCGAGGCCAAGCGCGCGGTGGACGATCTGGATCTTGGTCCGCTGGTCGAAACACACATGACCCGCTGCATCTCCTGCACCCGCTGCGTGCGATTCACGACAGAGGTCGCGGGCATCACCCAGATGGGCCAGACGGGCCGGGGCGAAGACGCGGAAATCACCAGCTATCTGAACGAGACGCTCGATTCGAACCTGCAGGGCAACATCATCGACCTGTGCCCGGTGGGCGCACTGGTGTCGAAGCCCTACGCCTTTACCGCCCGTCCCTGGGAATTGACCAAGACCGAAACCATCGACGTGATGGATGCGCTTGGGTCGAACATCCGCGTGGACACCAAGGGCCGCGAAGTGATGCGGATCCTGCCGCGTAACCATGACGGCGTGAACGAGGAGTGGATTTCCGACAAGACGCGCTTTGTCTGGGACGGTCTGCGCCGCCAGCGTCTGGATCGGCCCTACATCCGTGAAAACGGCAAGCTGCGCCCGGCAAGCTGGGGCGAGGCGCTTGGCGTTGCAGCCAAGGCGATCAAAGGCGCGGACAAGCTTGCTGGCATCGTCGGCGATCTGGCCCCGGTCGAGGCGATCTACAGCCTCAAGCAACTGGTTGAAGGGCAGGGCGGTGTTGTCGAATGCCGCACCGATGGTGCGAAACTGCCTGCGGGCAACCGGTCCGGCTATGTCGGCAACGCCTCGATCGAAGATATCGAAGACGCGGAAATGATCCTGCTGATCGGCACCAACCCGCGCGATGAGGCGCCGGTGCTGAACGCCCGTATCCGCAAGGCATGGGCCGCAGGCGCCAAGGTGGCGCGCATCGGCAAGCCCGTCGACTTGACCTATGACGTGATCGAACTGGGTACGGGCCGCGAGGCGCTGGCCAAGTTGGCCGAGATGGACCATTCGGACAAACACGGCACGCCGGGCGTCATGATCATTGGCCAAGGCGCGCTGAACGAGGCCGATGGCGCCGCCGTACTGGGCACCGCCATGCAGACCGCCGCCGCAGGCCAGTCGAAATTCATGGTCCTGCACACGGCGGCCAGCCGCGTCGGCGCGATGGACGTTGGTGCGGTCAATGACAACGGCATGGAAGCCGTTCAGAACGCGGACGTGATCTACAACCTCGGCGCGGATGAGGTCGAGATTGGCGATGGCGCCTTTGTCATCTACCAGGGGTCGCACGGGGACCGTGGCGCCCACCGCGCCGACGTGATCCTGCCCGGCGCAGCCTATACAGAGGAGCAGGGGCTCTTCGTCAACACCGAGGGCCGCCCGCAACTGGCGCTGCGCTCGGGCTTTGCGCCCGGTGAGGCCAAGGAAAACTGGGCCATTCTGCGCGCACTTAGCGCGGAGGTGGGTACAAAACTGCCTTGGGACAACCTTGCGCAGCTGCGTCAGGCGCTGGTCGCCGACGTGCCGCACCTGCAGCAGATCGACGAGGTGCCGGAAAACGACTGGCAGCCTCTGGAGGCGGGCAAGCTGGGCGGTGCGGATTTCCGTTACGCCGTGCGCGACTTCTACCTGACCAACCCGATCGCACGCGCCAGCGCGCTGATGGCCGAGCTGTCCAAGCAGGCCCGCGACCGCGCCGCCGCCCCCTTGGCTGCGGAATAAGTGCGAGGACGCGTGGTGATACCCCTGATGGCCCTCGCCTCCGGACTATCGGGCTGCACGGCCCCGGAGCCGTCGCAGGACGCGCCGTTCACCCCGGTTTATGCCGGTGTGGAAACGCGCCTGCTGGATGAGGACCTTGTGCAGTTCGCGGTGGCGATGCGGGGCGCGCGCGATGCGGGCGACGTAGAGGACTATGCAGAATGCGCGGCGGCGCAATACGCGCTGATCCGCGGCTATGGATTTGCGCGGCATATACGCACGACAGTCAACGAAAAGGGTGGCCTCTGGCGCGGAGATGCGGTTTACACCATCTCGGCGGCGCTGCCCCGCGGGCTCAAGACCATCGACGCTGAAGTGGCGGCGTTGGCCTGTGCCGAGAACGGAATACCGATGGTGTGAGGACCTGATGGAAAACTTCTTCGCCACGCCTCTGGGCACCTTTGTCATCATCTTTGCGCAATGCCTTGCGGTGCTGGGCTTTGTGATGATTTCGCTGCTCTTTCTTGTCTACGGCGACCGCAAGATCTGGGCTGCGGTCCAAATGCGGCGCGGTCCGAACGTGGTGGGCGTCTATGGCCTGCTGCAAACCGTGGCCGACGCGCTGAAATACGTCGTCAAGGAAGTGGTCATCCCGGCGGGGGCGGACCGGACGGTATTCATGCTCGCCCCGATGGCCAGTTTCGTGTTGGCGATGATCGCCTGGGCGGTGATTCCCTTCAGCGACAACTGGGTGCTGTCGGACATCAACGTGGCGATCCTGTACGTCATGGCGGTATCCTCGCTTGAGGTTTACGGCGTGATCATGGGCGGCTGGGCGTCGAACTCCAAATATCCGTTCCTTGGCTCGCTGCGCTCTGCCGCGCAGATGATTTCCTACGAGGTCTCGATCGGCCTGATCATCATCGGCGTGATCATCTCGACCGGGTCGATGAACTTTGGCGACATCGTTGATGCGCAGGACGGCTCTTTCGGCTTCTTCAGCTGGTACTGGCTGCCGCATTTCCCGATGGTCTTCCTGTTCTTCATCTCCTGCCTCGCAGAGACGAACCGCCCGCCGTTCGACCTTCCCGAAGCGGAATCGGAACTGGTCGCGGGGTATCAGGTGGAATACTCCTCGACCCCGTTTCTGTTGTTCATGGCCGGTGAATACATCGCGATCTTCCTGATGTGTGCGCTGACGACGCTGCTGTTCTTCGGTGGCTGGCTGTCGCCGATCCCGGGCCTGCCTGACGGCGCGCTGTGGATGGTCGCCAAGATGGCCTTCTTCTTCTTCATCTTCGCGATGGTGAAGGCGATCACGCCGCGTTACCGCTATGACCAGCTGATGCGCCTTGGATGGAAGGTCTTCCTGCCGTTCAGCCTTGTCTGGGTGGTCTTCGTATCCTTCGCGGCCAAGTTCGGCTGGTTCTTCGACGGCTATGCCCGCTGGGTCACCGGGGGCTGACATTGTTCACGGTTCGGAAACATATCGTTTCGGATACCCGGATGGCAGGGCGCAGGGGCAGGCGGTCCGCCGGTGGTGCCCTGACGGCAGAGGCGCGCATTCCGTGCGCCCTTGCCAAGGGAGACCGCCATGTCTGATCTGAAAACCGCCATCCTCGACGCCAAGTACATCGACATGATCGATCTGGGTGACTTCGTTGTCCGCGACACCGGCCTGCCGGACGTGGACAGTGACGGCAACCTGATGCCGCAGGCGACGGAAATCGCGGCCGCCGTGTTCCGCTGGGCCGCCGATATGCGGACCGCAGAGGCCAAGCGCGCCGCCGCTGGCAAACCGCCGACACAAAGCGTTCCGGATGTGGGCGCAGATATCAAACCGGGCGATCCGCTGGCGGATGCGCGCAACGCAGAGGCGCTGGACGCCGAACTGCAGAAACTGGCACAGGAGCAAGGATAGAATGGCGACCATCGACTACGGCCGGGCCGCAAAGTATTTTCTGCTCGCGGATTTCATAAAGGGCTTTCAACTGGGCCTGAAGTATTTCTTCGCGCCCAAGGCCACGCTGAACTATCCGCATGAAAAGGGGCCTCTGTCGCCCCGGTTCCGCGGCGAACACGCGCTGCGCCGGTATCCCAACGGCGAAGAACGCTGCATCGCCTGCAAGCTGTGTGAGGCGATCTGCCCGGCGCAGGCCATCACCATCGACGCGGAACCGCGCGACGACGGCAGCCGCCGCACAACGCGCTATGACATCGACATGACCAAGTGCATCTACTGCGGCTTCTGCCAGGAGGCCTGCCCGGTCGATGCCATTGTCGAGGGTCCGAACTTCGAGTTCGCGACCGAAACGCGCGAGGAACTCTACTACGACAAGGCCAAGTTGCTGGAAAACGGCGACCGCTGGGAGGCCGAAATCGCCCGCAATCTCGAACTGGACGCTCCGTACCGCTGAACGCACGATGATCCGCACCCCCGTCATATCCATGATCCTTGCCGCGCAGGCCACCGCCGCCCAGCCTCTTGTCGAGGGCGGGCCAGAGCGGATGGACAAGCGTGCCGAGGTGTTTTCGACCGTCTGCATGGCGGCCGCGCCGGATTTCTCGAGGTTCGAGGACAAGGCGGCCGGTGCTGGCCTGAAGGTGATCGACGGGGGGTGGCACATGGCGCCCGAAACCGTGGTGTCACTGGTATCCCATGACGGGTTTTGCACCTGCCTCATGTCGGTTGGCGCGCCGGATCAAAAGGCGATGGTCACGACGATCTTTGACAGGCTGATGCAGGATTGGGGAACGGATTTCACCGGCAAGGCCGACGGACTTGCCAACGTGGCCCCGTTTCAGCGCGCGGGTGTCGAGGTGGTTTCGATCCTTGAGCCACGAACCCTGAACGGCCAGAACTGGCTGGAGGCGCGTCTTTCTGTCTATGGCGCCTGCCCGGACGCGGAGGGCAGCCAATGACGGTCAAACCCGGAACGATGAATGACGCGCTGCAGCGGGCAGAGGACGGCGTTCAGGCGCTAAGCCGCAAGTCCGAACAGGCGGGCGCGGCGCTGGATGCTCTCAGCCAGCGGATCGACGCCAAGGTCGAGGCCTTGCTGGACTCCAGGGAGGAGCGGAAATGAGCGACTCCAAGACCCCGTTCGAGTTGATGATGCAGCAGGCGCAGGAGATGGCGAAGGCCTTCAACCCCTCGCTCAGCAGCTTCGACCCCAAGGGCTTTGAAAAGCTCTGGCCGACCATGACCAAGGACGCCATGGAGATGTGGTTCGGCAAGGGCATGTCGAAGAGCGGCCTTGACGCAAAGACGCGGCTTTTGCTGACAATCTCCGGCCTGACCATGCAGGGCGCACAGGCGGAAACGCCGTTCCGCCTGACTGTGCGTCATGCCATGGAAGCCGGGGCCACCCCGGAAGAAATCGCCGAAACCATCGGTCATATGTCGATGTTCGCAGGCATTCCCGCGATGACCCGCGCCATGGATCTGGCGCGCGAGATCATCGATGAAAACAAGGATGACGAGACATGATGGTCTTTGCCTTCTACCTCTTTGCGATTGGCGTGATCGCGGGCGGTCTGTTCACGGTGGTCAGCCGCAACCCGGTCCATTCGGTGCTCTGGCTGATCCTCGCGTTCCTGTCCTCTGCCGGTCTCTTCGTGCTGATGGGGGCGGAATTCGTCGCCATGCTGCTGGTGATCGTCTACGTTGGCGCGGTCGCGGTGCTGTTCCTCTTCGTGGTCATGATGCTGGACGTCGATTTCGCCGAGTTGAAGGCGGAGATGGCCAAGTACATGCCGCTGGCCTTGCTGATAGGGTTGGTGATCCTGATGCAACTCGCGATGGCCTTTGGCGCATGGCAGTCGTCCGATATGGCCGCGTCTCAACTGGCGCAGCCGGTGACGGCGGATCGCCACAATACAGAGGCGCTTGGCCTGATCCTCTACGATCAGTATTTCCTGCTGTTCCAACTGGCCGGTCTGATCCTGCTGGTCGCGATGATCGGGGCCATCGTTCTGACCCTGCGCCACCGGACAGACATCAAGCGTCAGGATATCCTTGCGCAGATGTACCGCGACCCGGCCAAGGCGATGGAACTCAAGGACGTCAAACCGGGGCAGGGGCTGTGATGCAGGGGGTCTGGGACGTTGTCCTGTCGCCATATGGCGTCGCGCTCTACGTGGGATTCTGGATTTTGAAGATCATGTTCGGGGCCTGGGTGCTGCGCAAGGCGATGCTGCTCTTGCCGGTTCGCGCGCAGGACTGGACTGACGACAAGCTGACGCGCCTGAAACTGAAACGCCCGCGACGGCTGGGATAATTCTGTCCCGGGAGCGTCCCGGGAGCTCTGCCCGACCGGGGCGGAACACGGAACAAGAGGCCGCGGATCAAACCCGGGGCCGGATCGGCGAAAGCCGGACAAAACGATGGAACTGAAACGGGCACCAAGCCCGGAGGGACGCACATGATCGGATTGGAACATTACCTGACGGTGGCGGCGGTGCTCTTCGTCATCGGCATCTTCGGGCTATTCCTGAACCGCAAGAACGTGATCATCCTGCTCATGAGCATCGAACTCATGCTGCTGGCGGTGAACATCAACCTCGTCGCCTTTTCGACCCATCTGGGTGACCTTGTCGGCCAGGTCTTCACGCTGTTCGTGCTGACCGTCGCCGCTGCCGAGGCCGCGATCGGCCTGGCGATCCTGGTCTGTTTCTTCCGGAACCGCGGCACCATCGCCGTGGAAGACGTCAACGTGATGAAAGGCTGACCCACATGGAGAGCATCATTCTCTTTGCCCCGCTGGTGGGCGCGCTCATCGCGGGGTTCGGCTGGAAGCTGACCGGCATCCGCGGGGCCCAGTGGATCAGCACCGGGCTGCTATTCCTTGCCTGTGCCTTTTCCTGGATCACCTTTTTCCAGCATGGGCCGGACGCGGAACACATCCAGGTGCTGCGCTGGATCGAAAGCGGTACGCTGTCCACCGACTGGTCGATCCGTCTGGACCGGCTGACTTCGATCATGCTGATCGTGGTCACCACCGTGTCCTCGCTCGTGCACCTGTATTCCTTCGGCTACATGGCGCATGACGACAATTTCAAGGAAGGCGAAGAGAGCTATAAGCCGCGCTTCTTTGCCTACCTGTCCTTCTTCACCTTCGCGATGCTGATGCTGGTGACCTCGGACAACCTTGTGCAGATGTTCTTCGGCTGGGAAGGCGTGGGCGTCGCGTCCTACCTGCTGATTGGCTTCTACTATCGCAAGCCGTCTGCCAACGCCGCCGCGATCAAGGCCTTCGTGGTCAACCGGGTGGGTGACTTCGGCTTTGCGCTGGGGATCTTTGCGCTGTTCTTCCTGACGGACAGCGTGCGCTTCGATGACATCTTTGCCGCCGCCCCGACGCTGGCAGAAACGCAGCTGACCTTCCTCTGGCGCAGCTGGAACGCGGCCGAGGTGGTGGCGATCCTGCTGTTCATCGGCGCGATGGGTAAATCGGCGCAGTTCATCCTGCACACCTGGCTGCCCGACGCGATGGAAGGCCCGACCCCGGTTTCGGCGCTGATCCACGCCGCAACCATGGTTACCGCCGGTGTCTTTCTGGTCTGCCGCATGTCGCCGATCATGGAATTCGCGCCGCATGCGACAGCCTTCATCACCTTCCTTGGTGCGACGACGGCCTTCTTCGCCGCGACCGTGGGTCTGGTGCAGAACGACATCAAGCGCGTGATTGCCTATTCGACCTGTTCGCAGTTGGGCTACATGTTCGTGGCCGCAGGTGTGGGCGTCTACTCGGTCGCGATGTTTCACCTGTTCACGCACGCCTTCTTCAAGGCGATGCTGTTCCTTGGCGCGGGCTCCGTGATCCACGGCATGCACCACGAACAGGACATGCGGAATTACGGCGGTCTGCGGAAAAAGCTGCCCTATACCTTCTGGGCGATGATGATTGGTACGCTGGCCATCACCGGCGTCGGCATCCCGCTGACCACCATCGGTTTTGCCGGGTTCCTGTCCAAGGACGCGGTGATCGAAAGCGCCTATGCCGGCACCAACGGCGGCTTCGCCTTCTGGGCACTGGTCATCGCGGCGCTGTTCACCAGCTTCTACAGCTGGCGCCTGATGTTCATGACCTTCTACGGCAAGCCGCGCGGCGACAAGCACACGCATGAACACGCACATGAAAGCCCTACCGTCATGCTGGTGCCCTTGGGTGTGCTGGCGCTTGGCGCGGTCTTCTCGGGGATGCTCTGGTACAACAGCTTCTTCGGCAAGGAAGACTATGTGAACAAGTTCTTCGGCATCCCGGCAGCCCATGCCGAGGCGTCGGAACATGGTGCGCCCGCAGATGCGACGCACGGTGACGATCCTGCCGATGCTGCTCACGCGGACACCGCCGATGCAGGCCAAGGCGACGACCACGCCGCACCGGCAGGCGACAAGGCCGACGATCACGCCGCACCGGCGGGTGATCACGCGGCAGTGGCGGCACCGGGGGCAGGGGCCATCTACATGGGCGCAGACAACCATGTCCTGCATGACGCGCACTATGTGCCCAAATGGGTCAAGCTCTCGCCCTTCATCGCGATGCTGATCGGTTTTGCCACGGCTTACTGGTTCTACATCGTGAACCCGACGCTGCCGGTCAAACTGGCTGAAAACCAGCGCCCGCTCTACCTGTTCCTGCTGAACAAGTGGTACGTGGATGAAATCTACGATTTCCTCTTCGTGCAGCCGGCCAAGGCGCTGGGACGCATTCTGTGGAAGGGCGGTGACGAGGCGATCATCAAGGGCGGGATCAATGGTCTTGCCATGGGCATCGTGCCCTTCTTTACCCGGCTCGCCGGCCGGGCCCAGTCCGGTTACATCTTTACCTATGCCTTCGCCATGGTGATCGGGATCGCGATCTTCATCACCTGGATGACGCTCAGCGGAGGGGCACACTAATGGGCAACCTTCTTTCCATCGTCACCTTCCTGCCTGCTCTGGCGGCGCTGATCCTTGCGCTGTTCCTGCGGGGCGAGGACGCGGCGGCGCAGCGCAATGCCAAGTGGCTGGCGCTGATCGCGACGACGGCGACCTTTGTCATCTCGCTGTTCATTCTCGCGCAGTTCGATGCCGAGAACACCGGCTTCCAGATGCTGGAAGAGCGCGACTGGCTGATGGGCCTGAAATACCGGATGGGCGTGGACGGCATTTCCGTGCTGTTCGTCCTGCTGACCACCTTCATGATGCCGCTGGTTATCGCGGCCAGCTGGGACGTCAGCCACCGGGTCAAGGAATACATGATCGCCTTCCTGCTCTTGGAAACGCTCATGCTGGGCGTGTTCATGGCACTGGACCTGGTGCTGTTCTACCTCTTCTTCGAGGCGGGCCTGATCCCTATGTTCCTGATCATCGGCATCTGGGGCGGCAAGGACCGCATCTACGCCTCGTTCAAGTTCTTCCTCTACACTTTCCTCGGCTCTGTCCTGATGCTGGTGGCGATGGTGGCGATGTATTCGGATGCGGGCACCACCTGTATCGGCGGCTGTGATATCTCGCTGCTGAAACACAACTTTGCGTCCGACGACTTCAGCATTCTTGGCGTGCATGTGGTGGGCGGGTTGCAGACCATGCTCTTCCTCGCCTTCTTTGCCAGCTTCGCCGTCAAGATGCCGATGTGGCCGGTGCACACATGGTTGCCCGAGGCCCACGTTCAAGCCCCGACTGCAGGTTCGGTCGTGCTGGCGGCGATCCTGCTGAAGATGGGGGGCTACGGCTTCCTGCGGTTCAGCCTGCCGATGTTCCCGGTGGGGGCGGACGTGATGCAGAACTTTGTCTTCACGTTGAGTGTCATCGCGATCATCTACACCTCGCTGGTCGCGCTGGTGCAGGAAGACATGAAAAAGCTGATCGCCTATTCGTCGGTCGCACACATGGGCTATGTGACCATGGGCATCTTCGCGGCGAACCAGCAGGGGGTCGATGGGGCGATCTTCCAGATGATCAGCCACGGCTTCATCTCTGGCGCGCTCTTCCTTTGCGTCGGCGTGATCTATGACCGGATGCACACGCGTGAGATCGACGCCTACGGCGGTCTGGTGAACCGGATGCCGGCCTATGCGATGATCTTCATGCTGTTCACCATGGCCAACGTTGGCCTGCCGGGCACCTCGGGATTCATCGGGGAATTCCTGACCCTGATGGGTGTCTTCCAGGTCAACACCTGGGTGGCGGCAGGGGCGACTACGGGCGTGATCCTGTCGGCCTGCTACGCGCTCTGGCTGTACCGCCGCGTGGTGATGGGCGACCTGATCAAGGAAAGCCTCAAGACCATCAAGGACATGACCACGCGCGAAAAAGCGATCTTTGCGCCGCTGGTGGTCATGACGATCTGGATGGGCGTCTATCCGGCCCCGATCCTTGACCGGACCGGTCCGGCGGTCGAGGCCCTGGTTTCGAAATACGACACGGCGCTTGCCAGTGCCGGCCGCTCTGAGGCCGACACGCAGGTTGCTGTGGCGGCTGAACACTAAGGAGGCGGGACATGATCTCGGCTGATCTGAACATCATCCTGCCGGAAATCCTGCTGTCGGTCTTTGCGATGGTGGCACTTGTAGGCGCGGTCTACACCGGCAAGGACAAGCTGGCCCCGATGCTGGTCTGGGCGACCTCGGCGCTGTTCTTTGTGCTGGCCTTCTGGATCGGAACAACCGGTGAAGGCACGCAGGTGGCTTTCAACGGCATGTTCGTGAACGATGCCTTTTCGCGCTTTGCCAAGGTGGTGATCCTTGTCTCTGCCGCTTGTGTCCTGCTGATGAGCGAAGGGTACATGGAGCGTCGCGGTCTGCTGCGGTTCGAATACCCGCTGCTGATCTCGCTGGCGGTCGTCGGCATGATGATGATGGTCTCCGCAGGCGACCTGATGGCGCTTTACATGGGGCTCGAACTGCAGTCGCTGTCGCTCTACGTGGTGGCCTCATTGCGCCGCGACAGTGTGAAGTCGACCGAGGCCGGTCTGAAATACTTCGTGCTGGGCGCGCTGTCGTCGGGTCTGCTGCTTTACGGTGCGTCGCTGACCTATGGCTATGCGGGCACGACGCTGTTCTCGGGCATCATCCAGACGGCGACAGAGGGCGACCTGTCGGTTGGTCTGCTGATCGGTCTGGTCATGCTGATCTCCGGTCTGGCGTTCAAGGTCTCGGCGGTGCCGTTCCACATGTGGACGCCGGATGTGTATGAAGGCTCTCCCACGCCGGTCACCGCCTTCTTTGCCACCGCGCCCAAGGTGGCGGCGATGGGCCTGTTCGCCCGCGTGATGTTCGACGCCTTTGGTCAGGCGACCGCGGACTGGGGGCAGGTCATTGCGCTCCTGTCGGTGCTGTCGATGTTCCTTGGCGCGATTGCCGCCATCGGCCAGCGCGACATCAAGCGCCTGATGGCCTATTCCTCGATCGCCCACATGGGCTATGCCCTGATGGGTCTGGCCGCCGGAACCGAGCTGGGCGTGCAGGCGATGCTGATCTACATGGCGATCTACGTCACCATGAATGTTGGCACCTTTGCCTTCATCCTGTCGATGGAACGCGATGGCCAGCCGGTCACGGACATCGAGTCGCTGGGCATGTATTCCGCGCGTGAGCCGGGCAAGGCACTGGCCATGCTGGTGCTGCTGTTCAGCCTTGCCGGGGTACCGCCGCTGGTCGGGTTCTTCGGCAAGTTCTACGTGCTGCGCGCGGCCTATGAGGCAGGGTTTGCATGGCTGGCTGTGGCTGGTGTGGTGGCCTCGGTCATCGGTGCCTTCTACTACCTGCGGATCGTCTACTACATGTACTTTGGCGAGGACCGCGAGGATGCGCTGGACGGTGGCAAGTCGCCGGTGCTTTGGGGCTTCCTGATGGCCTCGGCGGTGATCATGGTCGTCGGCGTGGTCAACCTGTTCGGGATCGAAGGTGCGGCACAGGCCGCTGCAGCGACGCTGGTGAATTGATCCCTGTGGCAGCGCGCCCTGCGGGCGCGCTGCGGTGGGGGCTCTGCCCCCGTCTTCCTGCGGTCGACTCCCCCGAGGTATTTTTAGCCCAAAGAAACACGGGGTTTGCGAATTGACGAATTGGCCGGAAGGTTATGCCCGACGAGTGCTGGCGGAGGTGGACAGCACCAATGCCGAGGCGGCGCGGATTGCGTCTGGTTTGTCCGGGCCGGAATGGATCCTTGGACTGCGCCAGACTGCAGCGCGCGGACGACGGGGCCGGGCCTGGGTCAACTCCGAGGGAAACTTCGCGGCGACATTGGTGATGCGCCCGACAGAGACGCCGGACAAGGTCGCGCTACGCAGCTTTGTGGCTTCGCTGGCGCTGTATGATGCACTGGAGACGGTCACCGGGACGGCGGTTGGCCTGTCGCTGAAATGGCCTAACGATGTGCTGCTGAATGGCGGAAAGCTGGCGGGCATCCTGCTTGAAAGCATCGGTGGTCCCGGTGGCCATCTGGCCATCGGGATCGGGGTCAATCTGCTGGTCGCGCCGGATCCAACACAGGTCGAAGAGGGGGCGGTCCCTCCGGTTGCGCTCTTGTCCGAGACCGGGGTGCGCGTCACGCCAGAGACCTTTCTGGATGCGCTCGCCGCCGCCTATGCCCGGTATGAGGCCAGTTTCGGTACCTACGGGGTCGATCCGATCCGCAGCCTCTGGCTGAGCCGTGCGGCGCGTCTGGGAGAGACGATCACAGCGCGCACCGCACGCGAGGAGATCACCGGCGTGTTCGAGACGGTGGACGCCACCGGGCAACTTGTCCTAAAGACCCCTAAAGGCCGCGTCACCATTGCCGCGGCGGATGTTTTCTTCGAATAGGCCGCGCATGCTCCTCGCCATCGATTGTGGCAATACCAATACGGTTTTCTCCATCTGGGATGGCGACCACTTTATCGCCACCTGGCGAACCTCGACCGAGCACCAGCGCACGGCCGACCAGTATTACGTCTGGTTATCGACCCTGATGGAGTTCCAGAAGATCGAGGCGCAGATCACCGATGTGATCGTCTCTTCGACGGTGCCGCGCGTGGTGTTCAACCTGCGTGTCCTGTCGGATCGTTATTTCAATACGCGGCCGCTGGTGGTGGGCAAGCCCGACTGTGCGCTGCCCGTGGATGTGCGGGTGGACGCCGGGACGGCGGTGGGGCCGGACCGGCTGGTGAACACGGTTGCGGGGTTCAAGCAATTCGGCGGGGATCTGATCATCGTCGATTTCGGCACCGCCACGACCTTTGACGTGGTGGCCAGCGACGGCGCCTACGTCGGCGGTGTGATCGCGCCCGGGGTGAACCTGAGCCTCGAGGCGCTGCACATGGCAGCGGCGGCCCTGCCGCATGTGGACATTACCAAGCCGCAGCGCGTGGTCGGCACAAATACGGTGGCCTGCATGCAGTCCGGCGTCTTCTGGGGCTACGTCGGACTGGTGAGCGAGATCTGCGACCGGATCAAGGCGGAGCGCGAGCGGCCCATGCAGGTCATTTCGACCGGCGGACTGGCGCCGCTGTTTCAGCAGGCGGTGCCGCTGTTCGATGAGTTTGACGAGTTCCTGACGATGAACGGACTGGTCGAGATATACAAACACAACATGAAGAACGAGGCAGTCACATGAGCGAGAACCGGTTGATCTATTTGCCGCTGGGCGGCGCCGGCGAGATCGGCATGAACTGCTATGTCTATGGATACGGCAAGCCGGGCGAGGAACGGCTGATCGTCGTGGATATCGGCGTCACCTTCCCGGACATGGACTCGACGCCGGGCGTGGACTTGATCCTGCCCGACATCACATGGCTGAAGCAGAACAAGCACCGGATCGAGGCGCTGTTCATCACCCATGCGCATGAGGATCACGTGGGCGCGGTGGGCCATACCTTCGACGCGCTGGGGGTGCCGATCTACGCGCGCGCCTTCACGGCCAATATTGCGCGCGGCAAGCTGGCCGAATATGGGGTAGAGGGCAAGGCCGTGCGGACCTGTTCCGCCTGGCCCGAGACGAAAGAGGTGGGGCCGTTCAAGGTGGGCTTTCTGCCGATTTCGCACTCCATTCCCGAATCGAGCGCCCTGGTGATCGACACCCCCGCGGGGCGTGTGATTCACACAGGTGATTTCAAACTGGACCGGACACCGCTGGTCGGGGAACCTTGGGACCCGGAGCTCTGGGCAGAGGTTGCGAAGCCGGGGGTGAAGGCGCTGATCTGCGATTCCACCAACGTGTTTTCGCAGCACGCGGGCCGGTCGGAGGTCACGGTCGGCCCGGCGGTCGAAAAGCTGGTGTCCGAGGCGCGCAACATGGTGGTGGCGACGACCTTTGCCTCGAACGTCGCGCGGGTGAAAACGCTGGCCGAGGCGGGCGAGCGGGCAGGGCGGTCGATCTGCCTGCTGGGCCGCGCCATGCGTCGGATGATCGAGGCGGCGGTGGAAACCGGCGTGCTGACCGGCTTTCCCAAGGTGATCGGCCCCGAGGATGCCGCCCGCCTGCCGCGTGAAAACGTCATGCTGCTGGTCACGGGCAGTCAGGGTGAGCGCCGCGCAGCCAGCGCCCAACTGGCCCGGGGCAAATACAACGGGCTGGAGTTGAAAGAGGGGGACCTCTTCCTGTTTTCGTCCAAGGTCATTCCGGGCAATGAACGTGGCGTGATCAGCATCATGAACCAGCTTTCGGAAAAGGGCGTGGACGTGGTGGATGACGGGATGGGGGATTATCACGTGTCCGGCCATGCCAACCGCCCGGATCTAGAGACCGTCCATGACATCGTGCAGCCGCAGATCGTTGTGCCGATGCATGGCGAACACCGTCACCTGCGGGAACACGCGCGTCTGGCCTCGGCCAAGGGGCGGGCCGGCGTTCTGGCGGTCAACGGCATGATGATCGATCTTTCCGGCAATGAGCCGCGCGTGGTCGAATATGTCGACACCGGGCGCACCTATCTGGATGGCTCCGTTCAGATCGGCGCCTTGGATGGGATCGTTCGCGACCGCATCCGCATGGCGCTGAACGGGCATGTGCTGGTGACGGTGATCCTTGACGAGCAGGATGATCCGCTGGGCGATCCGTGGTGTGACCTGAAGGGTCTGCCGGAACAGGGGCGCAGCCACGCGCCGCTGGTCGATATTCTCGAAGAGGATCTGTCGCAGTTCCTTGGGCGTGCGGGGGGCAAGACCCTGACCGACGACGATAAGCTGGAGGAGGGATTGCGGCGTGTGGTGCGCAACACCTCCCTGAACGAGATCGGCAAGAAGCCCGAGGTGACGGTGGTGGTCAGCCGGTTGTCCTGACAGCCGCCTGCCATGCCAGACGCAAAAGGCCGGTCCAATGGACCGGCCTTTTCGATTCTGACGGGCGGGTGCCGGTTCAGCCGGCGCGACGCTCGTCAAAGCTCAGCGCGATGAACTCGGGCATATGGTCTCCCATGCCGACAACCGTCTTGTCGCGCCCGCCACGACGGTCGGACGACCCACGCGATCCGCGGTTTTCCGGCTTGCTGCTGGGCGCGCGGGTATCGGGCTTGTTGGCGGACCGCCGATTGTCGCTGTTGCGACGCTCTTCGGCCTTGGGGGCGTCGTCGGCTTTGCGGGTCTCCGCGACGGGCTCTGCCTGTTTGGGCTCCTCGACCGCTGCGACAGGGTTGTCGAGGCGCGGGATCTTCGTCTGAAGCAGCTTTTCGACCGCGTCGAAGTATTTTTCATCGCGCGGAACGCAGATCGTGTAGGCCTTGCCGGAGCGACCGGCTCGACCGGTGCGGCCGATGCGGTGCACATAGTCTTCGGCATGGCTGGGCACGTCAAAGTTGAACACATGGCTCACGGCCGGGATATCCAGCCCGCGCGCCGCCACGTCCGAGGCGATCAGCAGACGCAAAGAGCCGTCCCGGAACCCGTCCAGCGTTTTCGTGCGCTGCGACTGATCAAGATCGCCGTGGATCGGGGCGGCGTTATAGCCGTATTTCTTCAGCGACTTGGCCACCACATCCACGTCCACCTTGCGGTTGCAGAAGATGATGGCGTTGGTGCAGCTTTCGCCCTCGGAATCGATCAGGGCACGCAGCACGCGGCGCTTCTCACTCGCTTCGCGATCCTTGCGGGACGGGCGAAAGACAACGGCCCCCTGTTCGATGGTTTCCGAGGCCGAGGCCTGACGGGCAACCTCGACCCGCACGGGTGCGGAGAGGAAGGTGTTGGTGATGCGCTCAATCTCGGGCGCCATGGTGGCGGAGAAAAACAGCGTCTGGCGGGTGAACGGCGTCAGAGAGAAGATGCGTTCGATATCGGGGATAAAGCCCATGTCCAGCATCCGGTCGGCCTCATCGACGACCATGATCTCGATGCCCGTCAACAGCAGTTTGCCGCGTTCGAAATGGTCCAGAAGGCGGCCCGGTGTGGCGATCAGGACGTCGACGCCCTTGTCGATCAGCGCATCCTGTTCCTTGAAGGAAACGCCGCCGATCAGCAGCGCCTTGGTCAGTTTGACATGTTTGGAATAGGTGTCGAAGTTCTCGGCCACCTGCGCGGCCAGTTCGCGCGTCGGGCACAGCACAAGGCTGCGCGGCATCCGCGCGCGGGCGCGTCCACGGGCCAGTTTGCAGATCATTGGCAGCGTAAAGCTGGCGGTCTTGCCGGTGCCGGTCTGGGCGATGCCCAGCACGTCCTTGCCTTCCAGGGCAGAGGGAATGGCGCCCGCCTGAATGGGGGTGGGGGTCTCATAGCCAGCTTCTTCGACGGCTTTGAGCACTTTGGGGCTGAGGTTCAGGTCGCTGAATTTTGTCATGTGTGTCCATGTTGTGCGGACACTGTTACCTGGCCCGCGCGTCTGATAGGGGGGCGGGCCCGGATGGCCTGAACTCTTAATACGCTTACCCCAGATGCCGCCTGCCATACGGAAAACTCGGGCAAACGTCAATCAGAGCCTGCGGTTATGCGCGTTAACAGGCGAATTTCTCACCCAATCTGCGGGTTTAGGCCGAATTAACCGGTTTTGACGTTGGGGAAATGGCGCGCGCGCAGTTGGTCCAGCTGCATTTCATGCCGCCGCAGCAGACCCTGTGCCTCAAGCCGGCTGACAAGCTCTGGCGTGGCGGTGCAGACCTCGTCAAAGAACAGGCGCAGCGCGGCCTCGCCGCCGGTGTCGTTTATCATGCCCAAGAGCGCATGCAGGTTCAGCGCGCCGGGCGCGCGGGTCTGCGCCTTGAGCTCGGGCCGATAGGATCCCGTCGCCAGCCGCCAACGCATCTGCTCGCGGAAATGGTCCCAGTCGGCGGCATGGAAGTGGCCCAATTCGGTCCCGGTAAGGGCGCGCTCGCCGATGTTCATCTCATCCTTGAGAAACATGTTGTGGATCTTGACCTGCAGGCCCTTGATCCCGGTGCGAAAGAACAGCTTGCCCGCCACATGGCTGAGAAACCCGCCCGACAGGTGGCGGCCCCATGTGGGAAAGCAGGCCTCTGCCGCCTGTCGGCGCGCGTCCTGTTCCAGATGAAAGGCCTTGAACAGGGTTTCCCCCGGCGCGGCGGCCTCGCCGGGGGCCAGCGCCTCAACTGGGCGGACGCGGGCGCAGAGGCAATCTGCAGGCAATTCCGCCAGTTGATCCGCAACGGGGTGTTGCGGCAGCAGGAATTCGTCCACGTCGATGTGGCACAGCCAGTCGCATTCAACCTTGCGGTTGTTGGCATGGCGGACATTTGCGGTCTGCCGGTTCCGGCTGACCTCTGGCCGTCCCTTGCGTTTGGCCCAATAGGCGGCGTCGGTGTGTTTGACGCGGATCTTTGGATGTGCGGACAGTACGGCCTCTGTGTCCGGCACGTTGTCGTCAAGGTAGATGTACAGGCGGTGCGCCCCCAGTTCCAGATGCCAGGCGGCGAAGTTCAGGATCGCCTCCTTCGGGGCCTTCATGGTGGAAACAGTGCCCCAGCGGATCATGGCAAGTCCCCAAAGACACGGCGCGTGGTGGCGTCGAAGTCGAAGTCATGGGTCAGCAGCATGTCGTGGCGCGCCAGCCGGTCGCGCAACGCGGGGGTGTCGGCGCAGACTTCTTCGAAAAAGGCGCGCAGGCCTGCATCGCCCTCCTCTTGCATCAGGAAATCGAAGAGTTCCGCCTGACCCATTTCGCTGCGGTCCGCAGGACGGCGGTAGGAGCCGTGGTCGCGTCGGAAATCCAGATGGCTGCGGAAATGCTCCCAGCTTGGGGCGTGGAAATGGGCAAGGAACAGCCCCTCGGCGCGGGTCTTGTTGGTGACGTCCTCGCCCTTGTATTTCAGCGTATGGATGCCCAGCCGGGTATCGGGAATGCCCGGGCGGGCAAAGACCTTGCCGCCCGTGTGACTGAGAAAACCGCCGTAAAGATGCAGTCCGAACGTGGGGTAGATTTCCTGCAGCAGGGCCTTTTTCACGCCCGCTTGCGCGTGGGACAGCTTGAAATGGGTTGGGTCGCCAGTGACGGGGGCCAGGGCCTCTGCCGGGGGCATCTTGGCGATGGCCGCCTGCGGATCGGCGTGGAACAGGACGTCCTTGACGGGGCGTTGCGCGATGATGAATTCATCCACGTCGATATGGCCCAGCCAGTCGAGGCTGTCAGCGGTGGCGCGCAGGCAGCGGGTGGCATTGAAGGCCTGCCGCAATTGATGCGCCGACATCCGCGCCCGGCCCGCGTGTTCCCAATAGGCGTGGTCACATTGGGTCACATGGATACGCGGGTGGCGGCTGAGAAATGCCTCCGCCTCGGCATCCGGTTCATCCAGATGAATATGCAGGGCCTCAGCCCCGAGATCGATGTGGTGAGCGGCAAATCGGGCGATCTGTGACAGCGGGGCCTTGATCGTGCTGACAAGGCCCCAACGCAGCCTGTCGGCTGACCTGACCGGGCGGGCGGCCACCGGCGCCGACTGAGCCGTGACGGCTTCGGCCTTGTCGCGCCGTGTCTTTCGGGCGCTCATGACCGACAGCCTGCGGAAGACGCCACCGGGATCGTGGATCAGCAAGTCCAGAAGGTGATGGGCCAGCGGGCGGATGACCGCGTCGCCCTCTGCCTCTTGCCAGAGGCGGGCAATCAGGTTTGCGTCCAGCCCGCCGGAGGTCAGCGAATAGGCGTCCATCTGCAGCGGCAGCTTGGCGCGGGTCTTGTTCGCCAGCGCAAAGGGTTGATCCGGTGCGCGCCCACTGTAGAGCCGTTCGGATTCGTAGAGCTTCATCATGCCGAAGAGCGTCGACATGGCGAGGCCGGTGGCGCGCTGGACCGGCGTCAGCCCGTGGTCCCCAAAGGTGGTCACGGCAGAGACCATCCAGCGAGCGTCGAGATGCTGCAACAGATGCACGCCCTGTTCCGCCCAGAGGCGCTGAAAAAGCTGCGGAGCATGGTCGGGAAAGCTGCGCTTGCGCAGGTGCGAAACGACCAGCCCGTGCAGGACGGTGAGTTCCGATGATCCCTGCAACTCCTGCCGCAACTGAAAGATCTTGCGTTGGCCGTTGTTGAGGAAGGGCGGCGCATGGGGGCCATCTGTGGGGTCCGGGACCACGGCCTGCGTCAGAGGGACAAGGTCGATGTCCGCGGGCGGCAAGAGCGCGCCCTCGGCTGCTGGCAGGGGGTCGCGGCGTGCCTCATATATGGCGAGGACGGCCGAGATGCCGCCCTTGTAGGTGGGGGGTCTGCTCATGGCGCTACACTGGCCGGGGCGGCGCGCATGGGCAAGGGGTCCGTGATCCGGTCGGGTGTCCCGGCGCACAATTTTCAAGGCGCGCCTTGCCCCGCGCTCCTATCAAATTGAGCGCGCTGGCGCGCGCGCAGGGTGTTTCGGCTGTGGCCCGTTCCGGGCCGTGCCTCGGGTTGGTGCGGGAGGCGGAGTTTGGGCTTTTGTTCGGGGGGGGGATGCGTGTAGAGCGGAGATCATGGCTGAGACATCCTTTGAACTGCTGGCCCGCGACGGGCGCGCGCGGCGGGGCGTGATCCGCACCCCGCGCGGCGAAATCCGCACCCCCGCCTTCATGCCGGTCGGCACCGCCGCCACGGTAAAAGGCATGATGCCCGAAAGCGTTGCCGAGACCGGGGCCGACATCCTGTTGGGCAACACCTATCACCTGATGCTGCGGCCCGGGGCCGAGCGGGTCGCCCGGATGGGCGGGCTGCACCGGTTCATGAACTGGTCGAAACCCATCCTCACGGATTCGGGCGGGTTCCAGGTCATGAGCCTTGCCGAGTTGCGCAAACTGACCGAAGAGGGGGTGACCTTTCGCAGCCACATCGACGGGTCCAAGCACATGCTGTCGCCGGAACGGTCGATGGAGATCCAGAAACTGCTGGGTTCGGACATCGTGATGGCCTTTGACGAGTGCCCGGCCTTGCCCGCCGACCGGGACCGGATCGCGGAGTCGATGCGCCTGTCGATGCGTTGGGCCGCCCGTTCGCGCGAGGCCTTTGGCGACCGCCCGGGCCATATGTTGTTCGGCATCCAGCAGGGCGGGCTGGAGGAGGATCTGCGCGGTGAAAGCGCCGAAGCCCTGCGCGCCATCGGCTTCGATGGATATGCGGTTGGCGGATTGGCCGTGGGCGAGGGCCAGGAGGACATGTTCGGCTGTCTGGACTATGCACCCGGGATGCTGCCCGAGGACAAGCCGCGTTACCTGATGGGCGTCGGCAAACCCGATGACATCGTAGGTGCGGTCAAGCGCGGTATCGACATGATGGATTGTGTCCTGCCCTCACGATCGGGCCGGACCGGGCAGGCCTGGACACGTCGCGGGCAGGTGAACATCAAGAACGCCCGTCATGCGGATGATCCGCGTCCCCTGGATGAGCATTGCGGCTGTCCCGCCTGCCGGGGCTATTCGCGCGCCTATCTGCATCACGTGTTCCGCGCGGGCGAGATGATTTCCGGTATGCTGCTGACCTGGCACAACCTGCACTACTATCAGGAATTGATGGCCGGGATGCGCGCGGCGATTTCCGAAGGGCGTTTTGATGCCTTCGAGGCGGAGTTTCACGCGCAGCGGGCCGAGGGGGACATTCCGCCTGTCTGACGGGCGGAGGGAACCTTGGCGCGGCGATTTCAAGCGGCGCGGTGCCCCACGGGATTGATCCGATTGCGGTTCGGCACATAGTCTTTTCCATCGGTGATGGAGGAAGCGATGCGGAACCTGATCCTGACGACACTGTTGCTGGCAGGCCCGGCTGAGGCCGAGTTGCGCCATGTGGAGACCTTTCCCGGTGTGCGGGCCGTCAGCCTGGCCTATGACGCGCAGGTTTGTGGCGTCTGGGTCGCGAGCGAGAGCCGCGAGTTGGTGCTGCTGTCGCCGGGCGGACGCGAGATCCTGCGGTTCGACACGGACATGGGCTATGTGCGGTCGGTCACGGTGACCGAGGAGGCCGTGCTGGTGGCCAACGGTTGGGGCGATTTTCAGTGGCTCGACCGGAGGGGAAAGGCTTTGGAGCCGGTCTTTGCCCTGAGTGCCACGATCCGCGATACCGAGGGCATGCATCGGGATGCGGACGGGACGTTTCTGGTGGTCGAGGATGACCCCGCGCGGCTGATGCGGGTGGCGCCGGACGGGACCGTCCTGATGGAGTTGTGGGGGGAGACGTTCGACCCGCCCATGGTGGAGCCACAGGGTGTGGCGCGGGATCCGTATTCGGGCAATATCCTTGTGGTGGATGACAATGAGGGGCTGAACGCCCTGTTCGAACTGGCGCCGGATGGGCGGGTGATTTCGGTCACCCCGCTGTCGGCCTGGGGGTATGACGCCGAGGGGGTGGCGCTGCAGCCCGAGACCGGGCGGCTGTTCATCGGGTTTGATGGCGGGCAGGCGCTGGCGGTCTTTGACTGGGCGCCGTCCGAGGTGAGCATCGACACGCCTCTGGAGCGGGGGCCGCCCTGTAGCTTCATGTAGCTGTCCACGCGTGGACAGCTTAGGGGGAATGCCAGATCAATGGGTTACAGGGGCGAATTCACCGACTGTTAGGAATTGGAGGGATTTCGCCCGGCCTGCGTGGGGCGATCCGCGCGCCCTGCGGGCGCGGTGGTCGCTTCAGGATTCACCCGTGAACAGGGCTCTGTTCGCCGGAGCCATCCCGCGCTTATGATGGCCTGAACCAGAGCCCCGCCCCCTGCAAGGGCAAGCCGCGCGATGCGCGGGGCTGCGCCCCCTTGCAGGGGACCGGCCTCTGGCCCTGATCGGCATCAAGCGAGGGATGGCTCCGGCGAACAGAGGTGCCGCGGTCGCGCGGGGGGCGGCGCGGTCAGCTGTCGGCCAGCAGGGCGGGCAGGCTGCGGTGCAGGCGGGGCAATCCGCCGGGACGCCAGCCCATGGCAGGCAGGCGCTGGCAGATCAGCGGATTGACGGCGCGGGTGCTGCGGGCGGGGGGTGGATGCGGGGTGCCGGTGAGGCGCTGAACCTCTGACAGCAGGTCGTGCCGGTCCAGCAGGAGGTCGGAGGCGTGGAAGGCGCCGGTTGCCGGGCTGTTCAGCAGCAGTTGGCAGGCCTCGGCCAGATCGGCGCCATGCAGTTCGGTGCCGCGCCGGGGCGCAATGGGATGGCCTGCGAGATAGTCGCGGAAGAGGCCCTGCCATTTGTGACCTGGGCCGGGGCCGAAAATGCCGGTGGCGCGCAGGCTTTGACCGGTCAGGGGCAGGGCGGCGAGATGGGCCTCTGCCTCTGCCTTGACCCGACCGTAAAGCGAGGCGGGATGCGGGGGAGTGTCCTCTGTCAGCGGGGTGTCGTCGGGCAGGCCGTCGAAAACCGCGCGGGAGGACAGAAAGAGAATGCGGGTCACGCCCGCCTGAGCGGCGGCGTCGAACAGGTGGCGCGTGCCGTCGAGGTTGGCGCGCAGGAAGCGCTCTGGGTCGTCGCCTTCGCCGCCGCGATAGCGCCCGGACACATGGGAAAAGGCGGCATGCACCAGGGTGGTGACGCCTGACAGGTCAGGCGCGGGACCGGTGAGATCCCACGGCCTTTGCGCAAAGCCCGCAACGGGGGTGCGGCCCAGCGTGACCATCGGGCCGGGCAGGCCCGAGAGCAGAAACCGGCCAACAAGGCCGGAGGCGCCGGTCAGGGCGATCATGCGGCGCGGGGCAGGGCCGCCAGATCCGGGGTGCCACCGGCGGCATAGACCCGCCAGAGGTCGATCAGCGGGCGCAGGCGATGCGCCTTGGCGTGGTCCTGCCACGGTTTTTCATACTGGAAATGCAGCACGCTGATGTCCTCCCAGTTCCACAGCCCCGGCAGGTTGAACCAGAGGTATTGCAGCGTGTTGTAGCGGATCGGCAGGCCGTTCCAGTCCGGGAAGAACTCTTGCAGAAAGGTCTGATCCGTGCGCCGCCAAAAGGCGCCGGGCCGGTCCAGCCGTTGCAGCATGGCCTGATAGGTCCGCGCCGAGGGGCGGGCGGTGAAGACACCGGAATTCATCCGGTGAAAGTCTTCGAGGTTTTCATAGACATTGGGGGCGGCGCAGAATTCCGGGTAGTCGAAGAGCCTGTCGATGTTGCGCAGGACCAGCGTATCGGCATCCAGAAAGACCACGCGGTCATAGTCCAGCTGCCACAGCCGCAGCTTGCAGAAATTGTCGAGCGGGGTGTGGAAGGCCGGTTTAACGCCCTTGGTGAAAGGCGCGCGGCCATGCAGCGCCTCACGTGCATGGGCGGCGTTGAAGGCGTCTGAGGTGGGCAGAAGGTCGGTCTCGACCAGTGTGGCGCCCAGGGCGGAGAGTGGTTCCAGCGCCTTGGCCGGTGTCCCGCGGGTGTGCAGCACCACCCGGTCCGCCGTCGTCCCGGTCAGGTTAAGAGAATGCAGCAAGGCCTTGGCCCCAAGCGCAAAATCCGCGTTTGTCACCAGTGTCACATAGGCCCGTCTCATGACACGGACCGCAGCGCCTTGCCCTCGGGATCATGGTCGACCTTGGCGGCGATGTCCCGGGTCCAGGCCGATACGGCGGCGACGCGGTTGCGGTCGATCCGGTGGGCGTATTTCTTCGCCACATCGACGACCTCTGACAAGAGCCCCTCTGCCAGCGTGATCGGGTTCAGCCCCAGCGCAAGGAACTGGTCATTCTTGACGATAAGGTCGTTTTCGGCGGCTTCCTTGCGCGGGTTGGGCAGGTATTTCACCTCTGCCCCGGTCAGGCCGGCCACCTTTTCCGCCAGTTCACGCACGCGGTGCGTTTCGGTCATCTGGTTGAAGATCCGGACCCGGTCACCCTGTTTCGGGGCGTCGCCAAGCGCCAGTTCGATGCAGCGCACCGAATCCTGAATGTGGATGAAGGCGCGGGTCTGGCCGCCGGTGCCATGCACGGTCAGCGGATAGCCGATGGCGGCCTGAATGAGAAAGCGGTTCAGCACCGTCCCGTAGTCGCCGTCATAATCGAAGCGGTTAATCAGCTGTTCGTGGCGGCGGGTCTGATCGGTATGGGTGCCCCAGACGATGCCCTGATGCAGGTCGGTGATGCGCAGGCGATCGTTCTGGGCGTAGAACTGGAACAGGATCTGATCGAGGCTCTTGGTCATGTGATAGACCGAGCCGGGGCGCGTGGGATAGAGGATTTCCTGCGATTTGGGGCCGGCGGGCGTGTCGATCTGCACGTCCAGATAGCCCTCTGGGATCGGCGCGCCGACCGAGGAATAGCCATAGACGCCCATGGTGCCCAGATGGACCAGATGCGCCTCTGGCGCGGCCTCGACCATGGCGGCCAGCAGGTTGTGCGTGGCGTTGGTGTTGTTGTTGACGGTGTAGACCTTGTGGCGGTCGGTTTTCATCGAATAGGGCGCGGCGCGCTGTTCGGCGAAATGGATGATGGCGTCCGGGCGGTGGGCCGCCAGCCACTGTTTCAGCCGTTCGTATTCCAGGGCGAGGTCGAGCAGGTGGAAATGGATCGTCTGGCCGGTGGTTTCCTTCCAGATGCGGCAGCGTTCCTGGATCGAATCCATCGGGGTGAGCGATTGGACGCCAAGTTCGGTGTCGATCCAGCGGCGCGAAAGGTTGTCGAGGATATGCACGTCATGTCCGGCATTGGACAGGTGCAGGGCGGTGGGCCAGCCGACGAAACCGTCGCCGCCAAGGATCGCAATGCGCATTGTTAAAACTCCTCTTTTTCCTCTTGCCCATCCTCGTGCCGGAGGGGGCTGTCAGGCTCCGCCTAGGCGCGGTCGGTGTGAAAGTAAAATGAAGGTTTTGCGACGATTGATGCAAGGGTTCTGCCCGATGTGGGCGAAAAGTCGCGGGTTTTCAGCGGGCGGAGGGTGAATTGATACATCAATCATGCCTGATTTGCCTGTCGCGATTTGGTTCCGGAAAACTTCTGCGCGCGGGCGCACAGCCGTTGTCCGGGAAAACGCGGCACGGGGCGGTTGGGCAGGGCGCGGGCGTGCTTATCTGCTGACGGTCAATGCCTTCGGAGCAAAGGAGCCTTCCATGCCCAGCAGCCTGTTCGAACCCGTGACCATCGGTGCGATGGACCTCAAGAACCGCATCGTCATGGCCCCGCTGACCCGCAACCGCGCCTATGATGACGTGCCCGGCGATTTGCACGTCGACTATTACAGCCAGCGCGCCGGGGCCGGGTTGATCATCACCGAGGCCACGCAGATTTCGCCCGAGGGCAAGGGCTATGCCTGGACGCCGGGGATCTACAGCGATGCGCAGGTCGCCGCGTGGAAGCGGGTGACGGATGCGGTGCATGAGGCCGGTGGCCGGATCGTGCTGCAGCTGTGGCATGTGGGCCGGGTCAGCCATACCTCCCTGCAGGAGGGCGGCAAGGCGCCGGTGGCGCCCTCGGCCATCCGCGCCGAGGGTGTGCCGACCTTTGACGGCACGCAGATGGTCGATGTGTCCGAGCCGCGCGCGTTGGAACAGGATGAACTGCCGCGCATCGTCGAGGATTTCCGCCGGGCCACGCTGAACGCTAAGGCGGCGGGGTTCGACGGGGTCGAGGTGCACGCCGCGAATGGTTATCTGCTGGACCAGTTCCTGAAGGACGGGCCGAACCACCGCACCGATGAATACGGCGGCTCTTTCGAAAACCGCGCGCGCCTGCTGGGCGAGGTTCTGGACGTGGTGACCGGTGCCTGGGAACCGGCGCGGGTGGGGGTGCGGCTGTCGCCGTTTTCCGGCGCCAACGGGGCCGTCGACAGTGATCCGGCAGCGCTGGCGAATTTCCTCGTCGATTTCGTCTCGGGCCGGGGACTGGCCTATCTGCACATGATCGAAGGCCAGACCGGCGGGCCGCGCGACCTGCCCGAAGGCACCGACCTTGGCGCGCTCAAGGCGCGGTTCGACGGCGCGTGGATGGGCAACAACGGCTATGATCGCAAGATGGCGATCCGGCGCGTGTCAGAAGGGGCGACGGATCTGGTGGCCTTTGGCGTGCCCTTCATCGCCAATCCGGACCTGCCGCGCCGGTTGGAACTGGGCGCGGAGCTGAATGACGCGGATCAGAGCACCTTCTACGGGGGCGGCCGCGAAGGCTATACCGACTATCCGACCCTGACAGACAAGGCCGCCTGAACGGCCCGCGCCATCAACAAGGTATGCCCCGCCAGTCGGGGCATACGCCGGGTCCGGTCCGATACTGATTTTCATATCGTAAAAGACCCGATTGCATGCATTGCCGCCTTGCACGTGGCGAAGGGCGAGGTCATGCTGCGCTGTATTCCGGGCCGGGGTCGGCGCGCTTGAATCCTGACGCGCGGACACCACATATAGCCCTCATGACGGAGACAACCCAAAAGCTGCCGCGACGCGGGGCTGGGGAGTCTTGCCAAGAACAGGACACGAGCATGAAACAACCCCTCAATCCATCTTATCCGGTGCTGCCGCTGCGGGACATCGTGGTGTTCCCGCATATGATCGTGCCGCTCTTCGTGGGGCGCGAGAAATCGGTGCGGGCGCTGGAAGAGGTGATGAACGATGACAAGCAGATCCTGCTTGCGTCGCAAATTGATCCGTCGATCGACGATCCCGGCACCGATGGCATCTATCAGGCCGGTGTGCTGGCCAATGTGCTGCAACTGCTGAAACTGCCCGATGGCACCGTCAAGGTGCTGGTCGAGGGCCAGACCCGCGTGCGCATCGAAGAATATCTGGAGAACGACAGCTTCTTCGAGGCCCGCGCCGTGCATCTGGACGAGATGCCGGGCGATACCGCCGCCATCGAGGCGCTGGTGCATACGGTTGCCGAAGAATTCGAACGTTACTCCAAGATCAAGAAGAACGTCCCCGAAGAGGCTCTTTCGGCAGTGGGCGAGGCCAATGACGCCGCGCAGCTTGCCGATCTGGTCGCCGGGCATCTGGGCATCGAGGTCGAGCAGAAGCAGGAACTGCTTGAGACGCTTTCCGTCAGCGAGCGTCTGGAAAAGGTCTATGGCCTGATGCAGGGCGAACTGTCGGTTCTGCAGGTCGAGAAAAAGATCAAGACCCGCGTCAAGAGCCAGATGGAGAAGACCCAGCGCGAATACTATCTGAATGAGCAGATGAAGGCCATTCAGAAGGAACTGGGCGATGGTGAGGACGGCGAGGGCGAAGTCGCCGAACTCGAAGAGAAAATCGCCGAGACCAAGCTGTCCAAGGAAGCCCGCGAAAAGGCCGACGCCGAGCTGAAGAAGCTCAAGAACATGTCGCCCATGTCCGCCGAGGCCACGGTTGTCCGCAACTACCTTGACTGGATGCTGTCGATCCCGTGGGGCACCAAGTCCCGCGTCAAGAAAGACCTGTACAAGGCGCAGGAGATCCTCGATGCGGATCACTACAGCCTCGACAAGGTCAAGGAACGGATCGTCGAGTATCTGGCGGTGCAGGCGCGCAGCAAGAAGCTGAAAGGCCCGATCCTCTGCCTCGTCGGCCCTCCGGGTGTCGGCAAGACCTCGCTTGGCAAATCGGTGGCCAAGGCCACGGGCCGCGAATTCATCCGCATTTCGCTGGGCGGCGTGCGTGACGAATCCGAGATCCGCGGCCACCGCCGGACCTATATCGGGTCGATGCCGGGCAAGATCATCCAGGCGCTGAAAAAGGCCAAGACCACGAACCCGCTCATCCTGCTCGACGAGATCGACAAGATGGGGCAGGACTTCCGTGGCGATCCGGCCAGCGCGATGCTGGAGGTGCTGGACCCCGAACAGAACGGGACATTCGTGGACCACTATCTTGAGGTGGAATACGACCTGTCGAACGTGATGTTCGTGACCACGGCCAACAGCTACAACATGCCGGGGCCGCTCCTGGACCGGATGGAGATCATTTCGCTCTCTGGCTACACCGAGGACGAGAAGATCGAGATCGCCAAGCGGCACCTGCTGGACAAGCAGGTCAAGAACCACGGGCTGAAGAAGTCCGAGTTCGCGGTCGAGGACGGCGCGCTGACCGATATCGTGCGGTACTACACCCGCGAGGCCGGTGTGCGGAACCTTGAGCGTGAGATTGCCAAGCTGGCGCGGAAGGCCGTGACCAAGATCGTCAAGAAGGAAGAGGAGCAGGTGACTGTCACCTCGGAAAACCTCGACGATTTCCTGGGTGTGCGGAAGTTCCGTTACGGTCTGGCCGAGGATGAAAACCAGGTCGGTGTCGTCACCGGGCTGGCCTATACCTCGGTCGGGGGTGACCTGCTGCAGATCGAAGCGCTGCGCCTGCCGGGCAAGGGCCGGATGAAGACCACCGGCAAGCTGGGCGACGTGATGAAGGAGTCGATTGATGCGGCGTCTTCCTACGTGCGTTCGATCGCACCGGAAATCGGGGTCAAGCCGCCCAAGTTCGACAAGCTGGACATTCACGTCCACGTGCCGGACGGGGCGACACCCAAGGACGGCCCGAGTGCGGGTCTGGCCATGGTGACAGCGATTGTTTCGGTCCTGACCGGGATCCCGGTGCGCAAGGACATCGCCATGACCGGCGAGGTCACGCTGCGCGGCAACGCCAGCGCCATCGGCGGCTTGAAGGAAAAGCTGCTGGCCGCTCTGCGCGGGGGCATCACCACGGTGCTGATCCCCGAGGAGAACGAAAAGGATCTGGCTGAACTGCCGGACAACGTGAAGCAGGGGCTGAAGATCATCCCCGTCAAGCACGTGTCCGAGGTGCTGGAACTGGCGCTGATCTCCAAGCCGGAGCCGGTGGAATGGGACGAAGAGGCCGAAGAGGCCGCCGCGGCGGCCAAGGCGCAGGCCGAGGATACAGTGGCGGGCGCTCGGGCGCACTGAGGCTGACCGATTGAAAAAGATGGAACGCGCGGTGAGCATTCACCGCGCGTTTTTCTATGGCTTGTCGGGTATGAAAAAAAGGCCTCACGGATGTCCCGTGAGGCCCGATGATGTCAGAGAAGCGTTCCCGCGTCTCTTATCGTGTTTGCCGGATCTGAAGTCCCGTGATCCGACAGCTTCGGACCCGGCCAGTGACCGGATCCAGTGGTTCAGTTGCCCGAGGCCGCAGCCGCGAAGATCACGATGGTCGTGAGAGCCAGAAGAAGACCGGCGCTGCTGCTGGTCTGCTGAGTTTCCGCGACGATCACCGGCGGATCGACATAGGGTTCGTAATTTCCGGCGGTTGCGGTTGTTGCAGTGGCAGCAACCAGAAGACTTGCGGCAGCAAAAGTCTTTTTCATTTTAGAGTCTCCAACCCAGGTTAAAAATTATGCAAAAAGCGTGCATTGGAGATTCGGCAGGAGTCAAGCAAGTGGGCAGTTTGCTATTGCTTTCCACTCTGCACTGTGCCGCCGGGGCCGCGATTCCATGTCCAATTCCGGTCTGAGAGCAGGATTGTCCACGAGCCAATTTTGCGCTGCAGGCCTCTTGCACAGCGCGGCGGGTGGGGGTATTAGCCCCGCTACCGGGTGATTAGCTCAGTGGTAGAGCGCTTCGTTCACATCGAAGATGTCGGGGGTTCAAATCCCTCATCACCCACCAGGTTTTGCTGAAAGCGCGCCCAAACCGGCGCGCTTTCTTCGTTTCAGGCCCTGCGATCGTGCGTGATCCGGACCTGCGCCCTTGCACTGGCGGTCAGGGTGTCTGCGTTGCGCATGATGCTCAGTTCTTCTTCGACGGCGCGGCAGAGCGGTCCGCAGGCCGGGGCAGGGGCAAAGAGGCGTTCCAGAAAGCGGGTCATCGTGGTCTCCCCAATATCGGGTCATCGAGTTCCAGCCCGACGTCCCGGGCCAGATGCGGATTCGCGCGCAACAGCGCCTCTTGCCGGCGGTCGGCCCCGCGGCGAAAGACGCGGGCGAGCCGGTCGCGAAAACGGGTGGGGTGAGGGCGGCTGCGTCCCTGATTACGGCGGCGGGTGTCATCGAGATCCCTCAGCGATTTTGCGGACATGTCGGTTCTCCTTGCAGATTCGGTTTGTTTCCCTAGGCTGCTTCCTCAAGTGAACTTGAGGTCAAGCGATATGTCGAAGAAAATCCCGCCCCGGCGCATCCGCAGCAACGATCTGACGGTGGGAGAGATGGCGAAACGCGCGGGGGTGGCCGTTTCAACCCTGCATTACTACGAAGCCGAAGGCCTGATCACGAGTTGGCGGACGGAGGCCAACCATCGCCGCTATGACCGGCGTGAATTGCGCCGCGTCGCCGTGATCCGCATTGCGCAGACATTGGGGATTCCGCTGGCGCGGGTCCGTCAGGTGCTGAACCGGGTGCCGGGCGGGGACGCGGTGCGCAAGGCCGACTGGCAGGATGCCTCGACGGTCTGGCGGGACGAGATCGACCAGCGGATCGAACTGTTGCAGCGGTTGCGCGGACAGTTGGATCACTGCATGGGGTGCGGGTGCCTCAGCCTCGAAAACTGTCCGCTTTATAACCCGCAGGACCAGTTGGGGCAGAACGGCGCTGGCCCGCGACGCTGGACAGGTGAACCGTCAGAGCGAGAAGCACCGCCAGACCCCCTTGCACACTGAGCCGTCCTTCGTTAAATCGCCCGCAGTCGGGTGATTAGCTCAGTTGGTAGAGCGCTTCGTTTACACCGAAGATGTCGGGAGTTCGAGCCTCTCATCACCCACCATCCCATCCCCTCGAAGAAGTTTTCTGGCGGCTTTTGAAGCGGTTATTTCGCTTCTCGGCAAGTTCGTGTCGCGAGGGCGAGGGCGAGAGCGTTGCGTTGAGGCAAAGGCCCCCAAAAGGTCTGTTCTTAGGTCCTTTTAATCAGGAATCCATATAGGCGTAACTGTAAAGATACCCATCAAGGAGGCCGGCCCGGGCAGTGAGCTTGGCCGTTGCCGGGATCTGATTGACAGTGGTTTTCAGAAAGGCCGCAACTCTCTGAGAACGCGCAGGAACCCTGTAACCGAAAAGGGTTTGTCACGGCGCGTAACCGTATAGGTTCGCGACGGCCCGACCGTCTGGCGCGGCATAACCTCCACAGGACGACCGACGGTGGGCGTGGGCGCATGGGTTCCATGCGACTGCGGGGAATATCCCCGGCCAATGCCATGCTCGCTCTTCGGACGGGGACTGGCGGGGGCCGCTGCAAGGTTCTGTGCCTCGAAACGCGGGGGAGGGACTTTCCGTTGAACCTGATTTTGATACCGGTTCTTTGGAAGGGGATTCATTTTGATCGCGGCAGAGGCCGAAGCGGGTCTTTTCGGATTGGAATTCGATTGCCAGGGCTTTTTCATTGCCGGTTTCCTTTGATCATCCTGAAAGCTGTTGTGAGGACGCTTCGCTCCGCCCGGACGCGGAGGGGCGGGTGTACCGGGGCTTGCCTGACTTGCGGGCAGCGGCCTTTTTGACCAACCTTTCCGGCACGAGCGGGAGGCCGCTTCTGAGCGAACTGCCACTGGCGTATGCGCGGACTGGAGGGCCGTATTCGGATTGTGCCGGACAGTGGCCGTCTGAATTTTCCGACCGGGGCAGGAGCGCCAGAACCTCTTTCCTGGCCTCCTGCGTGAGCATCCGCAGCGAGATCGGCCCGGGGTAGAGGCTTTCGCTTGGAACGCCTTCGGCGAAGATGATCTGGTGAGAGGCAAAGAGCAGGTGAACATAGGTCACCTGCCTTTTGCCCTGCGCGATCCGCACCCCTTTGACCAGATCGGCAAGGTGGACTGCGCGTGCGAGGACCTCATCGCCGATCAGGATGCCATGCTGGCGCGAGACCAGCAGATCGCGCTGCGCGCCCAGAACGCCCTTGCGGATCATCACCGGGCGCAGACCCGGATGCCGTGCGAGCTCTGACATGCCGACGTCCCGGCGTCCGATCCAGATGATCGGCTGCGGGCCATTATCCTTGGTGAGGACAAGGTCGCCGACGCCAAGGCTGTCTATGGGGACTTCACCCTGCGGCGTGGCAATCCGGGTGCCGGTGGTGAAACACACGACGCCTGTATTGTCGTAGGTGTAGCTTTCAGCCGTTGCGCCCGTCACCGTCATCGAGCCGGTTCCGAACTGGGTGTTGTCGGAATAGTCGACGGTCTTGCCTTCTTCATCCAATGTGTTGGACTGGTTCAGGATGCCGTCGTCGCGTTGATCCGCGCGCAATTCGTCAAGGCTGTCGTAATGGCCGGATAGGTCGACGAAGTCGTTATTGGAGGTGTCGCCATCCCCGGTTGGGCCGCTTTCGCCGGTTCCGAAATCGGTGATGGTGTCGTTGCCGCCGTTCACGGCAAAATAGTCATTGCCCTGACCGCCGGTGAGCAGATCATCGCCTTGCCCGCCGTCCAGCCTGTCGTCGCCAAGTGCACCTGTTACGGTGTCGTTGCCATCGCCGCCGTCCAGCGTGTCGTTGCCGCTGCCCCCGGTGACGGTGTCATCGCCGCCCAGCGCGATGATTTCGAGGCCGGTCCCGTCCGCGCTGGCATCGACGACATCGGCATAGTCGGTCAGGATCAGACGCTCGATCCCGGAAAAGGAAATCGTATTGGTGCCATCGGTGACAGTGCCCTGACCATTGCCGGTCAGGGTGACGGTCACGGGTCCGGTCAGGGCCGACATGTCCAGCGTATCGCTGTCGATGCCGGTGGTGGTGGTTTCACCGCCGACGATCGTGTCCTGGCCAAAGTTGTCGCGGATGACAAAGGTGTCGGCATCCGCGCCGCCATCGGCGAAATCATCGCCGGTGCCAGCATCCAGCAGGTCCGCACCGTCGCCGCCGACAAGGCTGTCGTTATCCTCGCCCCCGATCAGCGTGTCATCGCCTGCTTCGCCTTCGAGGGTATCGTTACCGAGGCTGGCAACGATGCTGTCGTCGCCGCTGCCGCCGACAAGGCTGTCATCGCCGGCGGAATTGGTCAGCGTGTCGTTGCCGGCGCCGCCGTACAGCGTGTCATTGCCGGTTCCGGTGACAAGGCTGTCATCGCCGTCGCCGCCATAGATCAGGTCAGAGCCCGCGCCGCCAATCAGGGTGTCGGCGCCCGCGTTGCCGTGCAGCGTGTCATCGCCGTCGCCACCGACAAGATGATCGTCGCCCGAGGCCGTGACCACCTCCATCCCGGTTGCATCGCCGGTCAGATCGACGATGTCGGTCTGTTCGGTCAGGATCAGCCGCTCGATCTCGGAAAAGACGATGGTGTGCGTGCCGTCCGTGATGGTTCCGGAGCCGTTGCCGGTGAAGGTGACCGTTACGGGAACGCCGACCTCCGACAGGTCGACGGTGTCGAAATCGACGCCCGAAATCGTCGCCTCACCGCCAACGATCGTGTCGTTGCCAAAGGCATCCTCCAGCATGAAGGTGTCGGCATCCGCACCGCCCTGCATGTGGTCGTCGCCGGTGCCGCCCCAAATCTCGTCGTTGCCGTCCCCGCCGACAATGCTGTCGACGCCGCCGCGTCCGTAGATGGTGTCGGCATCTGCACCGCCGTCGATGGTGTCCAGCCCCTCGCCGCCGACGATCGTGTCGCGCCCGGCGTCGCCCGACAGCAGGTTGGTGCCGCCGACCATGTAGATGATGTCATCGCCGTCGCCGCCAGAGACCGTATCCTGCGACAGGGCGTCGGTTTCGTAACTGTAGAGGGTGTCGTTTCCGGCGCCGCCTTCGGCCAGATCGGCGTCGCCGACGTCGCCCTCTTCGCCCAGGTGGATCAGGTCGCCCCCATCACCGCCTGTCAGCGTGTCGGCGCCGTCCCCGCCGTCGATTGTATCGTGGCCGAATCCGCCCACGACGGAATCACTGCCGCCTAGGGCATCGATCCGGGTGCCAAGGCTGTCTGCGCTGGCGTCGGCGCTGTCGTCGAATTCGGACAAACGGTGATGGTCTATCCCGTCGAACTGCAGACCGGACACCCCGTCCGAAGAGGTGCCCATGGCGTTGCCGGAATAGGCGACGGTCACGGCATTGGACAGGGCGCTGGAATCGAGCAGGTCCACGCCATCGCCGCCGCTCACCGTGTCGCTGCCATAGCCGTCCTGAACCAGGAAACTGTCGTTGCCGCTGCCCCCGTCGAGCGCGTCCGCGCCGGTGCCGCCGGTCAGCGTGTCGTCGCCGCCTTCGCCGAAAAGGGTGGTTCCGGCGGTCGTGACCGAGGCGTCCAGAGAATCTCCCAGATCGGAGCCTGCAATCCGTTCGAATTCGGTGAAACTTGCGGTTCCGGTTGCGGGGTCGAAAGTGACCGTTCCGGATTCTTCTCCGCCGAAGACCAGCGTGGCGCCCTGTCCGCTACCGTTGGATGTCAGTTGCAGGGTGTCGGTGTCGATGCCGGTTTCGCCGCCCTCCAGAACGTCCGTGCCGCCGCCCTGACCATAGGCGATGGTGTCTTCGTCGGCGCCGCCCAGAACAGTGTCGTCCCCGGCGCCGCCGTCAAGAAAGTCTGCCCCGGCACCCGACACGATGGAGTCATTTCCGGATCCGCCATCGACCGTATCGCCGCCGCTGCCGGTGAGCACGGTATCCGCGCCGCTCTCTGCCACGACCTCGACGCCGGGGGCGTCGACCGTGGCATCGACACTGTCCGCACCCTGGGTCAGTTTGAGGCGTTCGACCTCGGAGAATGTCAGTGTTCCGCTCAGGTTGGTGGCGGTACCGACCGCGTCACCGGAATAGCTGACGGTGACCGGGTCGCTCAGGTCGCGCATGTCGATTTCATCGGAATCGACGCCGCCTTCGCCACCGACAATCGTGTCGTGACCAAACCCGTCCCTGACGACGATACTGTCGGCGTCATCGCCGCCTTCGAGCAGGTCGTCGCCGTCGCCTGCGATCAGGGTGTCGTCACCCGCGCCGCCGCGCGTGGTGTCGTTTCCGGTTTGGCCGTCGAGGTAATCGCGTCCGCCGCCACCGTCGAAACTGTCGTTCCCGGTGCCGCCGAACATCACGTCATCCGAGGCATGGCCGATGCCGGTATCATCGCCCGCAAAGCCGAGGATCAGCGCGTTTTCACCATTGTCGGCAATTTGCATGGCCCCGTCGGTGCCATCACTTCCGACGACGAGCGTGTAGGTGATACCGTCGAACTGGACCTGCTCGATCCCGTCGAGGGTGTCGGTTCCCTCACCGCCCGCGCGGGTGTCGGAGAATTGCAACCTGCCATCGGCGAGAAGGCTGAACGTCTCTTCCTGCAACGGGCCGGAAAACACCGCCACGTCGACGCCATCGCCGCCTTCGAGAATATCATTGCCTTCGCCACCGCGAAGCGAGTCATCCCCGGCACCGCCGCTCAGAAGGTCATTTCCTTCCTCACCCGCAAGACTGTCATTGCCCGCGTTGCCCTGAAGGGTATCGGCGCCCGTGTCCCCCATGATGGTGTCGGCACCCAGGCTGCCGATGATGGAGTCGTTGCCGATGCCTGCTTCGATGGCGTCAATGGCGGTCAGCGTGTAACCGGTGAAATCCAGCGTATCGTCGCCGGAGGTGCCAAAGATCCGGTCATACCCGCCAGAGCCGCCATCGATCTCTTCGATATCGTGCAGGTTCGACAGATCGTTGCCGACGTAGAAGTAGTCGCTGCTGCTGGTGCCCTGCACCACGTCGTGTCCGGCGCCGCCGTAAAACTGGTCCAGACCCACATCCCAGCCGTAGATCAGGAACACATCGTCGCCATCGCCGCCGTGCAGGGTATCGTCGCCGGAATTGCCTTCGATGGTGTCCGCGCCTGCGGTGCCGATGATGGAATCGTTGCCGCGGCCACCGTCGATTTCATCGATGTTGGTGAGGGTAATCGTGGAGAAATCCAGCGTATCGTCGCCGGAGGTTCCGGTGATCCGGTCATACCCACCTGATCCGCCGTCGATTTCCTCGATCCCGTTCAGGTTCGACAGACCACTGGTTACGTAGAAATAATCGCTGCTGCTGGTGCCCTGCACCACGTCGTATCCGGCCCCGCCGTGGAATTCGTCCAGCCCGACATCCCAGCCGTAGATCCGGAACACGTCGTCGCCATCGCCGCCGTGCAGGGTATCATTGCCGGAGTTGCCTTCGATGGTGTCCGCGCCTGCGGTGCCGATGATGGAGTCGTTGCCATAGCCACCGTCGATTTCATCAATGTTGGTGAGGGTGATGCCCGAAAAATCCAGTGTATCGTCGCCGGAGGTGCCCAGGATCCGGTCATACCCACCTGATCCGCCGTCGATTTCCTCGATCCCGTTCAGGTTCGACAGACCACTGGTTACGTAGAAATAATCGCTGCTGCTGGTGCCCTGCACCACATCGTATCCGGCCCCGCCGTGGAATTCGTCCAGCCCGACATCCCAGCCGTAGATCCGGAACACGTCGTCGCCATCGCCGCCGTGCAGGGTATCATTGCCGGAGTTGCCTTCGATGGTGTCCGCGCCTGCGGTGCCGATGATGGAGTCGTTGCCATAGCCACCGTCGATCTCATCGATGTTGGTGAGGGTGATGCCCGAAAAATCCAGCGTATCGTCGCCGGAGGTGCCCAGGATCCGGTCGGTCCCGCCAGAGCCGCCATCGATTTCCTCGATGTTGTTCAGGTTCGACAGATCGCTGTTGACGTAGAAGTAGTCGCTGCCGGACGACCCCTTGACCACGTCGTAACCATCGCCGCCGTCGATCTGGTCAAGCCCGTCGCCGGATCCGTACACGAGGAAGAAATCGTTTCCGCCGCCGCCAAGCAGGGTGTCATTCCCGCCGCCGCCGTCAATGGTATCGTTGCCGTCCAGTCCGTCGAGCGAGTCGGCGCCAGAAGTGCCCACCAGGCTGTCGTCGCCATTGGTGCCGCTGGCCATGATTGTTCACTCCGCCAAAGTTTACGGTCGTTCTTCGGATCGGGGTATCTAAGGGGGGAGCGGTTATGATCCGGTTTCCACCTTTGGAAAGTTTCTTACAATTGTCTTATTCTACGGTCTGTTAGCCGACTTTCGTGGGGGCGGGCCGGCGCTCGCTCGGCCCGCTGCGGGGGCGAGGTGGTGGTTGTGGCAGTCTTCGAAACTCCGGTCCGTGCCTGCCAATTTTCGCCATGACAGCGGGCATCCGACCTGATTTGGTGGGGCTGCAAAACCTGTGGCCCCGGCGCCCGAGAATTTGGGCGCAGGGGGCGTATCCGTCGGTCGGATCGCGTCCGTCAAACCCCTGCAACCGCGCAAGAGCAAACCCAGATGCCCGACGACCAGACACTTATCATCGGCCTTTTCCTTGTGATCTTCGTTTTGCTGGTCTGGGGGCGCATTCGCTATGATCTGGTGGCGTTTGGCGCGCTGACCCTTGCGGCGGTTCTGGGGCTTGTGCCCACGGAAGAGGTGTTCTCGGGCTTTGGGCATTCGGCGGTGGCCATCATCGCGCTGGTCCTGATCGTGAGCCGGGCACTGTCCGCATCAGGCGCGGTAGAGTTAATCGCGGCACGCATGATCGACGCGGATCGCCCGCTGCCGCTGCATGTTGCCATCATAGGCACCGTGGGGGCGGTGCTGTCGGCGGTCATCAACAACGTGGCCGCGCTGGCGCTGTTGATGCCGCTGGATGTGGAGGCGGCCAAAAAGGCGGGGCGCGCGGCGGGGCAAAGCCTGATGCCGCTGTCCTTTGCAACCATCCTCGGCGGGATGGTCACGCTGATCGGCACTCCGCCCAACATCGTGATTTCCGAGTATCGTCAGGGCGTTCTGGGCGAGTCCTTTGGCATGTTCGACTTCACGCCGGTCGGGCTGGCGGTTGCACTGGCCGGGATCGCCTTTGTCTCGACCGTGGGGTGGCGGTTGCTGCCGGCGCGCACCGCGGTTGCGGAACAGACACCTGAATTCCGCAAAGGCCGCTACGTGGCCGAGCTGAAGGTCGGCGACACGGAGGAGGCGCAGGAACGGATGGTCCGATCGCTGTATCCAGCCGCCGAAGAGGCCGATGTGCATATTCTTGGCCTGATCCGGCATGGCAAGCGGCGGCCGGGTCTGGGCAGCCGCGAGCAATTGCTGCCGGGCGATTATCTTGTGGTCGAGGGTGAGCCCAAGGCAATCGAAAGCTTCATGGGCAAGGCGTCGCTGAAATTTGCCGGGTCCGAGCAACACGAAGGGGGCGTGATGGCGCCGGGTCTGACCCTGAAGGAAGCCATAGTGCCGGATGATGCGCGGATCGCCGGACGCACCGCACGCAGTCTGAACCTGCTGCACCGGCATTCCGTCACCCTGCTGGGCATCTCGCGCGAGGGCAGGCCGTTTCGTGACCGTGTGCGCCTGTTGCCGATCCGACCGGGAGATGTGCTGTTGCTGTTGGGAACGCCGCGCAACGTCGAAAGCAGCATCGAGTGGCTGGGGGTGCTGCCCATCGAAGGGCGGCATACCGAAGTGGTCCAGCGCGGCAAGGCCGGGTTGTCCATCGGGGTCTTTGTCGGCGCGGTCGGGCTGGCGGTGGCCGGGCTGATGTCGCTGTCGATCGCCCTTGCGGCGGCGGTGATCGCCTTTGTGGTTCTGGGGCTGGTCAGCGGGCGCGAGGTCTACAACTCGATCGAATGGAAGGTGATCGTGCTGCTGGCGAGCCTGATCCCGCTGGCCGAAGCATTTGAACGGACCGGCGGTGCAGAACTGCTGGCCCGTCAGATCCTTGTCCTGACCGAAGGCAGCGCCCCGTGGGTCAGCCTTGCGGTGCTGATGGTGGTCACCATGACGATGTCGGATTTCCTCAACAACGTGGCGACAACGCTGATCGCGGCGCCCATCGGGCTGTCGATCGCGCAATCGCTGGACGCCAATCCCGACACCTTTCTGATGGCGGTCGCGGTGGCCGCCTCCTGCGCCTTTCTCACGCCCATCGGGCACAAGAACAACACGATCATTCTTGGCCCGGGTGGTTATCGTTTCGCGGATTACTGGCGGATGGGGCTGCCGCTGGAACTGCTGGTGATCGCGGTTTCGATCCCGGCCTTGCTGGTCTTCTGGCCGATCTGAAACAGGCCCAATGGCGGGCTCTCCTTGTGTGATGGGGCCGTCGGCCGGTTCGCCCGTTGACCTGCCCAGACCGCGCCTAGGACGATCACCGCCCCCATGCCCTGCAGCGGCGACAGGGATTGGCCCAACCAGACCCAGCCAAGGATCACCGCCGTCACCGGGCTCATCATGCCCAGCATGGACACCGCCCCGGGTTCAAGACGTGCAACGCCCCGAAACCAGATCGCATAGGTCGCGGCGGCACCGATCAGGCCAAGCCAGGTCAGACCGGCAAGGTTTGTCGTCGTGAGCGGGGGCAGCGGCGGCTCTGTGAACAGCGCAAGCGGCAACAGGATCAGCCCGCCCGCCGTCAACTGCCATGCGCTAAAGCTGAGCGCGCTCACGGGGGGCTGCCATTTCCGGCTGAGCACTGTTCCCGCTGCCATGGAGGCCGCCCCGCCAAGGCCCGCCGCGATGCCGATGGGATCCAGACCGGCCTCGGGGCCAATCAGCAACAGCGCCACGCCCAGAACCCCGGCCGCCGCCGCGACGACGGCACCGGCCCTGATCGGCGTGCCTAGCCAGCCGCGCGCCATGACGATCACGATTATCGCCTGAAGCGCGCCCAGCGTTGCCGCGACCCCGCCGGGCAGCCGGTAGGCGGCGACGAACAACAACACCCAGAACAGCGCAAAGTTGAAACTGCCCAGCAGGAAAGCCCGGCCAAGCCACGCCCGGGGCGGCAGGCACCGTGTAACGGCCAGCAGCAGCAGGCCAGCGGGCAGGGCGCGCAGGGCGGCAAGCGTGATCGGATACCCCTCGGGCAGGGCCTCGGTCGTGACCAGATAGGTGCTGCCCCAGACCGCCGGGGCAAGCGCCGTCAAAATAATGTCAGAGGTGCGGGTCAAGGGCGGCCTCCTGTGTGGAGTTGGAACGGATCGAAGCGCGCCTGCGGGCAGAGCGCATGGGCCTCCAGCCCGATGTCGCGTCGCATGTGAGAGGGCAGGTCACAGGCCCGGCAACGCGGGCGCAAATGGCGTAAGATGCGGAATATCATGACGCTTCCTTTCAGGCGGCAAGGCGGCGCATTCGCGCCGCGATGTTGAAACACCAGCAGCAGACAACGCCGTGAAAAAAGTCGGTGGTCAGGCCGGGCATCACGCGGCCTCCTCTTGCAGGTTGGCCCCGGCCAGCCGCGCGGCGATCCGGGCCACATGGGCGCCCTGAAACCGCGCTCCGGCAAGGTCGGTTTCGGTCGGGGTGCGGCTGCCGTCTGCGCCCGCGATGGTGCCTGCGCCGTAGGGCGCACCGCCGACGATCCCATCTGCCGTGGTCTGACCGGCAAACGTGTAGGGCATGCCCGCGATCAGCATGCCAAAATGCTGAAGCGGGATCTGGGTCGTCAGCAATGTCGCCTCATGCCCGCCATGCTGGGAACCGGTGGAGGCAAAGACGGCGGCGACCTTGCCCACCAACGCATTGCGCGCCCAAAGCCCGCCCGCCTGATCGAGAAAGGATTTCATCTGGCCCGCCATCATGCCGAACAGTGTCGGTGTGCCAATGATGATGGCGTCATAGGATTCCAGCTCGGCCGGGGTTGCCGTAGGCGTGTCATCAGGAACGAACCCGGCCTTTTGGCGGATCTCCTCGGGGACGGTTTCGGGAACGCGGCGCAGATCGACATGGGTGCCGGGCACGCGGCGGGCGCCTTCGGCCTCTGCCTGCGCGAGCGCGCGCACGTGGCCATAGCTGGAGTAATAGAGGACGAGTACACGGGTCATGGGAACCTCTCAGGCGGTGTGGGTTTCGATGCCTGAGAAGATCGTGGAAAGGGCGGGGCGGATTAACCGGTCCGCTGTCATTTCATTCTTTACATGGGTTGAAGAATGTCAGCGGCGCAGGGCGGCCCGGAGATGGTCCAGAAATACCGTCACCTTGGCATCCATGCCCAGCCGCGAGGCCGTCACCGCAAAGATATCCGGTGCGGGCAGTTCCCAGTCGGGCAGAATGTTCACGATGTCGCCGCGGGCTTCGGCGTCTTTCGACACGAAATCCGGCAGCGTGCCGATGCCCTGACCAGAGATCAGCAGGTCACGCAGGACAAGGCTGTTGCCGACGCGGATCGGGGGATCAATGTCGAGCGTGACCGTGCCTTCGGGGCCGTGCAGCGTCCATGTGCTCAGGTGCTCGGCCAGCAGAAACCCGATCACTCTGTGATGCGCAATGTCCTGCGGCTGTTGCGGGACCCCGGCGCGATCCAGATAGGCGGGCGCGGCAAAGATCCGTTGCCGGATGGTACCGATCCTGCGGGCGACAAGCGCGGAATCCGGCATCGCGGGGCGGATGCGGATCGAAACGTCGAACCCGCCTTCGATCATGTCCACAACCCTGTCGTCCATCGACAGAGTGAGCCGCAGATCCGGATAGGCGTCGATAAAGTCCGGCAGGAACGGCGCAATCACCATTTGCCCAAAGGAATTGGACGCATTCACACGCAGGTAGCCCGTTACAGTACCAGTTCCAGCGCGGATGCGATCCTCCAGCCCGGTCACGGCCCCAAGGATTCCCGACGCCTCGTCATAGTACAGCCGCCCGGCATCGGTGAGGGACATGGACCGGGTCGTGCGCGTCAACAGTGTGCTGCCAAGGCTTTCCTCAAGCAGCTTGATCTCCCGGCTGAGCAAGGCCGGTGAAACGCCGAGATCCTCTGCGGCGCGCGCAAAACTGCGGCGTTCGACGATCCGCAGGAACGCCTGCATGACGGATAGCTTGTCCATGTCGGTGTGCGCCTGATTGGTTTTTTCGGATACCGGTTGGATACCACGGAACGCAGCAGGCTGCGATTTCAACCTGGGCGTTTCGGGACACGAATTTGCCCGGCAGGCGGTGGCATGGGAGGTGAGCGGGCAACTGTTTCGACCATCGAGACGTCCCGACGAGAGTTTGAGGGTAACCGTTAGCCGCGACCAAAGGGTTGCGGATGTCGCGTTTGGGTGGCGGATTGTCGTTTTTATTCTCGAAATGCGTAGTGGATATTCTAAATATATTTACAGAATATTGGAGGTGCGACATGCCGAACTACCAACCCAGTCAGGGATCGGACAGGTACAGGGATATCCCGGAGTTTGGCACGTTCGACGTGATCGTGCTGGGCGGGGGGCCTGCCGGAATCGCGGCGGCTACCACAACCGCAGAGGCCGGTCATTCGACGCTGTTGATCGAACGGCTGGGGTTTTGCGGCGGGGCTGCGGTGTCGGGCATGTCCGGCACGATCTGCGGTCTTTACTTGACCGTCGCCGATCCGCATGTCGCGCAACCCCAGCAGATCATCTTTGGCTTTGCCGAGCGGTTCCGCGCCGCGTTGGACGCCGAAGGCGGGCTGACCGCGCCGCAGATCTACGGCAAGACTTGGGTCACAACGCATGATTGCGCCCAGTACAAGAAGGTCTCGACCGATGTGCTGCGCGGGGCAGGGGTGCAGATCCTCTATCACACCGAAATGGTCGACGTGATTGCCGAGGACGACACGCTGACCGGGCTGGTGCTGCACACACGTTCCGGCTTTACCAAGGCGATGGCCAAGCGGGTGATCGACGCCAGCGGCGACGGCGACGCGGTGTTCCGCATGGGTCTGTCGACCACCAAGGGCAACAACGGCGTGATCCAGAACCCGTCGATGATGTTCAAGATCGGCAACGTGGATCGTGACAAGTACATGGCGTACTGGGGTGAGAACACGATATCGCCGCCCAAGGTTGTCGATAAGCTGGAAAAGCGTGACGAGCTGCTGCGCAAGAAGGTCTGGCTGTTCCCGACGGTCAATCCCGGCGAAATCCTTGTCAACGGCACCAAGATCACCGGCTTTGACGGGCGCGCGCTGGACGTGACCGACCCGGTCGATCACTCCGAGGCCGAGCAGTTTTCGATCTACCAGGCGCGGGCCTTCTTCGACTTCCTCAAGGAGGAAATCCCCGGCTGTGAGGACGCCTATTTCATCGATTACGCGCAGGAAGTCGGCGTGCGCCAGACGCGTTCCATCGAGGGCATGAAGCGCCTGATGAACGATGACGTGGTCAACACCCGCAAGACGAACGACTCCATCGCCCGGTCAAGCTGGCCGATCGAACTGCACTATGGCGCCAAGCCGAAAACAGAATGGCTGGTGGATGATTATTACGACGTGCCCTTTGCCACCCTCGTGCCGAAACAGGGCCGGGGCGTGATCGTTGCCGGGCGCTGCCTGAGCGCCGAACACGAGGCGCTGGCAAGCTGCCGGGTCACCGCGCAGTGCTTTGAATACGGTCGGGCCGCCGCCCTGGCGACCGACCTTTCGATCCGGGACGGGGTCGATTTCCAGTCCATCGACGGGGTCGAGATTTCCCAACTCATGCAAGCCGCCGGTTGACCCGGCACACGTGGAGGAGAAAAACGTGGCTATCGTAGAAGAGGCGCTGAACAGCGCCGCAAAACCCGTGGCCGGTCGTCCGGTCACGGATCGCCGGATGCAGATCATCAGCCTTGCTCTGATCTTTGGATCGGCGGTTCTGCTGACCCTGTTCCCCGAACAGGGCAAGACCACGCTGGACGGCCTGTTCAAGTGGATGACCACCAGTTTCGATTTCGCCTTTCTCGGCGTCGGTTTCTGCGCGTTGGTGTTTGTTCTCTGGCTGGCCGCGTCGCGGTTTGGCGCGGTCAAGCTGGGTGACGTGGATACCGCCCCTGAATTCACATGGACGGCCTGGGGTGCGATGGTGTTCCTTGCCGGGATCGCCTCTGGCCTGATGCTCTGGGCGGGGACCGAATGGGCCTATCACTACGCCTGGACCCCGTTCGAGCTTGAGGCGAAGACGCCGCAGATGTTCACCGTCGGACAGGCCTATGGCATCTTTCACTGGGGGCCGACCGCCTGGGCGCTGTACTGCATTCCCGCCGTGGCGATGTCCTATATCTACTACGTGCGAAAAACCCATATCTACAAGGTCAGCGAGGCCTGCCGCGGCGCACTTGGATCGATCGTCGACGGGCCTGTTGGCCGGGTGATCGACTACCTGTTCATCTTCGGCATCCTTGGGGCTGCGGCGACCTCTCTGGGCCTTGGCACACCGATGATCGGCGGCGCGCTGGCGAATGTGCTGAGCGTCGAGCCCAATGTCTGGATGGATGTGGTCATCATCCTGTGCTGCACTGCGGTCTTTTCGATCTCCAGCGGGCTGGGTCTGGATGAGGGGATCAAGCGGCTGTCCTACTTCGGCTCGCTGCTGACACTGGCGATCATCGTCTATGTACTCTTCGCCGGGCCGACCGGCTTCATCGTGGCCCTTGGCATGGACTCCATCGCCTATACCGTGACCAACTACATCACCATGAGCCTCTGGACCGACGCGGTCGGCCACTCCGGCTTTCCGCAGGCCTGGACCGTGTTCTACTGGGCGTGGTGGGTCGCCTATGCACCGTTCATGGGGCTGTTCGTGACCCGCATCTCGATGGGGCGCAAGATCAGCGAAGTCATCATCGGCCTGCTGACCTTTGGCACCGCAGGCTGTGTGTTGTTCTACGTCGTCCTGGGCGGTTATGGCATCGACCAGCAGATCAAGGGCCTTTTGCCGATGGCGGACCTTGTGAACGACAACGGTGTGGCCCCCGCCATCATCGAGATGTTCAAGACCCTGCCGGCCTCTTCGATCGTCCTTGTGGCGGTGGCGCTGTCCGGCATCGTGATGCTGGCCACAACCTTTGACTCCGCCGCCTATGTCATGGCCTGCGCTTCGACAAAGGAACTGGACGAAGGGCAGGAACCGTCGCGCGGCAACCGCCTGTTCTGGTGCGGGGCGATTGCGGTTCTGCCGGTGTCCCTGCTGTTCCTTGGCGGGCTGAAGACCATGCAGACGGCGGTGGTGCTTGTCGGGCTTCCGATCATCGTGATCCTGGTGTTCATGATGGTCACCACCGTCCGGTTCCTGAAAGAGGATCATCTCTGATCCCCTGATACCTGTCGGCGGCGCCAAGGGGGCGCCGCTGCCCCCCTCAACCCCCGGCTATTTGGAAGCATCATGTCAGCAGCTGTGGTCGAAGAAATCGAACTCCTGGCCGTCGGTCCCGACGGTGAAAGGGTCACCTGGTCCTCGCATCTGGGCGAAATGTACGAGGCGATGATCGTCGCCCGCCTGCGCCTGTCGAACGGCGTCGAGGCGATCTCGGGGATGACCGTCTACACCGAACACGAGTTCGACATGACGGTCTTTTCAGCGGCTTCGCTGATGGCGCCCTTCGTGCTGGGCCGCAACATCCTCGACATCCCGATGGTCTACAGCATGATGCGCAGCCGCTATGTGCCGCTGAACCATCTGGCGACCTCGTTGTTCGACATTGCGCTGCACGACGGCAAGGGCAAGACGCTGGGCCTGCCGATCTACAAGATGCTGGGCGCGGTGCGGCACAAAATCATGGCCTATGCCTCCAGCCCGCTGCTGCCGAATGACGATGCCTATGTCGCCTATTGCCAGCGCATGATCGACCGGGGCTATCGCGCGATCAAGATCCACCCCTATTGCCACTTCCGCGACGATCTGCGGCTGGTGCAGCGCCTGCGTGAGGAGTTTCACGGCCAGGGCATCGGCTGGATCCTCGACGCAGACGCCAACTACACGCTGAACCAGGCGCTGCGCATGGGGCGTGTGCTGGATCAGTCGGGCTGGGAGTTGTTCGAGGCGCCGATCCCCGACAGTGATCTGTCTGGCTATCAGGCCCTGTCGCATGCGCTGGACACCGATGTGATCTGCGGCGGCAACTCTGTGCCGGACCTGCGTCTGATCCAACTGGCCCTGCAAATGCGGTCATGGGACCGCAGCCGGTTCGACGTGACCGGGATCGGCGGCTTTACCGGCGGCAACGAGGCGATGGCCCTGACCCGTGCCCATGGCATGAAATCAGAGGTGCAGAGCTGGGGCTACACCCTGACGCAGGCCGCCAACCTTCACCTGATGCTGGCCAATGAGAATTGCGATTTCTTCGAACAGGCCGCGCCGTTCGAAAAATACGAATTCGGTGCCAAACAGGTGATCCGCCCGGACGACGACGGATTTGTGCAACCCAGCGACCTGCCGGGACTGGGCGTCGAGATGGACTGGGACGCGATCGACCTGTTTGTCTATGCGCGCAAATCCTTCCGCCCAGTTTGACCTCTTCGGGCCGTCTTTCGATACAGGCGGCCCGGCCTTCGGATTGCAGTTCGCGCCCCGGTGGCGGATGGTGGCAAAACGGATCGGTGACAGCAGCGCAGAAGTGAGGCCAGAGGTGCAGGGCAGTTCGGCGAAAAAGACCAAGGCGGAAACGGCGGCGGAACGGCTGGAGGCGGCCATCGTCAATTGTGACCTGCAACCCGGCGCGGTGGTGGCCGAGGCCGATCTGATGGAGATGCTGGGCCTTGGCCGGACCCCGGTGCGCGAAGCGCTGGTGCGTCTGTCGAGCGAGAACCTGTTGCGTCTGGGGCGCGCGGGCATCGTCATTCCCGAACTCAACGCCATGACCATGCTGAAGCTGCTGGAACTGCGAGAACCGATTGAGCGGCTGTGCATCCAGAAGGCCGTTCAGCGTCACAACAGCGCCGACACGGACCGCTTTGCGCAGATCCTCGCCCGGCTGGAACCGCTGCCAAGCGGGGACAGGGCGGGATTCATGGAGCTGTTGAGGCAAACCCATTCCGCGCTTGCCGAGGCTTCCAAGAACGAATTCATCCTCTCGACCATGAAGACGACGCAGGGCCTGTCACGTCGCTTCTGGCGCTATTTCGCCAGCGACGAGGACCAGAAATTCTGCACCGAGCTTTACTGCGCGATGCTGCGGGGCCTGCTGGCCGATGACGAGGACGTGCCGGTCCGCAAGTCCGAAGAGTTGATGACCTATCTGCGCGACTTCACCAAGCGCCAGATGGAGGCGCTGGTTTAAGCGGGACCGAGTGGTCCCGCCCAAAAAAACTGGGGCTCGCAGACCGTGCCGCTGTCGCGATCGCCGCCGCGCAGGACCTCGACCGCAGCGCCTTGATACCTACCACTTGGTCATCGAGGTTCTTATGCACGTTTTTGCCAAGGCGGACCTCGAACGGGTTTGTGTGATCGTCGGTGTCGCCACCATAGGACAGCAATCCACTTTCAATACGCTCCACCGGGTTTGGCCTGCGGGTGGCCTTTGACACCTTCAAGCCGACGTTTGCCAAGCGGTACGCCTACATGGCCCAGATCGCCACGTATCTCTTTGCCGATTACGCAGCGGATTTGCGCAGGGGCCGATTTCCGGACGCCGGTCACAGCTACAAGATGAAGCCCGAGGAGAGCGAATGGCTTCGTGGCCCTTCTGAATGAGGAGGGCAAGCCACGAAAGACGACGCCAAGCACCCGAACGGCCAGCGTATTCCCAACGGCATGCTGGAGGAAAATCCCCCGGACCATGTGGTGGGTCGCAGCGCATCGAAACGAGGTGACGGTCAAACCGTTGGCGCGTTGGGTGTTCTGTACAAGAACACCTTCAAACAGGATGACTCGATCACCGCGCCCGACACCTACATGGTGGGTGAGACGGTCTGCTATGAGCAGAAATTCGACCCTGCGCCCCTGTCGCCGCTGTTCTGCGCCGGGATGGGCCCGCCCGGAGACGAGCCGATCAAGCGGGCGCAGGATCGTGACGCACTCCACGCGCGGCCTTGATTTCCTTAAGGTCACGCTGGGCGCGGACGGGGCAGGGATCAATGTGCCCCAGATCCTGAACAAGAAGCTGATAGCCGAGGGCAGAGCACTCTGATTTCGATGTCAGCCCTCTTCCGGATTTCGAAGGCCTGCGTCCGCCAGAAACCTGACGAACAGTAGCGTCAGGTTTTCCCGGCGCGACGTATCCGGCCAGACGGCGAAATAGCCGATCGGGGCAAGGCGCCAGTCCGGGAAGAGACGGATCAACTCGCCCGTGGCCTCGCCACGGGCGGCAAGGTGTTCGGGCAGCACCGTGGCGCCCAGGTTCCGGCAGGTGAAGTGATAGAGCGCGTCGATGCTGTCGACCTCCAGCCGGGTCTGCCCGAGGATCTTCACCTCCGCCCCGTCTGGGCCAGTCATCTTGGTGTATTCGGACCGATTGCGGTAACGGATCCAGTCCCAGTCCTCCATCTCTGACGGATGTGAAGGGGCCGGGCGGGTGGCGGCATACTCGGCCCCCGCGACCAGCGCCCGCTCACTTTCACCCAGCTTGCGCGACATCATCGAACTGTCATCCAGCCATCCGGCGCGGATGTTCACGTCGAAACCGTCGTTCAGCAGGTCCATCCGCTGATCGGTAAACGTCATCGACAGGGCGACCTGTGGATGCAGGCGCACAAATTCGGCGATGGAGGTCACCAGCGCCGAAGACGACAGGAAGGCGGGCATCGACACCCGCAGCGCGCCCACGGGGTCCAGTGACAAGGCGTTCAACTCGTTCAGCCCGCTTTCCGCGCTGCGCAACATCTCTGCCACGCGGGCATAGAACAGGCGGCCTTCATTGGTCAGGGCAATCTTGCGTGTGGTCCTGTAAAGCAGCGTCACGCCAAGGAAATTCTCCAGCTCCGAAACCGTTTCGCTGACCCGTGACGGGGCCAGTCCGATGGCCTTGGCCGCTGCGCGGAACGATCCTTCATCCACCACACGGGCAAAGACGGCCATATGCCTGAGATGCTCTATCATTGTTCGGCCCTGCGGAACGATATCTTCTGAATTAAGCGAATACCCTGAACAATCGCCCGTCGCTAGATGTTTGTCACATCACGACGGAGCGACACCATGAACGCCACCACCAGATTCACCACCCAGCACGCCGAACGGTATCTGGGCACGCTGTGCAAGCACTTCGGGCACAAGGTGCCGGTCGATTTCGACAAGACGCAGGGACGGATCGACCTGCCCATGGGCCGCTGCACCCTTGCGGCAGATGCAGATGGTCTGGACCTGTCCGTCACCGCCGAAGACCGCCCCGCGCTGGATCGTCTGATCCAGGTGATCACCAACCACCTCGACCGTTTTGCCTTTCGCGAGAACCCGCAGCTGGAGTGGTCCAAGCAATAACCCACGACCCGCGCACACCTCCGGTTCCCGGATGTCGGCGCCCCCCAATCCCAACAATTGGAGACGACCCATGACCTTTAAGACCATCCTTTCCTCCGCGGCCGTCGCAGCCTTTGCCACCGGCGCATTCGCGGATGACACGACAACTGTCACCGCCTTCTACGACCTGCTCAGCAACCCGGGATCCAAGGACCACGTTGCGGCCTTTGTCGACGCCACCAGCGAAAACTGGGTCAGCGTCGGCGACTATTCCGGCAACTCCAAGACCCGTGACGCTTTCATCGGGCAGGTGGGCGGCTTTGGCCAGCTGATCCCCGACCTGAACTGGGCGGTGCAGGATATCCACCAGGACGGCGATTTCGTCACCGTGCGCAGCCGCGCCACCGGCACGCCTGTTGCCTCCTTCTTTGGTGTCGACGGTCAGGGCCGCAGCTTTGACATCATGACCATCGACATCCACCAGCTGGAAGACGGCAAGATTGCCCGTTCCTGGCACGTCGAAGACTGGGCCGGCGCGCTGCAACAGCTGTCGGGCAAGTAAGTGCGGACAGGCCGGTGCCTGATCGGCACCGGCCCCACCAAAGGACAGAACCGATGAACCGCAGAGCCCTACTCAAAACCTCGCTCGGCGCATCGCTGGCGATCATTCTGGGACAACAGGCAGGAGCACAGGACGTGGACCACACGACACAGGCAAGCTTTGACACTGTCATGGCCTTCATGGGCGCGATGGGATCGGGCGACATGGAGACCATGGGCAAGCTGATGGCCGACGACATGGTCTGGCACAACGAAGGCGACACCACCCTGCCGTGGATCGGCGGCGCGGAAGGCAAGGAAAGCATCTTCGCCTTCCTCGGCAAGTTTTCCGAGAATTTCCAGACCACCGCATGGGAAAACACCGATGCCTTCGCCTCGGGCGACACGGTTGCGGTCTTTGGCAAGATGAACGGCATCACCACCCATTCCGGCAAGGAAATCGGCGAATTCACCTTTGCCCTGCGGGCCAAGGTCAAAGACGGCCAGGTGGTCCTGTGGCACTGGTTCGAAGACAGCTTTGCCGTCAGTCAAGCCTATCACGGCTGATCTGTCCCGATAGCTGAGAATTCCCCACGGCGGGCCGCCTGCGGCCTGCCGGTATCAAGAGGCACAAGACATGATCATCGCAGTTACCGCCGTTTCCGGCCATCTGGGCGCAAAAATCGCAGGTGCGCTGACCGCACTGGGCGAAACCGTCATCGGGTTGGCGCGTTCCCCGGACAACGTCACCGGCCTCAATATCGAGGTGCGCCCCGGCGACTACGCCGACCGCGCGCAGCTTGAAGCCTCGCTGAAAGGGGTGGACCGCCTGTTGCTGGTGTCGGGCAATGGCGACCCGGCTGCGCGCGTCGATCAGCACCGCAACGTGATTGCCGCGGCAAAGGCGGCAGGCGTCGAACGGATCGTCTATACCAGCGTGCAGGGGCCTGACAGCGGCACCGCCTTTTCGCCGGTGGTCGACAGCAACCGCCAGACCGAGGCCGACATTCGCAGCAGCGGCATGGACTGGGTCATCGGGCGTAACGGCATCTATATCGAGCCCGACATCGAATACATCGACAGCTATCGCAAGGCAGGCGAGATCGCCAATTGCGCGGGCGAGGGGCGCTGCGGCTACACCACGCGCGGGGAACTGGCGGCGGCCTATGCCCATATGTTGACCGAGCCTCAGCACGTCGGCCAGACTTACAACCTGCACGGCACGCCGATCACGCAGGCGGAACTGGCCGACCTCATGAACAACGCCTTTGGCACCGACTTGGTGTTCCGCCCCATGAGTGTCGATGACTATCGCGCCGACCGTGTGGCTGAGCTGGGGGATTTCATCGGGACGGTGATCGCGGGCATCTACGAAGGCATCCGCAACGGCTCCGTCGACAACCCCAGCCATTTTGAGCAGGCCGCAGGCCGTCCGCACATCGGTTGGGACGCCTATTTCGCAACCCTGAAAAGCTGACCTCCGCCCATCGGCGGTTTCGATCAAGCGACACCCGACGCAGCGACAGCGACACACCTCGCCGTCCTGACCGGAAGCAATGTCCGGCTGGCGCGGCTGATCGTGCTGCGCCCGCGGGACCGTCTTCTACGTGTCTCCCCATGCCCGGATGCGTTCGGCACCCGATCGGTTCTGAAGCGGGCATGGGCCAATGACACCGCCTCTTTTGAAGAAAGACCACAGACATGTTTTCCCGACTCTCTCCCTACTGGTTCTGGGTACTGCTGGCCTTGCCCGGTTTGGCTGTGCTCAACAGCCTGATCAACGCAACCGACGCCAAAGCCATCCACGAAGCGCTGCATCCCACCGGCGAATTCGCCGCGCGTTTCATGATCATCGGCATGATGGCCTCGCCGCTGGCGCTGGTCTTCAAGGGCTGGCGCGGACCGCGCTGGCTGCAGAAGAACCGCCGCTATCTTGGCCTCGCAGCCTTTGTCTATGCGCTGGCGCACACGGTGCTGTACCTGATCGATCTGGGCACAGTGCAGAAGGTCATGGCCGACCTGCCAAAGTTCTACATCTGGGCCGGTTGGATCGCCTTTGTGATCTTCGTGCCGCTGGCCGTGACTTCTTCGGATTTCTTTGTCCGCAAGATGGGGCGCAACTGGAAGACCTTGCAGCGCACGACCTATGCCGCGGCGGTCCTGACGCTGCTGCATTGGGCCGCCTTGCATGATTGGGGTGGGGTGCCCGGCGCGCTGGTGCACTTTGTGCCCCTTGGACTGCTGGAGGCATACCGGGTCTGGTACTGGTATCTGCGTCCGCGCCCGCTGCGGGCCGCGTGACCGGAAACCATCGGACGGCCCCCGGGCCGTCCGTGACCGTCCAAGCACGCAAATCCTGCGGCTTTGTCGCGATCCCGGGTTTCAGACGGCCTGCGGGACGGCTGCGGGGGCAGGGACGCCGGGGAAATGGCAGGACCACATCGCGCGGCCGGAATGTCCGGGCACGGGCGTCTTGTCGCGACAGGTCTGTTGCGCGTTGGGACACCGGGGGGCAAATGCGCAGCCCGCGTTTTGCGCAAAGGGATCGGCTGGCGTCGCGCCCAGTTGCGGCGGTTGCAGGCCAATCGTCGGGTCGGGTGCCAGTGTCGAGGCCAGCAACGCCCGGCTGTAGGGATGTTGGGGCCGGGCAAACAGCGCCTCGACCGGCGCCTCTTCGACCTTGCGGCCAAGGTACATGACCGCCACCCGGTCGGCGAGGTGTTCGACCACCGCAAGGTTGTGGCTGACAAAGACCATGGTCAGGTCCATGTCCGCCTTCAGATCGATCAGCAGGTTGATCACCTGCGCCTGAACCGAGACGTCCAGAGCCGAGGTCGGCTCATCACAGATCAGCACCTCGGGGCGCAGGATCAGGGCGCGCGCGATGGCGGCGCGCTGGCGTTGCCCGCCTGACAACTCACCGGGGTAGGCCTCGGCGAGACGGTCGGGCAGGCCGACAAGGTCCATCATCTGAGGCACCGCACGGCCGACATCGCCGCCGCCCAATAGACGCAGCGGCTGGCCGATCAGATCGCCGATCCGACGCACCGGATTCAGCGCCGCGTTGGGGTTCTGGAACACCGGCTGAATCAGCCGGGCGCGGTCTGCGGCCCGGATCTGCGCGATTTCGCGGCCGGCGATCACAACGCGCCCGTCGTCCGGTTTGGACAGACCCAGCATCATGCTGACCGCTGTGCTCTTGCCGCAGCCGGATTCGCCGACAAGGCCAAGGGTTTCGCCCTTGGCGACTGTCAGGGACAGGTCGTCGACGGCAACCAGATCCCGCGCGGGGCCGAACATGCCGTCGCGCGTGCGAAAGGTCTTGCGCAGGGCGATCAGGTCGATGGCGGGGGTGGTCATTGCGCGGCCTCTATTGTCAGGGTGCCCGCCGCCGCGGCGGCATGGCAGGCGGTGTGATGTGCCGGCGTCAGCGCGACACGCGGCACTGGCCCTGCGGCACAGGCGGGTAGTGCCCGGTCACAACGGTCACGAAAGGCGCAGCCGTCCAGCGTGCCGATCAGCCCCGGCACCCGGCCCGGGATCGCCGCCAGATGGCTGCCGCGCGCCGTACGTCCCGGCACCGGGATCGCTGCCAAAAGGCCCTGCGTATAGGGGTGCTGGGGATTGCCATAGAGATCGCGCGCCGGGGCGCGTTCCACAATCTGGCCCGCGTACATCACCGCCACCTCTGTCGCGACGGCGGCCACAACGCCAAGGTCATGGGTGATCAACAGCAGCCCGAGGTCGAGGTCCGCCTGCAACTCCCGGATCAGTTCGAGGATCTGCGCCTGAATGGTCACGTCCAGTGCGGTTGTCGGTTCATCAGCGATCAGCAGCCTGGGCCGCCCCATCAGCGCGGCGGCGATCATGATCCGCTGACGCTGACCGCCGGAAAACTGGTGCGGGTACTGCGACAGGCGCGCCTCTGCGTTGGCAATGCCGACCCGGTCCAACAGTTCGACCGCGCGGCGGTTGGCGGTTTTCCGGTCGATCCTTTCGGCGTTCATTACGCCCTCGGTCAACTGCCGCCCGATGGTCAGCGTGGGGTTCAGCGAGTTCATGGGATCCTGAAAGATCATGCCCAGCTCGCGCCCGCGCAGCCCGGACCACGCGCGCGGCGGTTTCCCGGCATAGTCCTGTCCCATCAACGCAAACCGGTCAGCGGTCTGGCGCGCGTGGCGGGGCAGCAACCCCATGATCGCCGTGGCGGTCAGAGACTTGCCGCAGCCGGATTCGCCCACCACGCACAGCGTCTCACCCTTTTTCAGGCTCAGGTCCACGCCGCGAACGGCGTTCAGCAGGCTCCGGTCGGTGGGGATCGAAACGCGCAGATTGCGGATGTCGAGGATCGTATCGGATGTCATCTCGGTGTCCTTCATTTCCGGACCGTCCCGGTCAGGTCACGCAGCCCGTCCCCGAACAGGTTCACCGCCAGCACCAGCAGGCACAGGGCGCTGCCCGGCAGGCTGATCAGCCACGGGTCGAACAGGATATTTTCGCGCCCTTCGGAGATCATCAGACCCCAGGACGGGGTTGGCGGGCGCACACCAAGGCCAAGAAAGGATAGCGCCGCCTCCAACAGGATCACGTTGGCGACCTCCAGCGTGGTGACGACAAGGATGGCGCTGCGCATGTTGGGCAGGATTTCGAGAAACAGGATGCGCGGTCATCCGGCACCAATGGCGTGCAGCCCGTGAATGAACTCCTGATTGCGCAGGCTCTGCGTGGCCGCACGGGTCACAACGGCAAAACGGTCCCAGAGCAGCAGTCCCAGCACCACGATCAGGGTGGTCAGCGACGCGCCCCCGACAACAACCGCCGCAAGTGCGACCAACACGATAGGCAGGGACAGGCGCGTGGTGATGACAAAGCTGATGACCACATCGACCCAGCCGCCGAAGTAGCCTGCCAGCAGGCCCAGCGTGACGCCGATGATGCCAGAGACCAACACAACGCCTGCACCCGCGCCCAACGACACCCGCGTGCCATAGATCAGGCGGGACAGGTAATCGCGGCCCAGGTGGTCGGTGCCCAGCAGATGCTCGGGCTCCGACCGATCATGCCAGAAGGGCGGCAGCAGGCGGTTGGACAGGTCCTGCAGGTAAGGATCATGCGGCGCGATCAGCGGCGCAAACACCGCGATGAGCAGCATCAGCAGCAACACGCTGCCACCGATGGCGATACCGGAGTTGCGGGTGGCCTTGCGCCACAGGGGCGTGGGGCGCGGAGTTGTGTCGGCAAGGCTCATTTGGCGGCTCCTCTCAGGCGCGGGTCGAGCATGGCATTGAGGATGTCGGCGCAGGTGGTCAGCAGCACATAGATCAGCGACAGGATCAGGATGATCGCCTGTACGACCGGCAGGTCGCTGCGCAAGAGCGACTCCCATGCCAGACGGCCAAGGCCGTTGATGGCGAAGACGCTTTCGATCACGATGGAGCCGGACAACAATACGCCCAGTTGCACCGCCGCCAGCGAGATCAGCGGCAGGATCGCATTTTTCAGCGCATGGCGCAGTAAAACCGTGCGCACGGGCAGGCCGCGGGCATAGGCGGTGCGCACATAATCGGTGCCCAGCACGTCAATCATGCCCGACCGTGTGATGCGCATCAGCGCGGGGATGACCGAATAGGCAAGAACGATGATCGGCAGCAGATAGCCCTGCCATGTGGTCACGCCAGAAATCGGCACCCAGCCCAGCGTGACGCCAAAGATGACGATGGCCATCAGGCCCAGCCAAAAGCTGGGGATCGCCTGCCCGGTGACGGCCAGCAGCAGGGCAAAGCGGTCAAGCACCCCGTTGGGCCGCAAGGCCGCTAGAACGCCCAGCGGCACGGCAATCGCCAGCGCCAGGGCAAAGGACATGAGACCCAGTGTCAGGGTCACGGGCAGGCGATTGCCGATGATCTCGGACACCGGGATGTTGAAATAGATCGACTGGCCGAAATCCCCGGTCAGCGCGCTAAACATCCAGTCCAGGTACTGCACCAGAAAGGGCCGGTCAAAACCGTAGGCGATGCGGATCGCTTCGGCGTCCTCCGCCCGGCCGCCGGACCCGGCGATGGCGATGGCGGGATCGCCGGTCAGGAACATCAGCGCGAAACTGAGCGCGGAAACCGCGATCGCGACGCTGAGCGCGACAATCAGGCGACGCAGGAGAAAGGCAGACATGGGGGACCTCCCGGGGCGGGGTCGAAATGTGCCGGGGGCCGCGCAAGGCAGGCCCCCGGCCGGGTGACAGGCTGAAAGAAAGGGGAGTGTTACTTCCAGCTTGCCTGCCACCAACGCGCGAACTCATCCGGATGCGGCGTGAAGGACAGGTCCGGGGACAGGCCGTAGTTCACGTTGAAATTGTACATCGGCATCCAATAGGCCTGATCCGCGATCTTCTGCACGGCCTTGGTGTAGTTCTCTTCGCGCACCATGCGGTCGGTCGAGGTGTCGGCGGTGGTCAACCATTCGGCCAGTTCAGCGTCCTGCACCAGATCGTCGCCACCGCCGCCGAAGAAGTTCGACAGGATAAAGGCGACGTCACCGATGCCATAGCTTCCCCAGTTCGAGAAGAAGGCCGGCAGTTCGCCTTGCCGCCACTGGCCAACGCCTGCGGAATACTGCTGTTCGTTCAGCTTCAGCGTCACGCCAACCTTGGCCAGATCGGCGGCGACCGCCTCGGCCACAGGGCGCGGCATGGCGGAAAACACCATATCCAGCTCAAAGCCGTCGGCATAACCTGCATCGGTCAACAAGGCCTTGGCTTTTTCCGGGTCATAGGCATAGGCTGCCACATCCTGCGCGCAGCCGAACTGGGCCGGGTTGCAGGGCGTGTTCAGCACCTTGGAGCCGCCACCGGCAAAGGCATCTACGATGGCCTCGCGGTTGACGGCATGGATCAGCGCCTGACGCACATCGCGGTTGGCGACGGGGGTGTCGCCCTCCTTCGCGGTCGGGGCAAGACCGACATAGGCGATGCGCATGATCGGGGCGGAAATGATCTGCACCCGGCTTTCCAGCTTGGCCGCCTGATCGGGGGGAATGCGCCAGATCCAGTCAAGGCCGCCAGACATCAGCTCTGCGTATTGCGTGTTCATCTCGGGGATGGTGCGCACGACGATCTTGTCGATGGCGGCGCCAGATTTCGGGCTGCCTTCGTAGTGATCCTCGAAGCGTTCGAATTCATAACGAACGCCCGGTTCTTGCGCCGTCAGGCGATAGGGGCCGGTGCCAACGGGCGCGCGGGCCATGCCCTCGGAGCCGTTTTCGGCGAAATATTCATGCGGGTAGATCGGCAGCGCGTCAGTCAGCATCTCGACCGCGCCGGCAAAGGGCTTGGACATGTTGATGCGGACTTTGTAGTCATCCAGCTTTTCGACGTTGTCGATCCAGTCGACCGAGATCGAATAGCGGGAGCCATATTCCGGCTTGATGACGGTGTTCAGCGTCTGCGCCACGTCGTCGGCGGTGAAGGCCGCGCCGTTGTGGAATGTCACGCCCTGCCGCAGGGTGAATTCCATCGTCAGATCGTCGACATACTCCCAGCTTTCGGCCAGCGCGGGCTTGATCTCGCCCGTATCCAGATCCTTGTAGAGCAGCCCGTCATAGATGTGGCGGGCAAGGATCAGCCCCTGACGACCGGCGATCTTGTAGGTGTCCAGCGGCTCTGGCTCTGCCGCGAAGGCGACGTTCAGAGTGTTGTCGGCCTTGCCGGCGTGGGCCTGATCGGCAAGGCCGATAGCGGCGAGCAGCGCAAGGCCGCTGGCCATCGATTTGAGGTATGTGGTCCGCATTCCCATCTCCTGTTGTCCGTCCGGTTCGGGACGTTTCGATGCGGGGATACAGACGGCGGAAGCGGCTTTGGGTCAAATAGCGCCGGGCTATGCATGCAATAGACAGCCCGGCGGGCAAGGCAGAATGCCTGTTTTCAGAGCGCCGCGACCGCGATCACCTCGACAAGGTATTCGGGCGTCGCCAGCTTGGATTCGCCGCAGGCCCGGGTCGGCGGATTGGCCGGATCGATCCATGCGTCGTAGACTTCGTTCATGGCAGAGAAATCCGCCATATCGGCAAGCCAGACAGTGACTTGCAACAGTTTGTCCTTGCTGGTTCCTGCCTGTTCCATAAGGGCTTCGAGCGCCTTGAGGCAGTCGGCCGTCTGGGTGGCGACATCGGCGCCGGGGGTGCCGACCTGACCGGCGAAATAGACGGTGTCGCCGTGAATCACGGCCTGGCTCATGCGGGGGCCGACCCCGATGCGTTTGATGGTCATTGTGATGCTCCTTTTGCGATTTGTGCAGGAATTGCCTATCCTTGAACCTCACTGCCTGCCAGATAGGCAATCTGACGACTTTCATAGGGTCAGGCTATGATCCTGTATGACGTCTCCAGTGAACGCCTGTATTGAGCCGCAAAACCGCCGGAGGCAAGGACCCTTGAGTGACGAAGACCTGAACTGGAACTTGCTGCGTACTTTTTACGTTATTGCGCGCGAACGCAGCATCACGGCGGCGTCAAAGAAACTGGGCATCTCGCAGCCCTCCGTCAGCGCGGCCCTGCAAAAGCTGGAAACGCAGCTTGGCTGCCAGCTTATCTTTCGCGACAGCCGCAACTTTGAGCTGACGCTTGCTGGCGACAAGGTCTATGCCGAATGCCGTGAGATGTTCGTGGGGGCGGGCCGCATCCGGCGGCTGGTCGAGGATACGCTGGATGATGAACGGGGGGAGGTCAGGCTACAGATCATTTCCAACCTCGTGTCGCCGATGATCGACGAGATGATCCGCCTGTACCACCAACGCCATCCCAACGTGCGGTTCCACATGGAGGTGCACAACAGCCATGAGATTGTGCGCAACATCCTCAAGGGGAACGTTGGCCTTGGTATCTGTTTGCTGAACAAGCCGGTGCTGAACCTGTCCTCGATCCGCCTGTTCCGAGAGGAGTTCTCTCTGTTTTGCGGCTGTGAGCACAGGCTGTTCGGCCGCAAAGAAGTGTCTCTGCTGGAATTGCAGCAGGAGCCCTTCATCTCTTTCACCTGCGCGACCGAGGGCATGGGGCTGGAGCCGATGTCCGTGCTGCGCGCCAGCGCCGATCTGGGGCGGCGGATCACTGGCACCAGTTCCAACCTGCGGGAAGTGCGCCGGATGATCGTGGCCGGATTGGGAATTGGATTGTTGCCACCCGATGCCGTGCAGACCGACATCGCGGCGGGCAACCTCTGGCCGCTAAAGCTGACCGATCACCCGATCGGGGCCGATGTCTACCTTGTGCATGCGCCGGAGGAGGCCCTGACCCCCGCCGACCGTCGCTTCATCGATCTCACGCAGGAGATTTTGCCGCTGTACCTTGAGGCATCGGAGCCGTCGCCAGCTGCGCCGCGGCCAGGTCCGTCAACGCCTGTCCGACCGACTTGAACACCGTGCGGTCGTCGGCGTTTTCACGCCCCGGATGCTCCGCGCGGCACAATTCGGTCAGATCCGCCTCGATGTGGGTCGGGTCGAACAGGCCCACCTCTGACGGCTGCGACAGGTCGCCAGCGCGCATTGCGCCTTCGCGGGTATCGACAAAAACCCGCGCCTGAGAAATCGCCGCGTCGTCGCTTTCCCGCATGTCCTCCCGAAAGGCGCCCACAAGGTCCAGATGGGTGCCGGGCCGCAGCCAGTCGCCGCGGATCAGGGGCTTGGTCGAGGCGGTCACGGTCGAGATCACATCCGCCGTCTCGCAGGCCGCCTGCAGGTCGGTGACAGCGCTGACAGGCAAACCATCGGCGCGCAGGTCGCGCGCGACGTGTTCGGCGCTGTCGGCATTGCGGCCCCAGATCCAGATCGAGTCGTAGTTGCGCACGGTGGCATGGGCGCGCGCCATGGCGCGGGACAATTGCCCGGTGCCCGCGATCACCAACCGCCTTGCGTCTTTTCGCGCCAGATAGCCCGCCGCCAGCGCCGAGGCCGCGGCGGTACGCCGTTCGGTCAGGGCGTCGGCCTCCATCGCCGCCTTCATCTGGCCGGTTTCGCCGTCGAACAGCAGGTAGCCTGCGTTGATTGTCGGGCGTCCCGCCTGCGCGTTTTCGGGCAAGAAGGTCACCACCTTCACCCCGATGGCGCTGCCCGGCACCCAGGCTGGCATGATCAGCAGAGAGGCCTCGCTGCCGTCGGGCTGCAGCATCTTCAGCACCTGCCGTTCGGGTGCCTGTACCGCGCCTTCGACGTACCAGTGCCGCAGTTCCGCGATCAAACGGTCCCAGTCCAGCGCCGCCTCGATCCTTTTGGCATCCAGAAGTTCAGTCACGGTCCGCGCGCTCCACCACCGCATGCAGGAGGATGTTCAGCGCGGGCTCGAAATCCTTCGGCTCACACGACTCTTCGTTGTTGTGGGTGATCCCGTTGAGGCAGGGGGCAAAGATCATCGCGGTCGGGCAGTGCGTTGCCATGAAATAGGCGTCGTGCCCGGCTTGACTTTCGATGTCGCGCCAGTTGGTGCCCAGCCGGATCGCCTGACGGCGCAGGCTGTCGACCAATTCGGCGTCAAAGATGTCGCCGCCCCATTCCCATTCATCCTCGATCTTCGCCTCGCAGCCCGCCCGCGCGGCGCTTTCGCCCAGTGCGCGGCGCATCTTTTCGGCCATGACGCGGGTGGTGATCGGGTCGGGGTGGCGCACGTCGCAGACCGCTTCGGCCGTGTCGGACAGGATGCCGGGCTTGTTCGGCCATGCTGTCAAACGCGCCGCTGTCGCCTTGCCGTCATGCACTGCGTAGTCCCAGCCGATATCGTCCACCGCCGTCAGCCAGCGCGCGCCGGCGACCAGCGCGTTGTGGCGCAGGTCCATCGGGGTCGGCCCGGTATGGGCGGTCTTGCCGGTGAAGGACGCGCGCGCCCCGCGCACCGGGTAACCGCCGGTGACGATCCCGACCTCACGCCCTTCGGAATCAAGGATCGGTCCCTGTTCGATGTGTAGCTCGAAGTAGGCGTCGATCTCACCCGCCTTGCAGGGCTTCTCACCCTTATAGCCGATCCTCTCCAGCTCATCGCCGAACCGCGCGCCGTCGTCGCCGATCAGGTCATGCACCCAATCCACCGTGTATTTGCCGACAAAACAGCCAGAGGCCACCATCGGCGGGGAGAACCGCGCGCCTTCCTCGTTGGTCCAGTTCACGATCACGATGGGGCGGCGCGTGACATGGTCCGCGTCGTTCAGGCAACGGACCAGTTCCAACCCTGCCAGAACGCCCGCGATCCCGTCAAAGCGGCCGCCGTTGATCTGCGTGTCCAGATGGCTGCCGATCAGGATCGGCGGCAGGTCGGGCTCCGATCCCTCGCGGCGGCCGAAGATCGACCCGCACTCGTCGACCTCGACGCTTAACCCCGCTTCCTTGCACCACGACACGAACAGGTCCCGCATCTCTTTGTCGCTGTCCGACAGGGTCAGCCGCGACAGGCCACCGGGACGTCCCTTGCCGATCTCAGCCGAGGCTTCGATCGTGGACCAGAACCGCGCCAGATCGGCGCGTGTATCAGCGGTTATGGACATCAGTTTTCCTTTCAAATTGGTCCCGAAGCTCAGGAAAGGAGCGCAGAGAGACCCGTCACGAGTTGCGGCACGAGGATCAGCAGGATCAGCACGCCAAGCATCACGGCAAGGAACGGCATCAATTGCCGAAGCGCGCGCGAGAGCGGAATTTCAGCGACACGGCAGGCCGCCATCAGATCGATCCCCAGCGGCGGTGTGTTGGCACCAATAGCGAGGTTCACAGTCAGCAGGATCCCGAAATAGACCGGGTCGATGCCGTATTTGCTGAGGATCGGCAGGAACACAGGAGCAAGGATCAGAATGATCGCGATGCTTTCCATGAAGGTTCCCAGCACGATCAGCACCAGCATCATCAACAGCAACGCCACGATCCGGCTTTCGGTCGCGCCGGAAATCGCATCGACGGCCATCTGAGGCACCTGCTCGGCGGCGAGGATCCAACCAAAGACCGACGCGGCGGCGATCACCAAGAGGATTGCGCCGGTGCCTTCGGCAGTTTCGCGTAACAGGCGCGCGATTCTGCCAAGGGTCAGACTGCGATAGACAAACAGGCCAATGAACAGCGCATAGGCAACACCGATGCCTGCCGCCTCTGTCGGGGTAAAGATTCCGGTGCGGATGCCACCTACGATGATGATGGGGGCCAGCAAGGCCAGGCCCGCATCCTTGGCAGCGGCGCGCAGGCGGGCGGGATCATAGGGCTCGCCCCCGCTCCAGCCGTTGCGGCGGGACTGGAACCACGCGACAAACATAAGCCCGAAACCCAGCAGGATGCCGGGCACAATGCCCCCCATGAACAATTGCCCGACCGAAGAATTGGTGGCGGTGCCATAGACGATCAGCACGATAGATGGCGGAATGACGGTGCCCAGCGATCCTGCACACCCCAAGGCCGCCGCGCTAAAGCCGGGATCATAACCCCGCTCGCGCATGGCGGGCATCATCATGGTTCCGATGGCGACAACGTCCGCCACGCCGGACCCGGAGAGGGATCCGAACAACATGCAGGCCACGATCATCACGATCGCCATTCCGCCGGTGCGCTGCCCGACAATGGCGGCGCAGAGCGCGATGATCCGCGGCGCAAGACCGCCATGGGCCATCAACAGCCCGGCCAGAAGGAACAGCGGGATGGCCAGCAGGGTAAAGCTGTCGATCCCGGCGACGGCGCGTTGGGCGACGACGATCATCAGGGCGGTATCGGCGATCAGCAGGTACAGGACCGACGACAGGCCAAGCGCGACTGCAATCGGCGCGTCGATCAGCACCAGAACCGCGAAAACGACCAAGAGAAGGACAAGAGCCAAGCTCATTTGCGCCACCCTCCCAGCATGAGAACGACCAGCGACAGCGCGCAGGTGACGGGCAGGGCGATGTGGAACAGGCCAACGGGCAGGTCCAGCGCCGTCGTGCTGTGCGACCATGTGATCTGTGCCAGACGCCAGCCGTTGATGCCCAGAACGGCAAGGAAGGCGGCGCTGGCGGCAGCGGCCAGCAGGGTGACGATGCGGCGGACCGCTGGCGCGGCAAAGATCAGGTCCGCAAGGCCGGCGCGGAAATGCGTACCGCGCCAGAAGCCGGAAATCGCACCGACAAAAGTCAGCCAGACAAGCAGGAGCCGCGGCAGTTCCTCGGCCCAGCGGGGCGTGTGGCTGAGCGCATAGCGCGAGAAGACCACGTAGACGACGATGACCGCAAAGGTCAGCAACATCGCGGCCCCGATCCAGCGCGCGCCCCTGTCGATCGCCGCGCCGATGCGCGCGGCGGCTCCTGTTTCAGTCATGGCCGAAACTCCCGTTCGGGCCGCGGCACAACATGCATTCGTCGCAATAGACGGCGACCACTTCCCATTCGTCGGAAAGCACCTCGACCTCATGGTCCAGCCCGGGCGGCAGCCGCAGGGCCGTTCCCGCGGTCATGTGGAATTCCTCACCACTGGCGCGCAGCACGGCCTCGCCCCGCAGTGTCAGCGTGACCTCGTCGCGCGGGTGGCTGTGCGGTTGCGACCGTGCGCCTTTCTTGCCCGTCGTGACGGTGAGTTTGAGAAAGCCTTCGCCGCGTTCAGCGGGCGAAAACAGCACCTTCTGGCTAAAGTCGTAAAGTTGCACCGGCTCGACCGATGCAACTTGCTTCACTTCCGGACGCTTTGCCGTCATTGCTGATACGCGTTCAGGATGGACATCAGCTCTTCGCCAAAGACCTCTGCCTGCGTTTCCCAGACCGGGGCAACCGCCGCGACAAAGGCCGCCTTGTCGACCTCGTTGAACGACATGCCTTTGCCTTCCAGCACCGCGACCAGCTCGGACTCCGCGTCAGCGGCCATGATGCGCTGCTTTTCGGCCCATTCCTGCGCCAGATCCTGCACGATCACCTGATCCTCGTCAGAGATCTTGCCCCAAGTCGCGGCGGAAACCGCAAGGCTGGCCGCGCCAAAGATATGTTCGCTTTTCGAGACGTATTTCTGCACTTCGAAGAACGAGGCGGCGTCGATGATCGACAGCGGGTTTTCCTGTGCGTCGAACAGACCTTGCTGCAGGGCCGAGTACAGCTCACCAAAGGCCAGCGGCGCGGGTTCGGCGCCCAGACCTTCGAACGCGGCAAGGCGCACCTTGTCCGGGGTCACGCGGATCTTCAGACCGGCCAGATCGGCGGGTTTCTCGATCGGGCGGCTGTTGTTGGTGATGTTGCGGAATCCGGTTTCCCACCACGACAGAACAACGATTCCCTTCGCTTCCAGCAGGTCTTCCAGCGCGTCGCCCAGATCGGCGTCCAGCGCGGTAAAGGCCTGCTCACGCGAGGTCCAGGCATAGGGCATTTCGATGATGCCCAGCTTGGGCTCGATGTTCTGGAACGAACCGCTGCCGATGATCCCGGCCTGAACCGATCCGAACTGCAGCCCTTCGATCACGTCCTTTTCCGAGCCCAGCTGGCCCGAGGGGAAGACGTTGACGGTGACGCGGCCTTCGGTCGCTTCTGCGACATCGGAGGCAAAGCCTGTCGCGGCGATGTGCCAGCTGTGGCCTTCGGGCAGGACGTGGCCAAGGCGGATTTCCACCTCTGCCCATGCGGCGGCGCCAAGGGTGGCCGCAAAGATCGTGGCAAGACCGGTGGTTCTGAGGATCGGGGACATAGCGCGTTTCTCCAGGCTGATGCGATTGCCGCACAAAAGCCCGGACAGTGGAGCAGCGCAAATAGCCGGAGGCTATGGTTAGCAGAGGCGGCGTTTAACCGTTTGAAATCCCGTGCATTTGCCGCCGTGTGAGGCCGACAAAAACGTGATCTTTTTGGGGGCGTCGGTCAGGCCCCTCTCGCATCGTCCTTCACCACGACGCGCATGCGGCGCAAGTTGACAGGCGGCGGTGGCCCCTTGGCGACAATCCGGGCGTCTCGCCGGGATTTGAAGCGCCCCGCAGGAGTTGCTGTGACCTCTCTGCACTGACGTTAGCCAAGCTGGCACAGAGGGGTTGCCATCACGTCTGTCGGGTTGTCAATTGTCTCATTAGCAACCGCTGTCTGCCGCGTGTGGCGGAATACCTGACCTTGCGGACTTTCGATATATGACTTTTCCTTTGGGGGCGGGGGACCGCTTTCCCGGGACAACGCGAGAGGACAATCGTGCGACCCATGACCAATTTCAGGACGTTATCCGCCGCTGCATTGCTGGCTGTTTCAACTCAAACCACACCCGTTCTGGCCGAAGCCGGTGGTAAACCGGATGCCGTCACGCTTGCCTTGCAGATGGAGCAGTACAACGAGGTCCGGCGCAAGAGCATCCTTGAGGTGCAGCCGTTCCGTTATACCCAATCCGCCCAAAGCGCCGATGGCACCGCGTTCGAGCTGATCTCTTTGAATCCGGGCGTGAATTCCTGGTACCTGCTGACCGTCAGTTCCGAAGGGTTCTGGGGCTCGACGCGCCAGTTCCACCTTGAACTTGCCGATCCCGAAAACACCACGCTCAGCCTGTCGTCGGGGCCGGAGCCGGAACTGGTGGTGCAGGGAGAGGCGGGGGAGTACCGCTGCGCGCCGTGGTCCGGGCGCAGTCCCGAACTGGACGAAGCGCAGTATCGCGGGCTGCCCTATGCGCCGCTCTGCGAAGAGCGAGTATTCTTGCGCAACCAGGTCAAGGGCAACTCGACCAACCGCGAGGCGGTAGCCGAATTCCTGCGCGACCACGTGGTTTTCGGGGAAAGCATCGTCGGTCTGATCAAGGGCACCTTCTACGAAGACGCCTTCATGAATTCCGGCCCGGTGATCGAGGGCGCGGATGCCGGTGAAACGGTCAAGGCCCTTGGCCGCGCGCAATTGTCAGGCGCGCCGGTTTTCCAGACCTACTTCAACTTCGACCTCGAAGGGGCTGAAGGCGGACGCGTGGAGGCGGGCAGCTGGTACGCCGTGCGCGACGTGCCCGGCGTCTACGCCAGCGCGATGCAGCCCGGCATGATCTCGAACGACATCCTTGGCCGCCCGGGAGAAACCCACGGGCTGGACGGGGTCGAACGCCGTGCCGATGTCTATCTCGTGGCCTTCGATCTGGAGCAGTTCGACCTTGGGTTCGAACCCGGCACCGATCACCCGCGCCTTGACTGGTCGCAGCGCCCGGCGGCGGCCGGGGGCATCAACTACCGCATTCCGGGGCCGGACGGCTTTGACAATTCCAATCCGCTGGTTCGAACCGGAATGCTGAGTCCGTCCAAGACGGAACGCGTGGCGGCGACCTTTGCATCCGGGTTCAAGCGCAGCCACGGGGCGTTTCGCGCGACCAACATGGCGTCGACCAACGGCGGCCACCACTACGGGTTCGTTTCCGAAGGCGTCGTCTTTTCCAAGCTGCTGCCGGATCTGTCGACGATCTTTGTCCTGGATGACGGGTCAATTCACATGCGCACCTGGACAGAAGCCGACGCCAAGCTGCTGCCGCGCATCCGATATGCCCGCCAGAACGGTGTGCCGCTGATCGAAAACGGTGTGCCGGGCGCGCAGGTGCGCAGCTGGCTGGGCGGAAACTGGTCCGGTTCGGCAGACGCAGACCTACGCACATTGCGCGGCGGGGCCTGCTTCAAGCGGGCGGCGGATCGCAATTTCCTGATCTACGCCTATTTCTCTTCCGTCACGCCCTCTGGCATGGCGCGCACCTTTCAGTCCTATGGCTGCGACTACGCAATGCTGTTGGACATGAACTCCCAAGAGCACACCTACATGGCGGTCTACACGCAGGAAAACGGCGATGTGATCCCGCATCACATTGTACGTGGCATGGCCGATATCGACAGCAAGCGCCGCGACGGCACGCCGATCCCGCGTTTCGTCGGCTTTCCGGACAATCGTGATTTCATCTACCTGCTGAGAAAGTGAGAGGTCATTTGATGAGACGACTTTTGATGCGTGGCGCAGCCCTGGCGGCGGTGCTTGCCGCCGGGATGACGGCGACCGGGGCCGTGGCCCAGACGATGAAACAGAACAACGAGGCGATGTTCCGCCAGATGCAGGATGCGCGCGGCGTCACGGATGCCGAACTGCAGCGCATCCGCGGGATCTTTGCCGCCGCGCCTTGGATGGGGCAGGGCAACCCGGCGATCACCCAGCACCCTCTGACACCGCAACAGGCGCAGGCGCGACTGCCTGCACCGGCGCTGGAATTCTACCGCAACGCGCAGTTCGAAAAGATCTGCGGCGAGAAATACATGGCACCCCTCTATGATCCGGCGACCCAAAAGCCGGAGGATGCCAAGGTCTGCGCCGACATATTCGAATACCCGAACGTGCCGCTGGCCTATCCGGTGACATGGGTGCGCGCGAATGAGGCGGCAGAACTGTGCTGGGCCGAGGACAAGCGCATCGGCGACGCGCATGAGTGGGAAGGGGCCTCTCACGGGGCGCTGACGCCGCCGGACTACTTCTTTGGCATGAGCGTGCAGGCTGCACGCGCCGCGCATAACGCCAAGTACCAGTCAAGCGCGCGCTACAGCATCGGCCCGACTTGGAAAGCCGGCGTCTGCGCCACCGGCAGCTTCAAGAACGGCAGCTGCAACGGCGGCAGTTTCAATGGTTGCGGGTCGAACACCTATCCGGTCGGCAGCTTTCCGAACTGCAAAAGCCCCTTGGGGGTCTATGACCTCGACGGCAATGCGGCAGAGCACATGAACCTGCCGCTGGCGGCGGACCAGATGGCAAGCCGTGGCAGCAAGAAGCTGGGCGTGACAGAGATGAAGGGCAGCTGGTTCATCTGGGACAAGGTGCGTGCCCATACCCACTGGAGCCGTTGGCGCGCCCCGTATTGGCATGGCTCGCGGGTGTTGGCCAAGAACAGCCACCACAACTATCACCTCGGCAGCCCCGAACCCCCCCCCCGCCAGGACTCGCCGTTTTGGCGCGCGCCTGAGGCCGAAACCGGGGCCGGCGGCCCGGGGGGGGGCCTTTTCCACGACGTGGAGAAGTGGCGAATGATCAGCGCGCGCTGGCCAGTTGCAGTTGCGCGGCGCGGATCGGACCTTCATCGCTGATCAGTTCCGCATAGGTCGGATCCGCAAAAAGATCGGCAAGCCGGACCGGACGACCGTTCAGATAGGCGGTCTGGCTGATCAGGCGGACGCCGTGGCTGTAATCGGCGTAGTTCTTGCCATGCACGGTGCTCAACGGCTGGATCGCCTTGCCGTTGGTACGGTGCCAGCCGTAGATCGCCACGCGGCCCCGGTTGCTGTTCAGACGGTTGGTCAGCACAAGGTCCTTCTTGTGGCCGGAGGCCAGTTGACCCTGTACCGAAGCGCCGCGGATCTGGCCCTCGACGGTCTTGTTGTGGCGTACCAGGTAATCGGTCGACGACATCTGCGGACCGGGTGTCATCGGCTTGGGCGCGACGCGGACATCGGCGGCACGATAGATCTGGTCGACCATCTGCCGGGTGGGCAGCAGCATGTCAAAGCTTGCTGCAATTTGCGAGGCGGCGGGCATCCCCATGGGAACGCGGATAAAATCACGATCGCTGCCAACGGCAAGATAGTCGGGCATGACGCAGAAGACGATGCTGGTCCGCGATCCGTCGCGGGCGCGTCCATTGACTTCGACCGGGACAAGATCCCGCAGGAAGGACGGCGTGTTGCCGGCCAGAACCTCGCGCACAACGGCGCTGTCGCGTGTCGTCCCGCCTGAGCCCATGAGGCCCGCCATGACCGCCTTGCCGCCTTTTGCGCTGCCCTTGCGCTTGGGGATGGCGCGGGTCAGGCGGGTGTTGCAGGTCGCGCCGCTGACCGGACGGTCGATCCCGCGGGGCAGGGCGGCGAGGGTGGTGAATTCGGTTGCATCAGCCTGACGCGGCTCGCTGGGCGCTTTGGCCACCAAAAGTCCCTCCGGACGAACCTGCGGGCGCAGCGAAACCGCAAGCTGATTGATCTCGTTCAGGTCCGCCTGCTGGGCGATATCGGCCAGTTCGGGGCGGGCACGCGGACGGATCGGCGTGGATGTCAGCGCCTCTTCCGGTGTCAGAGACGCCAGTTTGACCTGCGGGTCCGGCTGCGGTGAGACCACGCGCGGCAGGGAGGCGGTCAGCGCCTCCGGCAGCGGGGTTGCGGGCGCTTTGTCGAACCGGGGGACGCTGTCAGCGCCAGGCGACATCAGCGCCACGGGCGCGATGCGCGGCTGATCCGGTGCGGTGGCCATGTTGCCGCCCGAAGGCAGCATGTGCGGCGGATACCATGTCTGTGCACGGGGCAGACGGCGGACCACGTTACCGACGATCACGCGATGCCGGGGCTGCGCCGGGGCCAGCCGTGCCATCGTGACCTGTGGCGCGGCAGCGTTTGCCGGGGCCTGCGGTTGAGGAGCCATGACAAGAACGCCAACGGCTGCCGCGGCATTCAGCGCGGCAAAGCCCAGCGCCACGGACAAAATCCGCGGATTGCGGGTCATGCGGTCAAGTGTGGAGATCCAGCCCTTGCGATCCGCGGGGATGTTGCTCTCGGAGTGATGTGCCTGCGTCATGCCCTGCCTCCTATTCGCGAAGGTTTAATGGAACAATGACGTAAAGCGCGCACCCACGCTGCATGCGCGAGAAGCTGCCGGCCCGAGCCGCAAGCCGTCTGTGGCTGCGTGGCCGCACAAGGGGTCATGCACCAGATCTTCAGTCGATAGGGTTTGATCTCATCCGATTGGAATGAAAAGGTAAGTCCTGATTTAAGTCAATTTGCCAAGGCAATCATTGGCGGTTTTTCGCGTAGACTGGCCCTTGGGCAACATCCTGAGCAGCCATAGGCGAAAAAACGTCGAAAAGTTGAAGGGAACGCGCGAATGTACCGTTCTAAAGGAAATCTTCTGAAATTGATTCTGGTTGGCGCGCTTGCGCCGTTGGCAGCGCAGGCCGAAGGGCAGTCCGATGCCGCCGCGCTCTGCCGTGAACTGGCAGGCCCCGCCACCGCCGAAGTTCCGGTCAGCAAGGACGCGGTCAGCACCTATTTCCGGGCGGTGCGCAGCGCGCGGGCGGCCTGTGAACGCGCGGTGATCGGGCCGGACCCGGATCCGGAAGCCCTGTTTCAGGTCGCGGTATTGATGCAGGCCGATGGCGATCACGCGCTGGCCTTCGAGGTCTTTGGCCTTGCCGCAGAGGCCGGGGTGGTCGCGGCGCGCACCAAGCTGGGGGATTATTACAACTTCGGCACCGGAGACGTGACCGAGGATCACAAGAAGGCCGTGGCCGAATATCGCGCGGCGGCGGATGCGGGCGATCTGCCCGCGATGGCCACTCTGGCGATGATGGCCGGTGTCGGGCGGGGCACGTCACGGAATTTCCGCCAGATGATCGACCTGTTGGAAAAGTCCGCCAACGAGGGCTACCATTTTTCCCAGTTGCGGCTGGCCGCGATCTATATGCAGCCCAACAACATCCCGCGCAGCCTTGCCAGCGAATTGGGCCTGCCGGACGTGGTGAAGGCGGCGGAGATGCTGGAACTGGCCTCTGCACAGGGCAATGAGGACGCGTCGCGGGCGCTGAAACAGCTGTATTCCGAAAACGGGCCGGTCAAGGATCCGGTGCAGCGCGCGGCGTTGATCCGTCGGTCTGCCCAGAGCGGCGACCCCGAGGCGATCAATGCACTTGGCTTTCTCTATGAGCGTGGCGAAGGCGTCGACTACGACCCCGTTCAGGCGGCCTCGCTATACGTGCAGGCCATCGAGAGCGGCAAGATTTCGGTCAACGAGATCCGGGGTCGGGTTGACGGTCGCGTTGTCGGTTGGGACAGGCCGACCGCTGTCGAATTCCAGCGCATTCTGCAGGATCGCGGCTTGTATGAGGGCGGTCTGGATGGTGTGGTCGGCGGTGGCACGCTGCGCGCCGCAAGCCGGTTGGTGCAGCAGTGAGCCTATAGTACCGCGGATAGCGCCAGCCATCCGGCGCATTCAGTGGTCAATTGCACCGCGCCAAGGACATCACCAGTCTGACCTCCCAGAAGTCGTTTTGCGCGCCAAGCCACGAAAAGCGCGGCCGTCATGATTGCCAGGATCGGGGTCAGGGCGGCCACGCCCAGTACTGCCCCCAGTACGAAAACAACAAGCAGTCCGGGCAGCCATGCCCTCCATGAAGCGCCTGCATTTGCCGCCGTCTTACCCAATCCATCCGGGCGGGCCGCAGGCAGGCTGTCCAGCACCACCAGCATGACCAACCGGCTGCTCACCGCGATCAGCAGAACACCCGCCCATGCCGAGACCGGCATTGTGGCAAAGGCCCCCGCCGACAATGCGGTCACAAAGATCAGCGCGATCACCCCGTAACTGCCGATCCGGCTGTCGCGCATGATCTCCAGCCGGTGCGCCCGGTCGCGCCCGCCCATGCCGTCGACAAAATCCGCCAGACCGTCCTGATGCAAACCGCCGGTGGCGGTGGCCATCGCCGCTAAGCCAGCCAGTGCTGCCACCAGTGGTGCCAGCCCTATACTCTGCGCAAGGGCAAATGCGGCCCAGCCCAGGAGCCCGACAGGCAGACCGCACAGCGGAAAGGCCCACCGCGCCTCTGCCAATGTCGGCACCGGAACGCGCAGCTGCCCCATGGGCAGGCGCGTCATCATCATCATTGCCAGCCGCATCTCGTTCATACGGCGGCGCAGGGTCATGCGCCCGACACGCCTGCTTCGGCAAAGGTCGCCATGCCGTTGTGACAGGCCAGCGCGCCCTTGATCAGCGGCAATGCCAGGGCCGCGCCAGAGCCTTCGCCAAGCGCCATGCCCATGTCCAGCAGCGGAGCCTTGTCCATCGCCTCAGCCAGGCGGCGGTGGCCCGGCTCCCGGCTTTGGTGGGCGATCAGGCAATGCGACAGCAGGTCCGGCAGGGCGGCATGCAGGGGGGTGACGGCGGCGGTGCAGATGAACCCGTCCAGCAGGACCGGGATCCGCGCCATGCGCGCTGCCAGCACGGCACCACACAGCGCCGCCTGCTCACGCCCGCCCAGGGCGGCCAGCCGCATCATGGGCGACAGCGCGCGGTGGCGGGCAACGGCGGTTTCGATCACCCGCGCCTTCAACGCGACGCCTTCGGGGTTGGATCCGGTGCCGGGGCCGACCCAGTCCTGCGCCGACCCGCCATAGGCCGCCAGCGCAAGCGCTGCCGCCACGGTGGAATTGCCGATCCCCATCTCACCCAACAACAGGATGTCGGCGTCCCGGTCGACGGCAGCCGCGCCGCGCTGCATCGCGTCTAGACACTCCGCCGCATCCATCGCCGCATCCTCTGTGATATCCCGGGTCGGACGGTCGAGGTCCAATGCAATCACGTCCAACTCGGCCCCCGCGGCCTTGCACAACTGGTTGATCGCGGCCCCGCCGGCGGTGAAATTCGCCACCATCTGGACGGTGACTTCCTGCGGAAAGGGGTTCACGCCCTGCGCACAGACACCGTGGTTGCCCGCAAAGACCAGCGCCTGCGCCTTGTCGATCTGCGGCCGCTCGGTGCCGCGCCAGCCTGCCATGAACTCCGCAAGCTCCTCCATCCGGCCAAGCGATCCCGGCGGCTTGGTCAGTTGTGCCTGACGGGCTCGTGCGGCCTGGGCGGCGGCCAAGTCAAAGGCGGGAAGGTCCAGAGAGATCACTGCGTCCAATGACGCGAGCGGCAAGGTGGTCATGCAGGTTTCACTTTCAGTGGATGGCCCGCGACGCAGAACCAGAGTTCGTCGCACGCGGTCGCGATCTGTTGGTTGGTCAGTCCCGCCGCGTCCCGAAAGGCGCGGGCAAGGGCATTCTCCGGTACGATGCCGGCGCCGACCTCATTGGTCACAAAAACCACCGGTGCCGTCTGGGCGGGCAGGGCCTTTGCTAGGCGTTCTACCGGCTCTTGCCAGTCCGCGCCGGACAGCATCAGGTTGGTCAGCCATAGCGTGAGGCAATCCACTAGACGGGGCGCACCGCGATCAGTGCGTTCCAGCGCGCCCAGCAAATCGGTCGGCGCGTGTATGGTCTGCCATTCCGGGCCGCGGCGGGCCTGATGCCGGGCGATCCGCGCTTCCATCTCGGCGTCATGCGCCTCGGCCGTGGCGATGTAGATCGCGGGCTGCCCCAGCTCGAGCGTCATGCGCTCGGCCAGTGTGCTTTTGCCAGAGCGCGCCCCGCCGGTGATGAGGATCGACTTTCCCATGCGGTCGTGACAAAGCATGTTCCGATCTGCTTGAAAAGCCCCGAAATGACGCCGCCTGACGCCTCTGAACTACTCTTGATTCGACACGCCCCCGCCGACCACGGCGGGCGGCTTTGCGGGCGTCGGGACGTGCCTGCGATCCTTGGCGATCCGGCGGTCTGGTCCCCGTTAAAAGAGCTGGTGTCGGGCGTCACACATCACGTCTGCAGTCCGGCGCTGCGTTGCGTCCAGACCGCGTTTGCCCTGTGGCCAGATGGAACACCGGTTTTGGATGACCGCCTGTGGGAGCAGGATTTTGGCGCGCACGAAGGACTGCCCTATTCGCAGGTCCCGGACATCGGCCAGCTGACGGCACAGGAATTGGCCGATCACCGCCCGCCGAGGGGTGAAAGCTTTGCCGATATGGTCGCGCGCCATCGCCAGCCGCTTGACGCGCTAGCACGGCAGGCGCGGAAAGACGGCCCCGTTGCCGTCGTCGCCCATGCGGGAACGGTACGGTCAACGCTGGCGCTTGCACTTGGGTCGGTGCCGGAGGCGCTGGCATTTGAGATTGCACCATGGTCGGTGACGCGGTTCCGGGCGCATGAGACGGGCCTGTCCGTGATCGCCACAAACTGGCGTCCGCTGTAAGCGCATGGTTTTTGTGGCCGGGCACTTTGGGGAATGGCTGCAGGGGCGGCTGGGGCCGGACGGTCCACTAGCGCTTGTGACGCTGATGTGTCCCGCGCATGGGGTAACGGGCGGGCGGCTGGATGATGGGCCGTTGCGGATTGACGGCGCTACCCTGGTGCTGAACCAAGCGCAGGCAGCGATTTGTCTGGAAACGCTGGGCTTGCCGCCGGTCGGACGGTTCGACCTGTTCCCCAGTCTGCCGCCCGGCGGCGGCGCGGGCATGTCCACGGCCGCCCTTGTTGCCCTCGCGCGTCTGGCGGGCGCGGATGAAGACGGGATCGCGCGGGCCTGTCTGTCTGCTGAAGGGGCAAGTGACCCGCTGATGCACCCGCATCCCGACCGTCTGCTCTGGGCGCCGCGCCGGGCCGAGGTGATCCGCCCGCTTGACCCCGTGCCCCCCTGTGATCTGCTTGGCGGATTCTGGGGACCGCCACAGCGCACGGATCCACAGGACACGGCGTTTCCCGATGTGTCCGATCTCGTCTCTGCGTGGTGTGGTGCGGATCTGGCCGAACGGGCGCGACTGGCGAGCCTGTCGGCCGAGCGATGCACGGAACTACGCGGACCATCGGATGACCCCATGCCCCGGCTGGCAATAACCCTTGGGGCTCTTGGGCATGCGCGGGCGCATACCGGTCCGGCGCGGGTCCTGATCTTTCCGCCGGGGGGCATTCCCGTCGGCGCGGAAGCCCAGTTTGCCAAGGCCGGACTGACCGAGGTGTTTCGGTTTTCGACCGGAGGACAGGCATGACCGGTGCCGTGATCATGGTTGTGGCCTTTGCCCTCGATGCCGCGTTTGGCTGGCCGAAGGCGCTGTTTCAGCGGCTGTCGCATCCGGTCGTCTGGATCGGCGCGCTGATTTCATGGTGCGAAAAGCACTGGAATAAAGGAAGCGAAACCGGGCGCTTGTGGGCGGGGGCGCTCACGGTCGGCGTGGTCCTGTTGGCGGTCCTCGTGCCGACTTTTTTGGTTCAGAGCTTTTTGCCGGACGGTTGGGGCGCGCTCCTGATCCTGGGGGTGCTGGCGTGGCCGCTGGTTGCGTTGCGATCGATGTACGATCACGTGGCTGCAATCCGTGATCCTTTACGGGCCGGCGATCTGGATGGGGCCCGGCAGGCATTGTCGATGATTGTCGGCCGTGACACGCGCCAGTTGGATGAGGCGGGCGTTGCACGGGCCGCGCTGGAAAGCCTGGCTGAAAACACCTCTGACGGGATTGTCGCGCCGCTGTTCTGGGGAGTTGTCGCGGGTTTGCCGGGGATTGCGGCCTACAAGGCCATCAACACGATGGATTCCATGATCGGCCATCGCGATGCGCGGTATGAACACTTTGGCAAGCTGGCTGCTCGATTGGACGATCTGGTCAACCTGATACCGGCACGGCTTACCGGGCTGTTTTTTGCCATATCGTCCAAAAGGTTGCTGGGCAGTCTTCGCGTTTTTCTCCGGGATGCCCGCCACCACCGATCACCCAACGCGGGCTGGCCAGAGGCCGCGCTGGCAGGTGCATTGCATGTCCGTCTGTCCGGTCCACGCGTCTACGGCGACCGCGTCGCGGATGAACCATGGGTCAACGCAGGCGCGCCTGATCCACAGGTCCAGACATTGGATCGGGGGCTTGCTCTTTATCGGCGGGCGATGTTTGTCTGCGGCGCGGCCCTTGTCGTGCTGGCTTTGCTCTAGGAACTCTCATGCGTGATCACGGTGGCGATCTGGACCGAGCCAAGGCGCTATTTGGCGGCTCTGACTGGCTCGACCTTTCGACTGGCATCAACCCCTGTGCCTATCCGTTGCCGGATATCCCGAAACACCTGTGGAATGCCCTGCCGACGCGGGAGGAAGTCGTTGAATTGCAGGATATTGCGAGACGCTCTTATCGCGCGGGCGATGGTGTTCACTCTGTGGCCTTGGCAGGGGCGCAGGGGGCCATTCAACTGGTACCGCGACTGACCACATCGGGACAGGCGCGCGTGGTCACGCCCACCTATAACGAACACGCCGGCGCGCTGGAGTCGCAGGGTTGGACGGTCCAGCAGGTGCCGGATATCGACGGTCTGCGCGGCGCGGAACTGGGCGTTGTGGTCAACCCGAACAACCCGGACGGACGTCTTTGGACACCGGAAAGCCTGATCGATCTGGCGCATGGGGTCGGCCTGTTGGTCGTCGACGAAAGCTTTGCGGATCCCGTGCCGGAATACTCGCTGGTGCCCTACATGGATCAACTGCCGGAGGGGGTGAACATCCTTGTCCTCCGGTCCTTTGGCAAGTTCTACGGGCTTGCCGGGGTGCGGCTGGGATTTGCCCTTGGGAAGCCCGCGCTTATCGAGAAAATGCGTGCATTGTCAGGCCCCTGGGCGGTCAGCGGCCCGGCGATTGCTTGTGGCCGCGTCGCACTGGCCGACGATGCGTGGCAGGCAGAGACGATCGCGCGCCTGTCACGGGACGCAGTACGGCTTGATGCGATTGCGGAACGTGCAGGCTGGCAGTCTGTCGGCGGGACTGTCCTGTTCCGCACCTATGATGTGGGCGATGCGGCTGCGGTGCAGGAGCGTCTGGCCAAGGCGCAAATCTGGGTTCGGAAATTCCCCTATTCCACCGGGTGGCTGCGCTTCGGCCTGCCGGGGGACCAAGCAGGCTGGCAACGGTTGGAAGCAACCCTCGCCGGGAGCTGAGGCGGTTCAGCGCGCGGCGGCCAGCAGGCCGTCCACATCCAGATGCGTTTCCATATGGTCGGCCAATGCGTCAAGCGCAGCCTCGACACCGGCATTATAGGATCCGGTCGCCGTAACACCAAACCCCGCCAGCCAAGCCGCCCGAAACCCGTCATCTCGGAACATGCCGTGAAGGTAACTGCCCGTCACGCGACCATCAGCGGAATCGGCGCCCTCTGGCTGCCCGTCGACAAAGGCAAAGGGACGCGCGCGATCGGGCCCGTCGCTGCGTCCGATGTGGATTTCATACCCGTGAAAGGGCGCCCCGGTCGCAGCATGGATTGCGCGGGTTTCCGTCAGGGATTTGTCTGGCGTCATTATGGTTTCGACCTTCAGAAATCCCAATCCGGCATCGCGGCCTGCCGGGCCTTCGATGCCCTCTGGATCGTCAATAGCGGTGCCAAGCATCTGATAACCACCACATATCCCCAGAATGCGTCCCCCGCGCCGGTGGTGGGCCACCAGGTCTGTGTCCCAGCCCTGATCGCGCAGAAACGCAAGGTCGCCCCGCGTCGATTTGCTGCCGGGGAGAATGACAAGATCGGCGTCGCCGGGGATCGCTTCGCCCCGGCGCAGCATGGTCAGCCGCACGCCGGGTTCCTGCGCAAAGGGGTCCAGATCGTCGAAATTGGCCATCCGGGACAAGCACAGGCAGACGATATGCAGCCCGTCACGATGCGCCTGTGTGCGAATGTCCAGCGCGTCCTCGGCGGGCAGTTTCCACGCGTCCGGGAACCAAGGCGCGACGCCAAACCCCTGCCATCCCGTGCGTTCTTCGATCAGCGCATATCCGTCGTCGAACAGTCGAGGGTCGCCGCGAAACTTGTTGATTAGAAAACCGGAAATCAGTTCGGCATCTTCTGGATCAAGGATCGCCTGCGTTCCGACGATCTGGGCAATCACACCGCCACGGTCGATATCCCCGGCAAGGATCACCGGGACATTTGCAGCGCGCGCAAAACCCATGTTGGCGATGTCGCCGTTACGCAGATTGACCTCTGCAGGGCTGCCCGCGCCTTCGACGATCACAAGGTCATGGGTCGCCTTAAGTCGCTCAAAGCTTTCCAGAACAGAAACAAGAAGTTGTGGCTTTAACTTCGCGTATTCTCGGGCCTTGGCCGTGGTCAGTCGCTTGCCCTGAACGACGACCTGAGCGCCCACATCCGTTTCCGGTTTCAACAGAACCGGGTTCATGTCGGTATGCAGCGGCAAACCGCAGGCCAGGGCCTGCAACGCCTGCGCGCGTCCGATCTCTCCTCCGTCCGAGGTCACGGCCGCGTTGTTCGACATGTTCTGCGGTTTGAACGGGGCGACCGACAGGCCACGCCGCCGAGCCGCCCGGCACAGGCCGGCGACCAGCATGGACTTGCCCACGTTCGATCCGGTGCCCTGTATCATCACTGCGCGGCTCATGCGTCGATCCCCAACCGGCTTGGCAGGTGGTCCCGGCTGTGATCATCGAACAGGAAGGTTTGCCAGCCTCGCTTTGCCGCAGAGGCGATATTGGCCCGGTTGTCGTCGATCAGCAGTATCTGCGGCGGCGTCAGCCGTGCCCAGCGTTCGATGTGCGCGAAAAAGCCCGGATCCGGTTTGGCGACCCCCAGTGCGCCGGAGGCAAAGATTGCTTCAACGTGGGCGGAGAACCCCATGTCTTTCATGATATAATCAGCGCGAGGTTTCGGATTGTTGGTGCCTATCACGGCACGTTGCGGCGCATTTCGCAGCCAGCGCAGAACCTCATCATCCGGCCTGTCTTCGGCCCGAAGCCAATAGGTCAAAAGCGTTTCCGCCGTCACCTTGGTGGGTTGGATGGCCAGCCAGTCGGCCAACGCGACATCCAGTGACAGGGCACCGCGCAGCACTCGCGACGCCTGATCGGGCTGGTTCAGGAAGGCGCGGAACGCTGAGGGAGACAGGCCAAGGTCACGGTCCAGCGTGGCAACCCAGGCAAACGGGCCTTCAGGCGGTTCGGCATTCAACACGCCGTCGAAATCCCAGACGATCAGGTCCGCGGTCATGACGACAAGATCAGGGCAACCGCCACATAGCCGGCAGGCAGGGGCACGGTTGGCGGCAAATCCAGCCCCTGAGCGACGTGATCCGGCAGCAGGTGGGTGTGGGGGCCGACGGGCGACGTTCCGTCGGGATCCGGGATCGGCGCGTCGATCTCGACCTTCAGACAGGGGGTTTCCACGATGCGCACCGGACTGGCCATGGCCAAGGGTTGTCCCAGATGCTGAAGGTGATCGGGCCATTGCACCCCGGTGCAACTGTGCAGGTCGCGCGCCAGATCTTTGTCGCAGCGCACCATAAAGCGCGCGGCCCGGCGACCCAGCCCAAGGTCAAATCGCGCGCCTTTGGCGTCACGCGGCAACAGTGGATCGGGATCAGACCCCAGCGGGGTCAGCGCGCGCGGCATATCGCGGAACGCGCGGCCCTGAGGTACGGCGAGCGCCAATAGCGGTGTGTCGTCCGGGCGCTCGATCTCGAAGGCGGTCAGGTAGCTGGGCGCATCCAGCCGCAGCGCGCCGTGATCCGTGGTCAAGGTCAGGCGATCCTCCGCAATCACTGCGTGGCGGTCATCGCCGGAAGGGCAGGTAAACTCGGCAGAGGCCCCCCAGACGCCAGCGGTCAGCTTACAGGTGCCGGAGGTCAGCCTGTGCGCTACATCGGCCAGCAGGGCCTCGCCGCGCAGGGACAGGCGGCGGGTGGCCAGCCCGAGGGCCGCCGCCCGCGCGGGCAATTCGGCCCAGACCTGCGCCCGAAAATCCTCTGACGCGCTGCCCCAGACGGCAATTTCATCCAGTTTGCGCGCACAGCCGGTGCACAGTTGCGAGGCCTCGTCGATCACGCAACGGGCGACGCAGGGGCTGGCCGGGGGCTGGCGGTCGATGCGGCTCATGACAGGTCCACCATGACCAGTTCCGGCGGGCGGCCGATGCGGATCGGAAGGCCAGAGCATCCCAGCCCGCCGGAGACCACCAATTGGCGTGACCCGGCGCGATGATGCCCATAGGCGAAGCGGCGGCCATGTCTGGACGGTACGACCAGCGGAAACCCGAACGGGGCAATCTGACCGCCATGGGTATGTCCCGACAGGGTCAGGTCGATGGTATCGGGCAGATTCTCAAAGATATCAGGTTCATGCGCCATCAAAAGCGTGAACCGGCCCGGATCGAGTTTCGGCAAGACGGCCTCCAGATCGTCATTCCCTTCCGGCGTGCGCTTCCATGCCGTTTGAAGGGCGCGCTGGGATTCCAGACCCGCAACCGTCAGTTCCGCCCCATCCTTGCTCAGGACCACGGCGTCATTGCTGAGAACCGAAAGCCCTGCTTCCTCAAACGCCCGGTGCCATTTTGTCGGTGTCCCGTTGGTCTGCGCCTGGGGATCGTCACGCCAGTCATGGTTGCCGAACACGGCAAACACGCCAAGCGGGGCCCTGAGGGCGGACAGATGCGCGGCGACGGTGTCCGGCGCAAGGTCGCGCCCCCCCAATAGGTGACCGACATAGTCACCCAGCAACAGGATCACATCAGCGTTCAGCGCATTTGTCTGATCCACAAAGGCCTTGATGCGCGCCGGTCCCATGTAGGGCGCCGATGCGTGCAGATCCGCAAAGACCGCGATCCTCAGACGCGGCACAGGGACGTCGCGCAAGGCGGTCACCCTGTAAGTCCGGACTTTCGCATCGCGTCCCATCCGGATTCAGAACTCCACACCTTTCTGTGCCTTTACGCCGTCGCGGAAGGGATGCTTCAGCAACGTCATCTCGGTCACGAGGTCCGCCGCCTCGATCAGTTCGGGCTTGGCGTTGCGGCCTGTCAGGCAGACATGGGTCATGCGCGGTTTCTGCGTCAGCAGGAAATCCACGACCTCGTCGATATCGAGATAATCGTAACGCAGCGCGATGTTGATCTCATCCAGCAAGACGAACTGTATCTTCGGGTCGAGGATCTGTTCCTTGGCGATTGTCCAACCGTTCTGCGCGGCGGCAATGTCACGATCGCGATCCTGCGTTTCCCAGGTAAATCCTTCGCCGGATACGAAGAACCGGCATTCATCCGCGAAACGTTCGCGCAAAAAGGTCTTTTCGCCTGTGTCCCAGTTGCCCTTGATAAACTGCACCACGGCGCAGGGCATCTGATGCGCGATGCAGCGCATGATCATCCCGAATCCGGCCGAGCTCTTGCCCTTGCCTTTGCCGGTATGGACCATGATCAGACCTTTTTCTTCGGTCTTGGTCTTCATCATTTCGTCGCGCGCGGCCTTGATGCGGCGCATCTTTTCGGTGTGGCGGGTCGTTGCGTCGTCCATGGCGTCCCCCTGTCGCTCGGGCTCGGGATGGATGGCATTGGCCGAAGGCCGCGTCAATGCGGCTGGTGGCGCGACGTGATGGAACGACCTGACGGATTGACAAGGGCGCGCCTCTGGCGCACGACACCGGTCACGATGGTTTTCCCGGGTTCGCCGGGGATGACAACAGGGAACGCGGTTCAAACCCGCGGCTGCCCCCGCAACTGTAAGCGGCGAGTGTCCTTGCTGCGTGCCACTGGCCAGACCGGCCGGGAAGGCGCGAGGACGCACCGACCCGCGAGCCAGGAGACCTGCCATCGCCTGTGTAACAAAGACGCCGGGCGGGGTGCCCCGGAAGGAGGTCTGGAAATGAAAAGCAACTCGGTTCAGGGGCACGCCACATGAGCGCGCCGGTCGAACTGCTTGTCTGTGTCAAATGCCTGCGCGGGGAAGAGGCGCCAGAGGGCGGCATCCGCCCCGGTCAGCGTCTGCACGACGCAATCGCCGCGCGCGGTGTGCCCGAGGGCGTGAGCCTGCGCGCCGTGGAATGCCTGCAGAACTGCGATCAGGGGTGTTCCGTCGCCCTGCGGGGCGGGCCGCAAAGATGGACCTACGTTTACGGAAATCTCCACGAGGCGTCGCATCCGGACCTGCTGGCCGAGGGTGCGGCGCTTTATCATGCCACCAGCGACGGGCTGATCCCGTGGCGCGCGCGGCCCGAACACTTCAAACGCAACTGCGTCGCGCGCATCCCGCCCGAGCAGACCGATACGCCCGAAGAGGACAAGACATGACCGATCTCGCCAAGCTTCCCGTCACCGTGATCACCGGCTTTCTGGGCTCGGGCAAAACCACGCTGATTTCACATCTCATCCAGAACCCGGGCGGCAAGCGGCTGGCCGTGGTGGTCAATGAGTTCGGCGATGTTGGCGTGGACGGAGAGATCCTCAAGGGCTGCGCCATCCCCGACTGCCCGGCGGAAAACATCATGGAACTCGCCAATGGCTGCATCTGCTGCACCGTGGCCGATGATTTCATCCCGACGATCGAGGCGCTGATGGCGCTGGACCCGCGCCCCGAACACATCCTGATCGAAACCAGCGGTCTGGCCCTGCCCAAACCGCTGCTCAAGGCCTTTGACTGGCCGGATATCCGGTCCAAGATCACCGTCGACGGTGTGATCGCGCTGGCAGACGCCGAGGCGGTCGCGGCGGGCCGCTTTGCGCCGGACGTGGCAAGGGTCGATGCGCAGCGTCTGGCGGATGACTCGCTGGATCACGAAACACCGTTGTCCGAGGTGTTCGAGGACCAGATTTCCTGCGCTGACATCATCCTGCTGACCAAACCTGATCTGGCCGGTCCCGAAGGTGTGGCCAAGGCCAAGGCGCTCATCGCCGCCGAAGCACCGCGCCCGCTGCCGGTGATCGAGGTCGCCGAGGGCGCGATTGACCCGCGCGTGATCCTGGGTCTGGAGGCGGCTGCAGAGGATGACATGGAAGCGCGTCCGTCGCATCACGATGGCCACGATGATCACGAACACGATGATTTCGAATCCATCGTGGTGGACCTGCCCGAGATTGACGACCCCGCGACGCTGGTCGCCGCGATCGAACGTCTGGCCAAAGAGATGAACATCCTGCGGGTCAAGGGCTATGCCGCTGTTCAGGGCAAGCCGATGCGCCTGCTGGTGCAGGCGGTCGGCGCTCGCGTGCGGCACCAGTTCGACCGTCCGTGGAAACCGGAGGAGGCGCGGGCCAGCCGCGTGGTGGTCATTGCCGAACATGACGATGTGAAACCCGACGCCATCCGCGCCATCCTCGGCGCGGAACCGGTGCCCGCAGAGTAAGGGGTAGGGTGGGTCATCGACCCACCACACACCGCAACCGCCATGCACGTCATCTTTCGCGAAAGCCACGGCCTCGAAGAGACCGAAACCCCAACCGACCTGGCGCAGAGCCCGGCGGAACTGGTGGTCCTGTCTCTGTCCGATTCCGATCTTGGCGCTTTCGCTGCCGGATGGGAGCGCGGGGGCGGGCGTGAGGGGCGGATGCCCTCTCTGCGGCTGGCCAATATCGCGGCGCTGAAACATCCGCTGTCGGTGGACACCTATGTCGAACAGACGCTGGCAGGGGCCAAGGGCATTTTGATCCGGCTGATCGGCGGGGTGCCCTACTGGCCCTACGGGTTGCAGCAGATCGCGGCCCTGGCGCAGGCCCGGGGCATCGCCCTTGCCGTCCTTCCGGGCGACGGGCGCGCGGATACCCGGCTGGACGAGGTATCGACCTTGCCGGTATCGACGCTGCGCCGATTACAGCATCTTTGCGATACGGGGGGCGCTGTGGCTGCGCAGGCGGCGCTGGCGCAGCTGGCCTTGGCGGCGGGTTTGTATGCGGGGCCGGTACGTGGGGCAAAGGTCTTGCCACAGGTTGGTGGCTGGCTGCCGGAGCACGGGGTGTGTTGCCCGGTCCTTGAGGTTCTGCGCGGCGGCGAGAGCGGAGGGGGACTTTCTGTCCCCCGCTCGCGTTCCGCGACCCCCCCTGAAGGTATTTCCAGCCCAAAGAAGCCGGGGGCGCTGGTGCTTGTGGTTTTCTACCGGTCTTATCTGGTGGCGGCGGATCTGGGGCCGGTCGAGGCGCTTTGTGAGGCGCTGCGCGCGCGGGGGTTTCAGGTGATGGGCCTGTTTGCGCCGTCGCTCAAGGCGCCCGGCGCTGCGGACTGGCTGCAACGGCAGGTGCGGCATTTGGCGCCTGTATCCATTGTCAATGCCACCTCTTTTTCCGGTCGCGGGGATCACGGTACCTCTCCTCTGGATGCAGCGGATGTGCCGGTCTTTCAGGTCGCGCTGGCAACCTCGACCCGCGAGGCCTGGGCCGAGGCGGAGCGCGGGCTGTCGCCTGCGGATCTGGCCATGCATGTCGTGCTGCCCGAGGTCGACGGGCGGTTGTTTGGCGGGGCAGTGTCTTTCAAGGAGCCGGGCGCGCGCGATCCGGATCTGCAATTTGCCCGCGTGGCGCATGTGGCGGACCCTGGGCGCGTTACTGCCGTGGCGGACCGGGTGGCGCGCTGGCATCGCCTTGCCAGTCTGCCACCGGCTGAACGGCGCGTGGCGCTGGTCCTGTCGACTTATCCGGGGCGCGACTGGAACATCGCGCATGCAGTGGGATTGGACGCGCTGGCATCCGCAGAGGCCATATTGGAGGATCTCGCCGAGGCGGGCCATGCCGTCGAGACAGGTTTATCCGGCGAAGACATGCAAGCCGCGTCAATGTCGTGGCCGGTTGCGGCGTACAAGGCGGCCTTGGCGCGCCTGCCGCAACCTTTGCAGGACGATGTTCACGCCGCCTGGGGCGCGGCCGAGGACGATCCGGCCTGCGTCGATGGCCAGATGCGGTTCCAGGGGCTGCGCCGGGGAACAGCGCTGATCGCCTTGCAGCCGGAACGCGGCAACTCGGAAAAACGCGAGGATGATTATCATGACCTGTCGCGCGTGCCCCGGCACGGGTATATCGCCTTTTACCTCTGGCTACAGGCGCAGGCGGATGCGCTGATCCATGTGGGGGCGCATGGTACGTTGGAGTGGCTGCCGGGCAAGGCGGTTGCCCTGTCAGATGCCTGCTGGCCAGAGGCGCTGATCCGCGACATGCCTGTGATCTACCCCTTCATCGTCAATGATCCGGGGGAGGCCGCGCAGGCCAAGCGGCGGATCGGGGCCATGACCCTGGGCCATGTGCCGCCGCCTATGCAGAGGTCGGAAACGCCGGACCGTCTGTTGCGTCTGGAAAGCCTGTTGGACGAATTTTCCAACGCCGACGGTCTGGATCCGAGGCGCCGGGACCGGTTGATGCAGGATATCCGCGAAGAGGCGCGCGCGGCGGGGGTTGAAGGCGATCTGGGCATCGGTGAGGCGACCTGTACCGCAGAGGCCATAACTCGGATCGACCGTTTTGTCTGCGACGTAAAGGAAAGCCAGTTCGGGGATGGTCTGCACGTCTGGGGCCGGGGCTCGGGCGGCTATGACGCCGCGCCTGAACGGCTCGCCCTGATCGATGCCCTGAACGGGCGTCGGATCGAGGCCGGGCCTTCGGGGTCACCCTATCGCGGCCGCAAGGATGTTTTGCCCACGGGGCGCAACCTATTCACCACCGATCCGCGCGCGGTCCCCTCGCGCAGCGCCTATGGGCAGGGGGTGAAACTGGCCGAGGAACTGGTGCGGCGGCACCTGCAGGACGAAGGCGACTGGCCGCGTGGCCTGATCGTGGATCTCTGGGGGTCTGCCACCATGCGGACGGCGGGCGAAGAGTTTGCCATGGCGTTGCACCTGATGGGGGTGCGCCCTGTCTGGGACAAGGGATCGGAGCGGGTCAGCGGAATCGAGGTGCTGCCTATCGCGGAACTGGATCGTCCCCGGATCGATGTCACGCTGCGCGTGTCAGGCCTGTTCCGCGACGTCTTCCCGACCTTGCCGGTTCTTTTCGGACAGGCGGTCAGGGCACTGGCTGCGCGCGACGAGGCGGTAGATTGGAACCCCTTTGTCGGGCAGGCGGGGGCGCGGGTGTTCGGTCCTGCACCGGGCAGCTTTGGCCTCGGCATCGGGTCGCAGATCGGCGATTACTCGGACGAGGCGCGGCACAAGGCAGGCGAGGCCTGGCTGGCCGCGTCGAACTGGGCCTATGACGGGGGTGAGGGGCAGCGCGACGATGCCGGTCTGCGGGCGCGGGTGCGGGCGGCGGACAGCTTTGTTCACCTGCAGGACCTGCCAGAAACCGATCTGCTGCTGGCCGAGGACTACGCCAGCCACGAGGCCGGCTTTGCCGCCGCGCAAGCGGTCACGGGAGGCAGCTCCGCGCTTTATCACCTCGACAACACTGATCCGGCGCGGCCCCGCGCCCGTGGTCTGACAGAGGAAATCGCCCGCGTGGTTCAGGCCCGCGCCGCCAACCCGGCATGGATCGCCGGAATGCAGCGGCACGGGTTCCGTGGGGCGGCAGAGATCGCAGCGACGCTGGAAAACATGGCGGCCTTTGCGCAATTGGCGGACGTGGTGCCCGGGCACCTGTTCGACCTCTATTTCGACGCGACCCTGGGCGACGAGGCGGTGACAGCGTTCCTGGCCGAGGCCAATCCGCAGGCGCTGGAGGCGATGCGCGCGCGCTTCGCCGCGCTGCACGAGGCGGGCCTGTGGAAGACACGGCGCAATTCCATTCGCGCGGTTCTGGAGGCGGCGCAGTGACGGCGCCAGAGGTCAAGGGCTGGTGCCCCGGCGCCTTTCGCCCGATGACATCGGGCGACGGTCTGGTGGTGCGGGTCCGTCCTCACTTAGGCGCGGTCGACGCGGTGCAACTGCGCGGTTTGGCCGATCTGGCTGAGCAGCATGGCAGCGGCGTGATCGAGGCGACGGCGCGCGCCAATCTGCAACTGCGTGGCGTGTCGGAGGCCGCCTATCCGGCGCTGATGCAGGGCCTGCATGCGATTGGCCTGCTGGGCGCGGCGGACAGCGAGGCGCGGCGCAACCTCGTCTTGGACCCGTTTCGGCAGGATGAATTTGCGGAAGATATTGCCAAAGGATTGGCCTCAGCCCTCGAAACAGATGAATTCGCGAACTTGCCGGGCAAGTTCGGTTTTGTCATCGACCCGGGACCGCAGAGGCATCTGGCCGGCGTAAGCGGCGACGTTCGGATCGAAGCGACGCGCCACGGTATGCTGGTGCGCGCGGACGGCTGCGCCACCGGGATCGGGGTCTTGACCCCGGAAGAGGCCATAGGCCGCGCGCTCGATCTCACCCGCTGGTTCCTGTCCAGCGGTGGGGTGGGGCCAGACGGGCGCGGGCGCATGGCGCGCCACCTGAAGAGCGGGGCAGTCCTGCCCGACGCGCTCAACGGCAATGCCATCCCCGCTGACCCTGTTGCGCCCGCCCGGCCCGGCCCCCGGGAAAGGGGACTGAACGTGGCAGCTGCCTTCGGGCAGTTTTCGGCCCCGGCGCTTCGCGCGCTGGCCCCCTGCGGCAACGCAATCCGCGTCACGCCTTTCCGGATGCTGTTCCTTCCCGGTGCGCTGATCCTGCCGGAACATCCGGACCTGATCCTTGATCCGCTGGACCCGCTGCGCCGGATGCAGGCCTGTACCGGGGCGCCCGGTTGCCCGCAGGCCAGTGTCGTCACCCGAGACCTTGCCCGTCGCCTTGCCGCCCGCGTTCCAGAAGGGCAGGTCTGGCACGTTTCCGGCTGTGCCAAGGGCTGTGCCTATCCGCGTCCCGCCGATGTGACCATGACAGGTCGCGATGGCGCATTCGACCTTGTCAAGCGGGGGACCCCGTGGGATGCCCCGATCCGCTGCGGGCTGACCCCTGCTGACCTCAACGACAAATTCAGGCCCTGAATACGCATGCCATATACATACGAAAAAGACGGCGCGGCCATCTACAAGGAAAGCTTTGCCACCATCCGGGCAGAGGCGGACCTGGACCGCTTTGCCCCGGATGCGGAACAGGTTGTGGTGCGGATGATCCACGCCGCGGGCCTCGTGGGGCTGGAACGGGATGTACGCGTCTCTGACGGGATGGTCGCGGCCGCGCGCGCGGCGCTGGAGGCGGGCGCGCCGATCTTCTGCGATGCCTTCATGGTCTCCGAAGGGGTGACGCGCAAACGCCTGCCCGCGAACAACGACGTGATCTGCACCCTGCGCGATCCATCTGTGCCTGATCTGGCCGCGCAACTGGGCACCACGCGGTCGGCGGCGGCGCTGGAACTGTGGCGGCCCCGACTGCAGGACGCGCTTGTGGCGATTGGGAACGCGCCGACGGCGCTGTTTCACCTGCTTGAAATGCTGGAGGATCCGGATTGCCCGCGCCCGGCGGCGATCATCGGCTGCCCTGTCGGCTTTGTCGGGGCGCGCGAATCCAAGGACGCGCTATGGGCGGCGCAGCCTGTCCCTTCGCTGATAGTCGAGGGGCGTCTGGGGGGCAGCGCCATCACCGTCGCGGCCATCAACGCCATCGCGAGCCGCGCAGAATGAGCCGGACAGGAACAGTGCATGGCGTCGGGCTTGGCCCCGGCGATCCGGACCTGATGAGCGTCCGCGCGGACCGTCTGGTGCGCGGAGCGAAACACGTGGCGTTCTTCCGCAAGGCCGGTCGTTCAGGCCGCGCGCGCGGGATCGTTGAGGGGATGCTGCGCGAGGATGCCGTCGAGTTTGCGATGGAATACCCGGTCACGACCGAGATTCCGCTGAGCGATCCGCGCTACAACGAAATCCTGTCGGAATTCTACGCCGATTGCTGCGCCCATCTTAAGGCGCTGTTGGCCACCGGCGAGGATGTCGTGGTGCTGTGTGAGGGCGATCCGTTCTTCTACGGGTCCTTCATGCACCTCTACACCCGCCTGCGTGATGAGGTGACGGTCAAGGTGGTTCCCGCCATCACCGGCATGTCGGCGGCCTGGACCGCGACCAGGGAACCGGTGACATGGGGCGATGACGTTCTGACGGTCCTGATGGGCACGCTGCCATTGGCCGAACTGACGCGCGGCGCGCTCGATGCCGACGCGCTGGTCGTGATGAAGATTGGGCGCAATCTGCCCAAGATCCGCGAGGCCCTGCAGGCGGCGGGCAAGCTGGACCGCGCCATGCTGGTGGAATACGCCAGCATGGAGGGTCAAACCGTGATGCCGTTGGCGCAGGCCACGGACCGCGTCTCTCCCTATTTCTCCATCGTGATCGTGCACGGACAGGGGCGCCGACCATGAGCGGCTGGGTCGTCGTGGCGGGACTGGGTCCGGGAGATGAGGCCCTGATCACTCCCGAAGTCAGCGCCATCGTGCAGGAAGCGACCGATATCGTCGGCTATATTCCCTACGTCCGGCGCATCACCCCGCGTGAGGGGTTGCGCCTGCACGAGAGTGACAACCGCGTGGAACTGGATCGCGCCCAACATGCGCTGCAGATGGCGTCAGAGGGGCGGCGCGTGGTTGTGGTCTCTTCGGGCGATCCCGGTGTCTTCGCCATGGCCTCGGCCCTGTTCGAGGCAGTGGAGGCCGGTCCCGCAGGCTGGCGCGCGCTGGATGTGCGGGTGATGCCGGGCATCACGGCGATGCTGGCAGCGGCGGCCAAGGCGGGCGCACCTTTGGGGCATGATTTCTGTGCCATCAATCTCAGCGACAACCTCAAACCCTGGGCGTTGATCGAAAAACGCCTGCGACTGGCTGCAGAGGCGGACTTTGCCATGGGGTTCTACAACCCTCGGTCCAAATCGCGGCCCGAGGGCTTCGGCCGCACGCTGGACGTGCTGCGCGAGGTCTGCGAGCCGGAGCGGGTGCTGATCTTTGCCCGCGCCGTTTCGACCGGCGAAGAGGTGTTGCGTGTTGTCCGCCTGAAAGACGCGACCGCGGACATGGCGGATATGCGCACCGTTGTTCTCGTGGGGTCGTCTCTCACACGGGTGATCGACCGCGATGGCGCTGCGCCTTGGGTCTATACACCCAGATCCGTCCCGGCATGAGCGACCCAGTCCAGAACCTCGGCTGGCGTCGCCAGTTCGCGCCGGTCGGGCAGGGCGGGACGGTCGATCATGATCACCGGCAGGCCAAGGTCACGCGCCGCCGCCAGCTTGGCCGCGGCGCCGCTGCCGCCCGCGTTCTTGGACACCACAAGGTCGATGCCATGCTCCGTCATCAGGTTGCGGTCACCCTCGACAGTGAAGGGGCCGCGATCGACCACCACGTGATACTGCGGAAAGGGCAGGCTGTCCTTGGGCGGATCGACCAGCCGCAACAGATAGAAATGCTGGGGATTGGGCGTGAATTCGGCCAGATGCATCCGGCCTACGGCCAGCATGACGCGCCGGGCGTCGCCGCTCAGCGCAGCGACCGCTCCGGCAATGTCCGGCACATGCGTCCAGCGGTCACCGGCCTGCGGCTGCCATGCCGGGCGGGTCAGGGCCACCATGGGAATCCCGGCCTGCCGTGCGGCGTAAACCGCGTTACCGCTCATTTGCGCGGCAAAGGGGTGCGTCGCGTCCACAAGATGCGTGATGCCCTCGGCCCGGATGTAATCGGCCAGCCCCGCAATCCCGCCAAAACCGCCCACACGCTGCGGCAGCGGCTGGCGGCGCGGGCGCTCCACCCGGCCGGCAAAAGACACGGTGCCCTGCAATCCGCGCTCGGCGGCAAGATTGGCAAGCGCGGTGGCTTCGGTCGTGCCGCCAAGGATCAGGAGGTTCGGCGTCATGTCTGAGGGCACTCCGTGGTTGACGATTGTCGGTCTGGGCGAAGATGGACCGGACGGGCTAACAGGTGCAAGCCGCACCGCCCTGGACGCGGCGGAAATCATCATGGGGCCGCCAAGGCATCTTGCGCTTCTGCCGGAACTGACGGCGGAACGCGTGGAATGGCCCGTGCCTTTTGCCGGAGGGCTTGACCTGTTGGAAGGGTTCGCCGGGCGGCAGGTGGTCGTGCTGGCCTCGGGCGATCCGTTCTGGTTCGGCGCGGGTAGCGTGATCGCGCGCAGGTTCCCGCGTGACGCTTGGCGTGCACTGCCGGGGATATCCTGTTTCTCGCTCGCCGCCGCGCATCTGGGCTGGCCCCTTGAAAAGACGCTGTGCCTTGGTCAACACGCCGCGCCCCTGACCCGGCTGCGACCGCATCTGGCCCCCGGCTCGCGGTTGATCGTGACATTGCGCGATGGCGCTGCGGTCACGGACCTGGGCGACTACCTGACGGGACAGGGTTTCGGAGACAGCAACCTGCACATCCTGCAAGGTCTGGGTGGCCCGCGCGAAGAGGTCTGCCGGATCTCCGCCAATGCGGTTTCGGGACAGTTCACGCACCCGATCTGCGTGGCCATCGAGGTGTCGGGCGCTGGGGCCGTATTGCCCCGCGCCTCTGGCTTTGATGACAGCTTTTTCGACAGTGACGGGGTTATGACCAAACGCCCTGTGCGGGCGTTGACCCTATCGGCGCTTGCACCGCGTCCCGGTAAGCATCTCTGGGACATCGGCGGCGGCTCCGGTAGCATCGGGATCGAATGGCTGTTGAGCCATCCCACGACCGAGGCAACGGCGTTGGAGCCCCGCACTGACCGGATCGCCCTGATCCGCGCCAATGCCGCGGCGCTGGGCGTCGACCGGTTGCAGGTGGTCGAAGGCCGCGCGCCCGAAGCGCTGGGCGCATTGCCACATCCTGACGTCGTGTTCATCGGCGGCGGGCTCAGCGAAGACCTTCTGCAATGGCTGTTCGATCAATTGAAAGCCGGAACGCGGCTGGTGGCCAATGCTGTGACACTGGAGTCCGAGGCGCTGCTGCTGCGGTGGCAGGACGACAAGGGCGGCGCGCTCCTGCGTATCGAGCTGTCAGAGGCCGCCCCCTTGGGGCCGCGCCGAGGCTGGAAAGCGGCCTATCCGGTGGTGCAATGGAGCGTCAGGCTATGATTTTCGCGGGCTTCGGATTTCGCGCCTCTGCTACGGAGGACAGCCTGACAGACGCGTTGCGGCAGGCGGCCCGGAACCAAATGGTCAGCGGGTTGGCGACGGCAAGCGAAAAGGCCGCATCGCCTGTCTTCCAAGCTTTGGCACAGACGCAGGATCTGCCGGTCATCGCGATTGACAGCACCCGTCTGGCGGCGCAGGAGACGGCAACAAATTCAACGGCCAGCATGGCCGCTCATGGCACCGGCAGCGTGGCCGAGGCCGCGGCCCTTGCGGCGGCCGGACGCGGCGCGCGCCTGCTTGGCCCGCGCGTGGTTTCAGGCGATCGTCAGGCCACCTGCGCGCTGGCAGAAGGAGAGGGGATATGACCGTCCATTTCATCGGTGCCGGACCGGGTGCGCCGGATCTGCTGACCCTGCGCGGGCGCGACCTGATCGCCGCCTGTCCCGTGTGTCTCTACGCCGGGTCTTTGGTGCCAGAGGCCGTGCTGGGCCATTGCCCCGAAGGCGCAAAGATCATCAACACGGCGCCGATGGACCTTGACGCCATCATCGACGAGATCGCGCAGGCCCATGTGGCCGGGCAGGACGTGGCGCGGCTGCATTCGGGGGATCTGTCGGTCTGGTCGGCCATGGGCGAACAGCTTCGCCGGTTGGACGCGCTTGGCATTCCCTACACGGTCACGCCCGGTGTGCCGTCCTTTGCCGCCGCCGCTGCGGCCCTGCAGGTGGAACTGACCGTCCCGCGCGTGGCGCAATCGGTGATTCTGACCCGGACCGAGGGCCGTGCCTCTGCCATGCCCAAGGGTGAGACGCTGGCCAATTTCGCTGCCACCGGCGCGACGCTGGCCCTGCATCTGTCCATCGGGCAACTGGTGCGGGTGCAAGAGGAACTGATCCCGCATTACGGCAAGAGTTGTCCGGTGGCGGTCGTCTACCGCGCCAGCTGGCCTGATGAGGCGGTGATCCGTGCCACCCTTGGCGACATCCACGAGGCCGTGGGAGAGGACATTCGCCGTACCGCGCTGATCCTTGTCGGACCTGCAATGGGCGAGGGCGCCTTTACCGAAAGCCGCCTGTATGCGGCCGATTATGACCGGCGATACCGTCCGCAGACCGCGGACAGCCCCTGGGCGGAGTGGCAACATGGTGATGACTGACCTGCCAAAGGGGCTGATGATCTCGGCCCCGGCCTCTGGCACCGGCAAGACCACAGTGATGCTGGGACTGCTCCGGGCGTTGCGCGATGACGGCCTGCAGGTGCAGCCGTTCAAATCCGGCCCGGACTATATCGACCCGGCCTTTCACCTTGCCGCCAGCGGGCGCGCCTCTTTCAACATCGACAGCTGGGCGATGGATGAGGGGTTGCTGGGTGCCATCAGCGCTCAGGCGGCGGGGGCGGATATCTGCATCGGCGAAGGGTCGATGGGGCTGTATGACGGCGTCGCCACGCGGGGCCAAAGCGGCTTTGGCACCTCCGCCGAGACGGCAATGCGCATGGGCTGGCCGGTTGTGCTGGTGATCGACGTGGGCGGGCAGGCGCAATCGGCGGCGGCCACGGCGCTGGGATTTTCCCGTTACATGCCGGAGTTGCTATTTGCAGGCGTGATCCTGAACCGCGTCGCCTCTCCTCGGCATGAGAGGTTGACGCGGCTGGGGATGGAAAAGGCGGGGTTGAAGGTGCTGGGTGTTCTGCCCCGGCGCGGCGACCTGACCCTGCCGGAACGGCACCTTGGTCTGATTCAGGCGGTCGAACATCCGCACCTAGAGGCTGCGATTTCCGGCTATGCCGACTTCCTGCGCGCGCATGTGGATCTGGATGCGATCCGCGCGGCGGCGGCGGTAGGCGGTTCGGCGGGCGGGGCGCTGCCACAGCCCCCGGCGCAACGTATCGCTCTGGCCCGCGATGCGGCCTTTTCCTTTACCTATCCGCATCTGGTCGAGGGTTGGCGTGCGGCGGGGGCCGAGATCCTGCCGTTTTCGCCACTGGCAGATCAGGCCCCTGACGACAGCGCCGATCTGGTCTGGCTGCCCGGTGGCTATCCAGAGCTGCATGCCGGGCGCCTTGCCGCGGCAGAGAGTTTTCGCACCGGCCTGCGCCGCTTTGCCGAAACGCGCCCCGTGCATGGCGAATGCGGTGGATACATGGCGCTTGGTGAACGGTTGATCGACAAAGAGGGCGTTTCGCATCAGATGGCGGGCCTTTTGGGGCTGGTCACCTCTTATGAGAAGCGCAAGTTCCATCTTGGTTACCGGCGCGCGGTCCTTGACGCGGCTCTGCCTGGCCACGCCCCGGGCACCGCCCTGCGCGGGCACGAGTTCCATTATTCGACCATCCTCGACCAGCCCGACGCGCCTTTGGCGCAGGTCTTCGACGCCGATGGCAATCCGGTGCCGGAAACCGGCTCGCGTCGCGGGCATGTCTCGGGCACCTTCTTTCACCTCATCACGGCGGAGGTCTCATGAGCGGTTTCGTCAGTTTCGTCGGCAGCGGCCCCGGGGATCCGGAACTGCTGACGCTGAAGGCGGTTGACCGTCTGAAACGCGCTGATGCGGTGTTGTTCGACGATCTGTCTTCTGGTCCGATCCTCAGCCATGCGCGTCCGGGCGCGGACCTGATCGGTGTCGGCAAACGCGCTGGCCGCGCCTCACCCAAGCAGCATCACGTCAGCCAGTTGCTGGTGGACTACGCGCAGGGCGGCGGGCGGATCGTGCGGCTGAAATCCGGCGACTCCGGGTTGTTCGGGCGGTTGGAAGAAGAGCAGGTGGCCCTGCGTGCCGCCGGGATCGAATATGAGATCATTCCCGGTGTGCCTTCGGCCGTGGCGGCGGCGGCGGCATGCGGTATTCCCCTGACGCGGCGGCTGACCGCGCGGCGGGTGCAATTCGTGACCGGCCATGATGCCAGCGGCGAACTGCCCCCCGATCTGGACCTGCGCGCGCTGGCCGATCCCGGCGCGATGACCGTGGTCTTCATGGGCAAGCGGACCTTTCCGAAACTGGCGGCGGCGCTGGTCGCGCATGGGCTGCCAGAGACTACCCCGGCGATCCTGGCCGAGGCTGTGGGAACGGCAGAGCAATCCCTGCAGCGCGACACTGTGGCGGGCCTGTCGGCGCGGCTGGCGGGGGAGATCGGGACCAAACCGGCGCTGATCCTTTACGGGCCGATGGCGGAACTGGGGGTCGGCTTTGACTGACCTGTGGCTGGTGGGCATCGGGACGGGCAACCCTGAGCATGTCACTCTGCAGGGCCAGCGGGCGCTGCGCGAGGCGGCGGTGGTGTTGATCCCGACCAAGGGCGCGGCCAAGGAGGATCTGGCAGAGATCCGCCGTGAGATCCTGCGGCAGGCCGGGGCAGAGGCGCAGGTGGTGCCGTTCGAGATGCCGGTCCGGGACGAAAGCCTGCCCTATCAGGAGCGGGTGGCGCGCTGGCATGATGAGATCGCGGCGCGGTGGCTGGCCGCGCTGGAGGGCGCGCCGGAGGGGCCGGTGGCGCTGTTGGTCTGGGGCGATCCGGGGCTGTATGATAGCACGCTGAGGATTGCCGAGCGGTTGGGCGAGGACGTCACCGTTCGGGTCTATCCGGGCGTCACGGCCTTGCAGGCGCTGACGGCGGCGCATGCGATTCCGTTCAATTCGGTGAACGGCGCGGTGGTGGTCACGACGGGGCGGCGGCTGCGCGATTTTGGCTGGCCCGAGGGGGCGGATACGGTGGTGGTCATGCTGGATGGGGAGTGTTCCTTTCAGGGGCTGGACCCCAAGGGCATTTCGATCTGGTGGGGCGGATTTCTGGGCATGGCCGAGCAGGTTCTGGAGGCCGGGCCGCTGGCTGAGGCGGGACCGAGGATCGTGGCGAAACGGGCCGAGGCGCGGGCCAGACATGGCTGGATCATGGACACCTACCTGATGCGGCGCTGAGGGGGTGTCCACGCGTGGACAGCTTAGGGGGAATGCAGGATCAAGGGGTTACAGGCGCGAATTTACGCTTTTTTAGGAAAAGGCGCCTTTCGATTGCGTGGAATTCCGGACTCGGAAGCGCCTCCTGACCTGTTAGACTGCCGCGCGAATCCCTGCGCCCGGAGCCCAATTCCTGATGCCCTTTGCCCGTCTTGCCGCCGCTGTTTCCCTGATTGCCCTGTCCAGTGTCGCCGCCCACGCGCAGGACCTGATGCTGTTCCCGGCCGAGACCTTTGGTCAGGTGGTGGCCCCGCGCAATGAGTCGCTTTTGGGCGATGTGCAACTTGAGGTGCAGGCGGGGGCCTACAACAACGAGTTCATTTCCAACTACGGGGCCAATTCGATCTTTGCGCGCACGGGCCGGTCCGTGGGCATGTTGCAGATCCTGACCAACGCGGGCCATGCGCCCTGCACCGGCTTTCTGGTCGAGGGCAACAGGATCATCACGAACCACCATTGCGTGCCGGGTGTGCTGGATCATCCGCAGATGAAGGCGAAGGGGGCCAACAGCATCGCGGCGGTGCAGTTTCATGTGGGTTTTGTCCGCGACGGTCTGGACGACGGGGTGAAGACATTCCACGTCAATCCCGTGCCGCTGGAGACCAACGAGGCGCTGGATTACACTGTCTTGCAGGTGCTGGGCGATGCCAATGCCGAGTTCGGCGCGCTGGAACTGTCGGCGGCTGTGCCGCAGGACCGTGACCCGTTCTGGGTGATCGGCCATCCGATGGGCGAGGCTCAGCGCATCAGCCGCGAGAAATGCCAGGCGGATACCCCGGCACTGGCGCAAAACCGGTTGCGCCATACCTGCGACACGCTGCCGGGGAATTCCGGCTCTCCGGTGATCGATGCGGGCAGCCAGAAGGTGATTGCCCTGCATCACGCAGGCAGCCGCGCGGGACAGGTGAATTTTGCCGTGCCCATGGCGGAGATTTTGGCGAAATCCAAGGTGTTGAAGGCGGCAGCCCCCGCGCCGCTGGCCCCGGTTCGCGGCGAACAGGACGCGGAACAGGCCCTGGCCGAAGCGCTGGCGGAACTGGAAAGGCTGCGGGCCGAACGGGCAGAAGCGCAGCGCGCGGTGCCTGTTCAGAGGGATGTGGTGACCCCGGTTGCGGAGCCGGAGAACAGCCGGGACATCCTGCGCCAGTCGCAAACGCGTCTGAATGCGCTGGGATGCAACGCAGGCACGCCGGACGGGATCATGGGGCCGCGCACCCGCGACGCATTCCGCCGGTTTCTGGAGGCCACGGAGGCGGCGCTTGACGCGGGTGATCTGGGCACGGCCCGGGCGTTGGAGGTGATCGCGGCGCGGTCCGGCACAGTCTGCAAACAGGTGGTGGCCGCGCCCAAACCCTTATTGCCGCAGAAGGAACAGGGGCAAGTCGCACCCAAACCCGCGCCGGCGCCAGCGCCCAAGACCTATTCGATGGTCGGATCATGGTCGTGGTCGGCCACTTGCCCTGCCGGGAGGGTTACAGGCAGCAGCGTCTATCGGTCCGCCGGGGGCAACGCCTTTACCGCGACCTTGAGCAGCACCGCGGGCCCCGGCACCGCGCGGGGCACCCTGAACGGGCGGCAGTATTCGGCCACCGAGACCTTTGGCTGGATCACCAACAGCGCCAACGGCACCCTGTCGTCCAACGGGCGGACGCTGACCCTGACTGTGTCGAACGGATGCCGCGTCACGGCGCGAAAGAACTGAGGCGAATGGCGCGGCGGGGGTCAGACCGGCACCAGCCGCCCTTCGGTCAGTTCCAAGGCACAGGGCGCAATCGCATTGCGGAAGGCGGGATCGTGGCTGACCAGCAGGATCGGCAGTGGCAGGGCGTCGATGATCTCTGTCAGGCGTGCCGCGTTCTTGGGGTCCAGCGCGTTGGTCGGCTCGTCCAGCAGCAGCACCTCTGGCGACATGGCCAGCACCGTGGCCAGTGTCACAAGGCGTTTTTCGCCGCCTGAGAGTTTGTGCGTGACGCGGTCGCGCAGGTGCAGCAGGTCGAGCACCGTCAGGGTCTGTTCGACGATGGCCAGCGCCTCGTCCCTTTGCTTGCCGAGGTTGAGCGGGCCAAAGGCCACGTCCTCGGCCACGGTGGGGCAGAAGAGCTGATCGTCGGGGTCCTGAAACACCAGCCCGATGCGTCGGCGGACCTCGTGAAAGTCCTTTTCGCGGGCGCGCGGCTTGTCAAAGATCGTGACCGTGCCACGCGTCGGGCGTTGCAGCCCGAGGATCATGCGCAGGAGTGTGGATTTGCCCGCGCCATTGGCGCCGGTGATGGACAGGCGTTCCCCCGGTCCAAGGCGCATGGAAGCGCCCGCCAGAACGGGCGGTTGGCCGGGATAGGCAAAGTGCAGGTCGTCCAGTTCGATCATCGGACGGTCCTGTCCAGCGTCAGCAGGGCCAGCAGCGTGACCGCAAGACCAAGGGCAAAGAGCGCGTCGGCGCGGCTGGTGCGGAAATCGTCCAGCAGCACGATGCGCCCCGAGAAGCCCCGGCATTTCATCGCGCCCAGCAGGCGTTCGGAGCGTTCGATGGCGCGCACCATCATCATGCCGACGAGGTAGCCGAAGCTGCGGTAGCTGTGCCAGTTGGTGGCCGGGCGAAAGCCGCGCACCTTCATGGCGGCGCGCAGGCGCAGGTATTCCTGCCGCAAGACCTCGACGTAGCGGATGGTGAACAGCATCAGTTGCACAAGGGTTTCGGGAACGCGGAGGCGGTGCAGGGCGTGGCCCAATGTGACAGGCTCCATCGTGCCGACCAGCGACATGAGGGTCAGCAGGACGGCATTGGCGGTCAGGCCGATCTGCGCGGCGCGGGCAAGGCCCTGCCACGAGGCGGGGTAGCCCCAGAGCGTAAAGATCGGGTCGCCGGGCACGGTGAAAGGCAAGAGCACCAGCATGACGATGACGAAGCTGTCGACCATGGCGACGCGTTTCAGCGTGCGCTTGACCGGCAGGCGCGAGAGGGTGAGCAGCAGCAGGGACACCGCCAGCGCGGCGCTGAGCGCGGTCAGCGAATGCAGCGAGACGGCGCAGAGGCCAAAGGCCAGCGCGGCAAGGATGCGGGTGCGCGGGTCCAGAAGGCCGATGGGGCCGGGGCTCTGCTCGGCCCCGGTGGGGGTCAGCGTAGCCTGCGTGTTGGAGAGGACGTGACTCATTCGGGGCTCATTCCGGGTCTTTCAGGCGGCGGCGCGCGGCGAGGTAGAAGCCAAGGCCGAAGAGGCCGAAGATATAGCCCATGCCGCCAAGGATCGTCTGCAGGTCGTTCTTTTCGCGGTAGGCGGCGATTTCGCGGCGCAGGGGGCGCAGTTCGTCCCGCATGATACGGGCGATTTCGCTGCGGTCGGTGTCGGTCAGGCCGGGCCCTGTGGGGACGGTTGGTGCGGGTTGTGCGATGACGGGGGCGGCGGGCGCGACGCCGAGGATCCGGGCCACGTCTTCGGCGGACATGGTGACATCGGCGACGTGGCCCGCGCCAAGGTTGGCGCGGAAGCTGTGGGCGACGGGGTCGCTGGGGGTGAAGGTGAAAAAGCCCTCGGCATCGGTGACAGTTTCGCCCAGCAGGGTGCCGTCGGGGCCGTAGACCTGCACGGGCAGGTCGGGCGCCATTTCGCCATTGGAGAGGCCAATCTCGCCCTCGATGGCGCTGCCCGAGGGGAAGACGGCGGCGATGACCTTGTGCGCCAGGGCGGGGACCGGCAGGGCAAAGAGTGTCAGCAGGAAGATCAGCCGGGTCATGCGTGGGTCTCTTCGAGCGCGGTGAAGAGGTCCGGCTTGACCTTGGCGGCCAGCAGGACGGCGAAACCTGTCAGCAGCCCCTCGATCGCCATGATGGGCAGGTGGGCGACAAAGACCAGATGGGCGACGGCCAGAAACTCATCGCCGCTGAACATCAGCGACAGGGCAACGAACAGCGTGGTCAGCGCGATGGAGAGCGCGCCGCCGATGCCGCCCAGAACCGCCGCCACGGGCGGGCGGACGCGGGTCAGGAAGGGGCGCAGCAGCACCCCGATGAGGACGGCGGGCAGGGCGATGTTGACCGCGTTGACGCCCAGCACCGACAAGCCGCCGAAACCGAAGAACACCGCCTGCAGGATCAGACCCACAAACAGCGCCGGAAAGGCCGCCCAGCCAAGGATCAGCCCGGCCAGCCCGTTCAGAATCAGGTGCACTGAGGACGGGCCGATGGGCACATGGATCAGCGAGGCCACGAAAAACGCCGCCGACAGCACACCCGCCGCCGGAATGCGTTCCAGCGGCAGGGCGCGCAGGCCAAGGGCAATGCCCCCTGCGGCGGCGACTGCGCCGCCGATCAGGACCGGGGTTGAGAGGGCTCCATCCACGATATGCATCTGCGGGGCTTACTCCATGTCCCAGGCGCGAATCCAGAGGACGGCGTCCTGACTGAGCTCCTTGCCCTCATGTTCGGTGACGGGTCCGGCGGCGAGGGCGGCAAAGCCCCAGTAGCCCGCGCGCGGCACGGTGAAGGTGAAATAGCCCTGCGCATCGGTGTGCAGCACCAGCGCGCCGCCGGGCGGCGGTGCCACGGTGGGGGCAGAGGCGCGGGCGGCCTCCATGTCGGGCAGGGCGGCCATGTATTCGATTTCGATCTCGGCCCCTGCGACGGGCTGATCGCCGATCATGACGCGGCCCGTAAAGCTGCCGCCTGCCAGCACGTTATAGGGTTTGGTCAGCGGCAGGATTTCCACCGGCAGGCCCACCGGGTCGGCCCAGTCGGTGGGCAGGGTGGCGCGGTTGAGAAAGGCCTTGGTGAACTGCTGGATGTACTTGTCCTCGCTTTCCTCGAAATAGGGTTCGGGGACCGTGACAAGGATGTAATCGCCCGCGCGTTTGACCGGCACGGTGCCGCGCCACGCGGTGGCGGTGTTTTCCGCGCCGGTGAAGGGCACCGCGGTCAGGGTGTCCAGCAGGTCGGTGCGCTGGCCCCGGTGGATCATGTAGAATTCGCGCGGGCGCGCCATCTCCATCACGTAGCCATTGGCGTAGGGGTGCCAGAAGATCAGCTTGACCGGGACATCACCGGGGCGGTCGATCATCGTATCGACGGTGTATTCCAGCAGGAAATGCGCCTGTCCAGTCGTGGGCAGTGCCGAGGCGGGCAGCGCCAGCGCGGCGGCCCAAAGGGCCTGTTTCATTCCGGTGAGAAATCTCACGCCGTATGTCCTTTCCAGTTCGCGCCATCCCCGGCGCAAGGCAGACGGGACGAGAGGCAGGACAGGCCCGGTCACGGCAGCCACGGGCCAACCGCAAAAGGGCCAGACGCACACCCCGTCGTCCGGTGGAACCGCCGCGCGGGCGCGACGGGTGTCCGGCAGGTCTCCTGGCTCGCGGGTCAGTGCCTGGGCCTGCCTTCCCGGATTGCTCCAGTGGCGTATTGGCCCGGCTCTCCGCTTACAGTTGCGGGGGCAGCTGCCGACTGGACGCATGGTGCGCCGCACGGCATTCCCTCTTTCCCCCGGCGCGTGTCCACGCCGGGACCGGTCACGCCCTTGGTTTGGCAGATGGCAGGCGGCGGAGCAATGGACAAAGCGACACGGGCGGGACGGCAACGACGCGGGCGGGTGTCGTGGGGCTTGCCAAGGCGCTTTGGGGCGGTCACTCTGCGCCCATCACCACAGGAGGACAGACGATGTTGCGCAGACCGTTGGGGCGGGGCGGGCCGGAGGTGTCGGCCCTTGGAATCGGGGCGATGTCCTTTGCCGGGTTTTACGGACCTGTCACAGAGGCGCAGAGCCATGCGGTTCTGGATGCCGCGCTGGACATGGGGGTCGATCACATCGACACCGCCAATGTCTATGGCATGGGCAAATCCGAAGAGATCATCGGCAGTTTCCTGAAACGCTATGCGGGCAAGGGCGGGATCCCGTTCCGCATTGCCACCAAGGCGTCGATCACACGCGACCCGGAAACCGGCGAACGCTGTTTCGACAATTCCGCCGAACATCTGGAGGTGGAACTGGACAAGAGCCTGAAACGGCTGGGGCTGGAACGGGTGGACCTGTTCTACATTCACCGCCGCGACCCGAGGATCGAGATCGAGGTGGTGGTGGAATCGCTCAAGGGGCTGATCGCCAAGGGCAAGATCGGCGCCTATGGCCTGTCCGAAATCGCGCCGACCACGCTGCGGCGGGCCAATGCGGTGCATCCGGTGGCGGCCGTTCAGTCGGAGTATTCGCTGCAGACGCGGCTGCCCGAGATGGGGATGATCCAGACCTGTGAGGAGTTGGGCACCGCCTTTGTCGCCTTTTCCTCGGCCGGGCGGGGGATGCTGTCGGACACGCCGCCGACGCCGGGCCGGGTGGAGAATGCCACCTTTCTGAAGGTGAACCCGCGCTTTACCGGCGGCAATCTGGAACGCAACATCGCCGCCAGCCAGCCGTTGCGGGAACTGGCTGCAGAGGCGGGCTATCCGACCGCGACGCTGGCCATTGCCTGGGTTCTGTCGCAGGGCAAAACCAATCACACCATCCCCGGAACGCGCAGCACCGGCCATTTGCAGGAACTGGTGCGCGGGGCGTCGATGATGCTGAGCGACGACCTGAAGGCCGAGATCGAGCGGCGCCTGCCGCTGGGCTGGGCGCATGGCCCGCGCTATTCCTATGAACAGGCCTTTGGGCCAGAGGATTACTGCTGAGGCAGGGGGCGGCGGTCCCGGTTTTGCGTGCTCAGCTGGTCGCGGTCGATGTGGTCCACCTGTGAGAGGTCCGCGATCAGCAGGCATTCGCCGCGCCCCGCCTTGGCAAGCGGATGGCCGTCGGGGCCTGCGATGACGGATTTGCCGCCAAACGCCAGACCGCGCTCTGTGCCGCAGTAATTGGCATAGGCGATGGTCATGGCGGTCTCTGCCGCGCGGCCGGGGACAAGCGTGTCCGCGACGATGTCAAAACCCGCCGGATTGGCCGTGGGGACAAGCAGCAGGCTGACATCCCGCTCTGACAGGGCGCGCACGTGTTCGGCGAATTCCACGTCATAGCAGATCAGCAGCGCCGCGCGGCGACCGTTCAGGTCAAAGGGGGTCAGGCTGTCGCCGGGGAAAAAGCTGTCGCGTTCCATCGGGCCAAAGAGTTGCAGCTTGCGGTGATGGGCCAGTTTGCGGCCTGACCGGTCGTAAGTGGTTGCGACGTTGTAGACGGTTTCGCCTGCGCGCTCGGCCCAGCCGATTGTCAGCCCGCAGCCGGTTTCGCGGCAGACGTCGGCCAGACGCGTTTCCCATGCGCCGCCCTGCGGCTGGGCAAGCCGGGCGTGCAGATCCGGGCGGTTGTAGCCGGGCAGGAACAGTTCGGGGAAGACGGCCATTTCCGCGCCCGCGGCCGCGGCGGCCGTCAGTATCTGCGTGATGCGGGCAAAGGCGTGGTCTTCGTCGCCGTCGGTGGGCAGGCCTTGGTACAGGGCGAGTTTCATGCGCTAGACGTTTTCTGGCACGGGCGCCTGTGCGGCGGCATGGTAGTCCATGTAGCTGTGCTGGATCGCGATCTGGTCGGCGATGAACTTGGCATCGTGCCAGACGCCCCAGATGAAGGACGATCCCCGGCGGGTCTGCCACGGAAGGCCCACGAAATAGAGCCCCGGCTGACGGCTGACGCCGCGCTGGTGCAGCGGGCGGCCCTGTTCGTCGAAGGTGTCGGCCTGCAGCCAGCCGAAATCGAAGGTGTAGCCGGTGGCCCAGAGGATCGTGGTGATCCCGGCCTCGGCCAGGTCCAGTTTCCGGATCGGATCGGTGACGCAGGGCGGATCGGCGGGCAGGGTGCGGGCCTGCGGTTCCTCTGGCAGGTCCAGTCCGTGGCGGGTGATATAGGCGTCAGCCTCATCCAGCAGCGAGAGGTAGTTGGCGTCCCCGCGGTCGAGGTTCTGTTTCAGGTCGTCGGCAAAGCTGATCGTGCCGTCCGCATAGCCCGAGGTCATGCCCAAAAGGGTCATGCCGCGATGGGCAAGGCGGCGGAAATCCACGGTGCGGCCGCCCTCGGCCCCGCTGACGGCGATGGTGACATGTTCGGTGCCGGGGCCGGGGCTGTCGGCGTTCCACTTGCCCAGCACGCCCAGCCACCAGACATTGTCGCGCCCGCGATAGCGGCGCGGCGGGCGGTCATGAGGTCCAAGCGACAGGTAGGTGCGGCGGCCGGCTTTCATCAGCTCATCGGCGATCTGCACGCCCGACGATCCGCCACCGACGACCAGAACCGCGCCCTCGGGCAGTTGGTCGGGGTTGCGGTAGGCGGCAGAGTGCATCTGGTGGACGCCTGCGTCCTGCGGCACCACGGGCGGGATGGCGGGGCGCTGAAAGGGGCCGGTGGCGGCGACAACGTGCTGCGCCTCGATCACGCCGTCCGAGGTCTCGACCCGAAAACCGCTGCGCCCTTGCAGCGGGGTGACCTGCGTGACCTCGACCCCGGTGCGGATGGGGGCGCCGATTTTTTGCGCGTAGGCGGCGAAATAGGCGGCGACGCTTTCCTTGTCGGCAAAGGTCTCACCATCGCAGGGGAAGTCCATGTTGGGAAAGCGGTCATGCCAGGCCGGGCCATTGGCGACCAGCGAATCCCAACGCCCGGTGCGCCAGCGTTCGGCGATACGGTCGCGTTCCAGCACCACATGGTCGATACCCAGATTGCCCAGATGCTCGCTCATGGCGACGCCGGCCTGTCCGGCGCCCACGACCACCGTATCGATTTTCTCCATCCTGCGCCCTCCGGTTCAAACTGCCCACAGCTTAGGCGCGGGGGCCGAGGGGCGGATACTAGGCAATGATAAAGCCTTGCTTTCGGGCAGGCTAAGCGCGCTTAGGGTGAGGCTAATCCGCGATTTGCGACAGGGTTTCTTTTCATTCGCCCGTGGCTGCGGCATCGTGATCGGGCATTAGCCCACCTGCGCCCCCGCCAGACCAGAGGACCCGCCCATGGCCAAGGATACCGTCGATCCCGTCGAAAGCCTGAGACAGAACACGTCTGTCCCGTTCGAGTGTGCCCGTGCGATGCCGGTCGAGGTCTATACCTCTGACGCCTTCGTGGAAGAGGAACTGACGCATATCTTCCGCAAGGAATGGTTCTGCGTCGGACGCGCCGATGCGCTTGCCAATGCCGGGGATTACGTGACCTGCGAGCTTGCCGGGCAGCCCATTGCCGTGGTGCGGGACCGTAACGGCAGCCTGCACGCCATGAGCAATGTTTGCCTGCACCGCATGTCGACGCTGTTGCAGGGGCGCGGCAACACCCGCGCCATCGTCTGCCCCTATCATGCCTGGACCTACAACCTTGATGGTGGTCTGCGTGGGGCACCGGCGATGTCGCAGAACGCGGATTTCTGCAAGGACGCCTACAAATTGCCCGCCGTGCGCTGCGAGGAATGGCTGGGCTGGGTGTTTGTCTGTCTGGACCCGGATACCGCGCCGGTGGCCGAGAAACTGGCCGAGGTGGAGGCGATGGTCGCCGGTTACGACATGACCAACTACTCCGAGACCTTTTACGAAGAACACGTCTGGGACACCAACTGGAAGGTGCTGGCCGAGAACTTCATGGAAAGCTATCACCTGCCGGTCTGCCATGCGGGCACCATCGGCGGGCTGTCCCGGCTGGAGGACATGGTCTGCCCGCCGGGGCACGCGGGTTTCAACTATCACACGATCCTCAAGGACGACGCGCTGCGGATCGCCATGGCGCATCCGTCGAATGACCGTCTGAAGGGGGATGAGCGCCGCACGACCTTCCTGCTGGCGATCTACCCCAGCCTGATGATCACCCTGACGCCCGGCTATTTCTGGTATCTGTCGCTGCATCCCAAGGGGCCGGGGCAGGTGCATATCCGCTTTGGCGGGGGCATGTCGGATGATTATGCCGATGACGCCGACGCGCATGAGAACTTCGTCGCGCTGAAGACCCTGCTGGACGAGGTCAACGTCGAGGATCGGGGCTGTACCGAGAAGGTCTATCGCGGGCTTTGTTCTGATCTGGCGACGCCCGGCCACCTGAGCCATCTGGAACGTCCGAATTACGATTTCGCCCAATATCTCATGGCCTGCATCGACGCTGGCCAGACAGGAGCCTGACATGACGCATGAGCGTATCCGCCCTTTCAATACCTCCGACACCTATCCGGAACAAAACCTGGACAATGACGTCTGCCACGCCGTGGTGACGCGGGGTGGCCGGACGGTCTGGATGCGCGGGGCCTGTCCGCAGGATCTGGACACCTCGGTGAACCTCGACAGCCATGATCCGGCGGATCAGACCCATAAGGTCATGCAGAATATCCAGCAGGTTCTGGGCGAGGCGGGCGGTGAAATGGCCCATATCGTCAAGCTGGTTGTCTATATCACCGATGTGCGCCACCGCGAGGCGATCTATCGGGTCATGGGCACCTACATAAAGGGGGTGCACCCGGTCTGCACCGGGCTGGTGGTGCAGGCGCTGGCGCGGCCCGAATGGCTGGTCGAGATCGACGCCACGGCCGTCATTCCCGATTGAAGGCTTTGTTGCGTATTTTCAAAGAGAAGAAACACGGGGGGCGTAGCCGATGACCTTTTCACTGGTGGCGCGATGTGCCCAGACAGGGATGTTTGGGGTGGCGATTTCTTCGTCTTCGCCGGCGGTGGCGGCGCGCTGCGCCTATGCGCGGGCGGGGGTGGGGGCGGTGGCCTCTCAGAATGTGACCGATCCGACTCTGGGGCCCCTGGCGCTGGACCTGATGGCGGGGGGCATGACAGCGGCGCAGGCGGTGGCCGAGGTGCAGCGGCGCGGGAAATTCATCGAGTACCGGCAGGTGCTGGCGGTGGACGGGCAGGGCGGGACGGCGATCCATTCGGGGCCGAATTCGCTGGGCATCTGGACGCAGGCGCAGGGGCGGGACGTGGCCTCGGGCGGGAATCTTCTGGCAAATGACGGTGTGCCGGCGGCCATCGTGGCAGGATTCGAGGCGGCGGAGGGCCATCTGGGCGATCGTTTGATCGCGGCCCTGCTCGCCGGGCTGGCGGCGGGCGGCGAGGCCGGGCCGGTGCATTCGGCGGGCATGATGCTGGTGGACAAGGTGCCTTGGCGGGTGGCGGACCTGCGCTGCGACTGGACCGAGGACTGCCCCGTGGAGGCGGTGGCGGCGGCCTGGGCGGTCTACAAGCCGCAACTAGAGGCCTATGTTCAGCGCGCGCTGGATCCGACCCAAGCGCCATCTTACGGCGTGCCGGGGGACGAGTGAGGGCTGCCTTGGGATTGGGCTTTGCCCGGCTTGGGGACGGGCGGCGGTGCTGCACGGCCTTGAAGGTGGGGTGGAACGGGGTCAAGGTCTGACACGCTCATACCATCCGGGCCAAACCATCAGGGAAAGACCGTGCTGCGCTACACGCTTCGGCAGCTGGAATATTTTGTCGCCGTGGGCGAGACGGGCAGCATTGCGCGCGCCTCGGAGCGGATCAACGTGTCCTCTCCGTCGATTTCCTCGGCGATTTCGCAGCTGGAGCAGGAGTTCGGCCTGCCTCTGTTTGTGCGCCAGCACGCGCAGGGCCTGTCGCTGACGCAGGCGGGGCGGCAAATGCTGGACCAGGCGCGGCTGGTGCTGCGCGAGGCGGGCGCATTGATGGATATCGCGGGCGATATTTCCGGGCTTGTGCGGGGGCCGCTGTCTGTGGGGTGTCTGCTGACCTTTGCACAACTTGTGCTGCCGACGCTGCGGCGCGGGTTCGAGGCGGAGCACCCCGAGGTGCGCCTGCGCCAGCACGAGATGAACCAGGTAGAGCTGTTCAGCGCGCTGCGCCGGTCCGAGATCGACGTGGCGCTGACCTATGACATCGACCTGCCCGCCGACCTGCAGTTCACCGGATTGGTCCGTCTGCCGCCGATTGCGCTGATGGGGGCGGAGCATCCGCTGGTGGATCAGCCCGAGGTGACGGTGGCGCAGCTCAAGGATCATCCGATGGTGCTGCTCGATCTGCCGCTGAGTTCGGATTACTTCCTGTCGCTGTTTGACGAGGTCGGGGGCAAGCCGGTGGTCGCGGAGCGGACCCGCGACATGGCGGTGATGCGGTCGATGGTGGGCAATGGCTTTGGCTATTCCATCGCCAATGTGCGCCCGCTGAGCGATACCGCGCCGGACGGCAACGCGGTGCGCTGTGTGCCCATCGCGGGCCGGGTGCGGGCGTTGCGGATGGGGTTTCTGACGGCGCAGGATGCGGACCGGTCGAACGCGGTGCGCGCCTTTATCGAGTTCGGGACAGAGATGGTGCGCAGCGGGCGGCTGAACCGGATCGGCGGCGCGGCGGTGGTCTGACGGCGCGTGACTGACTTAGCATCAGGCTAACCAATGATTCCGCAGGGGGGACTTTCTGCGCGGCAGCGGGACTGTATCCTTGGCCGCAAAATGACAGGAGCCTGACGTGCGCGATCCCCGCTATGACATCCTTTTCGAGCCGCTGACCATCGGGCCGGTGACGGCGAAGAACCGCTTTTACCAGGTGCCGCATTGCAATGGGGGCGGCTATCGCGATCCCTCTGCCGCTGCGGCCATGCGCGGCATCAAGAGCGAGGGCGGCTGGGGCGTGATCTTTACCGAGCAGTGCGAGATGCACCACACCTCGGAGATCACGCCGTTCATCGAGCTGCGGCTGTGGGAGGACAAGGACATTCCCATGCTGGCCAAGATGGCGGGCAAGATGAAGGAGCACGGCGCGCTGGCGGGGATTCAGCTGGCCTATTCCGGGATCAACGGGCCGAACCTTTATACCAAGGAAGTGCCGCTGGCGGTATCGCCGGGGCCGATCCGGACCTTTACCAATGACCCGGTGCAGGCGCGGGCGCTGTCCAAGGCGGAAATCCGCGACCTGCGCCGCTGGTTCGTGAACGCGGCCAAGCGGGCCAAGGCGGCGGGGTTCGACCTGATCTGCCTTTATGGCGCGCATGGCTTTGGCATCTTTCAGCATTTCCTGAGCCGCGTGACCAATATGCGCGACGATGAATACGGTGGCTCGCTGGAGAACCGCTCTCGTTTCGCGCGGGAGGTGCTGGCCGATATGCGCGAGGCTGTGGGGGATACGATGGGGCTGACCATGCGGGTCAGTCTGGATGAGACCATCGGCGATCTGGGTTTTTCCAATGCCGAGGTGCGCGAGTTCATCGACATGAACAAGGACCTGCCGGACCTCTGGGATCTGGCGCATGGGACGTGGGAGGATTGTTCCGGGCCGTCGCGGTTCAAGGAAGAGGCCGCGCAGGAGGTGCTGGTGCGCGGCATCCGCGAATTGTCGTCCAAGCCGGTGGTGGGTGTGGGTCGGTTCACCTCTCCGGATGTGATGGCGCGGATGTTGCGATCTGCCACGTTGGATGCCATCGGCTGTGCGCGGCCGTCCATTGCCGATCCCTTCCTGCCGAAAAAGATCGAGGAAGGCCGGATTGAGGATATCCGCGAATGCATCGGCTGCAATATCTGCATCACCGGCGACATGACCATGTCGATCAGCCGCTGTACCCAGAACCCGACATTCATGGAGGAATGGCGCAAGGGCTGGCATCCGGAACGGATGAACACCAAGGGTGATAGCAGGTCGGTGTTGGTCGTTGGCGCGGGGCCCGCGGGGCTGGAGGCTACGCGGGCGTTGGCCGAACGCGGCTATGACGTGGCGCTTGCCGAGGCGGGGACATCACTGGGGGGGCGCGTTGCGCGGGAACGGCTGTTGCCGGGGCTTTCGGCATGGGGCCGGGTGGCGGATTACCGGGAATACCAGATCAGCCAGAAACCCAACGTTGAAACCTATTTCGACAGCGCGCTGGATGCGGACAGCATCCTTGAGTTCGGGTTTGAAAACATCTGCATCGCCACCGGGGCCAAGTGGCGGCGCGACGGGGTTGGCCGTCAGCACGTTGTGCCGATGCCGATGGATGCAAAGATGCCGGTTTACACGCCCGATGACATCATGGCGGGGAAACGTCCCACGGGCCGCATGGTGATCTATGACGACGATCACTATTACATGGGCGGCGTTCTGGCCGAACTGTTGCGGCAAGAGGGCTGTGAGGTCACGATCGTCACGCCTTCTGCCTATCTGTCCGACTGGACGGTGAACACGCTGGAACAGCATACGATCCACAAACGGCTGGCCGAAATGGGCGTGGAGATCGTGCTGAACCGGGGCGTTGTGGCCATTGGCGCGGGCCATGTGGTGACCAATTGCACCTATACAGAGCGACAGACGGAAATCGGCTGTGATGGAGTTGTTGTGGTGGCGTCGAAGCTGCCCAATGACGGTCTGTACCGGGATCTGACGGCGCGACAAGCGGACTGGGCGGATGCGGGCATCAAGACCGTCAAGATCATCGGCGATGCCGAGGCGCCGGGACCGATTGCATGGGCCACCTATGCCGGGCATCGTTACGCACGGGAGCTGGACGCGGAGGACATTGGTGATGCGCTGCCGTTCCGGCGCGAGATCACCGAACTGGCCGCGGACTGAGCGGCCGCAGGAAAGGCAAAGACAATGCGCAACGTGACCGTCGCCGCCACGCAGATGGCCTGTTCGCCGGATACGGCCACGAACCTTGACCGGGCCGAGGCGCTGGTCCGGCAGGCCGCCGCGCAGGGGGCGAATATCATCCTGCTGCAGGAATTGTTCGAAGGCCCGTATTTCTGTCAGGACGAATGGGCCGGGGATCTGGAACGGGCGCGCCCGCTGGAGGGGAATGCGACCGTGGCCCGCTTTGCCGCGCTGGCGACAGAGCTGAACGTCGTGCTGCCGATTTCATTTTACGAACTGGCGGGGCAGGCGCGGTTCAATTCTGTTGTTGTGCTGGATGCGGATGGGCGGGCGCTGGGCCTGTACCGCAAGACGCATATCCCGCATGGCGCGGGCTATCAGGAGAAATTCCATTTCTCTCCCGGCGATACCGGGTTTCGCGTCTGGGACACGGCCTTTGGCCGGATCGGCGTCGGCATCTGCTGGGACCAGTGGTTTCCCGAAAGCGCCCGGGCGATGGCTTTGAAGGGCGCGGAACTGTTGTTCTACCCCACGGCCATCGGGTCAGAGATCGGGGCCGAGGATTGGGATTCCTCTGGCCATTGGCAGCGGGTGCAACAGGGGCATGCGGGCGCGAACCTTGTGCCGCTGATCGCCTCCAACCGGATCGGGACAGAGAAGGGGCGGAACGGGACCCAGATGACATTTTATGGCTCGTCTTTCATCGCCGATGAGTTCGGGGCCAAGGTCGCCGAGGCTGACCGGGAAAGCGAAACGGTGCTGACCCATACCTTTGACCTGGAGGCCACGGGGCGGCATCGGGCCTATTGGGGCATCTTCCGTGACCGCAGGCCCGAACATTACGGCCCGCTGATGCGGCTGGATGATGGCGGCGCGTCGAATGCTTAGGCAGGGCCAAAGCCAAGTGCCCAAAAATCCCGCACATCTTGCCTGCAAATTAGCCTCTGCCTAACGTTTGCTGAGGCAACCGGTTCTTCTGAAGATTGGGACCGGTTTTTATAGTCCGACCTGAAAGACAGCGGAGACCGCCCTTGCCGTCAGAACCCAATATCGCCGTGGACGTGCGCGGGGCCGTGAAACGCTATGACGATTTCACCGCACTCAAGACCATCTCGCTGTCGATCCGCGACAATGAGTTCTTTACCCTTCTGGGGCCTTCGGGCTGTGGCAAGACCACGCTGTTGCGGATGATCGCCGGGTTCGAGGATGTGACCGAAGGGGCGATTTTTCTCTACGGGGATGAGATCGAGAGCCTGCCGCCGCACAAGCGTCCGGTGAACACCGTCTTTCAGAATTACGCGCTTTTTCCGCATATGTCCGTTTTGGATAACGTGGGCTTTGGCCTTGAAATGCTTGGAAAATCCAAGGCGGAGGCGCGCAGGCGGGCGGGCGAGGTGCTGGAGATGGTGCAGCTAAGCCAATTCGCGGCGCGCAAGCCATCACAGCTGTCCGGTGGACAGCAGCAGCGGGTGGCGCTGGCCCGGGCATTGGCGCCGCAGCCCAAGGTGCTGTTGCTGGATGAGCCGTTGTCGGCGCTGGACCTGAAGCTGCGCAAGGCAATGCAGGTCGAGCTGAAGCACCTGCAACGGGAGACCGGGATCACCTTCATCTTTGTCACCCATGATCAGGAAGAGGCGTTGACCATGTCCGACCGCATCGCCGTGATGTCGTCAGGCGAATTGCAGCAGTTGGGCGATGCGCGCGAGATCTATGAAAGCCCGCGCAACGTCTTCGTGGCCGATTTCATCGGTGAGACGAACCTCTTGGACGTGACGGTGGACCGGGTCGAGGCCGGGCAGGCGCAATGCCATCTGGGCGGCGGGCACCGGCTGACCTGCGCGGGTGTCGCGGGGGTGGATGCGGGGGCCAAGGTACACCTGTCCCTGCGGCCTGAACGGCTGTTCCTGTCGGCGGAACCGGCAGCGGGCGAAAGCCTGAAGGGCAGGGTGCGCGAGACGATCTATATCGGTACCGACACCTCGACCCTGATCGACCTCGAAAACGGGCCGCGCTTTACCGTCCGCGCCTCCAACTCCACGCGCGGCAATGCGCGGGTGTTCGAGCCGGGCACAGAGGTTTTCGTCAACATGGAGCCGGGGGCCGCGCGCCTCCTTGTGGACTGATGGCGGGCGGGGCGGCATCGGGCGGATCTTCGCAAGGGGATACCTACGCAGAGGCGCGCACATGGCTGTTGTTGCCCGCATGGGTGACACTGGGCGCGCTGACGCTGGCGCCGCTGGCGATCATGCTGGTCTATTCCTTTCTGACCAAAGAGTTCCGCGGCGGCGTGATCTGGGAGTTCAGCCTTGGCGCCTATGACCAGTTTTTCTGCAATCGCGGGCTGTTCGGGGATGAGCCCTGTTCGATCGAGTGGACCTATATCAACATCTTCTGGCGCTCGATCTGGCAGGCGGGGGCGGCCACGATCCTCAGCCTGCTGATCGGCTTTCCAACCGCCTATTTCATCGCTACGCGGCCTGAAAAGCAGCGCGCTTTTTGGGTCTTCCTCGTGACAATACCCTATTGGGTCAATCTGCTGATCCGCACCGTGTCGATGAAGTTCCTGCTGCGTGACCAGGGCCCGCTGAATGAGGGGCTGATGGGGATCGGGTTGATTTCCGAGCCCTTGGCGATCGTGAACACCAACCTCGCGGTGCAACTGGGCCTGTTCTATTCCTACCTGCCGTTCATGGTCCTGCCGATTTACGCGGCGGTGGAACGCTACAATTTCACCTTGTCCGAGGCGGCGGCGGATCTGTACGCGACGCGCTGGGTGGTGCTGCGGCGCATCCTGCTGCCTGCCGTGCGTCCGGGGATCATCGCGGGCTGCATCCTTGTCTTTGTGCCCTCGCTGGGGTCTTTCCTTGCGCCGGATCTCTTGGGTGGGGCCAAGAATTTCATGATCGGATCGCTGATCGAGGAACAGTTCAAGGGCAACGCCGGCAACTGGCCCTTTGGCGCGGCGGCCTCGATGATCCTGCTGACGCTGGTGCTGATCATCCTCATCATTTCTGCCCGAAGCAGCCGGGACGGGGCGCGCTGATGGCGGGACGCAAGTATGATCTGCGAGTCTATCCCGGCTTTCGCGCCGTCACCGTGCTGTGCCTGATTGTGCTCTATGCGCCCTTGGTGGTGGTGGCGGTCTACAGCTTCAATGCCTCGCCCTCGATCACGCAATGGGAAGGGTTTTCGCTGCGCTGGTACGCGGATGTCTTTACCGGCCCGGAAAGCGCCAAGTTCAAGCTGGCCGCGCGCAACAGTTTCATCATCGCGCTGACGGCGGCCACCTTGGCGACCATGATCGCCACGCTGGCGGCCACGGCGATCCTGCGCGGCGGCCGGTTCCGTCTGCGCGGGCTGTCCTTTGGCCTGATTTCCCTGCCGCTGATGGTGCCGGAAATCGTGACCGCCGTGGCGACCCTGATCTTCTTCAACGCCATTGCATTCGAACGCGGGCTGTTGACGATCCTGCTAGCCCATGTCGCGTTTTGCATCCCCTTTGCCTACATGCCGATTGCCGCGCGGATGCAGGGGATCGAGTCGACCTATGAACAGGCGGCGATGGACCTTTATGCCACCCGGCGGCAGGCCTTTACCCGCATCCTGTTGCCGCTGATGATGCCGGGGATCATCTCCGGCTTTCTGCTGGCCTTCATCATCTCGCTCGATGATTTCATCATCACGAACTTCGTCAAGGGCGCCGGGGTCGAGACCCTGCCGACGGCAATTTTTGGGGCGGTGAAACAGGGGATCAAGCCCAATATCATGGCGATTTCCACGATGCTGCTTGCGGTTTCGGTGGTCATGGTCACGCTGTCATGGCTGGTGGGCCGCAAGGACCGGGCGGCCTGAACAAACAAAAAAACCGAACCAACAGAGGGGAAAGACAATGAAAACACTGCTGAAGACAACCGCACTGGCCGCCACGCTGGCGCTGACCGCCGGGGCCGCGATGGCCGAGGGCAAACTGGTGATCTATCACTGGTTCGAATACATCCCGCAGGAGCTATTGGACAAGTTCGCCGCAGAAAATGACGTCGAGGTTGTCATGGACACCTACGACAGCAACGAGGCGCTGCTTGCCTCTCTGAAAGCCGGGGCCATCGGCACCTATGACGTGGCGGTGCCGGGCGACTACATGGTGCAGATCATGGCGCAAGAGGGCCTGCTGGACGAGATCAAGGACGGAGAGCTTGCCAACAAGGGCAGCATCATGGCCGAATGGGCAGATCCGTCGTTTGATCCGGGCCGCAAGCATTCGATCCCCTACCAGTGGGGCTCGACCTCCTTCGCGGTGGATCGGGCGGTCTATGACGGCGAGATCGGCACCACCGACATCCTGTTCAACCCACCGGCCGAACTGTCTGGCAAGATCAACATGCTGGACAGTCAGGGCGAGGTTCTGGCCATGGCGGCGCTGCATCTGGGCATTCCGCAGTGTTCCACCGACCGCGAGCAGCTGAAGGCGCTGAACGCCATGCTGCAGGAAGCCAAGGGGCATTGGGCCTCTTTCAACTCGGACACCGCCAAAGAGGTGCTGGTTTCGGGCGATGCCGCCGTGGGGCAGATCTATGACGGCTTTGCCGCCAAGGCGCGGGCCGAGAAGGACAGCATCGAATACGCCTTTCCGAAAGAGGGCTACGTGGTCTGGATGGACAACGTCGTCTTGCTGAAGGACGCGCCGAACCGCGACAACGCACTGAAGTTTATGGATTTCCTTCTGGATCCCGAGAACATCGCCGCCGTCACCAACTATGCCCGCTACAATCCGGGTGTGAATGGGGCGGGAGAGTTCCTTGATCCCGCGCTGGCCACGCAGCCGGAAAGCAATCCGCCGTCGACCGCAGGCGAGGGCGTGTTCATCCAAGTCTGCGATCAGGCCACGCAAGAGGTCTATGACCAGATCTGGACCAATCTGAAAAAGTGACCTTCGCCGCGGGTACCACCGCGAAGGTCTTGCAGGAGGCGACGGCATGTCGCCTCCTTTTGCGTTCACGGGGCGTGCTGTGGCCGGGCGGGACGGGGGGCCTTGGCCCATGTCCGGCGTTGGCCTATCTGTGTCAGAATACGCCTCAAGAGGTCGACTCCGGCACCAGCGCGGCGTATGCCAGCGCGGAGCCCGAAACCGCGACTGCCAACTGTTTGATGTCAAAGATGCAAGTATCCCGCAACGCCCGCCTGAGCGTGGCCCCGATGATGGACTGGACCGACCGGCATTGCCGGTATCTGCACCGGCTGATTTCGGGGCAGGCGCTGTTGTATACGGAAATGGTGACTGCGCCCGCTCTGGTGCGGGGCGGGGCGCTGCATTTGCTGGACCATGCGCCCGAGGAGCATCCCGTGGCGCTGCAGCTGGGCGGGGCGGACCCGGCGGAACTGGCGCAGGCGGCGCGGTTGGGAGCGGCGGCAGGCTATGATGAGATCAACCTGAACTGCGGCTGTCCCTCGGACCGGGTGCAATCGGGCACCTTTGGCGCGGTGCTGATGAAACACCCGCAAACCGTGGTGGATTGCGTCAGCGCCATGCAGGACGCCACGGATGTGGAAATCACGGTGAAATGCCGCATCGGTGTCGACGATCAGGACCCCGAGGAGGTGCTGCCGGAATTCCTGTCCCGGCTGGGCGCGATCCAGTGTTCGCGCATCGCCATACACGCCCGCAAGGCTTGGCTGCAGGGCCTCAGCCCCAAGGAAAACCGCGAGGTGCCGCCGCTGCAATACGATCTGGTGCAGCGGATGCGGGGCCTGTTTCCCAATCTGCACCTCAGCATCAACGGCGGCATCACCAGCCTTGATCAGGCGCTGGGGTTCCTTGACGCAGGGTTCGACGGTGTGATGGTCGGGCGCGCGGCCTATCACCAGCCCTGGGACATTCTTGGAGAGGCGGATCGCCGGGTCTGGGGCGTGGGCGAAGACAAGACACCCGAAGATGTGGCGCGCGCCATGTTGCCCTATATCGAATCCCATCTGAGCGCGGGCGGCCGGTTGCATCAGGTCACGCGTCACATGCTGGGGCTCTTCGCCGGGCGGCCGGGGGCGCGGCGCTGGCGGCAGATCCTGTCGACCGGGGCCACCCGCGCGGGCGCCGGGCCGGAACTGGTCGAAGAGGCGCTGGCCCATATCGGACCCGCAAAGGCAGCCTGAAAACATGATGACAGCCGAACTTTTGCCCCTTCTCGGGGTGCTTCTGGCCGCAGCGGCCTTTGCTGGGGTGCTGGCAGGGCTTTTCGGAGTGGGCGGGGGGATCATCCTTGTCCCGGCCTATTACTACGTCTTTACCACCATGGGGCAGGACGAGACGCAGTTGATGCAGGTCTGTCTGGCGACCTCGCTGGCCTCGATCATCGTCACCTCGACGCGGTCGGTGCTGGCGCATAACAAGCGCGGGGCGGTGGATTGGGAGATCCTCAGGACATGGGCTCCGGGGATCGCGCTTGGGGCGCTGGTGGGGGTTCTGGTGGCGGCGCGGCTGCGGTCGGACACATTGGCGCTGATCTTTTCGGTGCTTGCCTTCATCGTCGGGTTCTACCTGCTGCTGGGCCGTCCGCACTGGCGGATCGCGCCGCAGATGCCCGGCGGGATCACGCGAGCGGGTCTGTCGCCCACAATGGGGTTTCTGTCCGTGCTGATGGGGATCGGCGGCGGCAGCTTTGGTGTGCCGCTGATGACGCTCTATTCGGTGCCGATGCACCGGGCGGTGGCGACGGCGGCGGGCTTTGGCCTGTTGATCGCCTTGCCCTCGGTCGCGGCCTTCCTGTTTGTCGACATACCTGACGAACCGCCCTGGACCCTGGGTGCGGTGAACGGTCCGGCCTTTCTGGCCACGGTCTGCATGACCTTCATCACCGCGCCGCTGGGCGCGCGTCTTGCCCATGCCTTGCCCGCGCTGTTGCTGCGCCGCATCTTTGCCGGGTTCATCCTGCTGGTGGCGGTGAACATGCTGCGCGAGGCGCTGTGGCCCTGAACGCGCTGGCGCAAAACGGGTGGACCCGATTTTCCTTTGACGTACGCACATTGACATGGGCCCGGGCCGCCCGGACGGCGGGCCGCGCGGTGCTGGACAATCCGCGCCAGCGGGACAAATGGCTGCAATGCCAGGGCACCTGGTTTGTCGGGGTGGACGCGTTGCGCAGCGCCCGGGATGGCAGTCTTGACGGGGTGCCGTTGGCGGGCATCGCACCGGAGGCGCTGGCCCCGATGCCCGCGCTGCACCCGGCGCAATTGTCCGTGGTCTTTCCCGGCTACCCGCGTCCGCGCGACGGCGAAAGCGAGGCGGGGTTTCGCTATCGCCGGAACCGGGACGCCGCCCATGTGGACGGTATCCTTGCCATTGGCCCCGAACGTCGCCGTTTCATCCGCGAACCGCACGCCTGGATCCTTGGGCTGCCCCTGACAGAGGCGGATGCCGGGGCGAGTCCGCTGGTGGTCTGGGAGGGCAGCCACACGATCATGCGCGCGGCCCTGCGTGAGGCGGTGGCGGGGTCCGGAACACGCAGGCGAAACTGGCACAATGTCGATGTGACCGAGGCCTATCAGCAGGCACGCCGCCAGTGTTTCGAGACCTGCAAACGCGTGCCGCTGCCCGCGCGGCCGGGGGAGGCGCTGCTGTTGCATCGCTTGACCCTGCACGGCATTGCGCCGTGGGCAGAGGGGGCCAAGGCACCCGGCGAAGGCCGCATGACCGCCTATTTCCGTCCGCAGATCAAGGGGAGCGTCGCGGCGTGGTTACAGCCCTGAGTTGCCGCGACAGGGGCGCATAGCGGCAGATTCACGAACAATCCTGAACTTCTGGCGGGTTTGTTTCCCGACAGTGGATAAACTGATAAATGTCTATTTTTCATGACATTTTTCCGATTGAGTGTGTCGAACTGGTCTGGGGGGACTGAAATGATCGCACTTTTGACGCTCTTGCCTTTGTTGCTTTTGGGTTTGGTTTTTGTCGATTCCGGTGACGGCGACGACGATGGAGGCGGCTCTGGCGGGGGCTCGGGCCCCGATGGGCCCACGTCTGGCGATGACGAGATCACACTTGGCGGGGACGACGATTTCATCGCGGCGCTGGCGGGGAATGACCTTGTATCGGGGGGCGCCGGGAACGACCATCTGCGGGGCAATGCCGGGAACGACACCCTGCTGGGCGAAGCCGGCGACGACAGCCTGAACGGCAGTCTTGGCGAAGACAGTCTTGACGGCGGGGACGGTGACGACAGCCTGTCCGGTGGCGGCAATGATGACGTCCTGCTGGGCCGATCAGGTGATGACCTTCTGAATGGAGATCGGGGCAACGACACCTTGGACGCAGGCAACGGCGCGGATTTGGTCAACGGCGGGGAGGGAGACGACCTCGCGTTTGGCGGCGCAGACAACGACACTCTGAACGGCGACGCGGGCGCGGACAGCCTGCGCGGCGACGATGGGCTGGACCTTCTGGTGGGCGGGCTCGATGATGACGATCTGGACGGTGGTGTCGGCGATGACAGTCTGGATGGCGGCGACGGCGATGACGTCCTGATCGGGGGCGAAGGAGACGACACGCTTTCGGGGGGCGTGGGCGACGATACGGCCTTTGGCGATGTTGGCGACGATGTTGTGGACGGCGGCAGCGGCGACGACGTCCTGGAAGGTGGCAGCGGGGACGACACCCTGACCGGCGGCCTTGGAAACGATACCATCACCTCGGGCTTCGGCTCTGACGATATCGACGCTGGGGAGGGCAACGACCTTGTCTTTATCGACCGGCCCTTCTTCTCCTCACCGCTGACGGATCAGAACACCGTCGATCTGGGCGAGGGCAACGACCTTCTCAATGTGGACTCGGCCAATGTGACGGTCGAGGGCGGGGCGGGTGACGACCGGTTCGAATTATTCTCGACGGGGGATTATTCCGTCGATGTGGACGCCGGGGAGGGCAACGACACTATCGGCGCGCCCGGCTTCAATTCCATCGTCGCCGGCTTTAGCGGCGTCTTGCACGGCGGGTCCGGAAACGACGAGATCTACGCTTTGGGCGATGTCGAGGTGCATGGTGACGCCGGGAACGACCTGTTGGCAGGAACGACGGTCTATGGCGGCGAGGGTGAGGATACGCTTGATGCGCTGGCCTCTGAATACAATCCCGTCTTCGTGGATTTCGTATCCGGAGAGGACCTGATCGTGTTCGACGTCTCCGAAAGCGATCTTGCGGTGTCAGAGGTCACGATTGTCGACAATCCGCCGGGGGCGGCCTATCCGACCACGGTCGAATTGCGCATCAACGGGTTCCTGATCGAGGAAGTGGGGGCAGGCGGCCCGGTGGCGATCACGGATGTGGTGGTTCAGTCCGAAGCGCTGACCTGAGACCGGGTCAGCGTCTTTTGAGGCGGGCCTCGCGCCCGCCGCGCCGCTTGCGCAAGCGGCCCGCGCGATCCGGCAATTCATCCATCACCTCGCGCCGTTCCTCGGGCGACATGTTCGACCACAAAGAGATTTCGCGCGCCGAGCGCAGGCAGCCCGTGCACAGGCGTTCCTGCGGGTGAATCACACAGATCTTCACGCAGGGGCTTTCGATTTCGTCCCGCACCCAGACCTCGTCCTTCATACCCGCTACTCCACCTCGCTGTCGTCACCGGAAGGCCCGGGCAAATGCCGCATCCGGTCCAGCGCACCTTGGAGGATATAGGCAGCGGCCACATGATCGATGACCTCTGCGCGACGTTTTCGGGTCGTATCCGCCTCAAGAAGTGCCTTTTCTGCCGCAACCGTGGAGAGTCTTTCATCCCAAAAGGTTATCGGCCCCTCCCATAGCGCGGAAAAGTTGCGTGCGAAAGCGCGGGTCGACTGGCAGCGGGGGCCTTCGCTGCCATCCATGTTGCGCGGCAGACCGAGGATCAGACCGCCGATGCGGCGCGCCTCTAGGATCTCTTTCAGCCGGGCGGCATCGACGCCGAATTTCTTGCGCTTGATGGTTTCCAGCGGCGAGGCGACCGAGCGCAGGCTGTCGCTGACGGCCACACCGATGGTGCGGGTGCCAAGGTCCAGCCCGGCAAGCGCCTGCATCGGTGTCAGCGCGGCGGCGAAGTCTTCGACGCTGTCATGTATCATGTCTGCCACCGCGCGATCCGATTGAGCGCCGTGCGGCGCGCAGGTTGTCTCGGCCCCGGCCTGCGGCCAGTGCCTCGGGGCAGGGGGCGTTGCCCCCTCTGCGCGTGCTGCACAGTCACCCCCAAGGTTTTTCGAAACCAAGGAAGCATGAGGTCAGTCCGCCACGCCGGCCTGTTCGGCCGCTTCGCGAAGGGTGTCGAGGGCGTCGGGGCTGGCGGCGAAGACGGTCTGCGCCTCGGCATAGATGGCGCCGGCCTGCTCTGTATCGCCGCGCTGGCCGAGGACAAAGATCAGGCGGGCCCAGTCTTCGGGCGGGCCGCCCTGTTCGGCCAGCCGCGAGGAGAGCCGGTCGATCATGCCATCGATCATGGCCTGCCGCTCTTCGGGGGTTAGGTCCGCGGCGGCGGCGATGTCCGCCTCTGACGGACCGGGACCGCGTGTCGTGTCACCGAGTTTCGGCATCTCGAAATTGCGCGCACCGGCCAGCCAGGCCAGATCCTCGATCTGGTCACGGATCGGGGCGACCCAGGGGTCATCGGGGCGGCTTTCGCGCAGCAGCTTGTTCCACATGCCGAAGGCGACGTCCGGGCGGCCAATCTGCGCCATCATCAGCCCGCCGTAATAACGCGCGACGCCATTGTCGGGATCACGCGACAGGGCCTGTTCCAGAACCTTCTGCGCCTCGGGGGAAACATAGCCGCCCGCCGCCAGCACCATCATGTCCGCCAGATCGGTGAAATCCTTCGGGGTCGCCTGTGCGCCCTTGATCTTGATGATCTGCGCCTGCGCCAGGTAGGCGGCCTTGTAATTCCCGAGCGCGGCCTCGGAGCGGGCCAGCAGCACGTGCCCCTGGAGGTCCAAGGGGCGTTCGGCCACCGCACCGCGCAGACGCTGCACCAGTGCCAGGTATTCCTCAGAGGCCCCAGGTGCGGGTTGTGCGGGCACCTGCGCCTCAATCTCGGCCTGGCTTGGCCGGGCCTTGAGCGCGGTTTCGGCCCGATCCAGACGAGCCTGCAACGGAAGGTCGCCAAAGCCGGGGGCGCCGATCGCGCGGTAGGTGGCGAAGGCGCCGCCTATCACGAGCAGCGCGATGACTGCGGCGACGCCGTAGCCCAAGGCGGGCGGCTGACCGCTGCTGTCGCCGGTCTCGCGGACCTTGGCGTCCGCAGCCAGCAGGCGGCGCGAAATCTCGACCCGCAGGCGCTCTGCCTCTTCGGTGGCGATCTTGCCGCGCGCGGCATCGGCCTCGATCTCTTGCAACTGGTCGCGATAGACCTGCAGGTCATAAGCCTCGGCCGGGCCGGTCGCGCGCCGCCCGCGCAACAGGGCCAGCACCAGCGCCGCTGTCAGTATCAGCGCCACTGCGCCCGTCACGATCCAGAATGTCGTCATGCCACTCCCTCTCCTGCGTCCTGATCTAAGCCGCGAGACGGTTGGAAAAAAGGGCAAAAGGACGCGATGCCGCGCCATGTCGCAACTGCACGGTATTGTGACGGTTGCACACTGTGGTCAAATGCCGTTTGGGTCCATTAACACCCGAAACGATTGCGTCGGATTCGAGCCCATGAAACGTTACTCCGCCTTTGCCATCGCCAGAGAAGCCTTCAACGGTCACAAGAACTGGGAACGCGCCTGGCGCAAGGCCCAGCCCAAGGCCCGCTATGACGTGGTGATCGTGGGGGCGGGTGGGCACGGCCTTGCCACAGCCTATTACCTTGGCAAGAACTTTGGCATCACCAATGTCGCGGTGATCGAAAAAGGCTGGCTGGGCGGCGGCAACACGGGGCGGAACACGACGATCATCCGCTCGAACTACCTGCAGGATTCCTCGGCTGCGATCTACGAAAAGGCGCGCAGCCTGTACGAGACCATGAGTCAGGATCTGAACTACAACGTCATGTTCAGCCCGCGCGGCGTCATGATGCTGGCCCAGACCGAACATGAGGTGCGTGGATACCGCCGCACTGCCCATGCCAACGCGCTGCAGGGGGTCGAGACACGGTTCATCTCTCCCAAAGAGGTCAAGGAGATCGTGCCGATCATCAACCTTGACGGTCCGCGCTATCCCGTTCTGGGTGCGCTATGGCAGGAACGCGCCGGGACCGCGCGGCATGATGCCGTGGCATGGGGCTATGCGCGGGCCTGTTCGGCCATGGGCATGGATATCATCCAGCAATGTGAGGTCACCGGCGTGATGCAGGAGGCCGGGCGTGTCACCGGCGTCCGCACCACCAAGGGCGACATCGGCTGCGAGAAACTGGGCATGGTCGTGGCCGGCCACTCCGGCGATCTGGCGGCCAAGGCCGGATTCCGCCTGCCGATCGAATCCGTCCCGCTGCAGGCATTGGTGTCGGAGCCGATCAAACCGGTCATGGATTGCGTCGTCATGGCCAATACCGTGCACGGCTACATGAGCCAGTCCGACAAGGGCGAGATGGTCATCGGCGGCGGCACCGACGGGCACAACGGCTATACCCAGCGCGGCAGCTTCCACCATATCGAGGAAACCGTGCGCGCGCTGATCGAAACCTTCCCGATGGTCTCGCGCCTGAAGATGCTGCGCCAATGGGGCGGGATCGTGGACGTGACGGGCGACCGCTCTCCCATCCTGTCGAAAACCCCGCTTGAGGGCTGTTTCATCAACTGCGGCTGGGGCACGGGTGGCTTCAAGGCGATCCCGGGATCGGGCTGGGGCTTTGCCGAACTGATGGCGCGGGGGCAGTCGCCCCTGACCGAGGAGTTCAGCATGTGGCGGTTCCGCGAAGGTCGGTTCATCGACGAGAGCGTGGCTGCGGGGGTAGCGCACTGATGATGATCCGCCAGTGGATAAACAGGCGGGAGGCTGTCCGGATAGGGAACCGGAGCACGGGTCAAGCCGTTGTGATGTCAGATCGAATTAATGAGATGACATCCAAGGAGGCTATGCCATGTCGGACGCCACGCATAACAATACCACGACCACAACCACGACCCGCGACCGGGGTGGCAACGGCGGGCTGGCATTCATTGTCGGCGTGCTCGTCGTTGTTGTCGCCGTGCTCGGCTACGTCATCTTCGCGGGCGGCGTGCCCGTCGCCACGGGAGATGGCGGTGCGGACCTCAACATCACTGTTCAGGGCGATGGCGGCGGCGCGCCCGCAGCCGAGGTCTCGGGCGGCGGCGACAAATGACCTGACCGACAAGATCCACTGCAGGACAGGGGTCGGGGCGTGTCTGCGTCCCGGCCCCTTTGACTTTGCCGACGTTGCGGCCGGACACCCCCGGCTGATGACCGGGGACCGCTTGTGAAGATCGGGCGCGAATATCTGCTGTACGCCGGCGCTGGCGCGATCGCCGCTGTCGGCTATTGGGCGGACCGTGTGGTGGGCGGCAATGCCTTCGCGCGATCCGGTGCATTGATCGTGATTTTCGGTGCCTTGCTGGCCGGGCGCGAGATCTACAGTCTGGAAAAGTCCATTGCGCGTCACGAAACCCGCGTCGACAAGATCGAAGCGGCCTATCTCGACGCGGTGAAATCCGGCGAACGGCAGTCGACAGAAGATGCGTTCAGCCGCCTGGCGACGAACCTTGCGGACTTCCGTGCCTCGCGCATCGAACGGGTCGGGCGACTGATTACCGCCGAAATCTTCATCCTGTGTTTCGGCACACTCATCTGGGGGTTCGGCGATCTTGCTGTCTGAGTTTCCCATTCATTCCACCACAACAAAGGAGCGGACGCCGTGCTGATCCTTGAATGCCCCTATTGCGGCGTCATGGCCGACGAAACCGAATTGCACGCAGGCGGAGAGGCGCACCTGAAACGCTTCGGCCCCGGTTCGGACGACGACAGCTTTGAGGGCTACCTCTTCTTGCGTGAAAACCCCAAGGGTGTGCATTTCGAACGCTGGCGCCATGTCAACGGCTGCGGCAAGTGGTTCCACGCCGCGCGCTGCACCATGAGCAACGAGGTTTTCGGCACCTATCCGGCGCAGGTCACCGCACCGCCGCAGGACCTTCTGGACCAGATCTCGGCCAAGCGCCCCGGCTGGCGGTGGAGAGATTTCGCCTGATGTTTCTTCTCTTTGAAAATACGCAATTTTCCTGCCGTCCCAAGGGCATGGAGGCCTGACACATGAGCACCCGTATCGCCACCCTCGGCCGTCTGGTCGACCGCACCTCGGATGTTGCATTCGCCTTCAACGGCAAGCGGATGAAGGGGCATGAGGGCGATACGCTCGCCTCGGCGTTGCTGGCCAATGACCAGATGCTGGTGGGCCGCAGCTTCAAGTATCACCGCCCGCGTGGCGTCGTCGCCTCAGGCGCCGAAGAGCCGAACGCGCTGGTGAACCTCGGTGAAGACAACCGGCACGAACCGAACCAGCGCGCCACCACGACGGAACTGTTTCACGGTCTCAGCGCCACGTCGCAGAACCATTGGCCCTCGCTGGACTATGATGTGGGCGCGCTGAACGGGTTCTTCGGTCGGTTTCTGACGGCGGGGTTCTATTACAAGACCTTCATCCATCCGCGCCCGTTCTGGAAGCACATTTACGAACCCTTCATTCGCCAGTCAGCAGGTCTTGGAAAGGCTCCGGACCCGGAAAACCGCGATCCCGACACCTATGAGCATTTCTATGCCCATGTGGACGTTCTGGTGATCGGCGGCGGCGTCGCGGGCCTGCAGGCGGCCAAGGCGGCGGGCGAGTCCGGGGCCAAGGTGTTGTTGATCGAACAGAACGCTTTTTGGGGCGGGCGCGCGCCGGTCGATGGCGGTGAGATCGACGGCATGTCCCCCGAAGATTGGGTGAAGGCAACGCTTCAAGCCCTTGAGAAGATGGAAAATGTCACCATCCGTGATCGGACGATGGGGGCAGGGGTCTATGACCATGGCTATGTGCTGGGCTATGAGCGTCTGCGCGATCACATGCCTTGGGATCGCGGCCCGCGCCACCGCCTGTGGCGCATTCGTGCAAAACAGGTGATCACGGCGACTGGCGCCATCGAACGCCCGCTCAATTTCGCCGGAAACGATATTCCCGGCGTCATGCTGGCCTCGGCCCTGCGCGATTACCTTGTGAATTACGGTGTCGCCGTGGGCGAAAAGACCGTGGTCGTGACCAACAACGACGACGCCTATCGCACAGCCATCGCGTTGAAGAAGGCCGGGTTGCAGGTGCCGGTGGTCATCGACGCACGCGAATTCGGCGGCGGTGCCCTGATGAAAGAGGCCAAGGCGCTGGGGATCCGCGTCGAAACCGGCAAGGCCATCGCCAAGGTCAAGGGCGGCAAGCGCGTGACCGGCGTGCATCTATGCTCGATGGCCGGTGGCGGCGCGATGCTGGAAGAGATCAAATGCGATGCGGTCGCCATGTCGGGCGGTTGGTCCCCGGTGGTGCATCTGTGGTCGCATTGCGGCGGCAAGCTGACATGGGATGAGGAACAGGCGTTCTTCCGCCCCGATACGGCGCGCCCACCGACCGGAGCAGACGGCGCGGCTTTTGTTACCTGCGTCGGGTCCGCCAATGGGCATTTGCACCTGAAGGACGCGCTGGAAGATTCTGACAAGGGGGCAAAATCCGCCTCCAAGGCCACGGGCGGAAACCCCCGCCGCTTTGCCGCGCCAAAGGTGGCCGAAGAGGTCGAAACGCCAATCCAGCCGGTCTGGCTGATGCCGTCGAAGGCCTGGGACGACCTGCGCATGAAGTCCTGGCTGGACTTCCAGAACGACGTCAAGGTCTCCGATGTGCAACTGGCCGCGCGCGAGGGCTACGAGTCCGTCGAGCATACCAAGCGCTATACCACGCTGGGCATGGCGACGGATCAGGGGAAGCTGAGCAATATCAACGGTCTGGCGACACTTGCTGACAGCCTGGGTGAGAATATCCCGCAGGTCGGCACCACCACCTTCCGTCCGCCCTACACCCCCATCAGCATGGGCGCCATCGGCGGCGAGGCGCGTGGCGAAGTGTTCCAACCGCTGCGCAAGACGCCCATCCACCAATGGCATGAGGACAACGGTGCCCATTGGGAGCCGGTCGGCGCGTGGCGGCGGCCCTATTGCTATCGTCAGGACGGTGAAAGCGTGCATGACGCCGTCACCCGTGAGGTGCTGGCGACGCGAAACAGCCTTGGCCTGCTGGATGCCTCGACCCTCGGCAAGATCATCGTCAAGGGACCGGATGCGGGCAAATTCCTCGACATGCTCTATACCAACATGATGAGCACGCTGAAGGTCGGCAAATGCCGTTATGGCCTGATGTGCACGGAAAACGGGTTCCTCACCGACGACGGGGTCGTGGCGCGCATCGATGAGGAGACTTTCCTCTGCCACACCACCACCGGCGGGGCGGATCGCATTCACGCCCACATGGAGGAATGGCTGCAGACCGAATGGTGGGACTGGAAAGTCTTCACTGCCAACGTGACCGAGCAATACGCGCAGATCGCCGTTGTCGGCCCCAACGCCCGGAACCTGCTGGAAAAACTCGGCGGCATGGATGTTTCGAAAGAGGCGCTGGCTTTCATGGAATGGAAGGACGGCACGCTGGGCGGGTTCCCGGTGCGCGCCTATCGCATCTCCTTCTCTGGTGAACTCAGCTATGAGATCGCAGTGCCCGCGCATCTGGGCCGCGCTTTTTGGGACCGGTTGCTGGAGGCCGGCAGGGAATGGAACGCCACGCCCTACGGCACCGAGGCGCTGCACATCATGCGGGCCGAGAAGGGCTTTATCATGATCGGCGATGAAACCGACGGTACGATCATCCCGCAGGACCTTGGCCTGAACTGGGCGATTTCGAAAAAGAAAGAGGACTATCTGGGCAAGCGTGCGCAACAGCGCAGCTACATGACGGACCCGGATCGCTGGCAGCTTGTCGGGCTGGAAACCGTCGATGGCGGCGTGTTGCCCGATGGCGCCTATGCGGTGGCGCCGGGCAGCAACTCCAACGGTCAGGGCAACACGCAGGGGCGCGTGACCTCGTCCTACCACTCGCCCACGTTGGGCAAGGGGATCGCCATGGGGCTTGTGAAACACGGGCCGGACCGCATGGGCGAAGAGATCACCTTTGTGATGGAAGACGGCGAAACCACGATGACCGCGCGGATCGTCAGCCCCGTGTTCTTTGATCCGGAAGGAGAAAAGCAGAATGTCTGAACCGGTTCAGCCGCTTGGCGGCGCCCATTTCGAAGGGTTGATCGACATTCAGGAGATCGGCCCGCAGGGCATGGTGACCCTGCGCGGTGACCTGTCCTCACCCGATCTGCAGGCTGCGGTGACCGATCTGACCGGTGTTGCGATGCCGGGGCAGCGCGGCGCGAACACGTTGGGCGACAGCGGTTTGCTGTGGATGTCGCCGGATGAACTGCTGATCCTGACGCCGTACCGGCAGGCCGGGCAGGCGGTGTCGCGGCTGGAAAAGGCGCTGGCGGGGCAGCACATGATGGCGGTCAACGTGTCGGACGCCCGCGCGCTGTTTCGCCTGCGCGGTTCGCAGCTGCGCGACGTGCTGGCCAAGGTTGCGCCCATCGACGCCTCGACAGAGGCGCTGCCGGTCGGCGAATTGCGCCGCACCCGTTTCGCGCAGGCCGCAGCTGGCGTCTGGCTGACCGATCCGGGCACCGCGCAGGTTTTCTGCTTTCGCTCGGTGGCGGAATACATGTTCAGCCTGCTCAAGACGGTGGCGCATCCCAACAGCGCGGTGGGCTATCACGCCAAATGATCGTTGCGCGGTTGCCATCCCGGCGCGCAGTCCCGATACTGGCCCGGTCACCAGACAGAACCGGAGCCGTCATGCGCCTTGCGATCCTGACCCTGTTGAGCTGGGCCGCCCTGAGCGGCGCGGCCTTTGCCCAGAAGACGGGCTATCACTGCACGGTCAAGGGCGCGTCCGAGCGCGAATGGATCCAGCCGGTGATCTTCATCGCGCGGGACAGCGAAACGGATCGCGTCGTCGTGTCCGATGCGGCGATCCTTGGATTCAATGGCGGCGTGCCGGTCGAAGGCAAGCTGGTCAAGGACAACGCTGCACGCACGACCTTTTCGTGGATCGTCGAGATGCGATCTGCGGCGAACCAGCGTGTGAAAATGTCCTATCGGGCGACCTACCTCAAATCCTCGGGCAAGATGAACATCACCGCCCAGCCACGCGGCTATGAGGGCATGTTCAACCGGATGGGCACTTGCAAGGTCAGCAAACTTTAGTGGCAAATGGAACATTAGCTGCTGCGGCAGGGTTGACCTTCCAGCGCGGCAGAGACACCTATTGCGAGAATAACCGCCACATCACGGAGGGGTGACCCATGGCTTTCGAACTTCCCGATCTTCCCTATGCGCACGATGCACTGGCCAGCCAGGGCATGAGCCAGGAGACGATGGAATACCACCACGACATCCACCACAAGGCCTATGTCGACAACGGCAACAAGCTGATTGCCGGGACCGAGTGGGAAGGCAAATCCGTCGAGGATATCGTCAAGGGTACCTATGACGCGAATGCGGTTGCGCAGTCGGGTATCTTCAACAACGCTTCGCAGCACTGGAACCACACCCAGTTCTGGGAAATGATGGGCCCCGGCCCGAACGCCATGCCGTCCGAGCTTGAGGCGGCGCTCAAGGACAGCTTTGGCACCATCGATGAGTTCAAGTCGCAGTTCTCCGCAGCCGGTGCCGGCCAGTTCGGTTCGGGCTGGGCGTGGCTGGTCAAGGACGCCGACGGCGGCCTGAAGGTCACCAAGACCGAAAACGGCGTGAACCCGCTGTGCTTTGGTCAGACTGCGCTTCTGGGCTGCGACGTGTGGGAGCATTCCTACTACATCGACTTCCGCAACAAGCGTCCGGCGTATCTCGCCAACTTCCTCGACAACCTCGTGAACTGGGAAAACGTGGCCTCGCGCCTGTAAGTCCCGGATTCGTCTGTGGGCGGGCCAAAAGCCTTGCCTTTGAAATCCAGACGCCCCCGCAAACGATTGCGGGGGCGTTTTTTGTTGCGTGGCAGGACCGGGGCGTCCGATCCTGCCGCTCGATCAGGGCGTAACGTCGACCGGGCGGCCTGTCCTCGAAGAGGTTTCAATCGCCTCGATCAGGCGTTGAGAGGTCAGCGCCTGCCGACCCGTGACCATCGGCGGGCGTTTGGCGCGGATGGCATCGGCAAAATCCTCGATCACGGCTTGATGCCATTCATGCTTGCCGCCCGACAGCGGGACCGCCGGTGCCGTGGCGGTCTGACCGTTGGTTTCGCAGCGCCCGTCGCGCCAATTGACGATCAGGGCATCCTTGTCGATCCGCAGAGAGGCGTTCTCGAAGTGCAGCGTGATGCTTTCGGTTCGATGGGGGAACATCGCCGTGCTGGCCACGAAGGACCCCACCGCCCCGCAGGCAAAGCGCAGGCCCGCAACGGCGAAATCCTCGGCCTCCATCTGGTGCAGGGGCGTCGTCGCGGTCATCGCCTGAACGGATGTCACCGGGCCGGTCAGGCTCAACGCAAGGTCGATGGAGTGGATCGCATTGGTGATCATCACACCGCCGCCGTCGCGGGCATAGGTGCCGCGCCCCAGCTCATCGTAATAGGACTGCGGCCGCCAGAGTGGTATGGCGATTTCGACAAGACCCAGCTTGCCAAGGTTACCTTCGGCAACAAGCCTTGCTGCCGCGATCGACGGCGCGCGGGTCCGATGCTGAAACACCACGCCAAGCGTCACACCCGCGCGATCACAGATATCAACAACCTCCTGTGCCTCGGCCACGCTGCGCCCCACCGGCTTTTCCAGAAGGATGTGCTTGCCTGCCCGGGCAAGTGCGCCGATCAGGTCCGACCGCACGCTTGGCGGGGTGGCAACGATGGCCATCTGGATCGACGGATCGTCCGTGACCCGGCTCAGGTCTGAGGTAAAGAGGGGCGCGTCGCCGAGGTAGTGCTCAGCCAGATATTCGGCGCGCTCGGGACGACGAGAGACCACCGCCCCGAGCCGCACAGAGCGGCGCGCCGCAGAGAGCGCCGCCACATGGGTCTTGGCGATCATCCCGGCACCGATCAATGCGACGCCGAGAGGCTGTGGCCGGGCCGATTGGCTCATCTTCCGCTCCCGCTGATGTGTTGCAAGCAATCAAGAAACGCGCCGTCGTTGGACGTGCCGGGCCATTGCATTTGGTCGCTGGCGGGCAGCGCGGGCGCCCCGGCACCCGCACGGTCCTGCAGGTTCATTCAATCAGAACGGTCGAGATGACCCCGCCCTGCACATAGACCTTGACGCTGAAGACGTCAGGCTGACCGCTCATGACGTTGTTCACGCCTCTTTGGCCCTGTCCGACGACGACGCAGGTCTGCGGAATGCGCATGCGGTTGTTGGCATCGTGAAACACCGAATCGTACTGATCCATCGGCCCGGGCTTGCCGAAACGGTGAAAGTTCGCGCGGTCCTGCTGAACGATCTGGCAGAAGCTGTTCAACCGAACGCCATTGGAATTGTACATGTCGTGGGTGTCGGCCTGCATTAGGTATTCCGCAACCAGCATCTCCTGCGCCGACACGACCGGCGCGGACAGAGCAAGCGTGATCGAGGCCACGCCCGCAATAATTGAATATTTCATTTTTCCCGTTTCCGCGCACACCGTTTCCGAGCGCGCCAATGAATCTACGAATTTCACGCCGGGGCAAAAAGCGCCGTCCGGCAAACGATCACACGCGATTTGTCTGTGATTGAATACCGGAATTTGTGACCAGAGCCTTTCGCCCTGTCAAGTCTCCCGGACGCCCGCCGCTTGCAGCCCGACGCGCCGCTCTGTAGGGCAGAGACGTCTGACGGAGCCATCCATGTCCCCGACCACCAAAGGCATCCTGCTGATGATCGGCGCCTGCACGATCTGGGGCTTGTCGCCGATCTATTACAAGCTGCTCGTCCACGTGCCGCCGCTGGAACTGCTGGCGCATCGCACGGTGTGGTCTTTCGTGGTCTTCGCAGGGCTTCTGGCAGTGCAGGGCAGGCTGGGGCAGTTGCGGGGCGTGGTGGGGCGCATCCGGCCTCTTGTCATCACCGCAATTGCCGCACTGATGGTCACCGCAAACTGGTTTCTGTTCATCCTCTCGGTGCAGATCGGACAGGTGCGTGAGACCTCTCTGGGCTACTACACTGTCCCGCTGGTCGCGGTTCTCTTGGGCGTGGTCGTGTTGCGCGAACGGCTGTCGGCTTTGCAATGGGTCGCCGTCGGGCTGGCGGCACTGGCGGTGGCGCAACTGACCTGGGGGCTGGGCACTGCCCCGTGGATCGCCCTGATCCTTGCGGTGACCTTCGGGATCTACGGCCTTGTCAAAAAACGCCTTTCCGCCGGGGCGGTGGTGACAGTCACGGCCGAGGTTCTGCTGCTTGCGCCCCTGGGCCTGCTCTGGCTGGTCACCCTGGAGGCGCAGGACAAGGCGGTCTTTGGCGATGACCTCTACACATCCGCACTCTTGATCTTTTCCGGCTTTCTCACCGCGCTGCCGCTGATCCTGTTTTCCGCCGCCGCGCAGCGGGTCAGCATGAGCACGCTGGGCCTGCTGCAATACGTCAACCCGACGCTGCAGTTCTTCTGCGCCGTGGTACTCTTTGGCGAGCCGCTGACACCTTGGCACATCACGGCCTTCGTGCTGATCTGGATCGCGCTGGCGCTATATTCCGGGTCCAGCCTCGCTCAGGAAAGGGCGCGCCGCAAAAGCGCCATGACCTCATCCGCCGAAGCGCCGCTCTGAACGAAATCCAGCAGGGACGCATCGGCAAACCCGCTGTCGACCACATGGTGCAACAGGGCCTTCAGCGGCCCCCAGTAGCCGTTCACATCCATCAGCAGGACCGGCTTGGTATGCAGGCCAAGCTGGCGCCATGTCAGCACTTCAAAGAACTCGTCCAGTGACCCCGCTCCGCCGGGCATGACCACCACCGCGTCCGCGTTCATCAGCATGACCTTCTTGCGCTCATGCATAGTCTCGGTGATGACGAAACTGGTCAGATCGGTCTTGCCCACCTCCATCTGCAACAGGTGGGTGGGGATCACGCCAAAGGTCTCTCCGCCGCCATCCTGCGCCGCCCGCGCGACCGTGCCCATCAGGCCTACATCCCCCGCACCATAGACCAGCCGCCAGCCCTCGGCGGCGATGGCACGGCCAAGAGCCGTCGCCTGGGCGGCGTATTCCGGATCGCCGCCAACGCGGGAACCACAGTAGACACAGATGGACAGTTTCGACATCGCGCGCCTCAAGGCCTCTGGAAAAAACGACTTTTGACGCTTGGTAGCCTGTGGTTTATATTCTCTCAACCGTCCTGATGGCCTTGGTGGGGGACTGTGGCCTCGGACGCTGGAATTCGAAAGGCTGCCATGAGCAAGATCGTAACCTATTTGGCCCTCGCCTCGGCGGGCACAGCGGGGGCGGTGACCGTCATGGTCATGACCGGCATGATCGACATGCCGGGCCGCAAGGCACCGGATGCGCCGGGTCCACAGGTGACGGCCAATGCCCCCAAGGCGCCCGTCGCGCCCGACAACACGGACCCCGATGCGCCGCTTGTGGCTGTCGAGCCGGTGGAGATTGCCAAGACGCCTGATCCTGTCGCGCCAATCGAACCCGCACAAAGCCCTGAACCGGCGGACCCGGTCGCACCGGCAAAGGTGCCGGACCCGGTCGAAACCGCCAAGGCTCCTGAACCCATTAAGACAGCGAAGTCGCCCGATCCGGCCAGCCCAGCGGAAACGGCCATAACTGCTGATCCGGTTGTTCCGGCAGAGCCAGTCAAGACGGCCAAATCCCCCGAACCGACAACCCCAGTCGAAACCGCAAAAGCGCCCGAACCGATCACCCCGCCAGTGGAAACCGCCCGGACGCCCTCTGCCACTGGCGTCGCCACCGTGCAGCCCAAACCGGGGCTGACACCCGCCGCACCGCAGCCCGTGGCTCCCGCGCCTGTCGAAACCGTCGCGCGGCCCGTTCCGGGTACGGGCGAACCGGCAGAGGTGGCCCCCGATCCCGACCAGACCGCAACCGCCCCGGAACCGACGGAACCGGCCCCCGGCATCGCGCCCCTCTTGCCGCTGCTGGATCCGAATGCCGGCACCACCATCGCGGAACCGCTGCTTGATGGTGACACCACCGTCATCCGGCCCAGCTTTGACGTGGTGCGCGCGGAACAGGATGGTTTTTCACTGGTCGCCGGTGGGGGGGAGCCGGGCGCGCAACTGGACGTGATCGTGAATGGAGAACCGGTCGAGTCGCTGGAAATCGGCACGGATGGCAAGTTCACCGTCTTCCTCAATCTCGCGCCGGATCAGGCGTCGGTGATCAGCCTGCGCCAAACGATCGACGAAACCATCGTAGCCTCCGAAGGGGACGTGATCGTCGCGCCGACCGAACAATTGGCCGCTGTCACCCCGCCGCCCGCTCGACAGCCCGGCCAGACCGCAGCGTCCGGCCCGCTGCTGGAAACCCAGCCCGACACGCAGGCCAAACCGCGCCCTGAGGTCGATCCCCTTCCGGGAGCCAAGCCGCTCAGCGGCGATGAGGTCGCATTGGCCGTGCCCGGCGTGACACCCGCGCCCGGCGGCATGACCGTAACCCCGGTGCCCGGCCCGTCCACCGGCCCGGACGGAACAGCTGACGCGACGCAGGTCACGACGGAACCGCCGGAAACCGGCCCAGAACCGGATGTGATCTCCAGCGCGGATCCCGATCCCGGCACCGGGCCGGGCGATGGCCCGGCGCCGCTTGGCAATCCTAAATGGAGCGGCGCGCCGCATCGCGGCCCGATCCCCGGCGTCCAGCCCGCACCGGCCCCGGCCGCCAACCCGCAGCGCCTTGGCGGCGTGGCCGGAACACAGGCGCCCTTTGACACCAAGGACCCCGACGCGACGGTCGGGGCAGGGACGGCGGCCCCCGCCACCCAGCTGGCGGTCCCGGCACCCGGCGACCTGAAGACCACCGCACCGGCGGCGCCGGCGGATCCCGTCATCACCGCGCGGGCGGAACCGGACGTGACCACGCCGCCCGCGTCGCCGCGTCTGCCCACCGTCCTTCTGGCGACACCGCGCGGGGTCGAGGCGCTGTCAACCGCGCCCATCGCGCCCGGTGACGTGGCGCTCGATTCCATCAGCTATGACGATGCCGGGGACGTCCTGATCTCGGGGCGGGGCAGGACCACCGCCTCGGTACGAATCTATCTCGACAACGCGCCCATCACCACCTCGCGCATTCAGGAGGACGGTCGCTGGCGCGTGCAACTGCCGGAAATCGATACCGGAACCTACACGCTGCGTGTCGACCAGATCGACGCGGCGGGACAGGTGATTGCCCGCGTCGAGAGCCCGTTCCTGCGCGAAAGCGCGGCGGTCCTGGAACGCGCCGTGGGGCAGGGTGGCAGCGGTCCGGTGCGCTCGGTCACGATCCAGCCGGGGAATACACTCTGGGGCATCTCGACCAAACGCTACGGCGACGGCATGCAATATGTCCGCATCTTCGAGGCCAACCGCGATCGCATCCGCGATCCCGACCTGATCTACCCCGGCCAGATTTTCGACATCCCTGACGCCGCCTCGAACTGAAAGGCCGCCTGCGGTTTCTTCTCTTTGAAAATACCGCCGGGGCTGAGGCCGCAGGCCGAGGGGGCAGCGCCCCCTTGCAGGCTTTCCGCCGCACGCGGCTTGCAGGCCGGGGACAGTCGGCCTAGGTGAAGCGGGTCAACGAAAGGCCCTTCATGCCCCCCGCATCCTCTTCCGACGCCCAAATCGCTGCCGAAGAACGCCGCTCCGGCTGGCGCACCATTCGCCGTGTCGGCCCCTATCTCTGGCCCGAGGGGCAGACATGGGCAAAACGCCGCGTGGTGATTGCGCTCGGGTTCCTCGTGCTGGCCAAGCTTATCGCCGTTGGCACCCCGATCCTCTACAAGGGCGCGGTCGACAGCCTGTCCGGAGAGGTATCGGACCTGATGCTGGGCGCCGTGGGGCTGACCATCGCCTATGGCATGGCGCGCCTGATGACCGTGGGCTTTCAGCAGTTGCGCGACGCGATCTTTGCCAAGGTCGGCCAGCGCGCCCTGCGGACCCTCGCGCTGCAGACCTTTACCCATATTCACCGCCTGTCGATGCGATACCACATCACGCGCAAGACCGGCGGCCTCAGCCGGATCATCGAACGCGGGGTGAAAGGCGTCGAATTCCTGCTGCGCTTCCTTCTGTTCAGCATCGGGCCCCTGATGCTGGAACTGATCCTTGTCGCGGCGGTCCTCTTTTTCCTCTTCGACGTCTGGTATCTGGTCGTCGTCGTTGGGGTCATCGCGCTTTACGTCGCCTTCACCTTCAAGGTCACCGAATGGCGGGTGAAACTGCGGCGCGAGATGAACAAGCAGGACACCGACGCCAACCAGAAAGCGATCGACAGCCTGCTGAACTTCGAAACGGTCAAGTATTTCGGGGCCGAGGCGCGTGAGGCTGCGCGCTATGACGTGGCCATGCAGGGCTATGAAAAGGCCGCGATCAAGACGGCAACCTCTCTGGCGATGCTGAACGCCGGACAGTCACTGATCATCACCTCCGGTTTGGTTGCGGTCATGGTCATGGCCGCCGTGGGGGTGCAGAACGGCGCACTGACCGTGGGCGATTTCGTCATGGTCAACGCCTACATGATCCAGATCACCATGCCACTGAACTTTCTCGGCACGGTCTACCGCGAAATCCGGCAGGCGCTGGTCGACATGGGAGAGATGTTCGACCTGCTCGAACAACCCCGCGAGGTTTCGGACAAACCCGGTGCGCCCGGGCTGGCCGTCAACGGCGGGACTGTCAGCTTCGACGGGGTCAAGTTCGGCTACGATCCCACCCGCCCGATCCTCAAGGGCATCGACGTGACCGTGGGTGCGGGCGAAAGCGTGGCGCTGGTCGGCCCCTCCGGGTCCGGCAAATCCACCATCGGGCGGCTGCTGTTCCGGTTCTATGACGTGGACGGCGGCGCCGTGCGCATTGACGGGCAGGATATTCGCGACGTGACACAAGACAGCCTGCACGCCGCCATCGGAGTCGTGCCGCAGGACACCGTACTGTTCAACGACACCATCCGCTACAACATCGCCTATGGCCGCGACGGCGCGACCGAAGCGGATATCGTCGCCGCCGCCCGCGCCGCCCAGATCCATGAATTCATCTCCAGCCTGCCCGAAGGTTACGAAACGCAGGTCGGCGAACGCGGGTTGAAACTGTCGGGCGGCGAAAAGCAGCGTGTCGGCATCGCCCGCACCCTGCTCAAGGATCCGCCGATCCTGCTGCTGGACGAGGCGACCAGCGCGCTGGACACCGAGACAGAGGCCTCCATCCAGGAGGCACTGCGCCGCGCCGGTGAGGGACGCACCGTCATCACCATCGCACACCGCCTGTCGACCATCGCCGATGCGGACCGGATCGTTGTCCTGCAGGACGGTGAGGTGGTCGAGCAAGGCACGCATGACGCGCTGCTGGCCCGTCAGGGCCGTTACGCGGCCCTCTGGGCGCGCCAGCAGGCGGACGAGGAGGAGGCCGCGTAGGGCGGGGTTTACCCCGCCGCGCCTCCATCGGCATCCAACGCCTCTTGCACGGCGGCGAAATAGCCGCCCAGATGGACACCATCGACCAGCGCGTGATGCACCTGAATGCTCATCGCCATGCGCCAGCGCTCGCCCTCGGGCACGATCTTGCCCCATGCGACGCGGGGAATGCAGTCCTCTGCATTGGGCATCGCATTGTCGATCGAGGTGAAATCCAGCCAGGGCAGGCAGGACATATAGGCCACCGCGTCGGTGGCACTTTCATTGGGGGCAAGGCTGTCCCGTCGCCGCGCCTCATCGATCTGCGCCTTGGCGCGTGGTTCGAAGACCGCGAAATCCGGGTCGAAATCCACATAGCCGAAATTGAACCCGCCCTTGTCGGACGGCACCGGCATCGACATGGTGACCCGGTCATGGCGCACCACCGTGTCGCCCCGAAACCGCATGTTCAATTCCGGCACCGCGTGCAGACCGCAGCCGATGGCATGCAGGCAGGCCCGGAACGGGGACACGCCACGCGGCTTGCGCCGGGCCATCAATACGGTCGCATCCATCCGGGTCGTGACCGCGTAATGCGGCCGCTGGAATCCGCGAAACCAGCGGAATTGCTGCGTTCTCGGCCATGTCTCCAGATCCACAAGATGCTCGGCCATGTGGCCCTCCGCTTTCAAATTCCACCTGAAACTGCATTCCGGCTTTCACCGGGAATAATATCACTCCCCCTTGTTGCCTATCGGAAACTTGATGCTACCCTCCGGCTCAACTCAAATGGGGAGGTATACCATGGTCGACCGGGTTGAACGCGCAGGGCTGCAGGTGGACACACGTCTTGCGGCCTTTCTCGAAGGGCAGGCAATCCCGGGGTCCGGCATCGCCGCGGATGATTTCTGGGCGGCGCTCTCGACGCTGGCACATGACTTCGGGCCGCGCAACAAGGCGCTGCTGGAGAAACGCGAAGACCTGCAGGCCCGGATTGATGACTGGCACAAGGCCCGCGCCAACCAGCCCCACGACCACGAGGCCTACAAGGCGTTCCTGACAGAGATCGGCTACCTTCTGCCCGAGGGTGATGATTTCGAGATCGACACCGCCAACACCGACCCGGAATTCAGCAGCGTGCCGGGCCCGCAGCTGGTGGTGCCGATCACCAATGCCCGCTACGCGCTGAACGCGGCCAATGCCCGCTGGGGCAGCCTGTACGACAGCCTTTACGGCACCGATGCCATGGGCTCGGTCCCGCCGAAAGGCGGCTATGACAAGGGGCGCGGCGCACGCGTGATCGCCCGCGCGCGGGTGTTTCTGGATGAGGCCTTCCCAGTTGAAGGTGTCAGCCATGCTGACGCCCGCCGCTACCATATCAAGAGCGGCACGCTCTTGGTGGACGATCAGCCCTTGGTGGATCCGTCGAAATTCCGCGGCTATCGCGGTCATCCCAAGGCGCCCGATGCCGTGCTGCTGTGCAACCACGGCCTGCATGTGGAACTGGTCTTTGACCGCACGCATTACATCGGCGCGCGCGATCAGGCCGGGCTGGCAGATGTGCGTCTGGAAAGCGCCGTCTCGGCCATCATGGATTGCGAGGATTCGGTGGCCTGCGTCGATGGCGAGGACAAGGCGCTGGCCTATGCCAACTGGCTGGGCCTGATGCGTGGCGACCTCACCGACACGTTTGAAAAGGGCGGCCAAGAGGTCACCCGCAAGCTGAACCCGGATCCCGAATTCCTGGGGCCCGACGGCACCGCCTTCCGGATCAAGGGCCGCGCGCTGATGCTGGTGCGCAATGTCGGCCATCTGATGACCAACCCGGCAATCCTGCTGCGCGACGGGTCGGAAATCTATGAGGGGCTGATGGACGCCATGGCGACGGTCCTGATTGCCCGCCATGACCTGACCAAGACCAATGGCCTGCGCAACAGTCACGCGGGCTCCGTCTATGTGGTCAAACCCAAGATGCACGGACCGGAGGAAGTCGCCTTCGCCGATGAGGTCTTTTCCTTTGTCGAACAGGCGCTGGACCTGCCGCAATATACCGTCAAGCTGGGCATCATGGACGAGGAACGCCGCACATCGGTCAACCTCAAGGAATGCATCCGCGCCGCCAAACATCGCGTCGCCTTCATCAACACCGGCTTCCTCGACCGGACCGGGGACGAGATCCACACCTCGATGGAGGCGGGTCCGTTCAGCCGCAAGGATTTCATCAAGCGCAAGGGCTGGATCGGCGCCTATGAGGCGCGCAACGTCGACATCGGTCTGGAATGCGGGCTGTCCGGCAAGGCGCAGATCGGCAAGGGCATGTGGGCCATGCCCGACCAGATGGCCGCCATGCTGGAGGCCAAGATCGAACACCCGAAATCCGGGGCGAACACCGCCTGGGTGCCATCGCCGACCGCCGCCACCCTGCACGCGCTGCATTATCACAAGGTCGATGTGATGGCCGTACAGGACAAGCTGCGCAAGGGCGGGCGTCGCGCCCATGTGGACGCGGTGCTGGACATTCCGCTGGCCTCGTTCCGCAAGTGGCGGCCCGAACAGGTCACCCGCGAGGTCGAAAACAACGCGCAGGGCATCCTTGGCTACGTTGTGCGCTGGATCGATGCCGGGGTCGGCTGTTCCAAGGTGCCGGACATCAACGACGTGGGCCTGATGGAAGACCGCGCCACCTGCCGCATCTCCTCGCAGCACATCGCCAACTGGCTGCATCACGGGGTGATCGGCAAGGATGAGGTGATGGAGATCATGAAACGCATGGCCGAGGTGGTGGACCGTCAGAACGCGGGCGACCCGTCCTATGTGCCGATGGCGCCCGGCTTTGACGGCATCGCCTTTCAGGCGGCCTGCGATCTGGTTTTCGACGGCCGGGTGCAGCCCTCGGGCTATACCGAACCGGTGCTGCACCGTCGGCGGCTGGAACTGAAGGCGGCGGGCTGAGACACGTCCTGACCGGGGCGCGGGCGGCGCGGCACTGACAAAAGGGGGCAGAGGCGCATCACCGCGCCGACGCCTGCCAGACAGGCAAAACCCCGGGCTGTGTGCGACCGCAGAGCGCGCTGTGCGGGCGGACACTTTTCGTCAAGGCGTCCGTGGTCTACATATGCGATGTTCAAAGGAGCATTGGCACATGGCGCGCCCCATCGTTGGCATCATCGGCAATTCCTACCTGATCAACGATCAGTATCCGACCCATGCGGGCGGGCAGATGAATTCCGAGGCGGTCGCCGATGTCTCGGACTGCATTCCCATGGTGATCCCGGCCGATCCGCGGTTTGTCTCGGTCGAGGAACTGTTGGAGGTTTGCGACGGTTTCCTGCTCACCGGCGGGCGCCCCAATGTCCATCCCGAGGAATACGGCGAGGACTGGACCGAGGCGCATGGCGATCATGACCGGGCGCGCGATGCGATCACCCTGCCGCTGGTGCGCGCCTGCGTGGCGCGGGGGCAGCCCTTTCTGGGCATCTGCCGCGGGTTCCAGGAGGTCAATGTCGCCATGGGCGGATCGCTCTACCCGGAGATTCGCGACCTGCCGGGGCGGATGAATCACCGGATGCCGCCCGACGGCACGCTGGAAGAGAAATTCGAACTGCGCCACAAGGTGACGCTGACTGAGGGCGGTGTCTTTCACCGGCTGTTCGGCGCGACCGAGGTGCTGACCAATACGCTGCACGGGCAGGGGATCAAGACCCCCGGCGCGGGTGTGGTGGTTGAGGGGCACGCGCCCGACGGCACGCCAGAGGCGATCCACGTCAAGGACGCGCCCGGTTTCACCCTGTCCGTCCAATGGCATCCCGAATGGAATGCCGCCAATGACCCGGTGTCGCGCCCGCTGTTCCGCGCTTTTGGCAAGGCAGTGCATGACTGGGCGCAGACCGGCGCGGGGCGCCTGCGCGCGGCGGGCTGACCAGCCTCGCGGTTGGCGCGCCAAAAATCACTTCAGTGCAAATGCAAACGGCCCCTGCCGGGAAAGCAGGGGCCGAAGCTGCGAACAGCGTGCCAAGGAACACCCCCGTAAGGGGTCATATTTATACTTTCGTGTATCGCGGGCAATTAAGCAACATCTTCCTGCGGATTGATGCGGGGCCCGGCGATTTTTCTTGCCGGGCCGCGCAGCGCCAAGGCGATTGACCGCCGGTCAGACGAAAAAGTCAAAGGACTTTCGCAACGGCAACTCCCGCGCCCGCTTGCCCGTCAGGTCGAACAGCGCGTTGGCCAGCGCCGGGGCGGCGGGCGGCGTGCCGACCTCTCCGATACCGTTCAGGCGCTCCTGATTCTCCAGAACGGTGACAGAAACCTTTGGCATCTGCGGCATGCGCAGGGGGTCGTAGTCGGGGAAATTCATCTGTTCCACACGGCCCTCGGCAAAGGTGATTTCCTCACCAATCGCGGCAGAGAGGCCATAGACCATGGCCCCGCTCAGCTGCGCCTCGATGATCGACGGATCCAGCGCCACGCCGGGGTCCGCGGCGATCCAAGCCTCGGTCAGGCGCACCATGCCATCGGTTTCGCGCACCTCGATGACCATCGCGGTCGGCGTGCCGAAACTGTAGACCAGCGCGACACCACGCCCGACGCCATCCTCGGTCTTGCCGGTCCAGCCGGACATGTCGCGCACCGCCTCCAGCGCGTAGAAGGCGGGCAGCCATTCGTCGCGCGTCAATTGCAGGCGAAATTCCAGCGGATCGGTCCCGGCCGCATGGGCCATCTCATCGACAAAGCTTTCGTGGAAGAAGCCGTTGAAGCTCGCCCCGACAGAGCGCCAGAAGCCCAGCGGCGGGGCGATCGGCGCCTTGTAGCCACGCACGCGGTAGTTCCGGATCCCGTAGGGCTGATTATAGAGCCCGTCGACGATTTCCTTGGCAGGACCGCCCGGCGCAAAGCCGACCCAGCGGTTCAGGGCTTGCTCGGCGATGGCAGGCGAAGAGACCTGCGCATCCATCTGGACCGCCGTCCCCTTTGCCACCGCGCCCTTGACCCGCGCGATGGCGGGGGGGCGGTAGAAGTCATGCGTCATGTCCTCTTCGCGGGACCATGTGACATTGACCGGCGTTCCGGGCATCGCCTTGGCAACTTTGGTGGCGATCACCGCGTAGTCGAATTCTCCGCGCCGGCCAAAGCCGCCGCCCATGAGCGTGACATTGACCTCGACCTCCTCGGGCGCGATTCCAGCCACATCGGCGCAGGCGTCGCGCAGGAAGGTCGGCCCCTGGTTGCCGCACCACAGCCGCAGGTGCGTGCCGTCGAACCACGCGGTGGCGTTCATCGGCTCCATCGTGGCATGGGCCAGCATCGGCACGCGATACTCAGCTTCGATGGCCTGAGCCCCGCGCGGCAGGCGGTCGGCCTTGCCGTCGTCGCGTAGGACCGAGTCCGGCTCGGCGTCAAAGGCCTGTTCCAGCGCCGTGAACATCTCCGCCGTGGTGGCGGGATGCGTGGCCGGGGCCCAGTCCACCTCGATGGCGTCCACGGCCTGTTGCGCCAGCCACGTATTGGTGGCGATCACCGCCAGCCCGTCGCCAAGGTCCACGACCTTTTCGACACCGGGCATGCGGCTTGCATCAAATGCATCGTAAGAGGTCATGCCGGCGCGGTAGGGCGACATGCGGACAGCGGCAAACCGCATCCCCGGCAGGCGCGTGTCGATGCTGAACTGCGCGGTGCCGGTGGATTTGCCCGGAACATCCGGACGCGGCAGCGAGGTGCCCAGCAGTTTCCAGTCGCGGCGGTCGCGCAATTCGACCTTGGGGACCTCCATCTGCGCGGCGGCCTCGGCCAGCTCCGTATAGGGCAGGGCCGTGCCATCGGGGGCGATCACGGCGCCGTTCTCGGTCTTCAGATCCTTCGCATCGACGCCCAGACGCTCTGCCGCCGCGGCCTTCAGCATCTCGCGCGCGGCGGCACCGGTGACGCGCATCCGCTCATAGCCGTCCTTCATTGCGGTCGAGCCGCCGGTGACCTGCATCGACAGGACCTTGCCCAGTACGCCCATCATTTCACCCAGCGAATGCTGGAACGACGAGGCGTCATAGCCCTTGTGCGCCTGACCTTCGCCCATCAGCGCGCTATTGTAATAGGCCTGCGCGGGCGGGCCGTGGATGATCCGCACGTCCTCCCACTTCAGGCCCATTTCCTCGGCGATCAGCGCGGCCCAGGTGGTCATGGTGCCCTGTCCCATCTCGGCTCGGGGCGCGATCAGGGTCACGCCCTCGCCGTCGATCAGGACAAAGGCGTTCAGGCTGCTTTCACCCTCGCCGGGTTTCAGCGGATTGGGCGCGGGTCGCGTGACATACCACGCGCCGAATGCCGCGCCGCCGGCGATGGCGGCGACACCCACAAGGAAGGTGCGGCGGGCGATCTTGCCGATGCTTGCCATGGCTCAGGCCCCCCCGGCTGCGGATTTGATGGCGGCGCGGATGCGCGGATAGGTGCCGCAGCGGCAGAGGTTGCCCTGCATCGCGGCATCGATGTCGTCATCGGTGGGATCGGGTGTCTCGGCCAGCAGGGCAGCGGCCTGCATGATCTGCCCCGACTGGCAGTAGCCGCATTGCGCCACCTGATGGTCGATCCACGCCTGTTGCAGCCGGTGCAGCGCGTCCGGCGTGCCCAGCCCCTCGATGGTTGTCACCTCGCCCCAGACATCGCCCACGGGCACCTGGCAGGACCGCACCGCCTCACCGTCGATATGCACGGTGCAGGCGCCGCAGGCCGCCACGCCGCAGCCGAACTTGGTGCCGGTCAGGTTCAGCGCATCGCGCAGCGCCCAGAGCAGCGGAACCTCGTCGGGCAGGTTCACCTCATGCGAGGTGCCGTTGACGGTCAGCGTGGCCATGTCGTCCTCCAGATAGCATCACAGCGGCCGGTCCCGGCGACGGGGCGCGCGGCCTTGAAACAGATATAGACTGCAAGTTGCATCCGCCATCAGGCAGGTCAAGCGCGCGGCGGCGGGACGCCCCGTAAAGCTGCCGATGAGGCCGGTGACACAGCCAAGGGCGCAAATACTGCGCAAGTCCGGGACAAGCCCGGCGGGCTAACCGGCGAAGGATCGGGCAGATGGCCGCAGCCCGCCACTGAACGGTTGTGGCACGATCTGCGTTTGGGCAATCCGGGGCAATCTCCGCTGGGTGCCCCATGAAAAACGCAATCGGCCCGAACTGGATCAATCTGGCGCTCGTCATCTCGCTGATCACGGCCACCTGGACCCTGTCCAGCATTGGCTACTATGACATCACCGAGGCATTTGGCCTGCCGCATGGATACAATGACGCGCCGGTACTGCTGAGCCTCTACTACGGTGGCTGGGTGCTGTTGGTGCACTGGCTCTTTCGCCCGGATTTCGCCGCCTGGACCCGTGAGAAATCACCGGGAGAGGACCGCTTCGCGCCATTGTTCCTGTTGGTCCTGTTCGCGGTCTTCTCGCTCAAGATCCTGCCGCATCTGCCAAAGCCCGACCCGCCCGAGGATCTGGCCGTCGCGGACATCGTCTTTGCCCAATCGTGGTATTTCATCCCGAAGACCGTGGAGATCCTGTTCCAGCAGATTTTGCTGACCGCACTGGTCATCGAATTTCAGGCGATGAAGGTCGGGTTGGGGCGCATGACGGTGCTGATCGCGGGGCTCTTTGGCGGGTTTCACCTGTCACTTGCCCTGACAGGGGCCAGTGATTTTTACGTTGCCCGATATACGGTTGCGGCCACGCTCTACGGGATGGTGTTCCCCTATCTGATCCTGCACCGGCGCAACGGGTACGTCTGGGCCTTCGGTCTGCATTGGGGCTTTTACGCCTTCGATACGACGATGGGGCATTTCGCCTTTGCCGCGCCGCCGCCGTAGCGGCGCGGTCCCGTGCGGTATGGCGAGCCGCTATCAGATCTCGCCGCCCGCGATCTGGATGGCCTGACCGTTCACGCTGCCCGATGCCTCGTGGCACAGCCAGACCGCCGCCTGCGCCACTTCCTCCGGCGCGATCAGGCGGCCGTGCGGGTTGACATCGACCATGGCGGCGCGGGCCTCGGCCTCTGTCCAGCCGGTGCGCTTCATGATCGAGTCCACGTTCATGGTGATGATGTCGGTGTCCACATAGGCCGGGCAGATCGCGTTGAAGGTATAGGGTTTGCGCGCGTAATCCGCCGCCAAGGCCCGGATCAGACCCAAGAGCGCGTGTTTGGAGGCGGTATAGGTGGGCGCGCCTTTCAGGCCGCGAATCCCGGCGATTGATGAGATGGCGATCACGCGGCCCCAATCGGTGTCCACCATGGTTTTCAGACACTCGCGGATGGTCAGGAACGCTCCGTCGAGGTTCGTGGACATCATGGTGCGCCAGAACTCCATATCCGTCTTCAACAGGCTGCGCCCCTCGGCAATGCCTGCGTTCGGGACGCAGATCTGCACCGGGCCACGCGCCGCCACGGCCTCGGAAACCCCGTGAACGACAGAGGTTTCGTCCATCACGTCCATCGACAGGGGAAAGATGTGATCGGCGCGCGCCGCCCCCAGCCGGGCGGCGTTGCGCCCGGTGATCGTGACTTGCGCGCCCTCGGCCGCCAGCGCCCGCGCAATGGCCAACCCGATGCCGCTGCCGCCGCCGGTGACCAGCGCGTGTTTACCCTTCAGCATGAAACCCTCCCGTTTTGCCTGCAGCCTACAGGCGCGGGGGGCTGTGACAAGAGGTCCGCGACAGGATGCTTGGCAATGCTATTCACACATGTGAATGTGTGCGCAGCATTCGGGAGGATTTCATGAACAACGTTTCCCTGACCACCGGCCTTGCGCTCATTCTGGCGGCAACCGTTGCGCCTGCAAGTGAGGATATCGCCGACAAATACCCCCAGTCGGACCTCTACGACAAACCGGTCGAGGTGATCCCGCACGTGTTTTCGGCCATCGGCGCGACCGCGCCGCCGACCTACGAAAATTCGGGCCATAACAACAACCTGTCCTTCATCGTGACCGGGGATGGGGTGATCGTGGTCAACGGCGGGGCCTCGGCCCGGCTGGCCAAGGCGCTGCATGACGAGATCAAGGCAGTGACCGATCAGCCGGTCAAGCTGGTGATCAACGAGAACGGGCAGGGGCATGCCATGCTCGGCAATTCCTACTGGGCCGATCTGGGGGTCGATATCCTTGCCCATGTGGAGGCAATCCACGAGGTCGAGGAAAACGGCGATTTCATCCTTCAGGGCATGCAGCGCTACAACCGGGACAAGGCAGAGGGCACGCGCGTCGTGGCGGCCAACCTGTCCTTTGAGGATGAATACAGCGTCACCATGGGGGATGTTCAGGTCGAGGTGTTGCACCTTGGCTCCGCGCATGGGCCGGGCGATACGCAGGTCTGGATTCCGCAATGGGGCATCGTCATTGCCGGGGACATCGCCTTTCACGAACGTATGCCGCCGATCTTTGCCGATACCTGCACCAGCTGCTGGATCGAGACTTTTGACGGCCCCTTTGCCGATCTGGGCGCCACCTATGTGATCCCCGGCCACGGCCATCCGACCAACATGGCGCAGGTGACGCGCTATACCTCGGAGTACCTCAAGGATCTGCGCGGCAAGATCGGCGCGCATATAGAAGAGGGCGGCGATCTGGCCGGGGCCTATTACGTGGACCAGTCGCAATGGGCGCATCTGGACACCTTCGAAGAACTTGCCACCAAGAACGCGGGACGGGTTTTCGAAGAGATGGAGTGGGAGTAAGGCTGGTCTCTGTCGAACGCAGTTGTGCCGCCGTCGGGCGGAATAGCTCGCGTTCGGCACGTTGGAGACTTTTGGGTTCGGGGGTTCTGCCCCGTCGTCACTTGTGTGACGACTCCCCCAAGGTATTTTGAAAACCAGAGAAGCAGGAAGTTGCGCCCGTGTTGAAATGGATCGATATGCCGCCGGTCTGGCTGGTCGGGGCGCTGGTGCTGGCTTGGGTGCAAAAGACGCATTTTGGGCTGGGTCTGGGGTTTGGTCCGGTCTGGGCGGATCTTCTGGGCGGTTTGCTTGTCGGTGGGGGGCTGATCTTGCTGGCGCTGGCCCTGTTCGAAATGCGCCGCCACCGCACCACCGTCATTCCGCACATGGAAGCAGAGCGGCTGGTGACAAGCGGTATATTCAAGCGCAGCCGCAATCCGATCTACCTGGGCGATACGATGATCCTGACCGGGATGATCCTCTACTGGGACGCGGTTCTGGCGCTGCCACTGATCCCGATCTTTGTCTGGGTGATCGAACGGCGTTTCATCCTGCCCGAGGAAAACGCCCTGCGCCGCAAGTTCCGCGCCAATTTCGCGCGCTATGAAAAGGACGTCCGGCGCTGGGTCTGAGCGCCGGAGGCGGCAACGCGCGCCCGAATTGCACCGGCAGAAGTGACCTGTCGTCGCATGCTGCAGGGGCGATTTGCGCGCGCAGCATGATCAGACAGGTCATATCTTCTGCCGTTGCTGGCTTCAACTGTCTGGAAACGAAGGGGAAACGCTGGTTTTGCTCATTAAGTAGAGGCGTCTCCGCGAAACATTGTTTCAGGACGTTCGGCTATTGCGCAACAATAGATGCGCGGGTTTAACTTTTTGCTAGGGTATGTTTTACAACCCACGCTGCTTGTCGCTGCAGGGCCGCGTAACCGTGGTGAAATGCGAATTAACGCCTCATCAGGGGCGTAGGAGTACCTGAGAACAAAGGGGATTATCGTGAAGATAGGGACGCCAAGAGAGGTTGAATCCGGAGAGAATCGCGTTGCGATGACCCCGGATTCGGCTCGCCAGCTTCAGAAGTTGGGATATGAGTGCATGATCGAATCCGGGGCCGGCGCCAAGGCCGGTTTTTCGGATGAGACCTACCGGGACGCCGGTGTCGAGGTGGTCGAGGGCGCCGATGCGCTGTGGGCCGCGGCCGACATCATCGCCAAGGTGCGCATTCCCACGCTGGACGAGCTGGACTACCTGACGGCGGACAAGACGCTGATCACCTTCTTCAACCCGGGCGGGAACGAAGAGGGCCTGAACAAGGCCAAGGAAAAGGGCGCCAACGTCATCGCGATGGAAATGGTGCCGCGTATTTCCCGCGCGCAGAAGATGGACGCCCTGTCGTCCATGGCCAATATCGCCGGTTACCGCGCGGTGATCGAGGCGGGCAACAACTTTGGCCGTTTCTTCACCGGTCAGGTCACGGCAGCGGGCAAGGTGCCCCCGGCCAAGGTTCTGGTTGTCGGCGCCGGTGTGGCCGGTCTGGCCGCGATCGGCACCTCGACCAGCCTCGGCGCGATCACCTACGCTTTTGACGTGCGTCCCGAGGTGGCCGAACAGGTCGAGAGCATGGGCGCCGAATTCGTCTATCTGGACTTCGAGGAAGAACAGCAGGATGGGTCGGCCACCGGTGGTTATGCGGCCGTGTCTTCGCCCGAGTTCCGCGAAGCGCAGCTGAAAAAGTTCCGCGAACTGGCCCCTGAGATCGACATCGTCATCACCACGGCCCTGATCCCCAACCGCCCGGCACCCAAGCTGTGGCTGGAGGACATGATCAAGGCGATGAAGCCGGGCTCGGTCATCGTCGACCTCGCCGCCGAAAAGGGCGGCAACGCCGAAGGCACGGTGATGGACGAAAAGATCGTCACCGACAACGGCGTGACGATCATCGGCTACACCGACTTCCCCAGCCGGATGGCGACGCAGGCCTCGACGCTTTATGCCACCAACATCCGTCACATGCTGACCGACCTGACGCCCGACAAGGACGGCAAGGTCAATCACAACATGGAAGACGACGTGATCCGGGGCGCGACGGTTGCCTACCAGGGCGAAATCACCTTCCCGCCGCCGCCGCCCAAGGTGCAGGCCATCGCGGCCAAGCCCAAGGAAAAGGCCAAGGAACTGACGCCCGAAGAAAAACGCGCGCAGGAAACGGCCGCGTTCAAGGCGCAGACCCGGCAGCAGTTCACCCTGCTGGGCATCGGCGGCGTGCTGATGCTGCTGGTGGGGCTTGTCGCCCCGGCCAGCTTCCTGCAGCACTTCATCGTCTTTGTTCTGTCGGTCTTCATCGGGTTCCAGGTGATCTGGAACGTCAGCCACTCGCTGCATACGCCGCTGATGGCTGTGACCAACGCGATCTCCTCGATCATCATTCTCGGCGCGCTGATGCAGATCGGCTCGGGCGGGGGACTGGTGATCATCCTTGCCGCCATCTCGGTCTTCTTTGCCGGGATCAACATCTTTGGTGGCTTCCTCGTGACCCGGCGCATGCTCGCCATGTTCCAGAAATCGTAAAGGGGACCGGGACAAATGGAATACGGATTTACAACGGCGGCCTATGTGGTCGCGGCGGTCCTCTTCATCCTGTCGCTCGGCGGTCTGTCGGGACAGGAAAGCGCCAAGCGCGCGGTCTGGTACGGCATCGTCGGCATGGCGCTGGCGGTCTTTGCCACGCTGATCGGCCCGGGCTCGGGTCTCTGGGTTCTGTCGGTGATCCTGATCGCTGCGGGCGGCGTGATCGGCTACATGCTGGCCTCGCGGGTCGAAATGACCCAGATGCCGGAACTGGTGGCCGGGATGCACGCGCTGGTCGGTCTGGCGGCGGTCTTCGTCGGCTATAACGCCGAACTGGTGATGAACGCGGTTGCGGGTGTCGACGGCGCAGCGGTTGACGCGCTCAAGGGCTTCTCGGCCAAGGTCGCGCACAAGACCCCGGCAGAGATCAACATCCTCAAGATCGAGGTGTTCCTCGGCGTCTTCATCGGGGCCGTGACCTTCACCGGCTCTGTCGTCGCCTATGGCAAGCTTGCGGGCAAGGTCACTTCGGCGGCCACCAAGCTGCCCGGTGGCCACATGCTGAACGCCGGTGCGGCGATCCTCTCGCTGATCCTGCTGTTCATCTACATGAGCACCGGCGGCGGCTGGACCCTGCTCTTGATGTCGCTGCTGGCCTTCTTCATCGGCTACCACCTGATCATGGGCATCGGCGGCGCCGACATGCCGGTCGTGGTCTCGATGCTGAACAGCTACTCGGGCTGGGCGGCGGCGGCCATCGGTTTCAGCCTCGGCAATGACCTCCTGATCGTGGTCGGCGCGTTGGTGGGGTCGTCCGGTGCGATCCTGTCCTACATCATGTGCAAGGCGATGAACCGGTCGTTCGTCTCGGTCATCCTCGGCGGCTTTGGCGGCCCGGCGGGTGAGCAGATGGCGGTCGAGGGCGAACAGATCGCCATCGACGCGGACGGTGTGGCGCAGGCGCTGGAAGATGCGGACAGCATCGTCATCATCCCGGGCTACGGCATGGCCGTGGCACAGGCCCAGCAGAACGTCGCCGAACTGACCCGCCGCCTGCGGGCCAAGGGCAAGAACGTGCGTTTCGCGATCCACCCTGTTGCGGGGCGTCTGCCCGGTCACATGAACGTGCTGCTGGCCGAAGCGAAGGTGCCCTATGACATCGTTCTGGAAATGGACGAGATCAACGACGACTTCCCGGACACCGACGTGGCCATCGTCATCGGTTCGAACGACATCGTGAACCCGGCGGCGCAGGACGATCCGAACTCTCCCATCGCGGGGATGCCGGTTCTGGAATGCTGGAAGGCCAAGCAGGTGTTCGTGTCCAAGCGCGGGCAGGGCACCGGCTACTCGGGGATCGAGAACCCGCTGTTCTTCAAGGACAACACGCGGATGTTCTACGGCGATGCCAAGGCATCGCTGGGGGAGCTGCTGAACCGCATTTCCTGAGGCGTCTAAGTAAAAAAGGAAAGGGCCTTGCCATTTGGCGGGGCCCTTTTGCTTTGGCTGGATCGGATCCCCGGATCAGGCCCCCAAATCAGGCCGCCCATATGTCGGTGGGCAGAGGCAGCGGACGCACCGCGCACATGGGGCGCCCCAGCCAGATCAACGCGGCTTCACGGGTGCGGAAAACGGCGGCGACGGCGGGGCCGGGTTCAAGCTCGGACAGGGTTACAAACATGCTGGCCATGCCGAATTGCGTATCGCCGGGCGCGTAAAAGGCGATCTTTCTGGGCTCTGTGTTGCCGTTGACGGGTTGATTGGCGATGCGTGCGATCAGACGCATGTTGTGAAACCCCATGTCAAACAGCGTGACCTCGGAGAGATCGACGAACCTGTCGAGGTTTTCGTCACCCTCCGGCAACAGGCCGGTCGCGGCAACCGATCCGATCCAGTCATGAACCCTTTGTTCCCCGAACAGTCGAAGGTGCAAAAGGGCGCTGTCTTGCAGAAGTTGCAGGTGGAAACTCATGACTACTAACCGTTCTTGATGAGGCGATTGAAGACAGAACAACCGATGATTGCTGGACAAAGATTAACGCATTGTAAAGTCCGCAGGTTTTCCTCAAATGAACGTATCAATGTGCCGCCACGTAAGCGTGTGTTCCGGGCACGGCGGGAATTCGCCTGCGGGTATCGCGCTGGCCAATCAGGGGCTCGCTCATCCCGCGCAGCTTTCCTAACCTGACCAAAAGGCGAGGCGCGCGATGGACTTTTCTCTGCAAATCAACTCGGTATTCCGCGTGGCCGGATGGAAGATCGTCAAGCCGCTGGCGACGCTGGATTTCGCGTCCCTGCCTGAAGACATCGCCCAATACAGCAAGGGCGGGCTGGTCGTGAAATTCGGCTATCACGGAACCGAGGCGCAGGGCGACTATCGCATCTACGCGATCCGGAACGAGGACTGGGAACGGCCCGTCGCCGCGCTCAGCCTGCGCAACCGCGACATGGCACTGGACCTGCTGCGCCAGATGCCCGGCCTGCTGGGCCGCCTGGGACCGCTCTGAGAGGTCAGGACTTGTGGTGCCTGCGCATGGTCAGGCCACCCCCGGTTTCGCCTGACAGGCGAGGGGCCGCGCGGCGTTCCCGAGCCTGTATTCTGCAAAATTCCGCAGAGTTTGCAAACTGATGACTTAGCACGGTTTGCACATCAACTGAACTCTCCCTTGCGGCGGCGCAGCAAGTGGGGCAAAAACAAAGGTGATATAGACATGATGAGGGGCCCCATGACTCTGACGATGAACCGTAACGTGCTGGCCGAGGCCTTTGGCGCGAACGAAGGCGCGGCGCTGCGCTTGAAACAGGTGGCGCTGGTCGTGCTCGGCATCGCCGTGCTGGCCGCCGCGGCCAAGATCAAGGTGCCGATGTGGCCGGTGCCGATCACCATGGGGACCTTTGCGGTTTTGACCGTGGGGGCCGCCTATGGCGCGCGCCTAGGTCTGGTGACCATCCTTGGCTACATGATCATCGGCGCGCTTGGCTTTGACGTTTTCGCCGGATCCTCGGCTGAGAAATTCGGCCTCGAATACATGATGGGCGGCACTGGCGGCTATCTCGTCGGCTACGTTCTGGCGACCGTGGCGCTGGGTGCTCTGGCACGCGCTGGCTGGGACCGCTCCGCGCCCAAGATGGCGCTGGCCATGATCGTCGGCAACGTGATCATCTACGTGCCGGGCCTGATCTGGCTGGGCATGCTGTATGGCTGGGACAAGCCGATCCTCGAATGGGGTCTGACGCCCTTCCTCGTGGGTGACGCGGTCAAGCTGGCGCTGGCCGCCGTGATCCTGCCGCTGGCATGGAAGCTGGTCGGTCGCGCCCGCGGCTAAGCCCGACGCGACACACGAACAATGAAAGGCCGGGCCCAACAGCCCGGCCTTTTTCGTTGCCGCACAGGCGCGCAGGTATTCAGGCCAGTTCGGTGCGGATCTCGGCGCCTTTCTCCAGCGTCTTGTGCACCGGGCACTTTTCCGCGATCTCCATCAGCCGCTCCCTCTGATCCGGGCTGAGATCCCCCTTGAGGGTGATCCGGCGCACGAACCGATCGATGCGGGTTTCCGTCGCCGTCCCCGCATCCTGTGCGTGGACCTTGTCATGGGTTACATCCACGCTGACACAGGCCAGCGGCCAGCCCTTGCGCCGCGCATACATGCGGATCGTCATCGAGGTGCAGGCGCCAAGCCCCGCCGCCACGAAGCCATAGGGCGACATGCCCCGGTTGCTGCCGCCATAGGCCGCCGGTTCATCAGCCAGCGCATGGTGATGCGGACCGTTCTGGATATCCTGCAGGAACCCGTCCGGCCCGGCCTCTGTCACGCGCACCACGCCTTCGGGCGCGCCGATGGGCGGCGCGGGCGGGGCAAGGTCCAGGTAACGATCCGCCCAGGCAGCGATCACATCGGCCACGTATTCCGCGTCATCGGGATCCGACACAAGGTGATCGGCATCGTCCAGCGTGACAAAGCTTTTGGGGTGTTTCGCCGCCGTGAAGATCCGCGTCGCGTTCGAGATATCGACAATCGCGTCGCGGGGGCCGTGCAGGACCAGTAGCGCCTTTTTCAACGCGCCGATCACCGGCCCCAAGGACTGTTCGCGCACATCGTCGATGAATCCCTGTCCGATGGTGAAACGCCGCCCGCCCAGATCGACCTCGGCCTGTCCGGCGCTGGCGATGTTATCCAGCGCATCGCCAAAATTATGCGTCACATGATCGGGATCAAAGGGCGCGGCGATGGTCACCACCGCACGGGCTGATGCGATCTCTGGCGCCGCGCGCAAGACCGCCGCACCGCCCAGCGAATGACCAATCAGCAGATCGGGGCCCATGTCGCGCCCCGATAGGTAATCGGCGGCGGCCTTCAGATCCGCCACGTTGCTGCCAAAGGTGGTATTGGCAAACTCGCCGCCCGAATGGCCCAACCCGGTGAAATCGAACCGCAGCACGGCGATTCCCATGGCGGAGAGCCGCTGAGCGATGCGGCGCGCGGCGGCGATGTCCTTGCCGCAGGTGAAACAATGGGCAAAGAGGGCGGTGGCAAGGTGCGGACCGTCCGGCAGGTCAAGCCGGGCAGCCAGCATATGGCCGGAGTGACCGGCAAAACTGATGCGTTCGGTAGGCATGGGGTGTCCTGTGGTATGAGGTTGTTAAGACAATGGTTGGCCAGCGGCGCCTCCACAAGCAACGTGACAAGGGCGTAACGGGATGGTGAGCGTTCGGGACGCGGTGGTGAAGAGTGTTGCAGCGGCGCTGATCCTGCTGGTGCTGGCCACATGGGCCGGGCCGCTGCATCCGGCGGGCGATACGCTGTCGGTCTTGCGCGTGCCCCTGCTGGTTCTGGCGGCGCTGGCGATGATCTGGACCACTTGGCCGCTCTGGCTGCGCGGGACGGTCGCGGGCCTGTGCCTTGTGGCGCTGGGGCAGGTGGTCTGGATGAAAACCACCGCGCCGGTGCCGGGCGGGTTCACCGTCTATCAAAAGAACCTCTGGTTCGGGAACCTGCAGACCGATGCCTTGGCGCGGGATATCCTGTCCCAATCGCCCGATGTGGTCACGCTGCAAGAGGTGTCGCGCCACAATGATCGCGTGTTGAACCTGCTGCGCGCCGATTATCCGCATCAGCACCGCTGTAATTCTTACGGGTGGAGCGTGGTCGTCCTGTCGCGCCATCCGGTGGTGGCGGGCCAGACGCTGTGTTCCTCCGGGCGCGGCTTGGCCGGGCTGCAGGTCTCCATGCCACAGGGGCCGGTCTGGGTGCTGTCGCTGCACCTGTTCTGGCCATGGCCACACGAACAGCGCCCGCAGGCAACTAAAATCGCGGCGATGATCGACGGTCTGAAGGGGCCCGTGGTTCTGGCCGGCGATTTCAACATGATGCCTTGGGGCAGCGATGTGCGCCGCCTTGTTCACGCGGCGGGCGTCCGACGCGCCGGGCCGCTGATCCCCACCTATTGGCTGCAGCAGGAGGGCTGGCCCTTGTCCGTGCCGCTGCCGCTGGATCAGGTCTGGGCCACGGGCGGCGGCCGCGTTCACAGCCGTCCGCAGATCGGCTCGGACCATGCGGGGCTTCTGGCGCGGGTGCATCTGGATGTGGATTGACGGGATCGGTGGGTTTGCCCCGCGTGACGCCCGCGACCGGGCCGAATGGGCGCGGCTGCAGGCGTTTTGCGATCAACACGGGGCGCAGGCCTTTTCGCGCAATCCCCTGATCGGCGGACATGTGACCGGATCGGCCTTTGTGCTGTCGGCGGACGGAACCGCCACGGCGCTCCTGCATCACCGCAAGCTCAATCGCTGGCTGCAGCCGGGTGGCCATTGCGACGGCATCGCGGATGCCCGCTTTGTCGCGCTCAAGGAAGCCTATGAGGAAACCGGCCTGTCGCGGATCTCCGTGCTCCGCGATGAGGTTTTCGACATCGACATCCACGAAATCCCGGCGCGAGGGGATGAGCCTGCGCATCTGCACTATGACGTGCGGTTCCTGATGCGCGCAGAGGCCGGGGACCTGGCTGTCTCCAGCGAATCCCTCGCGCTGGAATGGGTGCCCCTTGCCGCCTTGGAAAGTCAGACCGACGCACCCTCCGTTCTGCGCCTGCGGTCGCGTCTGTGACGGCTCGGACAGGGGGCGTTCGTTAACGCAAGATGAATTCGTCTCTGCAAGCCATTGATGTCGTTGCGTCAACGTCGTGTCCACGCGTGGACACCCCCTTTCACTCCCCCATCAACCGGGGGTCAAACGGGTAGGAAATCAGGTTCTCGAACCCGGTCTCGGTGATCAAAACCTGCTCCTCCAGCTTGATCGAAAAATCGCCCCCCTCGGGAGAGACCAGAACCTCGACACAGAGCGTCATCCCCGGCTTCAATTCATAGTCAAACGCCCCATCGACCATCTTGTCCGGGTAGGCCACCAGAGGCCATTCATCGCACAGCCCCACGCCATGCATCAGGCAGCCATATTTCAGCTTCTGAAACTCGGGCCGCAGCACATGAGTGTTGCGCGAGAGCTCCGGAATGGTCACCCCGGGACGCAGCATCTCCATGTTGGACATGATGTGCTCGACCCCGTGTTTCATGGCGTCGATCATGTCCGGGCGCGGCGCCTGATCCCCGATCCACCAGGTGCGGGAAATATCCACGCAGATGCCATAGCTGCCCACCAGATCGGTGTCGAAGGCAAGGATCTCGTTGTTCTGAATGATACGCGGCCCGCATTCCTGGAACCACGGGTTGGTGCGCGGGCCAGAGGTCAACAGACGCGTTTCGATCCACTCACCGCCGCGGCGGATGTTCCCGGCATGCAATTCGGCCCAGACATCATCCTCAGAGGTCGCGCCCAAAGGTACGGTGCGGCGGGCAAAATCTTCCATCTCGTACATGGTCGCCTCGCAGGCGTGGACCGCGCAGCGCATGGCCTTGATCTCGTCCGCCCCCTTGATGGACCGCGCCTTCTCGGTCAGTTCTTCACCCGGCATCACGGTCAGCCCCTGCGCCTCCAGCGCGCGCAACCCGTGCAGCATGGGCTTGTCCACCGCCAGGCGGGTGTTGCCGGGCGCGTGTTCCTCCAGCAGCCCGCGCACCTCGTTGGAAAAGACATCCGCCGCCACGTCGATCTTGTCGCCCCGGTCGAAATAGAACAGGTCCGCGCCCGACCGCGCCTCGCGCACCAGCGGGTTGAAGGACGACAGGAACGGCGCGTTCTTGTAGTCCCAGATCACCATGTGGCCATCGGCGCAGACCAGCACGGCGCGAAAGGGGTTGTGGGTGTTCCACAGCTGCATGTTGGTCGAGTCGGTGGCGTAGCGGATGTTGAGCGGGTCAAAGACCAGGAGCCCGGCGTAGTCCCGCTCGACGATGTGGTCCACCAGCCGCCGCCAGCGATAGCGCCGCATCGCCTGCAGGTCCGGCAGCTCCAGCCCCGCCGCCGCCCATTCATCAAGCGCGAGCCGGGTTGGGCCGATCTCGATCCGGTCCATGTCGTTGGGGGTGTTGTCGCCGGTCAGGGCGCCGCGGGTCGGGTCGATCTTGCGGGTGTCGCGGTAATGGGTGTCCATCGGGGCGCTCGTCTCCGGTCATCTCATGTGACCCAGCCTGCCGCCCCGGGCAGGGCCGGGCGCGCTTTTTTGCGACCCTTCGGGGCGTCGTTTTCGGGCCCTCCGAGGCCCGCGCAGCAAGGGGTGTCCACGCGTGGACAGCTTAGGGGGAATGCAGAATCAAGGGGTTACAGGCGCGAATTTACCACGCCTTTACCAATCGCCGCCCGTGACCGCGCCTTCAGCCCAGAAGGCGCATGCCCCGGTCGATCCCTTCGAGCGTCATCGGCACCATGCGATCCTCAAAGATCTCCTGGATCATGCCAATGCTCTGGGTGTACTGCCAATGGCGTTCCGGCACCGGGTTGATCCAGAGGTGTTCGTGCCATTGATCCCGCGCGCGCTGCAGCCAGACCTGTCCGGCCTCGGCGTTCCAATGCTCGTTCGCGCCGCCCGGATAGGCGACCTCATAGGGCGACATGGAGGCGTCGCCGACAAAGATGCACTTGTAGTCAGAGCCGTAGGTGTTCAGCACCTCCCATGTCGGGGTCTGCTGATCCCACCGGCGCCCATTGTCCTTCCAGACGCCTTCGTAAAGGCAGTTGTGGAAGTAGTAATGCTCCAGATGCTTGAACTCGGCGCGCGCGGCGGAAAACAGTTCCTCCACCAGCTTGATGAAGGGATCCATCGAGCCGCCCACATCCAGAAACAGCAGCACCTTGATGGCGTTGCGCCGTTCGGGGCGCATCTGCACGTCCAGATAGCCATGTTCGGCGGTGGCGCGGATGGTGCCGTTCAGATCCAGCTGATCCTCGGCGCCGTCCCGCACCCAGCGGCGCAGCCGTTTCAGCGCGACCTTGATGTTGCGGGTGCCCAGTTCGACGCTGTCATCCAGATTGCGGAATTCGCGCTTGTCCCAGACCTTGACCGCGCGCTTGTGGCGGCTTTCGTCCTGACCGATGCGCACCCCTTCGGGATTGTATCCATAGGCGCCAAAGGGCGAGGTCCCGGCGGTGCCGATCCACTTGTTGCCGCCCTGATGGCGGCCCTGCTGTTCCTTGAGCCGCTCCTTGAGCGTCTCCATCAGCTTGTCGAAGCCGCCCAGCGCCTCGATCTGGGCGCGTTCCTCTTCGGTCAGGTGTTTCTCGGCCTGTTTGCGCAGCCAGTCGGCGGGCAGGTTGATCGCGTCAAAGACCTCTTCGGCGGTGATCGCCTCAAGCCCCTTGAAGGCACTGGCAAAGGCGCGGTCGAAACGGTCCAGATGGCGCTCATCCTTGACCATGGCGCTGCGCGCCAGAAAGTAGAAGGCCTCGACGTCATAGGTGGCCAGCCCGGCGCGCAGACCTTCGAGAAAGGTCAGGTACTCGCGCAGGGTGACCGGGACGCCGGATTTCCGCAGGGTCTCGAAAAAGGGAACGAACATGGCGCGACGCTAGCCTGATTCATCGTCCAAGCGAAAGACCCCCGGGCGACAAACCGGGCGCGGGCCTTTCGGCTTCTTCTCTTTGAAAATACCGCCGGGGGAGTCCCGCAGGGACGGGGGCAGCGCCCCCTCTAACCCGCGAGGTCACAGGCGCGACGAGGCTCAGGCCAGCGCTTTTTCCAGCGCGATGGTCACCACAAGACCCAAGAGCGCAAAGGCAATGGCATAGATGACCATGTACTGCGCGATGTCGGCCCAGTTGCCTTTGCGGCGTTTGGCGGTGGTGCCGCCGATTGCGGCGCCAAGAAGCGCCCCCAGAATGACGATCATAGCGATCCCTGCCTCTGTCTCACGGGGTTGAGCGATCCGATCTCGCGCAATTTCGCGCGGACGGCCCATTCCGAGCCGAACCCGTATCTTGCCCACCCAAGGGAGTCCAGACGGACGTCCCGGCCTTCGGTGACGCGCCCGGACAGTTCCAGCGCCTCGGCCCGCAGCATCAGAAGCGTCGCCAGAAGGGCGGCGTTCTCATGCCGGGCGGCGGTGTCGATATGGGGCGTGATGATATAGAGCGCCTCTTCGGCATTGCCGGCGCTGATCGAATAGGCGGCCAGCTGCGAGGCCACATAGGCGCGGTGCAGGGCGGTGTCGGCGCGGCCGCCAAAGTAGCGTTGCGCCAGCACGAACTGGTCCAGCGCGCCCTGCGGATCGGTGGCCTGCAACAGGCGTCCCATCGCGTAATGCGAAAAGGCGCGGCGGTGATCGGTCCAGCCCATGGCAGAGGCGACCTTGAGCGCCTCGACCGCGGCGGCACGGCGTTGCGCGGGATTGGCGCCGGGGCCAAGCGCGGTCTGGACCGCGTCCACCCAGACGCGGGGCGTGCGGGGCAGGCGGCTGGGCGCGATGCCCTGACCGCGCGGGTTCACGCGGGCAAGGATGCCGGGCAGGCGGTCGGCCACCTGCGCGCGGGTCATGCCGTTGCGCAGCGCCGGATCGTAATAGGTGCGCAGAACGGTCATGTCGAAACCGGTCAGAACCGTGTGCACGTTGTCATCGTTAAAGACGCTGTCGGGCAGGCGGTAGAGATCGTTCAGCGGTCCGATCGCCTGAGCCAGTTCCTCGTGCAGGCAGTCGCGCATTTCCTGCGGAGAGCTGTCGTTGGGCAGGAAGATCGCCAGTTTCTCACGCGTTTTCAGGTTGGACCAGCTGACCTCGCGCGAGCGGCGCTTGCTGCGGTATTCGCTGAGCGACGAAACATTGGGGACCACGAAACAGGCGGCCTGCGGCAGCGCCTTGCGGATCTCGGCGCGGCTGACGGCCTGAACGGTGATGTTGGCGGCGGGGCCATCTGTCAGGGCGATGTTGACGCCTGCCTCTGTACGCAGGCGATGCAGCAGGCGCCGCAGATCCGGGGCCAGCGAGGACGGCGGTGCACCGGTGACGCGCACGCTGATCGGCCCTTCGAAGCGGGTGAAGGTTTTCAGCGGGCGGCCGGATTCCAGCGTAAAGCTGAGGTCAAGGAAATCGCGGGCCAGATCGGTGTTCGACGTGACCGGCGCCACAGGGCGCGGCACGGCAAAGCTTTTCATCGGTGGCAAGGCTGACGAGGTTTGCAGCGGGGCTGCGCGGGTGGCGGCGGTGTCGGTCGGAGAGACCGGCATGCAGGCGCCAAGAAGCAGGTAGAGTGGCAAGATGAAACGACGGGTCCGACGCATTACGACCTCTGGTACTTGATAAACGGGGTAACTGTGCCGATGCGGTCATACAGGTGACGCGCGGTGGCATTGAACTCTTGGGTCAGCCAATAGACCGTGGGGGCGCCGTGGGCGTCCGCGCGGGCATAGACCGCCTCGATCAGGGCGCGGCCCACACCCTGTCCACGGACCTGCGGCGCGGCATAAAGGTCCTGCAGGTAGCAGACCTCTTCGACCTTCCAGGCGTGGCGGTGAAAGAGATAGTGGGTGAGGCCGACCGGCTGGCCGTCCTGTTCGGCGATCAAGGCGTTGAAATCGCGCGGATCGTCGCCCAGAAGCCGGGCGAAGGTGGAGGCGTAGACCTCTTCGCTGACGGCGCTTTCGTAGAAGGCAAGGTAAGCCGTCCACAGGGCGCGCCACGCGGGTTCATCTGCGGCGCGGATCGGGCGCACCGTTACAAGGTTTGTCTGGGACACGGTCCGAAGCCTGCCTGCTTTATTGTCCTCTTGGATGTCCGAGCATCCCGGGATTTTCTGTCCTCTGTGCGGTCACTATAGGGCAAAAGCAGGGTTTGTGTCCGGAGTGGAAACAGCTTGTGGATAATTTTTTCCCGATTACGGGAAATCGTAATGGGACGTTAATGTTTTCAGGGTTTTGCCCGCTCCGGGTGAGTCTTCCGTGCCACGGTCAGGCGATCCGGACCCGGTTTCGGCAGGCCAAGCGTGTCGAAATTCGGGCAGGTCAGGCGAGCCAGGCCAGCGAAATCAGCGACAGCAGGCAGGTCCAGATGATGACCGGCGCGATGGCATCTGTGCGCACGCCGTAGAGCAGCGCCAGCGCAAAGGCCATGGCCCCGGACGGGCCCGCCGCCGTCAGCACAAAGAGCGTTTGCCATGTGTCCGGCGGGGCGATCATCCAGACCGCGGCCGCCACAAGTGCTGGGAAGACCAGCAGCTTGAGCGCGGAGACGCTGACGATCAGCGGCGTCGGCGTCAGCGCGTGGCCCGACAGGATGACCCCCAGCGCAAAGAGCGTCAGGGGGGCGGCACCGCTGCCGGCAAAGTCCATCGCCGTCAGCAGCGGGGCCGGGACCGTCAACCCGATCAGGTTGACCACAAGGCCCAGCGCGATGGCGATCAGCACCGGGTTGCCTGTGATCCGCTGCATCGCGCTGCCAACCCCCTTGCCCCGGTTGGCCATCAGATCCGTCGTGATGATGAAAAAGGCGAAACTGACCGCCGAATCCCAGGCCACGATGGCGGTGACGGGCAGGGCGGCGGCCTCTCCGTAGATCAGATAGGAGATCGGCCAGATATATAGCAGCGTGTTGACGAAGATCGTCGCCATCGCCAGCAGCCAGGATTCCAGCGTGTCGCGGCCAAAGACATGACGGCAGAGCGCATAGGTCACGGCAAACAGCACAATCTGCGCGACGGCGTACCCGGCCAGCGCATCCACGCGAAATGCGGACCAGTCGAGCGCGGCGATCAGCGGAAAGATCAGCGCCGGTTGCAGGATCAGAAAGGCGACGCGATTGACGGCACCAGCCTCTTCGCGGCTGATCTTGCCTACGCGACCCAAAAGGAAGCCGAGCGCCAGCATGGAAAAGACCGGCAAAATGTCATGGGTGAGGATCTGGAACACGGCAGTGCCTTTCGCTGTCACGGGACAGACCACGGGGGCGGATCGGGACAAGGGCCGACATCGCCATGCAGGCCCGGTCTATCAAGTTGCGAAGGCCCGCATCGGAGAAAGGATGCGGGCCGGAATATGCGGGTCGCGGCGGTTCGCGTCCCCGGCGGCTAAAGAGAGTGCCTTAGCGCTGACCGCGCCGCGCCATGAAGGCGAGCCGTTCGAACAGATGCACGTCCTGTTCGTTCTTCAGCAGTGCGCCATGCAGCTTGGGCAGGGCGCTGGACCCCTCGCGTTTCAGATCCTCGGCGTCCAGATCCTCGGCCAGCAAGAGCTTCAGCCAGTCCAGCACCTCGGAGGTGGAGGGCTTTTTCTTCAGCCCCGGCTGTTCGCGCAATTCATAGAACTGGGTCAGCGCGGTGGTCAGCAGCGCGGGTTTGATGCCCGGATGGTGAACCTCGACGATTTTGCGCAGCGTCTCGGTGTCGGGGAACTTGATATAGTGAAAGAAGCAGCGGCGCAGGAAGGCGTCCGGCAGTTCCTTTTCGTTGTTCGAGGTGATGATGACGATGGGGCGATGCGTGGCACGGATCGTCTCGCCGGTTTCGTAGACGTGGAACTCCATCTTGTCGAGTTCCTGCAACAGGTCGTTGGGGAACTCGATGTCGGCCTTGTCGATCTCGTCGATCAAGAGGACGACCTTGCCGGACGCCTCGAAGGCCTGCCACAGCTTGCCCTTGCGGATGTAGTTCCGGACATCGTTGACGCGCTCATCGCCCAGCTGGCTGTCCCGCAACCGGCTGACGGCGTCATATTCATATAGACCCTGCTGCGCCTTGGTGGTTGATTTGACCGACCATTCCATCATCGGCAGATCCAGCGCCTTGGCCACCTGCCGCGCCAGTTCCGTTTTGCCGGTGCCGGGCTCTCCCTTGACCAGAAGGGGGCGTTCCAGCGTCACCGCCGCATTGACCGCCATGGTCAGGTCGTCGGTCGAAATGTAATCCTCGGTTCCGTCAAAACGCATGCGGGTCTTCCTCTGACTCTGGTCCGGTGACGGCCAAGGGGTAAGACGCTGCGAAGGGGGTTGCAAGGGTCGCGGCGGATGTGGACGGAGCAGATGAACCGCTGGGAACGGGCGAATTGATCCGGGCGGGGGACGGTGCGACCGGCAGGGTGATTCCTTGTGGTTAACACGTCGCCGGATGAGCCCCGCAATGGTCCATGGAATGTTTGCGCCAACATCCCCGATCAACCCGCAGAGCCCACGCGCGAACGTAAAAGAGCGTTGCAACCACGCCACGAAACCGCCACATGGCCGTCCTAAAACACCCGACGAAAGTCGCTAATGTGACGTGACAACGGTCGCCTCTTGGTTTAATGCCTCGCCGCAGGGGTGCCAGATATCTGAGGAAATTTGAAATGACGGATACTGGTGTTGATGAGGGAGCGGATATGAAACCTGAGACCTTTCTGCCCGATGATTACCGTCCGGCCGAAGACGAACCGTTCATGAACGAACGGCAACTTGAATATTTCCGTCGCAAACTTCTGAACTGGAAGGCAGAGCTGCTTTCCGACAGTCGCGATACCATCGAAACGCTGCAGGAAGGCACGCGGAACATCCCCGACGTGAACGACCGCGCAAGCGAAGAGACGGATCGCGCACTTGAATTGCGTACGCGCGATCGCCAGCGCAAACTGGTCAGCAAGATCGATCAGGCGCTGCGCCGCATCGACGAAGGCGAATACGGCTATTGCGATGTGACCGGCGAACCGATCAGCCTGAAACGGCTGGACGCGCGCCCGATCGCAACCATGAGCCTTGAGGCGCAGGAACGTCATGAGCGCCGTGAAAAGGTGCATCGCGACGACTGAGTCGTCAGACTGCATATGCGAATGAGAAACGCCGGGGTCTTGCCTCGGCGTTTGTCGTTTGCGAAGGGGACCACATGGATCTGACAGGGTTGAAGGTCACCGTCATCGGCGCCGGGATCGGCGGGCTGGCTGCAGCGCTTGCGCTGCGGGGGCATGGGGTGACGGTGCGCATCCTCGAACAGGCCGAGGCGATCCACGAGGTTGGCGCGGGCATTCAGGTCAGCCCCAACGGGCTGCGCGTGCTGGAGGCTTTGGGCCTTGGCGATGCCTTTCGCGCCCGGTCGGTGCGGGGGCAGGCGGTGTCGCTGCGGGATTTCCGCGGTGGAGAGGTGACGCGGCTGGACCTGACGAAATTGCCCGAGGCGCAGTCCTATCGGTTTGTGCATCGCGCCGACCTGATCGACCTGCTGGCCACGGAGGCGCGCGCGCGCGGCGTGCAGGTGCGGCTCTTGCAAAAGGTGCGCGTGATCACGCCCGGCGCGCCGGTGGGGATCGAATTCTGCAACGGCGACGCCAGCAGCGCTGATCTGGTGGTCGGCGCGGACGGGCTGCATTCGGTCCTGCGCCCGGCGCTGAACGGCGTGGCCGATCCGTTTTTTACCGGGCAGGTGGCATGGCGGGCGGTGGTGCCCAATACGGTCGACCATCCGCCAGAGGCGCGGGTCCATATGGGGCCGGGCAAGCATTTGGTCAGCTATCCGATGCGCGATGGTACGCTGGTGAACATCGTTGCGGTCGAGGAGCGGCGCGACTGGGTCGAGGAAGGCTGGAGCCAGACCGATGACGCGGGCAACCTGCGCACCGCCTTTGCCGGGTTCGGTGGCGATGTTCCGGCCCTGCTGTCCAAGGTGGCCCATCCGGGGCTGTGGGGACTGTTCCGCCATCCGGTCGCGCGCCACTGGCATGGTGAGGGCGTGGTGCTGCTGGGCGATGCCGCGCACCCGACGCTGCCGTTTCTGGCGCAGGGGGCGAACATGGCCTTCGAGGATGCCTGGGTGCTGGCGGATGCGCTGGCCTCGGGGGCGGATCTGGCCTCTGGCCTTGCGGTCTATCAGCAACGGCGCCATGCGCGCGTCGAGCGTGTGATCGAGGCGGCCAATGGCAATGCGCGCAAGTATCACATCCGCAATCCGCTGGTGCGCGGGGTGGCGCATTTGGGGCTGGGTGTGATCGGGCGCATGGCGCCGGGTGCGATGCTGCGCCAGTTCGACTGGCTCTACGGGCATGACGTCACGCGCCGCGCCTGAAATCCGGGGCTGATCCCCCGACCATTGAAGGGGGCGACATGGCCTTCCTACATGGTACACATCGGGCCAAGCACAGGGGGAGAGGCAGATATGGATACGGTGGACGCGATTCCCGAAAAGGCGCTGGAGTGGCACCGTGACGGCCAGGGGGCCGCGCTGGCCACGGTGGTGCAGACATGGGGGTCCGCCCCGCGCCGCGTCGGCAGCCAGCTGGCGATTTCCGGCACCGGCATGATCGAAGGCTCCGTGTCCGGCGGCTGCGTCGAGGGCGCGGTGATCGTCGAGGCGCTGGAGGCGCTGGAGACGGGCGAAAAGCGCGAGCTGGAATTCGGGGTGTCCGATCAGGATGCCTTTGCCGTCGGGCTGGCCTGTGGCGGGACGATCCGCGTGCTGGTCGAACCCGTGGGCAGCGTGATGCCCGAACAGTTGCTGGAGGATCTGGTGGCGGCGCGGGCGGCCCGTGAACCGGTGGCTTATGTGGTGGATCTGGACCGCAGCGACCGCTGGCTGGACCGTTCCGGATTCGAGGACCGGTTCCGCATGGATCGCTCGGGGTTCGAGCCGGACAGCCGGGTCTTTGTGAACATCCACAACCCGCCGCTGCGGTTGATCGTGGTGGGGGCCGTGCATATCGCGCAGGCGCTGATCCCGATGGCGCGGATCGCGGGCTATGATCCTGCCATCATCGACCCGCGCGAGACCTTTGGCTCTGAGGCGCGGTTTCCCGGAGAGCGCATCCTGAACGACTGGCCGGATGAGGCCGTCGATGCGCTGGGGCTGGATTCGCGCACCGCGCTGGTGCTGCTGACCCATGATCCCAAGCTGGACGATCCGGCGCTGGACCGCGCGTTGCGCGCGGGCTGTTTCTATATCGGCGCGCTGGGGTCGACCCGCACCCATGCCAAGCGCGTCGCGCGGCTGACGGAGGCCGGGTTCACCGAAGCCGAGATTGCGCAGATCCACGGCCCCATCGGTCTGGACATCGGCGCGGCCAGCCCCGCCGAGATCGCCGTTTCGATCATCGCCGAGATGACGCAGGTGCTGCGCAAGGGGCCGGGGGCATGAAATTCGGTCCGGTCCCGCTGGATCAGGCCGAAGGCGCGGTGCTGGCCCATTCGGTCGCGCTGGAAAAGGGACGGTTGCGCAAGGGCCGGGTTCTGTCGGCAGAGGATATCGCGGTGCTGCGTGGCACTGGCCGGGTAGAGATCATCGTGGCCCGCATGGAACCCGGCGACATGGGCGAGGACGCGGCGGCCGCAAGGCTGGCGCAGGCCCTGGTGCCGGACCCGGCGCGCGCAGGACTGCGGATTGGCAAGGCCTCCACAGGACGCGTCAACCTGCACGCCGAAGCGCCCGGCGTTGTCGAGGTGCTGGCCGAGCGCATCCATGCGCTGAACGCGCTACACCCGATGATCACGGTGGCGACGGTGCCGCAATGGCAGCGGGTCGGCGCGGGTGGCATGGTGGCGACGGTCAAGATCATCTCCTACGCCGTGCCGGAGGCCGCACTGGAGGCGGCCTGTCTGGCCGGGCAGGGCGCCTTGCGGTTGCGCCCGGTGGTCTGCCGGACCGCGCAATTGATCCAGACCTCTGTGGACGGCGGCGAAAGCGGCGACAAGGGGCAGGCGGTCACCAAGGAGAGGCTGGACCGGTTGGGCGTTGAGATCGGCCCGCAGCAGGTGGTGCCGCACCGCATCGATCCGCTGGCAGAGGCGATTGCCGCCACGGACGCCGATGCCATCCTGATCCTGACCGGCTCTGCCACCTCTGATCTGCATGACGTGGCCCCGCAGGCCCTACGCGAGGCGGGCGGCACGGTGATCCATTTCGGGATGCCGGTGGACCCCGGAAACCTGTTGTTTTTCGGTGACTTGCAGGGGCGTCCGGTGATCGGGCTGCCGGGTTGCGCGCGTGCGCCCGCCCTCAATGGGGCGGATTGGGTGCTGGAGCGGCTGCTGTGCGGCGTGCCGGTGACACCGCAGGACATCGCCGCGATGGGTGTCGGCGGCTTGCTCAAGGAAATTCCGGCGCGGGGGCGTCTGCGCGAGGCCTGAGGCCGGCGAAAACCCGGATTGGTGTCAGCGTGGGGCGTCTGCGATCAGGTCGATCAGGGCAGAGCGCCCTTCGTGCCCGGTGCCTTCGGACAGGTGCTTTTCATAGCTGTCGAGCCGCAGGAAGGTCAGGTCCGGGAAACTGTCACGCAACAGCCGGGACGTATACATGAAATCGGGATTGCCGGGGCCGCCGGTGCCATAGTCCACCTGTTTGGGCGTATAGCCGTGCAGCATCAGCCGCCCGCCGGGGGCAAGGGCCCGGCGCAGCCCGGAAAAGACAGCTGTGCGCTCTGCCGGTGACAGAAACTGGATGAAGACGGCAACAACAAGGTCATAGCCGTTGGCGTCCCAATCCCAGTCTTCGATGGGCGCGCATTCGAAACGGGGCGCAACCCCGGCCTTGGCGGCCAGTTTCTGCGCCTTGGCGATGGCATTGGGCGAGACGTCAAAGGCGGTAACGTCACAGCCCTGTTGGGCCAGCCAGACGCTGTTACGGCCTTCACCGTCCGCCACGCACAACGTGCGGGCGCGCGGAGGGATCAGACCGGAATGAGCGGTCAGGAATGCGGCCGGAGCCGTGCCAAAGACGTAATCGTCCGTCGCAAACCGCTGGTCCCAGCTCATTCCGGCCGTCCATCTGGCAGATCGAGAAAGAAAAAGCCCGCCGGAGAGGCGGGCCTGACTGTGTTATTTGGCGGTGGGGCCGATCATCATGACCATTTGGCGGCCTTCCATCTTCGGCATGTTTTCAACCTTGCCGATTTCCTTGACGTCTTCGGCGACCCGCTCCAGCAGTTCGCGGCCAAGGTTCTGGTGTGCCATTTCACGGCCACGGAAACGCAGGGTGACTTTCACCTTGTCGCCGTTCTCGAGGAACTTGAAGACGTTGCGCATCTTGACCTCGTAGTCGTGGGTATCCGTATTCGGACGGAATTTCACCTCTTTGACTTCGATGATCTTTTGCTTCTTGCGCGCTTCGGCCTCTCGTTTCTGGGTCTCGTACTTGAACTTGCCGAAATCCATGATCTTGCAGACCGGCGGCGCGGCATTGGGAGAGATCTCCACGAGATCGAGACCGGCCTGTTCAGCCATCTCCATCGCGCGGGCCGGTGTGACGACCCCGACATTCTCGCCTTCGGCACCGATAAGCCGGATTTCGGGGGCCCGAATGCGATCATTGACGCGGGGGCCTGTGTCGCGCGTTGGCGGCGCGTTGTGTGGTCTGCGGGCTATTGGAATGCTCCTTTTGCATTTTTCCGTCAATTCGGCAAAGTAAACTTGGGCAGACCAGCTTTCAAGCGGCAAATCCGTGCCTGTGCGCTGCGCTGCAGCGATTTCCCCCTTGTGGCTGGCGACAGCCTTGGTCAGATCAACACATGGAGCGAGTCTTTTTGACCCGCAATAGGATCGATGGAGGCTTCGATGCGAAACCTGATCATTGGCGCCGTGGCAGTGGCCGCGGCTGTTGGCGGCTATCTCTGGTACACCGGCCAGACCGCCGAAGAGGCGATGGAACAAACGGCGCCGGCGGTCAGCGCCGTCAAGGATGCGGCCAAGGACGCCACGCAGGATGCGGTGGACGCCACGGTCGACACCGCCAAGGACGCGACCGATGCGCTGGACACCACCGCGGATGCGCTGAAAGACACGGCTGACGATATGGTCAAGGATGCCTCCGAGGCCATCGACAAGACCAAGGAAGCCGCCGAGGGCGCCCTGACGGATGCGATCAAGGACGTGGTGGACGGCACCAAATCTGCCGAAGACGCGCTGAAGGATGCCGCCGACGCAACCCTTGGCACCGCCAAGGACGCCGTGAGCGACGTGGTGGACACGACCCTTGGCACGGCCAAGGACGCGGTTGATGCGACCGTGGACGCAGGCAAGGACGTGGTCGACGCGACCATCGACACCGGCAAGGATGCCATGGACGCCACCGTCGATGCGGGCGCGGATGTGGTCGACGCGACGGTGAACGCCGCCACGGATGCCGTGGACGATGCCAAGGTCATCACCGAAGAGGTGAAGGACGCGACCGTTGACGCGCTCACCCCCGAAGCGGAGCCGACCGTTGTCGCCGAGCCCACCGTTGAAACGCCCGAGCCGACAACGGCTCCGGATCCGACGGCCGAAGCCGCGGCAACGCCCGACCCGGCCGTGACCCCGGCGGCCGAGCCGTCGATCACCGAACTGCTGACGGTAGACGGGTTCGACTATGACAAGGTCGCGGAATACATCGACGGCACCGAGCTGAACGCCATCGCCAAGACCGGCGCCAAGGCGCTGCTGGAGCAGGCCAAGAACAACCCCGACGCGCTCGAAGGTGTTCTGGACAAGCTCAAGGAAACGCTGGGTCTGTGATCGCCACAGCGCTAACAAAGCGCTGACAAGGCCCTGAAAACAAAGCCCCCACCGATCCGGCGGGGGCTTTTTCATGTCCCGGTTTCATGTCCCGGTGGCGCGTGCCTCAGTCGAGGAACGCTTTTTCCACCACGTAATGCTTGGGGTCGGAGTTCGCGCCTTCCTCCAGCCCGTAGCCTTCCAGCATCTCTTTGAGTTCGAGGTTGAAGGCGAGGTTGCCGCAGATCATCGCGCGATCTGTGTCCTTGTTCAGCACCGGCACATCCAGGTCCTCGAACGCCTCGCCCGACCGCATCAGGTCGGTGATGCGGCCCATCTTCGGGCTCTCTTCGCGGGTGGTGGTCGGGTAATACTTGATCTTCTTCCAGAAGCCTTCGCCGATCACCTCGGCCAGCAACTCGTCGGTCTTCAGGCTTTCGATGATGTCGCGGCCATAGGTCAGTTCGCCCACTTCGCGGCAGGTGTGGGTGATGATGATCTCATCGTAATCTTCATAGGTCTGCGGTTCGCGCAGCAGCGAGGAGAAGGGCGCAAAGCCGGTGCCGGTGGCAAAGAACCACAGCCGCTTGCCTGGCAGAAGGGCGTCATGCACCAGCGTTCCGACCGGCTTGGGCCGCAGGATGATCTGATCGCCCGGCTGGATGTGCTGCAGTTTCGAGGTCAGCGGGCCGTCCTGCACCTTGATCGAGTAGAATTCCAGCTCTTCGTCCCAGGACGGAGAGGCGATGGAATAGGCGCGCAGGAGCGGTTTCTGCTTGCCGTTCTTGGGGTCGGGATCGCCCATCAGGCCGATCATCACGAATTCGCCCGACCGGAAGCGCAGCGACGCAGGCCGCGTGCAGCGGAAGGAAAACAGCCGGTCGGTGTAATGCTTCACCTCGGTCACGGACTGGGCGTCCGGCACGGCAAGGGTGCGGGCGGCGCGGGCGGGTTCGGCGGCTGTGGCGTCGGTCACGGGGGTCATCTCTGTCATGTCATCCTTGCCGGTTGGGTAAACCGGCACCTCATATCTAGCTTTGATCTGTGTCAGCAAAAACGCGATTTGGCGCCGCACCGCGGGAGTGATGCGATGCGACGCCAGTCCAGGGCCGGAAATGCTCAGGCGGTGCCGCGCATCCGGGCCTGGTAATCATGGGCCTGCCAGTCGGCGCGGAAGACCCATTCGTCCTGAGGCTGGCGTTCGGCCAGGGCCTCGTCGATCTCGACCTCGTCGAACCCGGCGCGGCGCGCCATGGCGTATTGATCGGAAATCACGTGGCCCTTGGCGCGCAGGCGGCCCTTGTAGCCGCGCAGCCGCAGCAGTCGCGCAAGGGTGAATCCGCGCCCATCCGCAAAGCTGGGAAAGTCGACGCGGATCATGGTCGTGTCCGCGTCAAACGCAAGGTCGGCCGGATCGGTGTCGGAGGGCAGATCCTGCGCCCCGGGGCCGTTGAATTCGCCGTTCCAGTCCTCGGCGTGAAAACCGTCGTCGCGCACGATGATGCTCATGCCTTTTCTCCTTTAGTCTCGTCACCTCTGACGGTGTTTCTGACGGGGCGGCCATTCACGAAATGGATGCCGCATTCTTCCTTGTCCTGTCCGCGCCAGCGGCCCGAACGGGGATCTTCGCCCGGCGCCACCTTTGACGTGCAGGGCATGCAGCCGATCGAAGGGTATCCCTGCGCCACCAGCGGATGCTTGGGCAGGCGGTTTTCCTCCATATAGGCGCGCACGTCCTCGGGCGTCCAATGGGCCAGCGGGTTCAGCTTGATCCGGCCTGTGCCGTCTTCAAGCTCAAAGAACTCCAGCGCGGCGCGGGTGCCGGACTGATAGCGTTTGCGTCCGGTGATCCAGCCGTCGAAACCGCCCAGCGCGTTGTTCAGCGGTTCGGTCTTGCGCAGGGCGCAGCAGGCGTCGGTGTCCGAAAAGCGCAGCGCGCCGTAAGGGTCGCGCTGGTCCAGCACCTCCTGCGGGGTCTTGATGATCCGCAGGTTTTCCAGCCGCAGCCGTTCGGCCACCTCCTGCTGATAGGTCAGCGTCTCCGCAAACAGCAGGCGGGTGTCGATGAACAGCACCGGCGTCTTGCGGTCGACCATCGCCACGAGGTGCAACAGCGCCACAGACTCCGCCCCGAAGGACGACACCATCGCCAGTTCCCCGGCCTCTGGATCGCGCAGCGCGCCTTCCAGAACGGAGGTCGCGCTGTGATGCCGGTAGCGCGCGTTGAGCGTGTCGACGCGGGCGCGCAGCTCCGCGTCGTTCAGATCACGCGGCATTGGCCTTGCGCTCTTGCGGACCGTAAAGCGCCTCCTTGAACGGGGCCATGCCAAGACGGCGATAGGTCTGGAGGAAGGTTTCCTCTGCTCCGTCGCGGTTGGCGATATAGGCGTCAACGATCCGTTCGATGGCCGGCACGATTTCCTCCGCCGGAAAGCCGGGGCCGGTGCGTTCACCCAGAGCCGCGGTTTCGGTGTGGTCGCCGCCCAGCGTGATCTGGTAGTTTTCCACGCCCGCGCGGTCCAGACCCAGGATGCCGATGTGGCCCACGTGGTGGTGACCACAGGCGTTGATGCAGCCCGAGATCTTGATCTTCAGGTCGCCGATCTCGTTCTCGATCTTCAACTCGTCAAAGCGCGTGGCGATTTCCTGTGCGATCGGGATCGACCGTGCCGTGGCAAGCGCGCAGTAGTCCATGCCGGGGCAGGCGATGATATCGCTGATCTTGCCGATATTGGCGGTGGCAAGGCCGTGCGCCTTCAGACGCGCGTGGATTTCCGGCAGATCGTCCTTGTGGACGTGCGGCAGGATGACGTTCTGCTCATGGCTGATGCGCAGTTCGTCATGACCGAATTCCTGCGCGATGTCCGCCATGACACGCATCTGATCGGCGCTGGCGTCGCCCGGCGTTTCGCCATGCGCCTTGAGGCTGATCTGCGCGATGGCATAGCCCGGCGCGGCATGGTCGGACAGGTTGGTATCGGCCCAGGAGCGGAAGACCGGATCGCCGTTGTAAGCGCGTTCAAAGGCCGAAAGCGGGCGTTTTGCGAACGATGGGGCCGCAAACTGGGCCTTTATCGTCTCGAACAGGGCAAGGTCGGCGCCGTTGAAGGCGGCCTTGGTTTCGGCGAAACGCGCGTCCACAAGGCGGCGGATTTCGTCGATGCCGTGTTCATGCACGGTGATCTTGATGCGCGCCTTGTACTTGTTGTCGCGACGGCCCAGCAGGTTCCAGACAGACACCACGGCCTCGACATAGGGAAGCAGATCCGCCTGCGGCACGAAATCGTTGATGATCTTGCCGATCATCGGCGTCCGGCCAAGGCCGCCGCCCACCAGCACCGCATAGCCGATCTCACCTTCTTTCTCGACGATGCGGATGGCCAGGTCATGCGCGGCGGTCACGGCGCGGTCGTTCGGGCTGCCGGTGACGGCGATCTTGAACTTGCGCGGCAGGAACTGGAATTCCGGGTGGTCGGTGGACCATTGCCGCAGCAATTCGGCCACCGGGCGCGGATCGGCGATCTCATCCGCAGCGGCCCCGGCAAAGTGGTCGGCCGTCACGTTGCGGATGGTGTTGCCGCTGGTCTGGATGGCGTGCATCTGCACCTCTGCCAGCGCGTCCAGCATGTCCGGCACATCGCGCAGTTCGGGCCAGTTGTACTGGATGTTCTGGCGCGTGGTGAAATGGCCATAGCCCTTGTCCCAGCGCTCGGCGATATAGGCCAACTGGCGCATCTGGCCGCTGTTGAGCGTGCCGTATGGGATCGCCACCCGCAGCATGTAGGCATGCAGTTGCAGGTAAAGGCCGTTCATCAGGCGCAGCGGCTTGAATTCGTCCTCTGTCAGGTTGCCGGCGATGCGGCGTTCCACCTGTGCACGGAATTGGCGATTGCGTTCGGCCACAAAGGCGGCGTCGAAGTCACTGTAGCTGTACATTGTGCGTCTCCTGCGGGAGTCGAAAGGATCAGAGATCGGCCTGTTTGCCGTGCGCATAGTTGGAGGGGCCCCTGCGGCGGAACGCCTCGCGGAAGTGGGTCGGCTCGGGCCCGTTGGTGCCCGGCTTCATGTCTGCGAGATAGACGCCGACGACCTCTGCATGCCGGGCGCTGGCCTCGACCAGCCGCAACTGGGCGTGGGCCTCGTCGGTGAGCAGTTCGGCATCGCGCAGGTCCGGGCTCCAGCGGTCATCGGAGGTCAGATAGACGACGTCGCCAGCGAGGAGGGCGTTTGCCGTGACGACTTTGGGAGTGAATTGGCGGGCCATTGGTAAGCCTCCTGGTGGTAGGTTGTGACGGGCAGGCCATCGCGCGGGGCGAGGCCATACAGCATGAGGGCAGGGCCGTTGAAATCGGCTTCGGCCAGATCGGTGGACAAACGGTCCAGCGTGGTGCCAAGCACGCGCTGATCGGGGCGCGAGGCGTTTTCGACCACGGTCACGGTGGTGTCCGGCGCGGCGCCGTGCATCATCAGGCGACCCTGCAGGAAATGCGCGGCGCGCTTGCCCATGTAGATCGCGGCGACCTCTCCGCCCTGCGCCAGGGCGCGCCAGTCATGATCGGCAAAACCTTTCATGTCGTGGCCGGTCAGCAGCCGGGCCGAGGCATTGCGCCCGCGTTTCGTCAGCGATTGCCCGATATTGGCGACGGCGGCGGAGGCGGCGGTGATGCCGGGCACAATGTCATAGGACAGTCCTGCCTCCAGTACGGCCTCGACCTCTTCGTCCAGACGGCCAAAGACCGTACAGTCGCCACCTTTCAGGCGCACGACCTGCGCACCCTCCAGCCCGTGTTTGACGATCAGCGCGTCGATATCCTCTTGCCGGGTCGAGGGGCCGAACCCCTCTTTGCCGACGTCGATCATCGTGGCCTCACGGCGGGCCAGTTCAAGGATTGGCTGCGGCACCAGACGGTCGTGGATCACCACGTCGGCGGCATCCAGCGCCTTGCGGGCCTTCAGCGTCAGCAGGTCCGGATCGCCGGGGCCCGCGCCGACAAAGGAGATATGGCCGGGGCGGCTCTGCCGGGACAGGTGGTTGTCCAGCAGGCTGTCCAGCGTCTCTTCGACGGCCTGTTCGCCATGGGTGATCGCGCGGGGGCCAGCGTTGAAGTAATAGTCCTGCCAGAAATCGCGGCGCGCGCGGCCAAAGGGCAGGGCCTCTGCCATCTTGCGAAACGTCTTGCCGATCCGCGCCAGCGTGCCCAGCGAGGCGGGAAGGCGCTCCTCAAGGTCCGCCTTGATCGCACGGGCCAGAACGGGGGCCGCGCCTTCGGTGCCGATGGCGACGGTCACCGGGTCGCGGTCGACGATGGCCGGGGTGATGAACTGGCTATCCTGCAGGTTGTCGACCACGTTCACCAATGCGCCCTCGGCGCGGGCGATCGCTGCGGCGCGGGCGTCTTCGTCCGCGTCCTCATTGGCGCCGTAGAACAGCGCGGCGCAGAGCGCATCGCCCGGCTCAAAAGCGCGCGGCACTAGGGTCAAGGCTCCCTGAGCCGCCCACGTGATGATCTGGCGGTCCGGCTTGGTGGCAAAGACGGTGAGGGCGGCTTCGGTCTTCATCAGCAGGCGCAGCTTGGCCAGCGCCGCCGCCCCGCCGCCGGAAACCACCACCCGCCGCCCGGCGAGATTGAGGAAGATCGGAAAATGCTGCACGTCAGTCTCCTGCTTTCTTGGGGTGGAATATAGGAAATTGTTCCGGCATTTGCCTATGGGGCTGGGAAAACAAGAACATTGGTTCTACAGTGCGCCGCAACGGCGGGTTTCGTTCCATGAAAGCCGGATTGGGAGAACGAGAGTGAAGATCGACGAGACAGACAGGAAAATTCTTGCGGAACTGCAACGCGATGCGGGGCAATCACTGGACGAGATTGCCAAGAAAGTGGGGTCTTCGAAGACCCCGGTCTGGAACCGGATTCGCAAGCTGCGCGAGGGCGGCGTACTGGGTCAGCAGACCGTCGTTCTTGATGCCGAGAAGCTGGGGTTCGAGGCCTGTTTCTTTGTGCTGATCCGCACGTCAGAGCACGAGGCGGACTGGCAGGCGCGGTTCCTGAAGGCCTTAAAAGAACGCCCCGAAGTGCAGGAGGCGCACCGGTTGGCGGGCGATATCGATTATATCCTCAAGGTGCGGGTCAAGAATGCGCGCGCCTACGACGCCTTTTATCAGGCGCTGATTTCAGAGGTGAAGGTGCACAACGTGACGGCGCTGTTGTCGATGGAAGAGATCAAGGCGACCACGGCGCTGCCTTTGTGAGGGGGCGCTTTGCGGGTCAAGGCTGCCGCCAGCCCAACTCGCCTTGCCCCGCAAAGCGCGGTCAGCGTCAGCCCTGGTGAACCATCAGCCGTTCCAGCCCGTGAAAGTGGTAGAGGTTGGCATAGCGCGGCGGTTCTGACAGGCGCAGGCCGGGCAGTCGTCCAAACAGGATCGGCAGGGCGATCTGCAATTCCAGACGCGCCAGCGGTGCGCCGACGCAAAAGTGCAGCCCGGCGCCGAAACTGGTGTTGTTGGCGGCGGGACGTCCGGGGTCAAATTTCCCCGGATCGGGCCAGACCGCCGGATCGCGGTTCGCGGCACCCAGGAGCGGGGCAACCTGATCGCCGCGCTTGAACCTGTGGCCGAAGACCTCTGCCTCTTCATAGGCATAGCGGGTGAACATGTGCAGCGGCGGATCGTAGCGCAGGATCTCCTCGACCACCGGTTCCGCGTTCCCGGCAGAGATCGCCGTCCCGGTTTCCAGCAGCGTCTTGATGCCATTGCCCATCGTGTGCACCGTGGCCTCATGCCCGGCGTTCAGCAGCAGGATGCAGGTGGTGATCAACTCGGGGGTCGAGAGTTTCTCACCGTCCTCCTCGGCGGCGATCAGATGCGTGATCAGGTCATCCGCCGGGCGCGCGCGGCGCGTTTCGATGTAGCCGGTCAGAAAGTCGGAAAATTCCTGCGCCGCACTGGCGGCGGCCAATTCGATCTGCCGGTCGCGCCGCGCCTGATAAATGGCAACCATGGCATTGGACCAGACCAGCAATTGATCGGCATAGCTTTCGGGAACGCCAAGCAGGCGGCAGATGACGATTACCGGCAATGGCTGGCAAAAGGCGGGCAGCAGGTCGATTTCCCCGGCGGGAAAGGCATCGATCAAACTGTGGGCAAGTTGCGCGATTTCCGGGGCCAGCGCCTTGATCCGGCGCGAGGTGAAGGCGCGCAGCACAAGGCCGCGCAGGCGGGTGTGCCTTGGCGGTTCCAGTTCCAACATGGAATGCGCCTCGACCGCGTAGAACGGGGCAAGGTGCGCGGGTATTTGCGGGGCCTGTTCGGCGGGAACTTCGCGCCCGAAACGCCGGTCACGCAGCAATGCGTGGACCGCCCGGTGGGAGACGGCGCAGGGCAGTTCGTAATCCTCCCAGAATGCCAGGTCACCGCCGCTGCGCAGCCGGTCGTAGAACGGGTAGGGGTCCTGAACAAAGCTGGGATCGGTCGGGTCTTGGGTCATGCGCAACATGGCGCGACCCTTGCGCTTCTTGTCCGGCATGGCAAGGGGACGCTAAGGATGGGACATGGAGGAAAAAGCTTCGACCCGTGGCCTGATTGTCGGGCTCTTCGTCGCCGGTGTGGCCGTGCTGGGCTGGCTGGCATGGAGCTATAGCTATGCCGAGGCGCTGCGACAGGTGGCGGCGCGCGGCCAGTCCGATCTGGCATTGGCAGCGGATCGTCTGGTCACGGGGCTGTTGCGCTACCGGGCCCTGGCCGTTGTGATGGTGGACCAGCCCGCGCTGGCGGTGCTGCACGATGGCGGCGACCGCGAGACCGCGGATCAGCTGCTGTTGCGTAACATGGACCGGACAGGTGCGGCCATGGCGTTTTACACCGACCGTGAGGGGCGGGTTCTGGCCTCGGCCCAAGGTGAGGCGCCCGACGATTTGATGGCGCAGCCGTGGTTCCTGCGCGCGGCGCAGGGGGCACTTGGCGCGCATCACGGGATCAGCAGTGACCTCGACCGGCGCTTGTTCTACTACGCCAAGCCCGCCTTTGATCCCGCAGGGGGGGTGCGTGGCGTGCTGGTCCTTGCCGTGGATATCGAGGCCATGGAACGCGAATGGAGCGGATCTCGACCGTCGGTCTTTTTCACCGATGCGCTGAACCGGGTCTTTATCACCAACCGGTCAGAGTTGCTGTTCTGGCAGCGGGACGGGGAGCGCCTGACCGGACCGTCCGGCCAGATCGAGAGCATCGAGATCCGCAATGTCGGAGCGCATGAAATCTGGCGTCAGCGCGTCAGCACCTATGTTCCGGCCCGCGCCCTGCACATCATGCAGCCTTTGCCCGTCATCGGGCTGACGGGGGAAGCGCTGGTGGATGTGGGGCCGGCGCTGCGACTGGCGGGCCTGCAGGCGGCGGTACTGGTCGTTTTGTGCCTGTTCTTCGGCTCGCTTCTGTTTCTCGCCACGGTGCGGCGTCGGGCGCTGGCGCAGGCCAATGCGAAACTGGAGGAACGGGTCAGGACGCGGACGCAGGATCTGGAGACGGCCAACACCGCGTTGCGGCACGAGGTGGGAGAGCGGGAAGAGGCCGAGGCGGCCCTGCGACGGGCACAGGCGGATCTGGTGCAGGCGGGCAAGTTGAGCGCGCTTGGGCAGATGTCCGCGGGGATCAGCCACGAGTTGAACCAGCCCCTGATGGCGATCCGCCAGTTTGCCGAGAACGGTGTCGCCTTGATGGACAAGGGCAAGCCGGACAAGGCGCGCGCCAACCTTGACCGGATCGCTGCACTGGCGGCGCGGGCGGCACGGATCATCAAGAACCTGCGCGCCTTTGCCCGCAACGAAAGCGAACCGATGGGCAAGGTGGATATCGTCGCCGTGATCAACTCGGCCGTGGAACTGACAGAGGCGCGGCTGGCGTCAGACGGTGTGACGCTGCACTGGGCGGCCGGGGAGTGGCCCACGCCGGTCTGGGTCATGGGCGGAGAGGTGCGGCTGGGGCAGGTCTTTGTAAACCTGATCAACAACGCCGCCGATGCGATGGCGGGACAGGATATCAAGGCGATCACCATCGACATGGAGGTCGGATCGCGTCTGGTGGTGCGGGTTCAGGACACCGGTCCGGGCCTTGCCGATCCGGAAAAGGTGTTCGAGCCGTTTTATTCCACCAAGGAAGTGGGCGCAGGCATGGGACTTGGCCTGTCGATCTCTTACGGACTGGTGGAAAGTTTCGGTGGCCGCATCCGGGGCGAAAACGCGGAAAAGGGGGCGTGTTTCATGGTCGAGCTTGATCTCTGGCGCGAGGATCTGGCGGCATGAGGACGGGGGACACCGCTCGTTCGTTGGGCGAACATCGCCCCGCCCGCCGTCTCACCGGGGTGCACGCATGGTGAACCGTGTCCTGCTGGTCGATGACGATGCCGCCGTGCGCGAGGCATTGGGCCAGACGCTTGATCTTGCCGATTTCGATGCGCTGACTGCGGGGTCCTTTGTGGAGGCCAAGGATCACATCGGTCCGGCCTTTGACGGGGTGATCGTCTCTGACATCCGGATGCCGGGGCGTGACGGCTTCCACCTGCTGGACTATGCCCATGCGCGGGACCCGGATCTGCCGGTGATCCTGCTGACCGGCGAGGGGGACATTCCCATGGCGGTCAAGGCGATGTCGCAGGGGGCGTTCGATTTCCTTGAAAAGCCCTGCAGCCCGGCGGATTTCACCGCCGTCGTGGCCCGCGCGCTGAAGACCCGAGCGCTGGTGTTGGAAAACCGGCGGCTGAAGCAGCAGCTGGAGGCGGGTGACCCGGCGGCGCGGATGATCTTTGGCGTCTCTGCCGCGGCCGAGCGGTTGCGGGCGCGGGTGCGGGTGGCGGCGCGAGCGGGGACCGATGCGCTGGTGACCGGAGCACCGGGGTCGGGGATTTCCAAGGTGGCGGAGGTCATTCATCTTGCCTCGAACCGGGGCAAGGGCCCGTTTGAGAAACGCGCGGCGGCGGGGCTGACGCGGGCGGATCTGGTGGAGCTTTGGCCGCGCTGTCTGGGCGGGACTTTGTTCCTTGACGGGATCGGGGCGCTGTCGCAGGACGCGCAGCTGGCGCTCTTGGACCTTCTGGAACGGGGCGATGTGGTGCTGATCGGGGGCAGCGCGCGGGACCTGACCGAGGCGGTCGGGCAGGGCGGGCTGTCCACCGATCTCTATTACCGGCTGGAGGTCTGTCAGGTCCGCATCCCGGCGCTGTCGGAACGGCCCGAGGATATTCCGGTGCTGTTCCGGCACTATGTGGCGCAGGCGGCGGAGCAGGCGGGGCTGACGGCGCCGGAGGTGACGGAGGAGGTGATTTCCGGGCTGATGGCGCAGGATTGGCCGGGCAATGCGCGGGCCTTGATGAGCGCGGCCATGCGGTTCGTTCTGGGGCTGGGGGAGGCATCGGCGACGGAGGAAAACCTTGGCCTGACCGAGCGGCTGGCGCAGGTGGAACGGTCCATGCTGATCGAGGCGCTGCGGCGGGCCGAGGGGCAGGCGCGGGTGGCGGCGTGCCGGGCTGAAGCCCGGCCTACGGTTTGTCGAGAGCGGCGATTTTTTCTTCGAGACGGGTTTTGAGTTTGAAAGCCTTGGTGAAGTTGTAGGGCATGTGTTCGGGGGCAAAGACCTCCAGCGCGGCGGTGACATGATCCAGCGCGGCGCGTAGGTGCGGCAGAGGATCCGTGCAGGTGTCGTGCTCCGCCCGCGCCATTTCGGCCAAGGCAAGGTTTTCCTGCGTCATGGCCCAATGCACGGGAAAAGCGTCGCGGGTGGTGACCTCCAGTGCGGCGCGGAAGGCGCTGACCGCCTGCGCCAGCAGCGCCGCGCCCTCGGGGCCGTCGGTGCGGCTGCCTTGGTTTTGGAGCGCACCGGCGAGGTTGTTCTGCGTCGAGGCCCAGTCCACGGGAAAAGCGTCGCGGGTGCGGACCTCAAGTGCGGCGCGGTAGGCGGTGACCGCCTGCGCCAGCAGCGCCGCGCCCTCGGGGCCGTCTGTGCGGGTGCCTTGATTTCGCAGCGCAGCGGCGAGGTTTTTCTGCGTCGTGGCCCATTGCACGGGAAAAGCGTCGCGGGTGAAGACCTCCAGTGCGGCGTGGTAGGCGGTGACCGCCTGTGCCAGCAGTGCCGCGCCCTCGGGGCCGTAGGTGCGGATGCCTTGGGTTGCGAGCGCAATGGCGAGGTTGTTCTGCGTCACGGCCCAGTCCACGTCATGCGCATCCCGGGTGGTGACCTCCAGTGCGGTGCGGTAGGCGGTGACTGCCTGCGCCAGCAGTGCCGCGCCCTCGGGGCCTTCGGTGCGGGTGCCTTGGTTTCGGAGCGCATTCGCGAGGTTGTTCTGCGTAGTGGCCCAGTCCACGGGATGTGTCTTGCGGGTGTGGACTTCAAGTGCGGCGCGAAAGGCAGTGACCGCCTGCGCCAGCAACGCCCCGCCCTCGGGGCCCTTGGTGCGGGTGCCTCGGATTTCGAGCGCAGCGCCCAGATTTGAAAGCGCCTTGCCCCGCAGGATGTCGTCGCCTTCCCGTTCCGAAAGGTCGATACATTTTTTCCAGAGTTCCGCTGCGATCTCCAACCCGTCGCCGCCATAGCGTAGGCTGTGGTCATAGAATTTTTTCCCATAGGTCAAGCGACGCCGCGCGGGTTCCAGCGGATCGAGAATGGCAAAGCTGTCGGCGGCGTCGAGCAGCAGGGCGCGGGCAAAGCCTGTGCGTTGCCGAAGCAGGGCGGCGTCGGCGCGGATTTCGGCGGCTTTGGCGGCCTCGTCTTTGGCGACTTCCTGCACGCGGGACAGGAGGGTTTCGACCTCGTCCAGATCGCCGCTGTCAAAAGCGACCATGGCGGAGGCTTTGAGGTTGGACAGCGCCTTGATGCCGTCGTCGATGGCGTCGACCTCGGCGCGCAGGGCGCGGAAGTCCTGTGCCTTGTTGCTCAGGTATTCGACCAGCGCGCCGTCGCTGGCGTCATAGGGTTTGTCCAGTTCAAAGCGGCTTGCAAGGGTTTCGAGTTGCGCGCGGGTGAGGGTTTTCAGGTCTGAGAGGGCCTGTTCGAGAGAGCCTTTTTCATTGCGCAGGACGAGAAGTTCGTCATTGGTGACGGTTTTCGCGTCCGCCGCCTGTGCCTTGAGCGCGCCGATGGTTTGGCGGGTGATGTTCAGCGCGTCGCAGATCGGTTGATAGACCCTGGCCTGCGGGCGGCCAACCTTGCCGGTTTCATAGTCGCGGATGCGGCGTTCGGCGTTTACGTCGCCAAGGGCGGTCAGCGCGAGGTCAAGTTGCGTCCAGCCGCGGCGCTCGCGTTTCTCGCGGATTTCCTGCCCCAGCAATTCGCCAAAAGATGCCATTTCCGCCTGTTTCCGTCCGGTGAGTCCGCCTGAACCCGTCCGGATTCGAAAATGCGTTTCGCTCAAATTGAGGGTGTTCCCGATGGGAGCCTAGCAACCGGCTGGCCAGCCTCAAAGATCAAAAAAGAAAGGTCGATATGGAAACGATGTTTGAGAAGGCGCGGCGGGTGTTCCTTGCACTGATGCAATGGAAGTGGATTTGCCGGGGACTGGTGCTGATCTACGCAGTGATCGCCATGCTGCGCGGCGATGCCGAGATGATGGCGCGGGCCGTTGGCTACGCGTTCGGCCTGCTCTGAGCTTGGTCCATGAGGAAAAGGCGGCGTCCCCCAGGGGGCGCCGTTTCTTGCGTTTGGGGCTGGTGGCGGGGTGAACCCCGCCCTACGTGGGATTTCGGGGGCGGGTTACGCCTCGGCCGCCTTGTTCAGCGCCTGAATGATTGGCACGAAATCCGCGGCCTTGAGGCTGGCCCCGCCAACCAATGCGCCGTCGACGTTGGAGACGGCAAAGATTTCTTCCGCGTTCGAAGCCTTGACCGAGCCGCCGTAGAGGATGCGGGTGGAGCGGCCCACGCCCGCGCCAAAGCGGCGTTCCAGCCGGGCGCGGATGAAATCATGCACATCGCCGATCTGATCCGGCGTCGGCACCTTGCCGGTGCCGATGGCCCAGACCGGCTCATAGGCGACGACGAGGCGGTGCGCGGTGGCGCCGTCGGGGATGGAGCCCGCCAGTTGCCCGCCGATGATGTCGAGCGTGTTGGAATGTTCGCGCTGGTCCAGCGTTTCGCCGACGCAGACCACCGTGGTCAGCCCGGCGTCCCATGCGGCGCGGGTCTTGTCCCGGATCAGCGCATCGGATTCACCGTGATCGGCGCGGCGTTCGGAATGGCCGAGGATGACATAGCTGGCGCCCGCGTCCCTGAGCATGGCGGCGGCGATGTCGCCGGTATGCGCGCCCGAGGCCTTGGGGTGGCAGTCCTGCCCGCCGATATGGGTGCGTTCGGCGGTTTGGGCGGCGGCGGCGATCAGCGTGGCGGGCGGGCAGATCAGTACCTCAGCAGCCCCTCCGGCGGCGGCGTCGATCGCGGTGAGTTCGGCCAAGGCCTCTTGCGTGCCGTTCATCTTCCAGTTGCCCGCAGCCAGTTTCTGTCGCATGTCGCCCAACTCCCATAACTCTTTGGAGGTTTGTTCAATGCGGCGGGCGCGGCGTCAAGCCCGGTTGATAGCAGCGCGGCGTCATGACAAGGGAAGCGGCGGAGGAAGCGGCGGGTTTCGAAGGGGCATGGCATGATACCGAAGCTGGATGCGGCAAAAATCGCGGCGCGGGATCCCGAGACGCTGGCAGAGCTGCGGCGCGGGGCCGAGGAGATCGGGTTCCTGATCGTCGGCAACACGGCGATTTCGGCGGCGCGGATGCGCTTTGTGCTGGCCGCCTACCGGGCGTTTTTCGATCTGCCGGAGGCGGAAAAGCGGCGGGTGGACATGGCGGCGACCGGGTCCAACCGGGGCTGGGGCGCGCCGCAGAGCGAGCAGGTCGATCCCGAGGCCAACCCCGATTACAAGCAGGTCTTTGACAGCGGGTTCGAGGATCCGGAGTCCGGCCTGTCGGTCTATGCGCCGAACCTCTGGCCCGCGCGGCCCGAAGGGTTTCGCGAGGTGATCGAGGCCTATTACCGCGATGCGCGGGCGGTGGCGCTGGGGCTGTTGCGGGGGATTGCAGAGGCGATCGGGGAGGAGCGCGGATTTTTCGATGACAAGTTCGCACGGCCGATGGCGCTGTTGCGGGGGAATTATTACCCGCCGCGGCCCGATTGGGCGGGGGACAAGGATTTCGGCATCGCCGCGCATACCGATTACGGCTGTCTGACGCTGCTTGGGTCGGACGGGGTTGCCGGGCTGGAGGTGCTGCTGCGCGACGGGTCCTGGCTGCCGGTGGAGGCGCGGCCGGGGGAGTTTGTGATCAACTTCGGCGAGATGCTGGAGCTCTGGACAGGCGGGCGGGTCAAGGCGACGCTGCACCGGGTCAAGGGCACGGCGGAAGAGCGGATTTCGGTGCCGCTGTTCTTCAACCCCGATTACATGACCAACGTGGCGCCGATCGGGTCGGGGCAGGTGATCCTTGCAGGTGAGCACCTGCAGAAGCGGTTCAACGAGACCTATGTGCATTTGCAGAACGCGGATGGCGCGTCGGCTGCTGACAGAAACTGACAAGGGCGTGTGGCATTCCCGGTGCAGGCAAACTGCACCGAAAAGGAAATTCACATGCTGACGCTTTATCACGCTCCTTTCAGCCGCTCATCCCGGGTGGTGGAACTGATCCACGCGCTGGGGGCACAGGACCGGGTCCGAATCCGGTTGACAGAAGTGCCCCGACAGGACGGGAGCGGGGCGCGCGATCCGGAGAACCCGCATCCGGACGGCAAGGTGCCGCTGCTGGACCATGACGGCACGGTCATCCGCGAAAGCGATGCGATCATGATCCATCTGACCAACCTGTTTCCCGAGGCCGGGCTGGCCCCAAAGGTCGGCACGCCGGAGCACGGCGCCTTTCTGGCGTGGATGGCGTGGTATGGAAACGTGATGGAGCCGGTGGTGGTGACGAAGCTGGCCGAGCTGTCGCATCCGATCCTGCAAACCACCTATCGCGATTGGGAGACGGTGCTGACGTCGCTGGAAACCGCGCTGGACGGGGCGGATTGGCTGATGGGCGAGGCCTATTCGGCGGCGGATGTCCTGATCTGCTCCACCTTCAACTGGTTGCCGGATCTTGTGCCGGATGTGCCGGTGATCCGCGATTGGGTAGCGCGCTGTCAGGCGCAGGCCGCGCATCAGGCGGCGATGGAGTTTGACCAGCGCGCGATGGCGGCGGCGGCCTGAGCGAGAGGGGTGCCGGGGGCGTCCCCGGTTTTCCGTTACAGGTGGCGCAGGGCCTCACGGGCCAGTGCCACCGCCTCTTCCGGGTCGTCCAGTGCCGATCCGGGGAGGCTCCAGTAGGGCATGGCTGCGCCCTTGCCGTCCTTGCGGGTATAGGTCCAGCGGGTGCAGCCCATCTCCTCCAGCCGGTCGATGAAGGGGCCTGCGCCCTTGATCAGGATGTTGCCGTCCGAATGCACAAGCGCAAAGATCGTGCCCTCATGATAGAGGCACAGACCGCCCATCATCCTGCGGGTCGTGATGTTCCCGAGACCGGAGAAGAGGTCCTTGGCAAAGGCGATCTCTTCGGCGGAGAGGCTCACCGGGCCTGATCGCGTTCTGCGGAGAGTTCCTCGACATCCTTGAACTTGATCGACTCGCCACAGCCGCAGGCGTCTTCGACGTTGGGGTTGCGGAACTTGAAGCCGGATTCGAGCAGCGAGGTCTCATAGTCGATTTCGGTGCCGAAAAGGAACATCTGCGCCATCGGCGCGATCAGCACGCGCGCGCCGTCCTGTTCCACGACCTCATCGTTTTTGTCAGCCGCATCGACGTAGTCCATGGTGTATTCCATGCCCGCGCAGCCGCCTTTCTTGACGCCGATCTTCAGGCCGAAGCGGCTGTCGCGCTCCATCAGCTTGCGGATCTGGGTCACGGCGGCGGGGGTGATCGTCACGGGGGACTGACCGGGTATTGCAAACATTTGCGAAACCTCTCTTTCAATTCCAAGATTTAGGGCAGCGGCTGCGTCTACTCAAGAGGCAGCCGGCACGCGGTGTTGTCGCCGGGCCTGTTGATTTTTGGATGGGATATGGAATGAAGCATTTTTTCTGCGTGATTTGCATGGTTGTGGCGGCGGCATTTGCAGGCGCGGCGGCCAGCGCGGATCAGCCGCGCAACGATGTCTGTGCCGCGTTTTTTGACTGGCAGCAGCCCTATTATGAGGCTTTCGGGGCAGAGGAGACAGAGATCCCGTTTCCCCAGGAGATCAGGTGGATCGACACCCGGCACGGGAAATTCGTCGGCTCTGACGACAAGTTGTTCGAATACGAGCGGATCAAGGCAGGGTTTGGCAGCGGGGCCTATGCCTTTGAGCGGGCCAATCCAGGCGCGTGGGAGCGGATCACAGCCTGCATTGCGGAGCGGTTTCAGGACGCACCCGCCGGGGTACGGGACGCGCATCTGCGCCGGGTGGCGATGCTGCGGGCGCATGGGCAGCTCATGGCGAAGAACAGCACGCTGGCGCGGACGGATGGCTTTGGGATGCCGATGGTCCCGCCGATGTCGGAAATGCAGCAGCGGGCGTCGTCGGCTCTGGCCTACCGGATGCAGCTGGAAATCTGGCGCGAGGATTGGGAGGCGCGCAAGGCCGACGGGCTGCTGGTGGTGGATGTCATTATCGCGGACAGGGTGTTGGAGGAGTTTGGCCGTGTGCTGTGGCCCGAGGAAGTGGCGGGGTGGCAGGCCGAGGTGGCTACAATGAAAGCGGCGCGGGCGGCGGAGATCGAGCGGTTTCATTTGGCTTTTGTAGGGGCGCAGCCGGACTTCATTCCGCGCAATCACATGCGCTGGGTGACCGCGAACTTCTATACCGAACCGACGGCCTATCTGCGCAACTTGGTGCTGGCGAAAATGGGACGGGATCCCGGCGCAGTCTTGGAGGGGCGGCTGCACCTCAACCCCATGTGCTTTGGCCACGCGGCGGACCTGCGCTATTGCCGGGACTGAGGCCTGTCAGGCGGCCGCCGGATCGGGGCTGACTGCCTCGGCGGCAAGCGAGGCCTGCGGGAAAAGTGTCACCTCTTCTTCCTCTTCCATCCGGGACAGCCTGCTGAGCAGCGCCTCACGCGCAAGGCAGGCCACGTCCCACGAGGTGTTGGGGTCACGGCAGGGCACCATGAACCAGACGTCGATGCCAAAGGCATCCTGCCCGGTGACGCGGACGGCGGATTTTTCGCGGTCGTCCAGTTCCGCCTGATCCAATTCGTCCAGAACCTCTTCGAAGACGGCGCGCATCTTGTCGATGTCGGTATCGGGCGCCAGTTTGAAGCGCAGGACCCGCAGCATTTCAGGCTCTTTCAGGGTCCAGTTTTCAAAGGTGGTGGAGGCGAATTCGCTGACCGGCACCACAAGGCGGGTGCCGTCCCAGTCGCGCAGTTGGACATAGGTGAAATTGATCCGCTCAACGTGGCAGAGCGCCTCCTTGTAGACGACGCGATCGCCGATGCGGGCGGATTGGTTCAGCGCGATCTGCAGTGAGGCAAGGATGTTGGTCAGGATGGTGCGCGCGGCATAGCCCAAGATCAGCGTCAGCACGCCCGCCGAGGCCAAGAGCGAAAAGCCGTAGGTGCGGAACAGGTTGGCCGAGGCGAGGACGATGCCGAAGCCGAAGAGGAAGACGATGATGACAAGGATGCGGCGCAGGGCGGCGATGCGGGTTGCGCGGGTGCGGGCCTCATCGAATTGCTGGCGGGTCAGGTCCATCTCGTCAAAGCCGGTGATCTGGTCGAGGATGACCTCTATCACGTTGACGATCAGCATCAGCGCGGCGGTGACAAACCCCGCGGCGATGAGCGGGGTCAGGACGCTGTTCAGCCGTCCGGAAAAGACAAAGATGGTCTGCGTGCCCACCGCCAGCGTCAGCGCCACGGCCACCAGCACCAGCGGCATGCGCGCGGCGCGAAAGGCGGCGGTGGTGATGCGGCGGGTGGCGTGACGGCCCACGCGGCGCAGGGCGACGGCGGTGCCCTGTCCGGCAAGTGCTGCCAGCAGCGCCAGCAGGGGCAGGCCGATCACCTCCCACCACATCAGTCGCCAGAAGGCGGTCTGGCGCAGGACATCGGGCAGATGTTCCTCGTAGCCAGAGGGGCCGTAGGCGTCGTAGAGCGCGGGGATCTTCTGCACGGTCTGGCGGGAGACGACCCAGACCGGATCGCCGCCCGCCGGTTTGATCCGGTTGAGGCGGATGGCGGCGGGGATGCCGTCCAGTTCGATCTCCCAGACCAGCAGCGAGCGGCGTTTCATCCCGGCGGTGGCGGAGTTGGAGGTCTGGCGCGCGTCCAGCGCATCGGGCCGGTCGAGGATCTGGCCCCAGTCCAGCACGGCGCGGCGGTGGATCACGCTGACCAGTTGCTCTGCCAGAAAGGCGCCGCGGGTGGTTTGATCCTCCGGGGGAATATCAGAGAGATCCAGAAGGTGGGCGCGCGAGGCGGAGACGGGGCCATCGGTGGGAATGCGCAGGAGCGATTCCATGGTGGCGCGGGGCGTGCTGCGGTCGATGCTGGCCGGCGCGGGGCCAAGGCCGCTGTTCAGGCTGTCCACCTCGAACCAGGGCGCGTCATCCGATTGGGCCTGCGCGGAGAGGGGCGCGATGGCGGCCAGCAGGAGCAGGCAAAGGCCCAGAAGAAGCGGCGCGGGGCGGGATTTTGTCAGGCGATGCATCGGGATGGCAACGCCTTGGGGGCTCGGGTTGTTCCGCACGGGGGCGGGCGGGAGCGTTCCAGCGTCCATGTGATGGTGCCCAGATCGGGCACTTTTGCGTTGGATGTCTGGACAAGGCAGGACTGCGGCCTGTTGTTCAGCGCGCCGTCTTTCATCTGTGAGATCAGGGAGGCCGGGATGCAGGTCAGGGCGCTGACCGGGGCATGAAAGCTGTGTGACGGCGATCAGCCGGGGGCGGGGCCGGGTTCCGGGGCGGTGCGCAGGGCGGGCAGGGCGGTCAGAACCGACAAGAGCGCCAGCCCCCAGAGCAGCCAGAGCATCCGCGCCGGATCCGGCGCGGTGCCCATCAGGACGCCGGATACGGAGGTCAAGGCCGCGGCGCAGCCCACCGTGACCGCGCCCGACAGACCCGCCGCGCTGCCCGCCAGATCCGGGCGCACGGACATGGCGCCGGACAGGCCCGCAGGCGTGCTGATCCCGTTCGACAGGCCGATGACGGGCATCAGGACAAACAGGCTGAACGCCGAGCCAGAGCCGAACCACCACAGCGGCAGGGCCGCGCCCAGCCCGACAACCGCGACCAGCCGCCCGATCACGACCATGGGTGCGGTGGCCAGCCTGCCGCCGATCCGGCGCGAGACGTAACTGCCGCAGATGAATCCGATGGGGGGCAGGCCGATCAGCGCGCCCACCGCGCTTGGTGGCAGGTGAAACACCACGTCGGCCAGAATGGGGGTGGCCGCGAGATAGGCAAAGAAGGTGCCCAGCCCCAGACCGACGGAAAAGGTGTAGGACCAGAAGCCGACATTCGTCAGCAGGGCGGGATAGGCGCGGAAATGCGCGGCGAATCCCTGACCGCGCGTGGCGTTGGTCTCTCCCAGATCGCGCCAGCAGAGGTAGACCAGCGCGGCACCGGACAGGAAGAAGACCCAGAGTGTCGCGCGCCAGCCCAAGAGCTGATCCAGCGTGCCGCCGACCACCGGTGCCAGCATCGGACCCAGTGCGATGGCCATGCCGATGGTGCCAAGCCGCGCGGTCGCCTCACTGGGTGGAGAGGTGTCGCGCACGATGGCGCGGGACAGCACGTTTCCGGCGATGACAGAGGATTGCAGGACGCGAAACGCCATGAAGGTGGTGAAATCCGGCGCGAGCGCGGTGCCCAGAGAGGCCAGCGTAAAGATCGCCAGCGACCACAGCAGCACGGGCCGCCGCCCGTAAAGGTCCGACAGCGGGCCGATCACGACCTGCAGGACCGCCGTGATCATCATGAAGACAGAGATCGACAGGCTGGCCTGCGCATAGGTGATGGCATAGGCCTGCGCCATGTTCGGCAGCGACGGCAGGAACATGTTGACCGACACGATGCCCAGAATGGTGATCAGGACAAGCGTGACAAGACGCGGCGGTTTCTGGGCAATGGGGGGCATGGGAACAATTCAAATGATGTCCATGCCATATCTGTTTTTGGGCCGGGGCGACAGGGGCAAAACCCTGCGTCGCCCGCGGCACAGCGATTTTACATGAAGCCCAGTTCCAGCCGCGCCTCATCGGACATCATTTCCATGCCCCAGGGCGGTTCCCACGTCAGGTCCACGTCGACCTGTTTGACGCCCGGCAGCGGTTCGACCGCCTCGGCGACCCAGCCCGGCATCTCACCGGCGACGGGGCAGCCCGGCGCGGTCAGGGTCATGACGATGCGCACCTCGGCCTCGGGGTTGATCTCGATCGTGTAGACGAGCCCGAGATCGTAGATGTTCACCGGGATTTCCGGGTCATAGACGCTGCGGCAGGCCTCGACCACGGTGTCATAGAGCGGATGGTCGGTGCTGGAGGGTGCGATCAGCGGTGCACCTTCGAGCGGTGGGTTCTGCTCGGTCATTGTGGTCCTCGTCTCCGAAAAGCTGACGTTTTATATAGGGAATGCGGCGGGCGCGGTAAAGGCCCCCGCACGGTCTTTGCGCTATTGGCCGGTCCCGCCAGGGGCAGTTTCAGTCGACTCGGCGACCTCTTCGGGCGCGTAGCGGTCCACGTAGGTCCATTCGAGGATGTCATGCGCCGCATAGGCCCATCCGCAGGCGGCGGAAAACCCGATCCAGGCCTCTTCGGCATCGAGCAGGCGGGGAATGTCGATCACCTGGGAAATCGAGGGACGCAGAGGGCGTTGGCGCTTGTTGGAGAGGCGGGCCTCCAGCGTTGTGCCATCGTAGTCGATCCAGACATACCACGGTCCGTTGTTTTCGAAATTGCCGCGCAGGCTGGCAGGCCGGTATCTGTCATGGGTGATCTTGCCGTCGACCAGCAGGGCCATATGGCGGCCGTCCGGGTCGTGCCGATCATTTTTCCATGTGTCGAATTCGATGGCGACCGACTCCGTTACGCCCAGATACCCCATGCCCTGACCATTGCCGCCCAGGCTGGCAGAGCGGTTTTGCAGGATGAAGACGATCCCGTCGGCGCCGCCGTTTCCGGGCCGGGTGATGTCGAAGGCGAAGAAGGTGGAAAAGGTGTTGGTGGGCAGCTTCTGGCTGGAAAAGACACTGCCCCTGACACCGCCTTTGGGTGGTGTGAGGCGGACGGAGCCATCGGCAAAGGCGCGTGCCTCACCGGAGAAGGTGAGTTCACTGGTGGTCAGGAAATCCCTGATGTTGTCCCGGGCAAAAGCCGGGGCGGCACAGAAAAGGCTGACGGCAAAGATCAGAAAAGGGCGAAACATGGCAAATGTCCTCTGGTGAAAGCAAATCTGTTCTCACCAGTGTGACGCGCCGCGCCCTGTCTTTCTTGGCCGTCGACCGGATTTATTCCTCGTTCATGCTTTTTCTGGACCGCACGGGTGCGGGGCGCACCTTGGCCTCCAGATGGTCATACAGGAGTGCCGCGATGTTCTTTTTGGTCGCGGTTTCAATACCTTCAAGGCCGGGGCTGGAGTTGACCTCCAGCACCTTGGGCCCGGCGTCGGAGCGGAGCAGGTCAACCCCGGCAAGGTTGAGGCGAAAGGCGCGGGCAGCGCGGACGGCGGCGTCACGCTCTTCCTTGGTGATGCGCACGCTTTGCGCGGAACCGCCGCGATGCAGGTTGGAGCGGAAATCGCCCTCTGCCCCGGTGCGTTTCATCGCCGCGACGACCTTGCCGCCGACCACCAGACAGCGGATGTCCTCTCCGGCGGATTCCTTGACGAAATCCTGCACGAGGAAATTGGCCTTGAGCCCGCGAAAGGCGTCGATGACGGACTCCGCCGCCTTCTTGGTTTCCGCCAGCACGACGCCCTTTCCTTGGGTCGATTCCAGCAGCTTGACGATCAGCGGCGCGGTGCCGACCAGCCGCATCAGCGACTGTGTGTCCTTGGGCGAGGCGGCAAAGGCGGTGTTGGGCATGCCGATCTTGTGCCGCGCCATCAGCTGATGGGCGTGCAGCTTGTCCCGGGAGGCGGTGATGCCGTCGGACCCGTTCACGCAAAAGGTGCCGATGGTTTCGAACTGCCGGATGACGGCGGTACCGTAAGAGGTGACAGAGGCGCCGATGCGCGGGATGACGGCGTCGTAGCGGGGCAGGCGCTTGCCGTCGTAATGGACCTCGGGCGAGAGCGCGTTGATCGCCATGTAACAGCGGGTGGTGTCGATGACCTCGACCGTGTGACCGCGCTTTTCGCCCTCTTCGACGAAACGGCGGCTGGAATAATTGTCCTCGCGGCTGAGGACGGCGATGCGCAGGGACCGGTTGGGAGCGTTCTGGCGCATGCGGGCGGTGGTGTAGACGTCGTAGCTGAGTTTCGGCTGCTGAAAGCGGTCGGTGGCGACGATGGTGATGTGATCCTTCAGCGCCTCGCGGCCCAGCAACATGCGCGAAGCCATGGTGGAGCGGTCGGTCAGCGTCATCTCGATGCGCCAGCTTTCCTCGCCCACGCGCAGGGTCGAGGCGATGACGTAGCGCGATTCGGTTTCGCCGTTCGACGAGGTGACATTGCGGCGGTCGACGATCCGGGCCGAGCAGGGGATCACCAGATCATCGCGTCCGGGCACCGGGTGGACGGTGAAACGGACCTTGGGCGCGGAGGCGGGGCCGAATGTTTCGATGTCAAAGGCGTGCAGCGCCGATGTACGCGCGCCGGTGTCGACCTTGGCCCGCAGAGCGGGCAGGCCGAGGTCGGGCAATGCCACCCATTCCTCCCATCCGAAACGGATCATGTCGGTGTCCTGATCGGGGGTGTCGGTCATGAAGATGCGCCTAGTTGTGAAACCACGGCAGCCCTAGCAACAGGGAGGGGCGGCAACAAGAGCGCTCGTCCTGCTCTGGCTAGTCCCGGCGCTCCAGCCAGTCGCGGACCTGGTCCAGACGGGTGCGGGCGACGGGGACGCGGGTGCCATCGTCCAGTTGCAGCAGGTGGCGCTGGCCTTCGCGGGTCAGATCGCGCGCGGCATTGGCCGAGACCCACCAGGAGCGGTGCGGTTGCAGGCCGTCATCGGGGCCGGTTTGCGCGACGATGTCGCTGAGGCGGCCGCGATGGGTGATGCTCTGCCCGTCCATGGTGATCAGCACATGGTGTTCGTGGGCCTCGATGTGGTGCAGGCGGGACAGCGGCACCGGTTGCGTTCCGATCACGATGTGGCGCTCTTCGGGAATGGCGGGCGGAGGGGCGTCGGTCCGGGGCTGGACGTCGCCGGTCCGGCCATCGACGTGAAACCGCACGTAGCGGAAATAGATCAGGCCAAACAGCTCTGCGATCAGCCAGTAATAGAACAGGCTGGGCAGGATGGGCACCACCACCCGGCCAGCCGTCCCGAGATAGACAACCGCCTGTCCGGCCAGAATGGCCGGCGGGAGGGAGCCGAGGACGATCACCGGCCCGGGCCAGACCCGCGGGCCGAATTGCCGTTGAAGCCCCGCGACGATGGAGATCACGAGCCAGACCGCTGCATGGAACACCACCATGAGCAGGGCCCAGGCAGTCAGGATGACAGGCAGGGCAACGCGATCCCGAAGGTCCGGCACGTCGGTGACGATCAGCAAAACATAGACCAACCCGAGATAGGTCAGGGTTGTCCTGTTGCGCATCAGGCTGACAAGTTCCTTTGGCGCAAGCGTGAACCGCCCGCCAAGGATATCGAAGAATGTGAGCACCTGCATAGGTTTATAAGACACGACGCAATCAGCCGTTAGGGAGACGTTCAAACAGATAATGCGAAATCAGAACGACTTGTTCCCTGAATTATCATTGCCGCCCGCGCGGCGACAAGGCTTGTGCGCGGGTGTCGCAGCGTCACCCCAGTGCGGGTTTAGTTGTGCAGTAATGCACGCTGATGATCCGCAAGCGCAGATTGCGTGCGAAGAACAATGATCTACCTTGTAATACGTCAAACCCGGAGGTCGTGACATGAGCTGGAATCCTGCGCTTGATCCGCATTGCCCCATGGGGGACGAGGTGGATGCCATTGAGACCCTGATCGTTCCGCGCGCCCGTGATCTGGGCGGGTTCGAGGTGCGCCGCGCCTTGCCCGCGCCGAAACGCCAGATGGTGGGGCCCTTCATCTTTTTCGACCAGATGGGTCCGGCGGAGTTGCTGCCGACCCGTGGGCTGGATGTGCGCCCGCATCCGCATATCGGTCTGGCGACGATCAGCTACCTTTACAGCGGACGGATGCACCACCGCGACAGCCTTGGCACCGATCAATGGATCGAACCGGGGGCCGTCAACTGGATGGTGGCGGGGCAGGGGATCACCCATTCCGAGCGTACAGATGACGCGACACAGACCGAACCGATGCCCTTTTTCGGGATTCAGACATGGGTTGCGCTGCCAAAGGATCACGAAGACCGCGCGCCGGAGTTCATCCATGCCGGGGCCGAAGACCTGCCCGAGATGGAGGGCGAAGGAAAGACTGTGCGCCTGGTCCTTGGCAATGCCTGGGGCGCGCGGGCCCCGGTCAAGACGGCATCAGAGATGTTCTATGCAGATGCGGTTCTGGAGTCCGGGGCGGCGATTCCGCTGCCGGATGAGCATGAGGATCGCGGTGTCTACGTGGTCGAGGGCGCGGTGGAGGTGGCCGGTGAGCGATACGAGGCCGGACGGATGATGGTGTTCCGTCCCGGCGACCGGGTGTCCCTGAAGGCGGGGCCAAAGGGGGCGCGGCTGATGTTGCTGGGCGGTGAGACGCTGGAGGGAGATCGGTTCATCTGGTGGAACTTCGTAGCCTCCTCGCGTGAGCGGATCGAAGAGGCCAAGGAAGCCTGGCGCCGGGGCGATTGGCAGAACAACGCGCGGTTCCACCTGCCGCCCGGTGACGATGCCGAGTTCATCCCGCTGCCCGAACGCTGAAAGGGGGCGGACGGACCCGGCAAAGGGCGCAGGAAAGACAAAGGCCGCGGCTCTGACAGAGCGCACGGCCTTGGTGTCTGCGGGGCTGTCCGGACCGGCTGTCAGCCAGCGGAGGCGAGCCGCGTGAAATTGCGTTGTTGCCAGAGCGGCCAGCCCATCATCTGGCTCATCGTGCCGAATTTCATCCCGCGCTGGGTCAGCGTGTCCAAGGTGCGCGGCATGGCGCGGACGGTGCCGCTCTGGATGTCGTGGGTCAGGATGATCGCACCCGGGCGGGTGTGCGAAATGATGCGGCTGGCGACGACATTGGATCCCGGACGGCGCCAGTCCTGCGGATCGACGGACCACAAGATCGTCGGCAGTTTGCGTTGTTGGTACAGCATGTGGCGCTGACGGTTGGTGAAGGCCCCGTAGGGCGGGCGGAAGGTGACGGGCGGACGGCCGGTGATCTTGAAGATCGCATCGGAGGTGCGGTCGATCTGGTTGAGCACGTATTTGTCCGAATACCCGGCAAGATTCGGGTGTGACCAGCTGTGGTTGCCGATTTCGTGCCCTTCGTCCGCAATGCGCTTGACAATATCGGGCCACGTGACGACCCTGTTACCAATACAATAAAAAGTTGCGCGCAAACCACGCGCTTTGAGCATATCGAGGAGTCGGGGAGTCAGGGTCGGGTGCGGCCCGTCATCAAACGTCATCGCCACAACCGGAGAGGCCGTCTTGACGGCTGTCACCGTCACCCATCCATCGGACACCATGTCCTTTGGGAGGCTGATCTTGGGGGCTGCCCAAAGGGCATCGGGACGGGCGAATGCAAGAGCAGCAGTGCCGGCGGACAGAAAATTCCGGCGCGAAAAATATGACATTGGGACAACCTTGGCAGTGGAAGGCGGGCAGACCCTCCGAGAAAGCCGGGTGCCTTATCGTTTGGCAAGCCAATTCCCGAATGCGGGAATTGGCCTTTGAGCGTCGTGTCAAATCCGCAACGGACTGTGGCAAGATTTCGTCACTGGGGTGTTTGCAAAAATGCGCCGATTTCTGCCTCAAAAGCGCTTGACGACCCGGGGGGCTGCGCATAGAAGGCCTCTCACGCCACGGCCAAGCGGTCACGGCGGCAGTCAAGCGGTTGTAGCTCAGTTGGTTAGAGTACCGGCCTGTCACGCCGGGGGTCGCGGGTTCGAGCCCCGTCAACCGCGCCAACACTGCCCCGAAACGCAGCGGCCCGACGCGATAGCGCGGTTGTAGCTCAGTTGGTTAGAGTACCGGCCTGTCACGCCGGGGGTCGCGGGTTCGAGCCCCGTCAACCGCGCCACTTCTTTTCTTCATATTTACGGAACCGGACAGCCCTTCATGCGTTGTTAAGCTGTCGGCGGCTTGATGCCACGACGGCTGTAACGCGTATGGAATACCTGACTGTCCCCGGGTGCGCAGATCGGCGAAAAACAAAAGGCGCCCCGGATGGGACGCCTTTTACACGAGAATGCTTTGATAGGGAGGGTTCAGCTGCCCCAGCTGCGCACCGGACCGCAATCCATGTGCACGAAGTTCGAACCGGAATAGCGCCCGACACCGCCCGCCTTGCAGGCCGACGCCGCGCGGTACATCTGGTTGACGGAGCGCGATGACAGCCGCAGGTCGGCTGCCTGCCCGCGCAGGTGGCGCGAGTTCTTCGCCACACCGGAAGACCGTGAACGCAACATGGCGTTGGTCGACGGGCTGCGATAGCCGGAAATGAGCATGTAGGGTTCGCTGACGTCGAGAAGGTTGTGCGCCGCCGCCATGATGTCGATCGTCCGCGTATCGATCGTCCTGGTTTCGTCGGACCGCCAGTCGCGCATGAAGAAGTTGACCTCTTTCAATGCGTCGGCGAGATAGTCGCCCTCGACCCAGTAGATCATGTCGAGGCGTTCCCCGGTGCGACCGGAATACATCCGGATTCGGCGGATATCGCCGGATCCGCGCAGGAAGCCTGCAGCATTGGAAAAGGTTGGCGCGGCTGCAACAGTGGTCGCAGCGAATGCGCGAAGAAGTCCGCGGCGCGTAAAGCCGCCAGTCTTTGTCTCTGTCATGTGAGCGCCTGTCCCGTAGTCGCCGTGTTACCTGATCGGGCGCATCGTTGTGCGCCGCCTGCCATCTATCCCCAGATGTCGATAATGGTATGGCACGAATCGAAGCCGCAAAAAAGACCGGTTTGAGCCGAATTGTAATGATCAAGGGGGAAGTGGCGAGAATTTGCCCATAATGCAATTGGTGTGGCGGGAATGCTCTTATTCAACTCTGAGACGCAACCGTCGACTTCTTGGCGAATTTGTGAATAGACAGTTGTACCGCCTTGTATGCACGGTATTTATCGGGATGGTAGTTAAGATGAAGGATTTTTTGATGAACGGAGTGGATGCGCGGTCGATGCTGCGGACCCTGGCAACCGCCGGGACGGTCTGGTTGGTGGCAACTGCCGGAATGGCGGCAGAGGGGGGCGATAGCCTCAATCTCAAGATTACGGCATTCAAACAGGCGGTGGCGGAAAACATCGCCGATGACGAGAGCATCGCGGCATTCTACAGGGCGCGGGATTTCGCGCCGATCTGGACCGGGGCGGGCGAAGAGGACCGGGCGCGCAGGCTGGCGCTGCTCGAAGCCGTCGAGATGGCGGATGTGCATGGCCTTCCCGAAGGACGCTACAACGCCGACCGGCTGCTGGCGCAGATGGCTGGCGCCACGGATGGCCGGTCGCGCGGGCTGCTGGAAATCGAACTGACCAAGACCTTCATCAAGTTCGCCAACGATCTGCAGTCCGGCATTCTGGAACCCGGCAAGATCATCCCGGACATCAAGCGTGAATTGCCGCGTCGCGATCCGCAGCAACTGCTGACCCGCCTGACAGAGGAAGACCCTAAGGCGGTGTTTCTCAGCTTTGTGCCGTCCAGCCCGGAATACTCTCGACTGATGCGCGCCAAGCTGCGCCTTGAGCACAAGATCGGCCAGGGCGGCTGGGGCCCCACCGTTTCCGCAGGTAGCCTGCGCCCGGGGGATTCCGGCAATGCCGTGGTGGCGCTGCGCAATCGTCTGGTGGCGATGGAATACATGAAGCCGTCGCTGAGCATGACCTTCGATGATGCCATGCAGGCGGCCGTGCGTGAATTCCAGGAAGACAACGGCCTGCCGGTCGATGGCGTCGTCGGCGGCGGCACCATGCGGGCGATCAACACCGCGCCCGAGGAGCGACTGAAGTCGATCATGGTCGCGATGGAGCGTGAACGCTGGCTCAACCTGCCCGAAGGCCGCGGCAAGCGGCACGTTCTGGTCAACCTCGTCGATTTCCACGCCGAGATCATTGATGATGACAAGGTGACCTTCAAGACGCGGTCGGTCATCGGGGCACAGGACGCGGACCGTCGGACGCCGGAATTCTCGGACGTGATGGAGCGGATGGTCATCAATCCGTACTGGTTCGTGCCGCAGTCGATCATCCGGGGCGAATACCTGCCCGCGATCCGCAGCAATCCCTATGCCGCCGGGCATCTTGAGATCGTCGATTACCGGGGCCGCGTGGTCAGCCGGGAAACGGTGGCGGCCTATGCTTCGTCGCGCAACTTTCCCTTTTCCATGCGCCAGCCCCCGGGGCCGAGCAATGCCTTGGGGACGGTGAAGTTCCTGTTCCCGAACAAGTACAACATCTACCTGCACGACACGCCGTCGCAGCACCTGTTCAAGCGCGAGGTCCGCGCCTTCAGCCACGGCTGCATCCGTCTGGATGATCCTCATGAGTTCGCCTATGAGCTGCTCGCGCCTCAGATGGACGATCCCGAAGGCTATTTTCAGCGCACGCTGCAGTCCGGCAAGAACACCAAGGTTCCGCTGGAAACGCCGATCCCGGTGCACCTGATCTATCGCACCGCCTTCACCTCGGCGAAGGGCCACATGAACTATCGCGATGACGTCTACGGCCGCGATCAGATCCTGTGGCGCGCGCTGAACAACGAAGGGGTGGCCCTGCGGGCCGGGCGCAGTTAAACCTCTCCCCAAACAGGTGCAGCACCTGACCCGGGAGACCGCATGACCTTTACGATCGCGCAAATCGCAAACGCCCTCGGCATCCATCCAAGCGCTGTGATCGATCCTTCGGCGCAATTGGGCGATGGGGTTTCGGTCGGGCCTTTGGCAGTGATCGAGGCCGGTGCCGTGA